>NZ_RDSD01000049.1 GCF_003712195.1 Proteiniphilum sp. X52 | reverse complement strand
GACGGCAAAACCGACATCTGCCTGATCAATGACAACGGCACGTATATTTACACGTTCGATGTCACGGGTTCCACCTACTCTGTAAGGCAGGTCTCCTCATACGCCGCACTTAAAAAATCGACCCTTGAAGGCAGGGAGTTATTAATAGGCGAGTTCAACGGCGATGGCAAGCCCGACTTCCTGCTGTCCCCGAAAACGGGAGCGTTGGACTGGGCTATTTACTACGCAATGGGCAATGGCCAGTTCGAAAGGGTTGCCGCATCCTTCGCAAGTAGGGCAAGTACGGATACATTTCTAACTCAGGATATAAATAGCGACGGTCTCACTGATATTGTTAAAGTAACCGGAACGTCGGGATTTTACACTTACATAACAAGACCCGGAACAACTTATGCAACCTCCTACACCTCTTTTGTATATAGTGGTTCTGTACTGGTGCCGACAGATATCAACAGCCGCAACTATTTTCACCAACTGGTAGCTTTAAAGGACGGTAAGGTCACGCGGTTCTCCTTCCCAAGGAATGACACAAAGGAGAAGCTACTCACGGGAGCAGTCAATAGCCTGGGAGTGGTGAGTAAGAATCATTATAGGATGCTTAACGAGGCGGAATATTACTATTCAAAAGGTTATGGAGCTGTATATCCTTTTGAAAACTTTCAGGGTCCATTCTCTTTTCCCGTTAGTACCGAACAATACGTGAATGGTACACGCAATGAATATAAGGAGTACCGCTATGATAACGCCGTTATCCATAAGCAGGGGCGAGGATTCTGTGGCTTCGGCCGGATAATGATAAACGATAACATGAGGGGGCGTTATTACACACAAGAATATGACCCGTACAATTTCGGAATATTGAAAAGTGACGAATCACCCACATCCAAAGTTACCAATACATGGACAGTAAGTGTGCAATCCAACAAGATCGCCAAAATAAGGCTTACCAACCGCTCCGCTCTGAACAGGCTCACCAACCAGACTGTAACAACGGCATATGTGTATGACACCTACGGGAATGTGACAAAAGAGTCCGTGAATTATAGTGGAGGTGTGACTGCTGTTACCGACCAGACTTACTACAACTCCACTTCCGGTAGCATCTACCTGATTGGTCAACCTGTAGCCAAAACGGTAACCAATACCCGTGCGGGCTCTTCGTGGATCGACAAGGAAACATTCACTTACAACTCGGTACGCCTTCCCCTTACTCGGATCACCCATACAGGATCGACCGGTACTAATAAGACGCGTGAAACCAGATGGACATACGATGCCAACTGGAATGTCGCCTCTGAAAAGTCAGCACCTTACAACGTAACCGAATTCCTTGGAGATACCTATACCTATGATTCATCGGGAAGATACATTGCCTCCGTGACAAATGCATTGGAACAAAACACCGAATACGCCGATTTTGACAGGTACGGTAATCCCAGGATTATTTACGATCATAGAAGGCGTGTAACCAGATACGGTATGGATGGTTGGGGAAGGACTAACACGGTTTATTATGCAGATGGGATAACTGAAACGACCGCTTTTGCATGGGGTGGCGCAGGGCTGTATACTGTCACCAAAACAGTTACGGGCAGTCCTGCTGTGATAACCCATTACGATGCCTTGGGCCGCGAAATACGCAGTGGTAACCAGAGGTTTGACGGGCAATGGCAGTTTGTAGATACAGAATATGATACTTACGGGCGGATTAGTCGTACCTCCCTTCCTTTCAAGGGCACATCAGCCACACAATGGAACAATTATAACTATGACAATTACGATCGTCCCACAAGAGTTACTGCAGCGTCGGGAAAAACCACTTCATGGAGTTACTCCGGATTGAGTCTCACTGAAACAAAAAACGGCATCGCCAAAACCAGGACAGTAGATGCTTCCGGAGCCTTGATAAGCGTCTCAGATCCTGGAGGCACAATCACCTATACTCAACGGCCGGACGGGCAACCATCTTCCATCACAGCTCCGGGTGGAGTAGTTACATCGTTCGAGTACGACGCTTTCGGAAGACAAACAGCACTGGTAGATCCAAGCGCCGGACGGCAAACATCCACTTATTCATACACTACGGCAGGAGTATTAACCCTAACCAAAACCAACCCGAAAGGAACCAATATATCGGTCTTTGATAAATACGGCCGTATTACCAGTCTACAACGCCAGGGCGAGTTTACTACTACCTACGCGTATAATGAGAATGGATTATTAGCAAGCGAGAGTTCAACAAATGGTACTTCAAAAACATTTACTTATGACACTTATGACAGGCCGGTGACCGAAAAGGAAACTGTACCTGACAGCAAGTGGCTACAAAAAACAATTACTTATAACGGTGGAAATGTTTTCTCAGTACAATATACATCCCAAGACGGCACTATCGGAACAGAAAATTTTGTGCATGCAAACGGACATAATACTGAAATAAAACTGAACGGTTCTACCACAATATGGAAACTTACAGCGGAAAATGCATTGGGACAAGCGACAGCAATAACAACAGGAAGCATAAACAGGAGCTACACATATAATGCTGTCGGTATACCCACAGGCAGGACAGCCGGTAGTATCCAAAATTTCACTTACAATTTTGACGTGCAGAAAGGTAACCTTTTAAGCCGGACAGACAACAGGCATAGCAAGACGGAAAATTTCTCCTACGACAACCTGAACCGCCTGATAAGCGCTGCAGGCAAGACAATCACTTATGCGGCCAACGGCAACATAACACGTATAGAGGGTGTGGGAACCATGACCTACGGCAACTCGGCCAAACCCTACCAGGTAACCTTGCTCAGTCCTGAAGGAAGTGCGGTGCCGTTACGAAACCAGAGCGTGGCGTACACCTCCTTCCAGCGTCCGTCACGGGTGGACGAGAACGGGTTGAGTGCATCGTTTACATACAATGCGGCAGGAGACAGGGTGAAGATGTACGTGGCCAATGGAACCACTCCGGTATTGACTCGATACTACATAGGGGGACAGTATGAGCTGGATGCGCCCTCGAACACCGAAAGGCTGTACCTCGGTGGTGATGCTTATTCAGCGCCTGCTGTATATGTAAAAGAAGCCGGTGTGTGGAAAATTTACTATATTTG
>NZ_RDSD01000048.1 GCF_003712195.1 Proteiniphilum sp. X52 | reverse complement strand
GACGAATTACCAATGAAAAAGTCAGATGTCTGTCGTCTGAAATAATGCACTGGTAACGTTTCCCGAATGTTAAAATCTGGAATCCGTGCAACGTTTTGCCGCTTTTTTGCATCTATATAGAAATATAGAAGAGTGTTTGTTTTGCCCGAAGAGAAAAGTCGCTTATTGTTCCTTTATATTCTTGATTTTTATATCTTTACGGCACGATTTAATACTGAAAACCGATAGCGCGATGAATCCCAATACTCCTCCTTGCTGCTGATTCCGCCGGCAAGCCTCGCTTGCGGGCGGAATAGAGATAAAGAACTATTTTATTAAAACGGGAAAACCTATACGCAGAAACTGTTGAAGAATTGATAAGATAACATGACTAACTCCATTATGCATTGACAATGTTTCCCAAATGTTAAAATCGGGAATCCGTGCAACGTTTTTCGTTTTTTTTGCATCTATATGTAAAAAAGTGTTTGTTTTGCCTGCGGGAAAAAAGTAAGTTGTCGCTCCTTTATATTGTTGTTTTTTATACCTTTACAGCAAGCTTTAATGCTAAAAGCCAATATTGTAATGAACTCCGATACTCCACCCTACTGCTGATGTTGCCGGCAAGATTTGCTTGCCGGCGAAATAGAGATTGATGTAGTTATTTTTATTCATTTAAAACACAAGAACAATGAAAAGAAAAACATTTTTATTTGCCACCATTTCCCTGTTCCTGCTGTTAGGCGGAGTGGGGTGTGAGAAGAAAGATACATTAGCTAATCCAGACACTATTGGGAATATTTTAGAAGTATTTGAATTGACGTATGACAATCCGAAAGAGATTGTTTATAACAATAAGAAGATTGAGATTACAAAGATATGGCGTTAAAACACATTTGACAAGACAAGTTATTGATATAAAGCAAGATAAAGTGTTGATAACTGCGTCTTTATTACGAAGTGACATCTATGTTTTCACTCCTTTCTTCATCTATAATAATAAACCGTTGGGTTTAACGATTTCCGGTTGACTTTTAGGATTGATTTCATTACTTTTATGCCACAATTTAATGCAAAACACTCGCTTTATGAACGCCGACGCGCCACCAAACCGTTAAAGCCCATTTGCAACAACGATTACGGGCGGAAAAAAAATATATGAATCTAATGTATTAACTACAAAAATATATGATTATGAAAGCAAAAAGGTTTTTTTATTTTATTATTTTGTCCGATCTTCATTTTCGGACAAACATGGGATTATCCTGTAAAACCGGGAACAGAGGAGTGGAAAAATCTGAAATCCGGCGTAGAGAAACTTCAATCTTGCCAGATACCGGAAAACGTACTTAAGAAGATAAGTTCTCTGGAACTCGCCAAATTATGTGTAACGTATCCTTTATTCTACGAATACACTGCATTCAATGATGAAAGAGAAGCTGTTTCTATTATGATAGAAAAATTCAATGGGCTCAAAGAGTTAAGTAGCCGCAAAGATGGTGCGGCTGCATTAATAAAAATATATTCACAAATGAAAATTCAGGAAAAGGAAGGCTATGTTGAAAAAGGCAAACATAGCTCTGTGCTAAACTTTGAATACATAGAACTACTTTTATCCAATGACAAATTTTTAAATCAATTAAGTTTAAAAGAGCAAGAAGAACTTAGAAAATTGACCATTGAAAAATATGGAGAAAAGTTGAAACATATCGACATATATGGTATAGATGGTATTAAGAAATCTCTTTTGCTAAGTTCGATAATAATAAATAAAATCGAACCAAACAATAAAAACAACCAGCAGATAAAAGATTTCATCAAAAATTATAATTTTATTGACAGTAAAGAACTGGAGAACATCTCTAAAATCAATGTACAACATGAAAAATAAATTTTTTTTACTGCTTATACTATCCTTCTTAACTTTACTGTTTTCAGGGTGTAAAAAAGAAGAAGTAGATAATGGATACTATTGTAATGAGCAATTGGATTTGCTTAACAGCTATATGAATATGCCTCGTCCGGCAGATTCATATAATTATCCGATACGTCCTTGTATGAACAAATGGAAAGAACTTGCTTCCACCGAAGAAAAAATTAAAGCGTGTGCAATACCAATTGAAAGGCTGAAAACCATGTCCACACAAGCTGTAATACAAGCAATATGGGAATATCCTTTTTTTGTGGAAATTTCTTCTTCAATAGGTATGAGAAATGCACAAAAAGATTTTGAAACGCTGTTTTACAGTAATAATGCCTATAAAGAGCTCTTGGAGCGAAAAGATGCTGGAATACTTTTGCTGAAACGTTATAAACTCATGGATGCCATTTGCAAGGGAAAATTGATATGGATTCCACCCTTTGAGTTACTATTTTCCCAACCTAATTTTATTCAACAATTAACAACTGCCGAAAAAAAGAAGTTGGTAGCGATTGCATTGGAAAAGAATAAATTGAGAGTAGCTTCCGGCTTTTTTGATGAGTTATGTGAATTTTCAACACTGATGCTTATAGCCAGAATAATGATATATGCAGAATACCCCCCTTTTTTAAATGAAGTAATAGATAGCGATCCTCTTAAAAGATTTATTGATACTTCTATGTTTTTTGTAAAAACAATGGAAGAACTTAGAAATTTACAGCAGTTAATGCTTGATTACGGAAAAGAGTTTATTAACGAAAAACAACAATGACCATGAAAAAAGTTTATTTATTACTCATATATACTTATTGGCGTTTACCACTCTCAATGCTCAATACGTAACGTTATATACACCAAAAGGAAGTCCTATTCAGACATTTATTAATCCTGAGGGGACTAACGAATGGATAACAACTACCACTAATCGTTATATAGGAGAGTATGGCGCTGAAAATGTATTAGCACCTGCAAGTAGAAGGTATAATTGCCACAGTTATGCGTGGAATATCTCGGAAGGAGGTACGAATGTGGTATGGATGAATCAATATGATAGTCAAAGCAATCCTAATATCTGGAAATACTGGACAGATGGAAGCTATGTGGAAACAACGGAAAATGATGCTGAAAAAATTTTCTATTATAACGGCGATCATTCCGCCATTAAATCAAAAAACGTTGCAGGTAAATACGAGTCAAAATGGGGGCAGGCACCTCTAATGAGGCATAATCCAACGGAAGGACCATCGATTTATAATATGGCTTATAGAAGATACTACAAAAAAGCACCTCCGCCATACTCCATCTCCGGTCCCTCAAACATTTGCGGTCAAGGAACTTATACATACACTATCAATCTACCTAATAATATACCCGTCTCATGGAATGTCTCTTCGGATATCCGTATTGTTTCCGAGCAAAACAATTCTGTTACTGTAGAAAGAAATCCAAATACCTATTATATGTATACGGACTCTTATATTGTTGCAGATGT
>NZ_RDSD01000047.1 GCF_003712195.1 Proteiniphilum sp. X52 | reverse complement strand
TCCCTTGTCGGAATATGAGATTTTAAAGGATGGAAAGATATTATGGTATTTCTTTTTCACATTATCTTCAACACTTGGCAGATCGTCATACATGGAAGATAACACCTCATACCGGAGTCCGGTATTCAGCGACAATTTGGTATTCGTCCAATTATATCCGGTAAATACGGCCCACTTTGTCTCCTTGCTTTTATAATTCAAATATCCAACAAGAGCGGGTTCAGTCGTCATTAAATGGCTCTTTGAAATTCGATTTTCATTCTCCTCATCCTTTTGCGTATGGATCTCGTTCATCCTGTCCAGGCTGATACTTACATCCGGCCATTGATAAATGAAATTCATCATTTGTTCAACAGGACTGTTTAATTGCCCTATTATAAATTGTACGGCGAGCATCATGCCTAATGTAAGATCGCTGGGTTAATGTATAAAGGGGAAAAGCATCGTACAAAGTTTTATTGGAATTGTTGCAAAGTATATCGAACTTCAAAATCGAGAGTTAGGTAATCCTCTAATGAGGTATCTATGATATTTAAAGAACAAATCTCATTAATGTTTCCCCATCCTTTCTCAATTTGTTTTTGGCTACAAGGGCCCATACATTGAGGTAGCATTACGCAATTTATACATCTTTCATTTTCAAAAGTTGGTTTCGATAGACGCTTGATTAAATCTATCTCATTCCACTTAATGGTACCATCAGGAAGCAGTTTGCCTTCAGCTGTATTAGGAGTTAAATTTCTTCCATTACACTTATATACCAATCCATTATAATTGATAACTGCATAATTATATTCTTCTGCAGGACAAGAAACTGACCTTAGTCCAAAAATGCCATGTCCAACTTTGAATCCAGCATTGGAGAACTTTAAAATTGTTTGCTTAAGTTGCTGCCTTTGCTCTTCATTCACAGAATTTTTAGTTTGCCATACACGTTCTAAATGTATTGAGACCTTACTTCTATCTAAATTTGATAGCGCATCAATAATTTCGTCTGTGTATTTTAAAGTTTGATTATCATAGTTAATGCGAACTGTAATAATTCGAGGAACATAAGAATACTTCGAAGAGATATTGTCTGAAATAAGCTGTAGAGCCGAAATAATTTTGTCAAATGTTGGATAGTTATTAGACTTACCTATCCTCACTTTGTCGTGTTTCTGTCTATTACCATCAAGTGTTATCTGAAAAATAGGATTAAAAGGTTTTAATTTCATCACTACTTCCTCTGTAATCAATGATCCATTTGTAACAAAAAATGGATAAAAAGATATGCCTGATATTTTACATAGCTCATTTACTTGTTTAAGTAGTGGATAAACTGTGGTATCAAAAAAAAGTAGTGGCTCACCTCCAAAAAATGTTAGGTGCAGGGAATCAATTTCTTTACTTTCTATCTTGTTCACTATATGTTTTATCGTTGCATTTATCACTTCTTCCGATATACAAGTGTTTTGAACATGATTTTCATAGCAATACCAGCATTTTAGGTTGCAATCTTGAGTAGGATATATCATTAAAAAATAATTCCTACTAGCAAATGTTTGTTTTCTATTTGCAAGTCTTATTGTTCCCAACTCGTCTCTCTCATCGTCTATTATAAACCCTGATTGTTTAAAACTTTCAAAGGCAGAGGGGAATTTTGAACTTAAAGTTTCGATATCCTCCTTTTCAAATGTATTATATACTTCGTGAGAGACTAGTACATAATTGTCTGTAAATGTGTTATAGCTCAAAACACAATTACTTTTAGGAAAAAACACATTATAATTACTTTTTTTCATATTGCTTTGATTTAATTGGTTCTTGATTTTTCTTGTTCATTACTATATTGAATACTTTGAAATTTTTTGGAATTTCCTTTACTAAATGAATAGGATATTGTAAAGGCAAAAAAAGGCATTTTACGGTAATAAGTTTCTTTTCGTACAAGGGCTGTAGGTGTGTGATTTTCTGAACCCATTTTTTGTTTATAGAGTGTTCTATATGATTCCATTTTTACACTTAACCTTTCATTATAAAATGATTTGTGTAACGAAATATTCAGTAAATGATATGGAAAGCTTTCTGAATAAGCATTTTTTGTACGTGAAAGATAGCGATAGAGAATTTCTCCACGAATATTCCCAGGTAAGTAGAATGTATGTTGCGTAAATAAGTCATAACTAAATACTGAAAATTTTGGCACTAAATAGGTAGAGTAATTATTGTAATTTATATTCATCTGATTAAGGGTGCTCCACCAAGATGTAAACTGGATAGGTATATATGTATTTAAGTTGATATTGTTAGTTTTAACACCATCAACATAGGAAGAGACAATTATGGATTTGTTATTGATAACTTCGTTTTTATTGAATGCACTTAAAGCATTGTTACTCCATCTGTATGATAACGTCAGATAGTACTTTCCACCATAATTATAGTTTATTCCAACATTATTCATAATGTTAGGCTTCAACAATGGATTACCTTCCAATATATTGTATTTTGAAGTATAATAGCGTTTGGGAAGTAATTGTAAATAGTTAATCCTTTGTATTCTCTGAGTATACGATATTCCAAGCCTATTCTTATCATTGAGGGTATAGTTGAAATAAAGAGATGGGAATATATTTAGCTTCTCCTCTGAAGCCCTTACATTAATAATATTTCCAAGTGAATACTCTCCTCTCAAACCACCAATAAAACTCCATCGAGATCTATTCAAATTATATTGAATAAAAGTAGATACTAGTTTTTCATTATATTCGTAACGATATTCTATTGAATCGTTTATCACCCATTCGTCTATGAGTTTATCATAATTTTCCAGGCTGTTTTTGATGGTAGAGTTGCTATATTTTATTCCAGTAATTAGAGTATTTTCAGGGTTGAAAGAATGATGATATTTTATTTCTGTAGAGAATATCTGGAAAGGGCTTTCCTGATCATTAAAAATATCCTCTGTTAAAATGTGATTATCCTCTAAATCATAATTCAGGTAATTATAGTAGCTTCTTGAATTGTACTTATATTGATTTACAACATCAGAAAGCAGAGTTATCTTTTTATTTCCCAAAGTATCCAAGAGCAAATTGTAATTGAGAGTAAAAGAATAGTTATTCATATTTTGTAAATCATTCTGATTTATATCGGTTCTCCAGATCGAGGTTGTATTGTTCCCCGTTATATTTGTCTTACCAGCGATGTATTCATCTTTACCCCAATGTAGATAGTTGAAATTAAACGCTAAATTATTGTATTTATTAATATTATAATATAGATCGACATTTGCTGAATAATTTTTATCAAAAATTGTATCTTGGCGAAAACGGAGCATGCCCACCCACTCAGGACGGTTCTATCCACCCTTTTTTGATGCGAGAAGCGGCTTAAAATCGGCTTAAAAAACGGAGTATTGCCGTTCAATATCGCCGAAAACGCCGAAAAACACCCCAAAAAACG
>NZ_RDSD01000046.1 GCF_003712195.1 Proteiniphilum sp. X52 | reverse complement strand
CATCAATGGGAAGAACGATTAAATAATAAAATTGAGCGTCTTATCAGACAGGCCGGCTTTAGAGAACAGGCCAGTGTAGCGGATGTCGAATACAATCAACAACGCAATCTGGATAAAAACATGTTTACACGTTTAGCCACTCTGGACTTTATTAAACGAAAAGAGAACATCATAATAACAGGTGCATCCGGCACGGGCAAAAGCTATCTTGCCCAGGCTTTGGGATATCAGGCCTGTCTAATGGAATACAAAACACTGTATGCAAATACCGCCAAACTTATCGGCAGGCTCAAACTCAGTAAAATAGACGGCACTTACCTGAAGGAACTGTCAAAACTACTAAGAACAGATGTCCTTGTCTTGGATGATTTTGGATTACATGCCTTTGACAATCAGGCCAGAGAGATACTGCTGGATATCATCGATGAGAGGCATAATCAGGCATCAACTATATTATCCTCGCAGATACCGGTATCAGCCTGGTATGATCTGATTGGGGAGCAAACAATAGCAGATGCCGTCCTGGACAGGATAGTAAACTCATCACACAGAATAATACTTAAAGGTGAGTCACTTAGGAAAGGAAAAATAAGTACAACTGAATAAAATTATTAACTTTGCCAATGATCTTTCAAATAGGTAAAAAACTATGAATTATAGTGGCACGGTTTGACCGAAAAGAGTGGCACTATCAGACCGAAATACACAACAATGATCCGGTTTACTTCGAACTCATTGGAAGGAGAGTATATAATGGTTAGATTAACTAATCCATGCGGAGAAAATCTTTTTATCCATCATGTTTTAGGTGATCAAAGCGGATATTATTCTTCTTTCTCCCTCAGCCCCAACCCCGCCACCGACGTGGTGACCGTGAGGTTGGAAGAAGAATCGTCCCGAAACAGCGCCACCTTGCTGTCGGCCCCCTACGAAATACAACTGTGGAACGCCGCAAGCTTGCTAAGAACGTACAAAACAGACCAGTCCGCGTATCAAATCTCCGTGTCAGATCTACCCAAAGGCATGTACTTTGTGCGGGTGATAAAAGACGGGAAAACCCAGACGAAGAAGCTGTTGAAAAATTGACGGACGGGAACGTGCGAAGGACAATCACCAATTACGAATTACCAATGAAAAAGTCTGTTGTCTGATGTTTGAAATCTGCTGTCTGAAATAATGCACTGGTAACGTTTCCCGAATGTTAAAATCCGGAATCCGTGCAACGTTTTTGCCGTTTCTGCATCTTATAGATAAACGGTTGTTTTTTAACAAAATGTGTTTTGATGTTGTGCGGAAAATAATTTATTTTACGGCATAATCCAATAAAAACACGTGCGATATGAAAACCGATACTCCCACCGGACTGTTGACTCCGCCGCCAAATCCATTTTGCAGGCGGGAAGAAAATTGCAATATATGTTATAATTCAATTTAAATTTTTAAAACTATGAAACCAAAAACAATTTTATTTAGCATAATCGCCCTGTTTCTGCTGATAGATGTAACGGGGTGTGAGAAGGAATTATCGGAAACCGAGCTTATGAAACAGCAAATAATCGGTACATGGGAATGGACTGTTTCCTATGGTGGCGTAATAGGAGAACAAAAACCCATTCCGGGGGAGAAACTCGAACTAATATTTACCGATGATCGGATACTGGCGACCCACAACATGGAAATTATCGACGATAAGCCGGTGATTACCGACAATAAAAAAGTGTTGCAAGATGGGATCTATGTTATTAGTAGAGAACAGGATAAATTTTATATAACCATAACCCCGAAAGAGGGAGCAGGGGATTTGCTGTACTTAGCCGGTAAAGGAGAAATTCTTTTAGATCAGATTGACGGTTATCTTATTTTTCCTTTCTCCATAGGAACAGCACAATTTGCTCGTATTTATAGAAGAGTGAACGAATAGTCTAAGTTTATTAAAATCAAACAATGTGAAAAACAAAATTTTATCCGTAATAAGCGTATGGCTTATTGCCTTGCATGTGCTTAATGCCCAGGTTGTTTTGCAAAAACAGACAGAGCATGACGGAATCGTAACCTCTCTGAGGTTTCGGACAGACACCGTACCTGTTGCCATGGACAAAGCAAAAGAGGTATTGAACTCAATAAACAAAATGCAGGCCGCTGATGAATGGCGTATGGAGAAGTCCGACATAGATAAACAGGGAACAAGGCACCAATATTATCTGCAATATCACAAAGGCATCCGGGTTGCCTATGGCACGTATTCCATGCATGGTAACGGAAGAGGGCAATTGGAATCGGCCATCGGTAATTTCCAAAAAATTGACCAAGTAAATACCACCGCCCAATTGTCGGAGTCCGAAGCGTTGCAGCACGCCATGAAACATATCGGAGCAGAGCTGTATAAATGGCAAATTCCGGAAGAAGAACGCTGGATAAAAGAGTATTTGAACGATACGTATTATCCCCAAGGAGAAATGGTGATTGTAAAAGATATTCTTCAGGGTAGTAATCAATATCGCTTGGCTTATAAATTCGATATTTATGCCCATAAACCGTTAAGCCGATACATGGTATATGTGGATGCCATCGACGGAAGAATTTTGGATAAGGATTCACGGATACACCATACCAACAGTCAGGGAACGGCCATAACCCGGTACAGCGGCACCAGAAATATCACTACGGATTCGTTCAGTGGAGGTTTTCGCTTGCGTGAACTACGGAATGGCGTACGGATTGAAACCTACAATATGAATAATACCGGCACATATTCCCAAACCGATTTTGTTGATAATGACAACAACTGGATTGAACACAACAATGCAAACAGAGACAACGCTGCCTTAGATGCCCATTGGGGTGCTGAAATGACTTACGACTATTTTCATCAGGTACACGGCAGAAACAGTTACGACAATGGAGGTGCCCCTCTGCTAAGTTATGTTAATGCAAACTTAACTCTGATTAGTCCGAGATACACACATAACGATAACGCATTTTGGGATGGAAACAGGATGACATACGGACGAGGAACGTATTCTGAACCATTTACTACGCTTGATATTTGTGCTCATGAAATTGCTCACGGTGTAACCGGACATACCGCCCGTCTTGCTTATCGGAAAGAGTCGGGCGCTATCAATGAGGCATTAAGCGATATTTGGGCAGCCTGTGTTGAAGCCCGATCAGCTCCGGAAAAACAACGCTGGCTGATGGGAGAAGATATTGGTGCCATGCGTTCAATGAGCAATCCCAACCAATTCAATCATCCCGACACCTATCTGGGTACGTACTGGATTAATACAAACAATTGTACACCTATATCGGAGAATGATTACTGCGGCGTCCATCGTAATAGCGGAGTAATTAACCATTGGTTCTTTTTGCTTTCAGAAGGAGGAACGGGTACCAATGATATCGGAAACTCTTTTTGGGTGGGGGCTATCGGTATGAACAATGCCGCAAGAATTGTGTATCGGACACAAAGCGTTATTTTGCAATCAAGTGTTGAACAAGAGATAGGTTTTGCACAATTCAGAGAAGCCACGATTACTGCCGCTTCCAATATCTTTGGAAACAATTCCAATGAAGTTGCGCAGGTTACCAATGCTTGGCATGCTGTCGGGGTCGGAGATAGATACCAATATCTCATCTCCGGCCCCTCAAACATTTGCGGTCAAGGAACTTATACATACACTATCAATCTACCTAATAATATACCCGTCTCATGGAATGTCTCTTCGGATATCCGTATTGTTTCCGAGCAAAACAATTCTGTTACTGTAGAAAGAAATCCAAATACCTATTATATGTATGCGGACTCTTATATTGTTGCAGATGT
>NZ_RDSD01000091.1 GCF_003712195.1 Proteiniphilum sp. X52 | reverse complement strand
TGGTACTTATTATGAAATTTCTGCCTCAAATCTAAATAATAATTTTCTCTTGCGAAACAGGATATTGAGAGATACAAAAATTTAACTACAGCCGTCGACATAATCATCTGATAACCAAAGACAATTACCGTAAGGATACAAGACGGTACAAAATTTTAACGAGTGAGGGCTGATGCCCAGCAATGACACACCGTCGCGACCGATAAAGCAGTTTTCGCGCAGGTGCTCCAGCGTGTGGCGCTTGCCGTAGTGTTCGGACACCATATTCAGGCAGGCGGGGCCGCAGTCCATCGCGTCGGGTTGTTTGGTGAAGGGGAACGACATACACTATAACCTGTTTATTTCATCCCGGGCGGCGCTTTTACCGCGAT
>NZ_RDSD01000045.1 GCF_003712195.1 Proteiniphilum sp. X52 | reverse complement strand
TTTTTAATCTAAAGCCCAACTACCATATACTTCTTATAATTGCCCCACTCTGTAATTGAAATCGTCGTTTACGCTGCTGAATATTTCGTATAACGGCTAATAATTGCACCACACTGGAATTGAAATAGGGTGATCGCCGACTGCGCCGTGCCCCCAACGTAGCTAATAATTGCACCACACTGGAATTGAAATTCTGCTTGTTACCCTCAGTAAGTTGTATGTCATACTAATAATTGCACCACACTGGAATTGAAATTGTTTTGGATATATGTACTTTTCAAGAATATTCTTCTTCTAATAATTGCACCACACTGGAATTGAAATCTATCATGTCATATTCGGGGTTGAAATGATTTTGTGCGCTAATAATTGCACCACACTGGAATTGAAATAAAGATAGCTGCAATGTGTTGGTTAAAACAGTTACTAATAATTGCACCACACTGGAATTGAAATCAGGTGATTGATTTGCCGAATGATATCGGGTTGATTCTAATAATTGCACCACACTGGAATTGAAATGTACGAAAGTCCGATATTTGGTAATGCATCAGAATCTAATAATTGCACCACACTGGAATTGAAATACGTGGTGGCTCACGTAAAAAAGCCGGGTCAAGGCCTAATAATTGCACCACACTGGAATTGAAATGATAGAAGAATCCGGGGAAACTTGCTTTACAAACACTAATAATTGCACCACACTGGAATTGAAATCAATTATCACATATATAACCACCAACCCAGCAATCCTAATAATTGCACCACACTGGAATTGAAATAATGGCGTACAGGAGTCTCACATTCAAGTGTAGGTCTAATAATTGCACCACACTGGAATTGAAAACTGTTTATGGTGAACGAAAAAACACCTATCTTAACCGCTAATAATTGCACCACACTTGAATTGAAACAGTAAAACTGTTTTTTCGGGAAATTCCGGAGAAATCTAATAATTGCACCACACTGGAATTGAAACGAAGTGGATTTTCTTTCTCTATTATATTGTCAAAACTAATAATTGCACCACACTGGAATTGAAACTGAAGTCCGGCAGATTAACGGCAGCCGCCAAAGTGCTAATAATTGCACCACACTGGAATTGAAACTCGAGGATGTGGAGAAACAGCTCAAAGAGGCAAGACTAATAATTGCACCACACTGGAATTGAAACTAATAATAGTTATCGTCAATTACTCCCTCCCAATATTCTAATAATTGCACCACACTGGAATTGAAACGCAAGAAATTGCTAATAAAATCTTATGTAAGATGACTAATAATTGCACCACACTGGAATTGAAACCTCTTATATAGAGAGGTATAATGGCACGAATGAGCTAATAATTGCACCACACTGGAATTGAAACAGATTGTCGATTGCTCGCAACACGTCTGCATGTCTTTCTAATAATTGCACCACACTGGAATTGAAACGGATGAAATTAACGAATTGGAACGGCTTTTAGAGGCGCTAATAATTGCACCACACTGGAATTGAAACACTTTAAACCATCCGTGTGGAGGCGGGCGAAAAACTAATAATTGCACCACACTGGAATTGAAACAGATAACCAATGGGGTTCAGGAATTATACATCAATCCTAATAATTGCACCACACTGGAATTGAAACTATAGAAGGCCTGTTTGAAATAAGAGAGGTATGTTTTCTAATAATTGCACCACACTGGAATTGAAACATTATTGTACTTTAAAAGCCAATGTGGCAAATTCAACTAATAATTGCACCACACTGGAATTGAAACTTCCATATCTGAAAAAGGCATAGTTGAGAACGAAGCTAATAATTGCACCACACTGGAATTGAAACTCTTTTACCTCCCAGTAATATTCATCACCGAATAAACCTAATAATTGCACCACACTGGAATTGAAACTAAGAATAACTATCCCGAAAAACATCCACTGCGATGCTAATAATTGCACCACACTGGAATTGAAACATGTGGTCGACAGCTCAACCGAAGCGATGAACAACTAATAATTGCACCACACTGGAATTGAAACCGGGCACACCGATTACGTGCCGATGGTCTGGAGGGCTAATAATTGCACCACACTGGAATTGAAACACAGGGACATGGAGCTCCTCGATACCGGCAACAAGTCTAATAATTGCACCACACTGGAATTGAAACCTGGTTGGAGATCGGCGGGAAGATCGTGCCGGGAGGCTAATAATTGCACCACACTGGAATTGAAACATAACAAGCATCACGTCCTCCACCCATGACTCGGCTCTAATAATTGCACCACACTGGAATTGAAACGATGACAGGTTGCGGGACGAAAAAGACCGTCGCCGCTAATAATTGCACCACACTGGAATTGAAACTTGCGCCGTCGATATATTCATCTTCGCCAAAATTCCTAATAATTGCACCACACTGGAATTGAAACTTTTTCAGATCAAGAGAACGGGAACAGATAACTACTAATAATTGCACCACACTGGAATTGAAACTTCCGTATTAACCGAAAAACCGCCTGCGTGAGTACCTAATAATTGCACCACACTGGAATTGAAACCCACCTGCCCGAAAGCGGTGGAAAAGACGGGGATCTCCTAATAATTGCACCACACTGGAATTGAAACGCATATCACGCACCCAAATATCGTGTTCCTCCTTGCTAATAATTGCACCACACTGGAATTGAAACCTGCGGATGCCCTTGCAAAAGCGAACACGTCAAAACTAATAATTGCACCACACTGGAATTGAAACTCGAATGCGACTGCTTTGTACGCTTTTGCGGAAATACTAATAATTGCACCACACTGGAATTGAAACCATTCACCACACCATGATTTCCTCTTCAGGAGAAACTAATAATTGCACCACACTGGAATTGAAACGAAAGCGACCCCTAACGAGTTCAATTACGAGGGGCTAATAATTGCACCACACTGGAATTGAAACAAGGTGAATCCCGCAAGCTGACCCCCGACGAAGAGACTAATAATTGCACCACACTGGAATTGAAACTTTTCAAAAACAACCTCGGGCAGCAGATAGCCCTGTCTAATAATTGCACCACACTGGAATTGAAACGAGGGTCAGGTATCAGGGAGGTCAGGTATTGCATCTAATAATTGCACCACACTGGAATTGAAACTTGCGCCGTCGATATATTCATCTTCACCAAAATTCTAATAATTGCACCACACTGGAATTGAAACGTCGCAAATTCCATTTCTGATGTCTGTCTTGGGAACTAATAATTGCACCATACTGGAATTGAAACGTCGCAATGAATCCGAAAAGGATTGCGGAAAATGCTAATAATTGCACCATACTGGAATTGAAACGACCAGATGGCCGTAAAGACTGTGATCAACCGGGCCTAATAATTGCACCATACTGGAATTGAAACTCGTTCCGATGTTAGCCTTTACTACTTTTGTTGAAACTAATAATTGCACCATACTGGAATTGAAACTCATGCTTTCACCCCGCAAGTACACAGATGGAAAAATCTAATAATTGCACCATACTGGAATTGAAACGGACACCAAAGACAAGAACTATAAACCCGTTTTGGCTAATAATTGCACCATACTGGAATTGAAACGCAGTTACTTGAGATCCGTTATTGAAAAGCACCGCTAATAATTGCACCATACTGGAATTGAAACTCACGCCCTTGCCGTACTTAAGGTCGATGATCCGGACTAATAATTGCACCATACTGGAATTGAAACTTCTTTTTTGCATGAGGATATCACCGTCCATTATCAACTAATAATTGCACCATTCTGGAATTGAAATACGGACAGAAGGCTAATTTTTCAGCATCACTCACTATAATTACCCCCAAATCTTAGACAACAAGTATCATTAAAAAAAAGTATTAATTTTGTTGTCATGGTCAAGAGAAAAA
>NZ_RDSD01000044.1 GCF_003712195.1 Proteiniphilum sp. X52 | reverse complement strand
ATTATGTCAAATGGGCTGTTTCAAACGGACGCAGAACGCATTCGCTGGCATGTCGTAACGGGGAAAGAAGTTGAACCAATCACGGTACAGGGAGCTATGGAACAGGCAGAGGCGAGCCGATTAAAAGCGTTTGATCGAGCCTTAAAAAATATGATAAAAGATGAGTTAGAAAAACAGGGCCAACTGCTGCTTTTCGTATGTTCTCTCGAAACGAATGGCGGGTTTCTTCTCGAAGAAACAATAGGCACCCAAGGCAGCCATGAGGTTCATCAAGAAATTGTGAATACTGCGATGGCGAGAATGTTCAATATCGCATATATTTTTCAGCTCATCGTTAATCGTATTTCATTGTTTATCAGATATAAAAATACAAATTATCTGCTTGCTTACCAGATTTTTAAATGGGTTTCTTATCTGAAACTCAGGTTAATAAAAACTAATTTGTGGCTCTTACTTAACGGAAATAAAATGACGGTTTATCCTGGACGGAGCCTTTATGGTGATTGATCCGGATGCCCTTTCCTCAACGGCCTCCTGAAAAAACGATCTTCAACTAAACGGAGAGAATGCTCTCCTTTTTCCGCAAGAACAAGTGTAGTTTTAGCAATATTTAACTGGCGAAAGAAAGGCAATATCGTTTTTTATTGTATTTTTAGTTGTTTTTATAATGAATACGAGATAATGGGTTCATTGAATGTTTGTACCGTAAGTCACACCGGCTTATGTAAAACCGGAATCCCAGTATGCTTTTCGAAATATCGCAGTTTAGCGAACTATTGTTTACAAAAATTATAATTAATCACTGGTTTGTATATCATTAAAAAATTAATCATGAGAAAATTAAAAAAAATTCCTTTGACTGATGTGGAGAAAAATTTTCCGGTTTTGAGCGAAGAAGAAAAGAGTATAATTTGGGGTGGTGGCGGTGACGGTGTTTATGGTAATAACGGTGGAAATAATGGGAATGATTATTACTGGAGTCAAACAGAACATGGTTGGTTTACAACAACTACCACTTCCTATTATAGTGGACAATATGCAAATGATTATTATGATTCTAATTCAGCAAGTAGTCATTATACAAATCAGATAATAGCTGCCATGGCTGTGGGTGCAGGTTGTGTGAATGCGTATTTGGGTGCCGGGATAAGTGTTTTTGGAATTTTAAATGCACAACAGGCGTATGCTGTTTGCAACGCAATTAATAAAGCCGCAAGAACAGGAGGGGTAAAAGTTGTACGTTCTTCGTCTCCAAATGGTTATGGAGGTGCGTCTGTCACTGCTATCTATGATAGTCAAGATAATCTGATATACTCTTATTAATGAAAAAGTTTATGGCAAAGCAAGGTTCTGTTTGGCGAAAAGTTATTTATTCTGCAATATTGATAATGAGTTCGTGTGCTACTATTTTTGGGTTGTATCAAATATTCTATAATAATCACCGGTATTCTGTATTCATTTTCGCATTGGGATTAATAGGTATTATGTCATTTATGAAGAAAACTATATTCAAGTTATTGGTCGTAATTCTTGGACTGATTATTATATTATTGAGTAAACCACCTATTATTCATCCTTTCTAAATAAAACAGCGATAGATTATCCTGACAGTTACCCTACTGATAAGAGGCAGTATAAGGATAAAATAACGATTGTTGTTCATTAAATACTTGGGCGTCAAAAGTGCATAAGTTATAAAAACAATTAAGGTTTTAACGATTATATGCCTGATGATGTCGGCATCCATCGGGCTGAATGCCCAGACGGTCACTAAAAATGACATAATACTAAAATATACGGATATATTGACAAGTAGCGGAGACAGTCTTTTGGAAATCAACCAAAACACGAATACTGGATTCCTTTTACAAAATCGGATTTTGATATAGGGTCTGGAGAATTTTATCCAAATCCAAAATATAAAAATAATGGATGGCAAAAATACGGTTCTTCGGAAGAAGAATGGTGAAAAAGAACTTAATAACAAACATAAAATAAATGCACCGCCCAAAGATATCCGTATTGATCCTGCTCTATAATTCAGGGGCATTTTTGAGGGAAACTATCGACAGTGTGTTGGCTCAGACTTTCAGCGATTTCGAGCTGTTGCTGATGGACGACGGTTCCAGTGATGACACAGCCGATATTGTAAGGACATACAAATATCCGCGTATCCGGTATGAACGTTGTCCCCACGATTTTTCCGGGACATTCAACTGGGGCTTGTCCCAAGCAAAAGGGAAGTACGTCGCACTGTTTGATCACGACGACATCATGGTGCCAAACCGCCTGCAGGTACAGTTCGATTTTATGGAAACTCATACCGATATTGTCGCCTGCGGCGCCTGGATGCAAGAGTTTGGAGTTTCTTCAAATAAGTGGCTTTCCGTTAGCGAATATGACCGGATAATATTGGAATTTATTGGCCGAAAAGCCATTTATATGTGTAATCCCACACTGTTTATCCGTAAGGAAAGTATAGATAATCACAACTTACAATATAAACCGGGTTATTATTTTCATGCAGATATCAAATTCTGGTTTGATACTATAAAAATAGGCAAGGTCGCCAATATTCCTGAAATTTTAGTCTGGTACAGGACTTCCAAGACACAGACCAGTAAGCAGACCCGTTTGGAATTGCAAAAAACCGCCGAAGTAGTTTTCCATGAGCTTATTGACTACCTGTTCTCTGGGCTGGACGATAAAGAAGAAGTAAAGTCTTTGTTGATTAAAGACGTTATGCCTGTAATAAAAGAGATGACCGATCTATCCTTTTTTTCGAGCAATATTTATTTTTCACTTATGCGGGAAATTATCGAAGGACTATATAAAAATGGGTTCATCAACCTGAAAGAACCGCTTTCCTCACAACTTCAATACAATGAATAAGATGCCCGCTCCTGTCATATCTGTTTTGATCCCGCTTTACAATTCAGCGGCTTTTATACGCGAGACCATCGACAGTGTGTTGGCTCAGACTTTTAGCGATTTTGAGCTGTTGCTGATGGACGACGGTTCCAGTGATGACACAGCCGATATTGTAAGGACATATAAAGATCCGCGTATCCGGTATGAACGTTGTCCCCACGATTTTGTCGGGACATTCAACCGGGGAGTGGACATAGCCCGGGGCAAATATGTCGCACTGCTCGACCATGACGACATGATGGTTCCCCGCCGTCTCCAAATGCAATACGATTTTATGGAATCCCGTCCCGATATCGTGGCTTGCGGGGGAATCATGCGGACTTTCGGCAAAATCTCGATAGATTGGGTTCCGGTGCTTGAATATGACCGGATCATCCTGGAATATTTAAGACGGAGGACTGGTCCGGTATTTAACCCGACTTGTTTTTTCCGCAAGGAGGTCATCGATAAATACAATATCCGTTACAGGCGGGGTTATCATTTTGCCGTTGATACCAAGTTTTGGACGGATGTTGTCAAAATCGGAAAAATTGAGAACATGCCTGAAATACTGGTTTGGTACCGGACTTCCGACACACAGACAAGCCGGGTCACGTTACCGGAATCTTTCAAGTCATCCCATGTGATATATCAGGAGTTCATCGACTATCTATTATCCAAATTAAATGACAACGAGGAAATAAAACCTAAATTGACGGAAAGGTTTATGCCGGCCATGAAGAAATTGACGGAATTATCCCTATTTACGTCAGACCTCTATTTTCTTTTTATGAGGGAAATCATAGACGGGTTGTATCAAAACGGATTCTTGAACTTAAAGGAACCTTTGGGTTTGTAATTTTTACACAATGGAAAATATTAAAATCTTTTTAAGTCACATTGCGGACAGTTTTTACAGGGAAAGAGCAATACCTTATTTCCCTGGGTTATATCGTGGAAAGATCGGGATCGCCGTATTCTTGTGCCATTATGCCCGTTGGTCCCAACAGGAGATATACTGCGATTTCGCTTT
>NZ_RDSD01000043.1 GCF_003712195.1 Proteiniphilum sp. X52 | reverse complement strand
TTTTATTTGCTTACTTCTGCCTTGGGATGCAAGAACCCCAACAGCAATCTTTTTTATGATTCGTTTCCTGCCAATATCTCACTTACGGGAAAGAGTATTGATACAGACTCTGTCATGTTGCGCTATCCCTTCTATTTTTTATTGTTGATGGGAGTATGCGGATTGATGCTTTCTTGTAAAAGAAATCCGCAAAAAGAAATTGCCAAATTTGCGTGTGAAAGAAATGTATTTATCTGAAATTTCGCAAAATACATATCAAAGCAGGGCAACACAATCATCTCGCAACACGCAAATTGAGGCAGATAGAGTGGAATTTGATTTGGGAACCATACCAAAAGGGGATGTCAAAACGGTTAGCGTTTCAATAAAGAATGTGGGCGATTCGCCTTTTATGATATTCGATACCCGTGCCTCGTGTGGGTGTACACAAATTGAATATGAAAAGAAACCGCTATTGCCGGAAAGCATTATTGAAGTAAATATAACATATCATGCCGATGATCGGGGGCATTTCAATAAAACGGTGTCCCTGTATGGCAATATGGATGGTTCGCCATTGATTTAAAACTTAAAGGAAATATAGAATAAAAAGTCCTCAATAATGAGGCATTAATCAATAATTTATTAACAAACTAAATTTTTATTCGTATGAAGAAGAAAATTTTATCGGGCCTGTTCGCCCTCGCACTCCTTGCAACCGCAGGTTATGGAGTGAACAAAAGTATGAACGGTAATGCCAATTTGAGTGATTTGGCGTTGGCGAATGTGGAAGCGTTGGCGCAAGGTGAAGATTTTGAAATAGTTTGTGGACGTTATCAAGGTCCATGTTGGACTAAAGATTACATGAACTATGTCAATTGTGGAGAATATACGTTAGTACACCCTTGCAAATTTACGGGATACATGAGTGACCGCTGCGTATCTCCCTGTCAATAATGCTTTTACATATCCGTGTTACCCCTATATTTTTAATTCATTCTCCCATAAAAACAATATACTCATGTTTTCTGTTCTTTAAATTCTAAAGAAAGTCTAAAGTATTAGCTTTTTGAGGATAGCTAATTGTATAAGGTGAAATACGGATATGTTTTAACTTTTAATATTATCAAATTTACTTGCTTATTAAAAAAATTACTTATCCGTTTGTAACAGTTAAATGATAAAAATTGATTATGAAAATAAATTTATATGAGTTTGATAATACAAATCTATTGTATGCTTTTTTAATATTATTGGCATTCTCTTTGATCTTTTTCAGCTGTAACAATAACAAAGAAAAATTGAGTAACCATGCCACCATAAACTTAACCGTTGATTTAGAAAGTATCAAAGAGCCTCAATTGAAAGATGTGTTCTCTACAATACATATTGATACTTTAGAGTATACGAATCATTCTGTTATTGGAAATCCCTTTAATGGTAAATACTACATATATGTGCCTGAAAAATATTTCATTTTAGCTGATAACAGATATGTAATAAGCATATTTGATACAAACGGAAAATTTTTATCATCTTCAATAAATTGTATAGGAGAAGGTCCCAGAGAATATAGTATATTGCAAGATTTTAATTATAATAAACATGATAACACAATGGAGGTGTTGGATCATTTAGGAAATATAGTTGTTTATGATATGAGTTTTAATTTTATTTCTAAACACAAAATAGCATTAAAACCAGCGGATAGAGTTAGAATTATATATCCGTATGAAAAAGACAATTATGCCCTAATTGATGATACTCAAAAATCAATAGTTTATTTATATAATAAAAAAAACAAAAAAATGGGAGCCATTAATTATGATGGTATTATTGCACCAGTAACGGCAAATTCCACTCCATTTCGTCATTTTGCAGGTGAAATTTATTTTTTTCCGTGCGAAATCAATAATACGATTTTCATATTTAACACTAAATCTAAAACTTTTATACCAAAATATAATATTAAATCAAATAAAAGTATAAATCGAAAGAGTGTCAATAAATTAAAAGGAGGCATTGAAGCAATATCAAAATATGTAGGATACGAATCTAATTATTATTCTCCATTAAATAGATTTTTGAGTGATACTTATATGATTACCCTCTTTATCAAGGGAGGTAACCAGTTTATCAATATTTATAACCTAAAAACGAATAAAAATTCAACATTTTCCAAATCACCTCATTATAAAGAAAATATTCCTACTTGTTACTTTTTAGAAAATGATTTTATGCATGCTATAATACAACCAGATGAAATTTATGATTTCATAGATGTCTCTCTCGTAGAAAATAAAAAAATATTGAATTCCTTAAATGAATTCGGAAATCCTTTAATTGTTAAATATAAGCTGAAATTATGACTTCTAACTTGAACAGAAAACATTTCAAACAACCAAATTATTTGTAGACAATAATCAATAATCTATTAACAACTAAAATTTTGTTCGTATGCAAAAGAAAATTCTTTCCGGCCTGTTCGCTCTTGCACTTCTGGCAACCGCAGGTTTCGGAGTGCACAAAAGTATGAACAGTGATGCAGATCTGAGTGATGTGGCGTTGGCCAATGTGGAGGCATTGGCACAAGGAGAAAGTGGAGGAGGAAATAAATGCTACAATTCTATTACAACAAAGGAAGGTAGCCAAATTCTTTATTGTGGTACATGTAAATATGAACCGGGCACTAATACGTTCTGGTCTGGTACCGGAACTTGTCCGTAATTTCGAATAAAATCTGTATGCTTATTTCAAATTTGAAATAAGCATACTTTATTGAAAGAAAACTACTCACAGAAACATTTTAATAAATTAGTTTTATGTCAAAATTTGTATTTCATGTTGTAATCGTATTTATTTTTTTTAATTTCTGGAATTGTGCATCAGATTCAAAAGAAAGACTAACCAACATGGTTTTTGATGATATTAAGTATATTGATAATTTCCCACAATCATTTTCTATTGATGGAGAAAAAATAGATATTGATGTTATAGGTGTTCGAAATTTCGTTATTTCCGATTCAGCCATCATTATGTCTACAAACAATAAAGATAGTTTATGGGTAATTGCATCTTTACCCGATCTTCATGTTCAGGGAAGTATATTAAAAAGAGGACAAGGTCCTACCGAGCTAACCATTTCTCCCAGTACTACTTACAATACTAAATTAATTAAAGAAGACAATCAGTTGTTCGCATATATATATGAATATAATAAAGGAGAATTGATAAAGTTGAATATTTCCTCATCGTTAAATACTGGAAAATCTGATGTTTCAATAATTAACGATTCCTTGCCAAAATCATTATTTAATTTTATTGTAATCGATGATTCAACATACTTGTGCAAAGAAGCCCGGAATAATCATACGCAACAAATAAGATACATCTATAAACAAAAAAAAGAAGTAAATGATTATTCTAATTTAGCCAAATTGAATAATGTTTCAATTAGATATAATGAAGATATAAACATTCTCTCGACCATAACTCAACATAATCCATCTAATGACATAATAATAGAAATGCCTATTGGTCTTAATTATATAAATATGTACTCATTGGATGATTCGTTTGCACGGACAGTTTGTGTCGGTAAAAGTTTGTTCAATATAGAGCGGATTCAAAATAATAATAGATGGGACAGAATATATACTTTTTCTGATTTACGCCTATTTGAAAATTTTTGGGGTGTTTTATATATCAATGAGTCTGAAAAAAATTATCAGCTTAAACGAAAGAATTACCCCTCTATTTTACTTTTTGACTGGACAGGAAATTCGCTAGCAAAACTAACTCTAAACCAATTCGCCACTTCTTTTGATATAGATTTGCAGACATCACAAATTTACACTTTTGATGTGGAAACAGAATTGTTTTTTAAATATGATATTACAAATGCACTATCTTCGTTAAATATAGCGGAAACATCTAAAAACTAACTGTTACATATTACCACATCGTTGACAGTTCTAAGTTTCTTAGACGTATCACCACATCGTTGACAAACCCTATAGGGTATAATTACCCCCAAATCTTAGACAACAAGTATCATTAAAAAAGTATTAATTTTGTTGTCATGGTCAAGAGAAAAAGTTACAGTTCAGGCTTCAAAACGAAAGTCGTTTTAGAA
>NZ_RDSD01000090.1 GCF_003712195.1 Proteiniphilum sp. X52 | reverse complement strand
AAGATGGAATAGAAATTGAAGTTATACCCGCATGGAAGTTTATAAGAGGATGGTAGAACCACTTGATTGGGTTCATTTGGTGTGATGCCCGTATTCTTTTTAAAGGAGCGGGAAAAGGAGGCCCTGGAGCTAAAGCCACATAAATCGGCCAACACATCTAATGTATATCTGTAGGAGGTATCTTCAGCCACTAATTTTTTAAACTCGGCAATGCGCCAATCATTGACAAAGTCGTAGTAATATATAAAAATTCTTTCTGCTTGAAGAAGGACTTCAATATGTGTCCGAATAAATATATCGAAACGGTTTACAGAGATATTGGGAGAATAATCAAACAGGGGCGGCCAAACGGTCGCCCCTGATGATGAAAAAGAAG
>NZ_RDSD01000042.1 GCF_003712195.1 Proteiniphilum sp. X52 | reverse complement strand
ACAAAGAAATATAACTATCAGATAAAGCTGTATGAATCATCGGCGCGGAGTTCGAAAAGCGAAATGAGTAGAGGAAATTAAAAACATATTGCAATGAATATTGAGAAATTTTCTTTAGATGATGTTGTTGTTTTGAAAGATAATGACAACTTTAATAATGATGAAATGGCAAGAATAGTAGGTGGTGTTAACAGTGCTGTAAGAGGGTGTATTTGCAAGTGCGGAACTAACTCTGCTTCATTAACTAGCTCACAGGATTCTACTCAAAATTAACTACAAGATATCCGCTTTTTACTATGAATAGCTAGCAAATGTCTATTCATAGTAAAAGCGGATTATTTAATAATAAAAAGGAGTGTCTGTATGTATATTAAAATAGGCTGTATTTGATTGATATATATAATGATTTATGTTTTGTTTGCTGGGATAACCTATTATATTTATATTCAGTTTCGTTAAAATTATAGGTATAAAAAATAAGGAATTAATAATGATTGTCTGGTAAATACTAATGATTATTCTCCTTTGTAAATATGGGATATAAAAACCTAAAAAATAGGAAAATATTTGTTTAGAGTCTTATAACTTACACAATAGCATTGGAGAAAAAGTTTTATTGGACGGCAATAAAGATAATAAAATTATATTACTATGAACGATAATATTATATCAAAATATGTATATCAATTTATTTCATCAAAGAACGAAAATTTAATTTACTCTTCTCGTTCAAATTCTATTTTAAAAATAACTAAAGAGTTGTCAGAATTTCTAGAGGAAGCTAAACAAAAGAGCTCTTTATTATTGTATTTAGATGAAAAATTATTTCAACTATTCAAACATCATAAAATTATTGTCAATAAAAGAGATGATGCGGATTTTTTATTAGAGCGTCAATTTGTAGAAGATCAGATAACTTTCTCTAATTCTACAATTGGTTTAGTTCTTGTTCCCACTTTAGCCTGCAATTTTGATTGTTCGTATTGCTTTGAGGAAGGTAAAAAAGCAGTTAAAATGAATGATGATATTATAGAACAATTAATATTGTTTGTAAAGCGTCATAAGAATGCGAAAAATCTTGAAATTACTTGGTATGGAGGAGAACCGTTATTAGCTTTTGATACGATAAAAAGAATTATAGATAAAATAAAAAATGAAATTGATCTAAAATTGACTAAACATTCAATAGTAACAAATGGGTATTATTTTACAAATGAAGTTATTGACTATTTTAAAATAAATACCTTAAATGATATACAAATAACTTTAGACGGAAATAAAGAAAGACACGATTCTATTAGAAAACAAAAAAAGACAGGGGAAGGCAGCTATGAAGTATTAATGAATAATATTGAAAATATTTTAGAGAAGCTTTCAGACACTCAGTTGTCTATTAGAGTGAATATTGATAAAAAGAATGTTGATGATTTTAATATTATATACCATGATTTACGAGAAAGATGGAAAGGAAAAAAAATTAATATATATCCTGGCATATTAAGAATTGACAATGACAGCAAAAAAGCATTATCTTCCGAGTCGTTAAGCCAATGGGAGACATTTGATTTATACTTTGATTTACGTAAGAAGAAAATGATAGAAGGTTCTATATTTCCCACTTTAGAATATCATAAAGGCTGCTGTGCTACTGTTCTAAATTCGTACATTATCGGACCGAGAGGAGAAATATATAAATGTTGGAATGATGTAAGTGATGAAACGCGTATTGTTGGATACATTAAAGATGAAAAACTTTCAAATCCATCTTTATTTTACAGGTATATAATTGGAAGTAAGTTTTATAAGGACAAAGAATGTTTAGATTGTTTTTTATTGCCTGTGTGTAGCGGAAAATGTGCTTTTTTTCATTTAAGGAACTTGTATGAGGATGGAAAATATAATTTGTGTCAATGTTTACAGAAATCCCCTTATCTGTTGAACAGATGTTTGGAACATTTTTATTATGAGAATACGGATAAAGTGTGTTCGTATAAGGATTAAGTTACACTTGAAATCAGGCGAAATGGATATGAATAAGCTAAAAAGGATTTACCCCATCTGCATATTTTTGTTTTGTAATATCTTATGCGTAATTGCACAAGAGTTTAAAGGATTAATAACGGATATTCGGAAGCGTCCTGTTGCTTTTGCCACTGTTGTTTTGCAAACGGTACCGGATTCTTCGTTTGTCTCTGGCGCGGTTTCGGATACAAGTGGGGTGTTTACTTTAAAGGCAAACTTAGATAAGGATAAAGACTATACGATTAAAATCAGTTCGGTCGGTTATAAGACAATATTGTTAAAAGTTGACAGTTTCGACTTGGGGACGGTTGTTATGGAGGAAGTTTCTGTTATTCTGGAGGGGCTGTTGGTAACGGCAACCCGTCCTGCATACAGAATGGATTCCGACGGGTTGACCGCAAAAATAGAGCATTCCATCCTGAGTCGTCTGGGAACGGCCAATGATGTTCTTTCGCAACTGCCGTTTGTAAAAGGAGAGAATGGCAAATACACCGTTTTCGGGAGAGGCACCCCGCTTATTTATCTAAACAACCGACTGCTTCGGGACAATGATGAGTTGAAGCAATTGAAAAGTTCGGATATAAGAGATGTGAAAATAATTTTAAATCCGGGTGCGCAATACGACGCATCTATCGGGGCGGTTATTCGTATTACCACCACAAAATCGGTGGGTGAAGGTTTAAGCGGCTCACTCTATACTTTTATACGACAACGGCGGCATCTCGGCCATTACGAATACTTGGAATTGAATTATCGCAAAGATAAGTTAGACCTCTTCGGCAAAATCAGCTACGACAAAACCGCGTATGAACAGAACCAAAAAGATGAAACAATTTTAAATTTAGATAATAAATATATTACCGAAGATGATAAAAAGATGGAAGCCGGTTTTCATTCTTGGGCTGCGACAATAGGCGCTAATTACGCGTTTCTTCCCACTCACTTAATCGGATTGCGATATATATATTCCCGATCTCCGAGAGGCAATTGGGATTTTAGCGGAAAAACCCTTCACTTTATCAATGAAGAAAATGATAATAATTACACATCAACCAACCTGACCGAGAGAGAAAATCACCGACATTACCTGAACACATATTATCATAACGAATTGAAAAATAAAACAACCATACATTTTGAGGGCGATTTTATAAAAGGAGGAAGTGCAGCCGGGCAGTCGTCGGATTACAAAAATCTTGTCCACAACGAGGCGATACTTGTAAAAAGCAATAGCGAAACGGACTATTCCCTTTATGCAGGAAAACTTTTGATAGAAAAGTCGTTAGCCGGTGGGAGGATAAATTTTGGTAGTGAAAGTTCATATACCGACAATAAGCAATCGTACGAAATGCTAAATAAGAATATCTCGGAAGATCTGCCTTCTAATAAAGATAAATCCGAACAATTTTTAATTGCAGCTTTTGCATCCGTTGATTATACCTGGACTGAGTTGTCGTTAAGCGCCGGACTAAGGTACGAACATATTGATTTTAAATATTACTATAATAACGAATTAAGCAAAATACAAAGCCGTATTTACAACAATTGGTTCCCGTCATTGACTTTTTCTTACAAAACCGATTATATAAACATGACATTAGGATATAAAACGATAGTTTACCGTCCCAATTATTACAATTTAAGAAGTTCCATTACATATAATAGCCCGTATGACTACGAAGGCGGAAATCCCTCGTTAAGACCCATGTTTATAAATAAATTGTCATACACTTTTGGATGGAAAGATTTACAAATGGAAGTCTCGTATAACTGGGTGAAAGACAACTTACTTTTTATAGTGGAGCAGTTTAAAGATAAACCTATAACTCTTTTTACCATGATGAATCTTCCGTATAGCGAAAGATTGGATGCTTACGTAAGCTATTCGCCTACCATAAAGTTTTGGAAACCTACATTTGCTGTCGGTTTTTATAAACAAAACCTCCATTTGAAAAACTGCAGCTACAATAAACCCTACTATACATACAGATGGAATAATACGATTCGGCTGCCAAAAGAGTTTCAATTGGCTTTGAATATGGAAGGAAATCTTCGAGGCAATTCCGACGTTTCCATATATAAATCGGCGTTTCGTACCGATGTAAAACTAAGTAAAAGCTTTTACGACAATCGATTAAGCGTTGTACTGAACGCTTTGGATATTTTTGCCGCAGATTTGGAGAGATGGTCTATGAATACAGATATTATACATTACAATAAATGGAATGACGGTGATAACAGAGGATTCAGCCTGCAACTTACATATCGATTTAATTCTTCAAAAACCAAATATAAAGGACAAGGAGCAACGAATGAGATAAACAGATTGTAATCAATTATGCCTTTCCCCTTCACCAAACAGCCCGACGCGATGGACTGCGGCCCCGCCTGCCTGAATATGGTGTCCGAACACTATGGCAAGCGCCACACGCTGGAACACCTGCGCGACAATTGCTTTATCGAGCGCGACGGTGTGTCATTGCTGGGCACCAGCCCTCACTCGTTAAAATTTTGTACCGTCTTGTATCCTTATGGTAATTGTATTTGGTTATCAGATGATTATGTCGACGGCTGTAGTTAAATTCTTGTATCTCTCCATATCCTATTTCGCAAGAGAAATATATTATTTAGATTTGAGGCAGAAATTTCATAATAGGTACCATCATGAAAATGAAGAAAATCGTATTGTGTGCACTGTGTGCCGGATGGATGTTTTTCCCGGTTACGGTGAAT
>NZ_RDSD01000041.1 GCF_003712195.1 Proteiniphilum sp. X52 | reverse complement strand
CTTTTGTCAATTCTCATTTATTCTGTTCCTTTACAAGAAAAACAGCAATGAATATAAAATATCACGATGATTTTCAATGTATTATAAAAAGTGAGTTATAAGTGAGTCAAAAAAATTGGTTTAAATAATGAACTTCGCCACCTTTGCGAACTGTGCAAAATGAACTTATTGAAAACGAAGAAGCAAAAACTCCTTCTCCTTCGGTGGAAGGAACTGTAAGTAATCATATCATTCATTTAAATTTGTGTCTATGAAGAAAAGAGTTTTATCGGGGCTGTTCGCCCTAGCGCTTCTGGTAGCCGTAGGCTACGGAGTGAGTCAAACAATGAAAAGTGAGGCTAATCTGAGTGATTTGGCATTGACCAATGTGGAGGCGTTGGCTCAGAATGAAAATGGAGGTGGTAATGGGCCATGCTATACCTTTCAATCCTCATCTACTGACCGAATAGTTTGTTATGGAGGATATACATACATAACGACCTATTCTTTTAGTTGTAACGGAAGTAATGGCTCTTGTTCAGGAACAATAGGGTCTACAGGAACAGATTGTAATGGAAATCCTTTTGACTCCAGAGAGACAATCACTAGAAAATGCTAAATACTATTTGAGGAAGGTTGGCTGGATCAACATGAAATATTCTAACTCCTATTATCGTGATGCATATTCCAGTCAACCTCTCCAAAAAAACAAATAACAATTATGAATTGTATTAGATGGATTTTCCTTGTTTTGAGTATACTCCAAATATCTTGTAGAGGATATCAAAAGGAATTAAGCGAGAATGAAGCCTATTATAACGTGGATATCGACACATTGGGAAATAGGGGGGTTGGTTCGATTTCCTCCTATTTTAAATCTGTAAAACCTATTATATTGGAAACATCTGAAAAGAATCTGCTAAAATCGATCGATGCCATTCAGGTAACAAATGATTGTATCTTTATTTTAGACCGAGGATACAAAAAACTTTATTGCTTTAACAAAGCAGGTAGATTTATAAGACAAATAGGGCATTTGGGAAACGGCCCAGGAGAGTTTAGTAATATCTCGGATTTTACACTCGATGAAAATAATAAATTGATCTTTATTCTTGATAATTATATATCAAAAATCCACGTATATAAATTCACAGGGGAGCATATCTCTTCAATTAACATTCATAATACAATTGATGGCGTATTGGGACATATACAATACAGCAACAACCAGTTATTCACAGATTATCAACCAAATAAGATTTCAACAAAAAGGGCAGCTCCATTATTGATAAAAATCGATATTAACTCCGGAAAACTATTAGATGAATACCTTTCTTCTGAGATATATAATCTGGGCTTCCAGTTAATCACTTTTAAGAACAACAGTTATTTTTACTCTAAAAACAGTCATTCACCTTATTACGCACCCATTTATTCCAATACCGTTTTTTCCATTGAAAATAATATTTCTCCATACTTCCAAATTAAAAGCAACAGATTGTTAAAAAAAGACGATCTTGAAACGTTCGATCTTTCTTTTCCCGGAATTATTGCTGATATTAATAACTTAAATAAAATAAAATCCATATTGAATTTTTTAGAAATAAGCGACTATATAATTTGTGAATACTCTGATGGGTATAAATTAAATACAATTGTTTTTTCGAAAACAAACAAATCCGCAAATTTATATGAGGGTCTTTTTGACGATTATGTTTACAAGGTTTTTGAAGGATCAATTCCCCATTATATGGCTTGTTCAGATAAAAAAGGCATGTATGCTTATATGAATATCAATGATGTACCTCTTTTCATTGACTATTACAAATCGGGGAAAATAAAGTTTGAGTTTAATCAATTTGAAATTGACATGATTGAAAATTTATCAGAGGATTCTAACCCCTTATTGTTTTATTATGAACTTAGAGAATAATTTTCTCGAAAAGATCGAATGTTCAATGAAATATATTATTCGCTTTCCACTCTTTTCTCTTATTCTGCTATTGGAACAAACCCCTAAGAAGATCGAATAAATAGCCCACAGAATTTGAACAGAATCTTAACAATTTTTCCTTTTGTCAATTCTCATTTATTCTGTTCCTTTACAAGAAAAACAGCAATGAATATAAAATATCACGATGATTTTCAATGCATTATAAAAAATGAGTTATAAGTGAGTCAAAAAAATTGGTTTAAATTATGAACTTCGCCACCTTTGCGAATTGTACAAAATGAACTTATTGAAAACGAAGAAGCAAAAACTCCTTCTTCTTCGGAGGAAGGAACTATAAGTAATCATATCATTCATTTAAATTTGTGTCTATGAAGAAAAGAGTTTTATCGGGGCTGTTCGCCCTCGCACTTCTGGTAGCCGCAGGTTTTGGAGTGAGTCAAACAAGCCATTCCATGCTACACAGCTAATTTATAATTCCATTGAGAAAAAGTATTTTTAATTACAAGACTTCCTTTGCAGTAAAAGAGAGCTAAACATTTATTCTTCAATATGTAAAAAATCAACAGTCATATGAAAAAACATATTTGTCTATTTACGGTTTGTCTGCTAATCATCTCATGTGTAAATACAAAAAACGACGAAGTGAGCAGGACTATCTCTGATTTTAAAGTTCTAAATGATGAGATTCTAACAAATTTTCCGGGAGGGCTTTACATGTTGAATGAACACATCGCTTGGTTCGGACCATTTACCTCAGGGCATTTTCTGCATCTTTTAGATAAGAACAGCGGCACTGAGGTAAGTTCTTTTGGAAATATCGGGCAAGGCCCCAATGAATATGTCAGTCCCATGGTAAGTGATAATATATGGGACAATTGTCTGTATGTATATGATGTAAACGGAAATACTAAAGGATATTTATCCGTAGACAGATTTGACGAAACAGGCGATGCTTTCATAGAACTCCCGAAAGAAGACTCCCTGATCAGGTCAAAGGGATACAATATGCGGTTGGAGGACCACTTATATGTAGGTTTTAACAGGAACAATGAAGAAAAGGCATACAAACTATATTCCAACGGTGTAGAAACAGACTTTGGAGAATATATACTGCCGGATAAGAAACAGAATTTTGGCTCTGTTATTTTATATAATCCCGATAAAGAACTGTTGGTGACAGGGAATATGGATGTTAATTATTTCAGTTGTTATAAAAAAGATGACGATAATTTCAGGTTAATCTGGGAGAACAGGGAAGAGTATAAATACAGTGAAGACAACAACCGTGTTGTTTTTGACAATTCCAGAAAAGGGATATATGGGATGGCACTCACCAAAGATTTCATTGTAGCACTACAAAGAGATTATGAAAATGACCCCACAGATGAATCCCAGGTAGGACGGAATTTTGAAAAACTCCCTCAAACACTGTTCGTGTATGATTATGATGGAAACTTACTTAAAATAATCAATTATAATGTACCTATCGGTAGAATTGCGGGAGACATAAAAACAAATATGGTATATGCTCTGTATGTTGATCCGGACTTTAAACTTGGTGTCAGCGTGATTGAATAGAATTCAAATGAGAAAAACAACCATATTTCTCTTAGTAGTATCTTTAGTTATTTCTTGTAATAAGAAACAGGAAGCTAAAGTAACACGGTTTTACGCGGAATTTGAAGCCAAAGATGTCCGGCCGTTTTTGAACCGGACATCTTTTGAGGGTTTTTTTTTCCGGCCTATTCATCCTGTAGTGTACAAAATGGGAAAGGAACAGCTTGAAATGTACAGTTTAATTCGTATCGTGGCGAAGAAATAATTGTTACAGATGAATACGTGTTGATGCCTTCCCAGTGGGTTGATTTAGAAAAACGTATTACAAAAGAAATGCTGGATGACCGACCAAAAGAAGTTTTTGAAGAATTATTGCGGGCCGAAATGGAAGAAAATCCAATATTAATTAAATACTGGTTCAAATGAAACGAGCATGATAACTGTTCTTGCACAAGATCGGCGGGAGATAAAAGGCGGGAATTGGAAAAAGTAGTGAAGCATTATTCCAGTGATTGGGCCGACAACTTAAAATATAGAGGAAGGAACTATAAGTGATCATATCATTCAATTTAAATTTGTGTCTATGAGAAAAAGAGTTTTAATGAAGAATTATATTGTATGCTCTCTCGTTATTTTTGTTTTCTTTTCGTGCGAAAATAACACGGATTCTCTAACTGGTCTATTTAATAACACAAAAAGATTAAATCATAATGAACTGACATACGAATCGGATTACCTAATGGGTAGTTCTGGTAAAATGCTTATCAGTGATTCTGTTTTGATTACTTTAGACTATAATAACGAACGAATGTTCCACGTGTTTGATATAAAAAACAACAAATATATCAATAATCTGGGCGTGAAAGGACAGGGACTCAACGAATTTCTACATCCTTATTCTTTGATCCATCATTCCCATATCGACTTTCTGTCATACGATCTGTTAGACAATTCGCTAAAGAAAATACGTATTGACTCGTTAATGAAGGGAGCAATATTTTACGAAAAAATGATTTCTTTTAATTCTATATCCAACTCAATGGTTATTCCTACAAAACACAACCACTATGTGGGATTCGGACTATATGAGTCAAACATGTTCAAATTAATCGATGCAGACGGAGAAGATATTGGATTATTCATGGATTTTCCAACTGATAAAGAGACGAAAAAAATCGATCACAGAAATGTTGCTCTCGGTTATCAAGGATCACTTGCCATCAATCCAGATGGAGATAAACTTGTATATGCTTCCTTATATGGGACTATCTTAGGCATTTACAATATAAAAGAGAAGTCGGTCAGTCAGGAGTTTTTATTAGTTTATGATTATCCTCAATTTACAGTACAAAATGAGGGGGGAAGCATGTCAAGCCCTATAACCAAAGATGGTATCAGCGCATTCACAGATATCTATGTAACAGACAAGTATATCTATGCGCTATATTCCGGCAAGACAATTTCCAAGTTAGGGGCAAAGGCATTTGAAGCTCAATATATATATGTATTCAATTGGAAAGGAACTCCGCTTATATGCTATCACCTGGATATTCCTGTTAATAACATCGCGATTGATCCGGACAATAAAAAGATTTATGCCATATCCAATTTACCGGAACCTACCTTGGTAGAATTTGAAATTGATCTGTAAACTATTTCTTTTAATTGAACCTGTAATAATTCATCATATATAGTACCCTATGCGTCGGTCTCATTCGGGAAGCACCCAGAATATCCGATGGAAAACCGGTTCCTTCCGATCTGTCCGTCGGAAAAGAATGGTCGGTCTGGAATCGGTGAACCCTCATTCCGGAACATGCTATTGGAACAAAAACCTAAGAAGATCGAATAAATAGCCGACAGAATTTGAACAGAATCTTAACAATTTATTCTTTTGTCAATTCTCAATAATTCTGTTACTTTACAAGAAAAACAGGAATGAACATAAAATATCACTATGATTTTCAATGTATTATAAAAAGTGAGTTATAAGTGAGTCAAAAAAAATGGTTTAAATTATGAACTTTGCCACCTTTGCGAAATGGACAAAATGAACTTATTGAAAACGAAGAAGCAAAACTCCTTCTTCTTCGGAGGAAGGAACTATAAGTGATCATATCATTCATTTAAATTTTTTGTTTATGAAGAAAAGAGTTTTATCGGGGCTGTTCGCCCTTGCACTCCTCACAACCGCAGGTTTCGGAGTGAACAAAAGTATGAAAAGTGATGTGAATCTGAGTGATTTGCATTGACCAATCTGGAGGCGTTGGCAAGCGGGGAATATTATACAATCATACAATCTACAGAACTTATGAATACAAAGTATTTTTATATTGCGGGGTTCGTTGCGTTATTTTCTCTTACGTCTCCCACAGGTTCAAGCAGTATTCAGGAAAATACGAGTAATATTATTATCAACCTTCCCTCTGGTCATAATAACGATTTAATATCAGACCATCTTCAATTATCTGATATTATATACTTGGAAACAATAGACTTGTCTTTGATCAAAAGTATTAGACGGTTAAT
>NZ_RDSD01000040.1 GCF_003712195.1 Proteiniphilum sp. X52 | reverse complement strand
CGTCGGCATTGGCTATATGGGTGATACTGCCCAGATAGTCCCTGCAAATGTAGTAAATTTTCCAAACATTATTCTCCCTTACATATACCGCAGGGGCGGAATAGGCGTCGCCGCCCAGGTAGAGGCGTTCGATGCTGTTCTCCACGTCCATTTCGTACTGCTTGCCGATGTAGTACCGTGTCAAAAGAGCCGTTCCACCTTTGGTAACGTCCATTTTTACGCGATCACCCGCAGCGTTGCAGGTAAACTCCGCAAAAGTGGTAATCATTCCGGCCTGATAGGGATTGGGCTGAACGGTTTCTCCGATACTCAATGGTCGTTGAAACGAAGAGTAGGAAATGGTCTGGTACTTGGAAAACGCTTCGTCTCCCGCAGGCGTAAGCATTGTTACCTGATAGGGTTTTGCCGTATTGCCATAAGTTAGTGTTCCCACTCCCGGCATGGAGGTGATGTTGCCGTTGGCTTAGATGAAAATAAGTTTGGAGAGAAAGCTACCCCGCCGCTGCAGGATAGCTGTTTTTGCTACTTTTGTTACGAACTGTCCGGTATTGTTTTCATCGTGATATTTTTTTGAGATGTGTACCAGTTGATGAGTGAGGGAAAGGACAGGGAATTTTATCCCTGCCTTTACGTCTAATTTTTAAAATTATTTTTGATAATCAGATGATTATTTCAGTAACTCCCGATTTGGAGCATTACCTATCCAATATATAAAATCAAGATTGATATTTTTATTATCAATACCTTGAATTTCTAAAATTGATTTTGCAAGATTTCTTATTGTATTCCAATCAGAATATTTTTTTAATGATTCTATAGTCCATTTGGCTGGGTCCTTAGACATATTATTGAATAAGATATTGATTTTGATGAGCAAATTTACACTATCGGAATCTAATATTTTGTCTTTAGACATTTGATACATATTTCTATATATGTCATCAAACAACAAAGCTATCTCATCAGGGATAATAACAAAAGAAGGAAAAGCACAAATTTACTCATCATAAGAAGATGCCAATAATTTAATAACTTGAAAGAATGTATTAACTTTTTCTCTATCCATAAAGATATTATTTTTAATTCTAAAAGAAAATTCTAAATGTACCTTTACCTGATGAAATTTTCCAATAGGAGTTAGCTCCGTGATGCCCGCCTCCTGGGTGCCATTGGATAAGTCTTCCCGTAGTTCCATTAGCACCATACTCTCTAAGAATCAATCCTTGTCCTTGATGAGAGCCTTTACCTAATGTTTCTACTTTCTACCCAGGTGTATCACTAAGAATTCCTTCAATTTCTAACGGGGTTTTCCCACGTAATAATTCTGGATTTGCAAAAACGTCATCGACACTTTCCAAAACAGTTCCGACTTGTCTTAAGGAAGTTGATGTGTCAGATTTTCCGCTCCACAAATCCAGATTATTTGCTTTGGCATATTTGTATCCGGCAAAACCTCCGGCACCCAATCCGATTCCTGCTCCGGTTAAGGCTGAATTAAGTCCGGCATTCCATCCTGCCTGTAACGAAGTCGCAAAATCACCCTTGGTGGCAATCATGCTCATGGTAAAACCCGCGGTAAAACCACCCGCCAGCCCTCCGGCCGCACCTCCTATAGCTCCCGTTAGCGCACCTTTTATTACAGGGCTTGCAATTTTTGCTCCCGCACTGGTAATTAGGCTAATACCTCCTTTAGCTGCCCATTGTCCCGCAGCCCCGCCCGCAAAGCCAGACAGCGCGCCAATACTTCCCTGTAATAATCCGTTACCTAAAACTCCCCATAAATCCTTCCCTTCCAAAGCAGCACCAAGTGCTCCACCTGCAAAACCTCCTGCGGCTCCTCCTATTGCTGCAACTAATAACGGTGATCCTGCCCCGGCAGTTGCAACAGTAACAACAGCTGCAACTGCTATTGTTACTACCGGGACTACTATTTTTGAGTTTTTCTTTAACCAATCCCAAAAATCATTGTACCATGCATAACCTGTTAAATCAAAATATAATAATGGGTTATTAATGCAATAGCTGTACCGGTTAAAACTTTGGGTAAAATCCGGCATCTGCACATACGGATCAGGGCTTAAAAACCTGCCACAACGGATCATACAACCGTGCGTTCATATTTATCAATCCAAACCAGTAGAGGTGCTCATGGCCGGTGTAGCCCCGCCCAAGGAAGAGCACTGGCTCGCTTCCCGGAGCATAAGCCGCCTGTGTGGAAGGATCCCTGAGCCGCCCCCAGGCGTCGTAACTCAATTCCTGTTTCGCAATTTTGCAGAATTCCTCCTCGTTCGGCATTTCAAAGAGCCGTCGGCATTCGTCACGTGGGCGATACTTTCAATAAGATTGGGAATAAAGCTACCCCGCCGCTGCGGGATAGCTGATTATTTTTACTTGCTTGATCATGAACTATCCGGTATTGTTTTCATAATGATATTTTTTAAATTATTTGTAGTGTTGGATAATGAAGTAAAGAGCCATCCGCATTGGCTATATGGGTGATACTGCCCAGATAGTCGCTCCTTATAAATTCAAATTACGTTGAAGAAATATATTTTCCCTTGTCCGAATTTGCTTTCAATCTGATTACGCCTGTTTTTCCCCGTCTATGTTTCTATTCCTCACCGCGGATTAGCGTCTCTTTAATCATATAAATATCCATCGATTTTATAAATTGATCTACTCTTTTACTTTTATACTCTTCAATACTAAGAATTATAATATTTTTAGAATCTTTATTTTCATATGAAGAAATCTCTATAGTTGAAATGAAGTTATTTGCTAAACTATCAACTTTTTGTAATGCAGGTAAAGAATAATTTAATACATCGAAATAAACCGATTTAGAACGGTCAATATTTCCTAAATCAGTACTTTTAAACCCATAATACATACAACAACATAAAAAATAATCTTTTAATAATTCTCTGTTTTTTTGTATTTCATAGTTTTCACCCTTACATGTAAAAAAAGAAAATAAAATAACTGCAGAAAAAAAAATGGTTTTTAATTTGAGTTTCATATTATCTATTTATTTAAAATTCCATAAGTTAAATCGATGCACGCCACCGCTGGCATTTGAATATGCACTTCCAATAACATTTCCATTATTAAATAGTGTTGCATGTCCCCAAGCTCCAAATTTAGCGGGATACGAAGCCTGCATTATATAAATTCCTTTGCCTGATAATGCGGAGTAGTTTTTCACAGAATAATTGGGTTTACCAAAAACTGCTGGTCTAGACATCCATTTATACAAATCAGATGCCCGATAAAAATAGTATTTACCGTCTGCCCCTTTTAGTGTTTGGCCGGATATTTTTGGTATTTCTGTACCCGCATAATTCAAAGCTCTTGAAATCCTTAAAGCACAGGCATTATTATATGATTGAGGGTCTCTATTATGTTCAGATAAAACATCACCACCGATAAGATTATAAACTTCGTTTGCAGGCATATCTCCACCTGTTTCATTAGTTGGATAATGTTCAAGTAAATCTTTAAACTTTGGTCTGTTAATTCCTTGTTGTAAATGGTTAAGTCCTGCCGTTATTAATCCCGTTGCTGCTCCCTGCCAAAAATTACCCCCGCTGAGAGATGATCCTATCCCCCCAGCTAATCCTGAAAAAGCATAATTACCCAATGTGCTACTTGCAAAATTGCCACCATACATCATGAATGCTGAACCCGCCAACGACCCTAATCCTCCTGCCGCAAATCCTTGCATAAAATCTCCGCCTGAAAATTGAGAAATCATTCCATTAGCAAATCCGTGAGTATAAGCTCTTGCAACTTCTCCTCCGATACCCATACTTCCGACCGGACCAAATATTTGACCAATTCCTGCTGTAACAACTCCTGAGATTGCACCCAATCCTACGGATTTACCAAATTGACTCCAACTCCAATTATTGAATCCACCATTACTGAATGCCACACTAGCAGTATAGCCGGCACCTCCAATCACCGCACCCCATAATGCGGCATCAATGAATGTTCCTATGCCGGGTAATAAAAAAGAAAATATAAACTCTCCATCCTCATCCACATACACCAGCGGATTGTTCAAACAGTAACTATACCGGTTGAAGTTCTGCGTGAAGTCCGGCATCTGCACATACGGGTCGGGGCTTAAAAACCTGCCAAGCAACGGATCATACAACCGTGCATTCATATTTATCAATCCAAACCAGTAGAGGTGCTCGTGTCCCGTATATCCTCTGCCTAAGAACAGAGCCGGCTCACTTCCGGGTGTGTATGCCACATGCGTTGCCGGATTGCGAAGTCTTCCCCAAGCGTCGTAACTCAACTCCTGTTTCAAAGAAACGTCGGCATTGGCTATATGGGTGATACTGCCCAGATAGTCCCTGCAAATGTAGTAAATTTTCCAAACATTATTCTCCCTTACATATACCGCAGGGGCGGAATAGGCGTCGCCGCCCAGGTAGAGGCGTTCGATGCTGTTCTCCACGTCCATTTCGTACTGTTTGCCGATGTAGTACCGTGTCAAAAGAGCCGTTCCACCTTTGGTAACGTCCATTTTTACGCGATCACCCGCAGCGTTGCAGGTAAACTCCGCAAAAGTGGTAATCATTCCGGGCTGATAGGGATTGGGCTGAACGGTTTCTCCGATACTCAATGGTCGTTGAAACGAAGAGTAGGAAATGGTCTGGTACTTGGAAATCTCTTCGTCTCCCGCAGGCGTAAGCATCGTTACCTGATAGGGTTTTGCCGTATTGCCATAAGTTAGTGTTCCCACTCCCGGCATCCGGATGATGTTGCCGTTGGCTTCATACGTAATCTGTTGCGAGCCGATGGAACTCAATCTGTTTAAATTGTCATAACCGAATGTTTCGGTTTTTTTTTGTTTGTTGTCTTTCCGGCTGAGCAGGTTGCCCTTTTGCACGTCGAAGTTGTAAGTGAAACTTTGTATGCTACCCGCCGTGCGTCCGGTGGGCATCCCGAAAGCGGTGTAGCCGTAGGTGCGTTGCATGCTGCCCGTGGTGGCTTTGACGGGCTGCCCCAAAGCGTTCTCTTGCGTCAGCTTCCAGATGGAGGCGGTTCCCCACCTGATCTCCGTATTGTGCCCGTAGGCATATACAAAGTTTTCGGTGCCGATGGTTCCGTTTTGGGAAGTGTATTGGACGCTTGCCACATTTCCAGCACTGTATGCAAAGGTTTTTTTGAGCCACTTGCCGTCGGGGGCGGTTGCAATGAGGATGAAAATAAGTTTGATATTGGAAAAACTGCCCCGCCGCCGCGGGATAGCTGACTATTTTTTCTTGCTTGCCTAGGAACTATCCGGTATTGTTTTCATATCGTTATTTTTTTAAAAGATTTTCTTTAAAATTTATTGCTGTTTATCAACTTGTTATAACTATAGCACCTGATTTCGAGCATTACCCAATCTCCTATTCTACAAACTCATAACCATTACTCATAAAGTCATTTTTGTATTTAAACCTTTCTTTATTGCCTATAAACTCATGCATATTGTAAATTTTCCATTGTAAATTTTCATCATAATCTACAGGTTTGATAGAATCACCTATAACTATAAATCTTTGTATAACCGGCATACTTGTCAAAAAGTACAAAACAGGCTTTGTATCCTGATAAACTTGCTTATAAAAACTCTCTGCCAATATCTTTATATTATCTCCATATACAAAACAGGGTTCACCTGTTACATTTGTTCTTACACTCCCTAAATAAATTCCTTCTTTACAGAACACATAAGTTTCTGAATGATATAACTTATCAGTTGATAAATAATTAAAAAATCTCTCTCTTTTTAGTTTTTTCTTTTTTGCAGAACACATTTTTTTGAAATTTACCCTATGAAATGTTATAAATTCGTACCCTTCATCACACTCGGGCAGTGTACAGAGTTCCGATGAATATTGTTTTCCAAGTAACGCTCTGTTTTTCTTATTGTTTTCAATAGCTTTATTCAATAAATCCAGCTCTCTCTCTCGACTAATTGTTTTTTTATAAGTTGAGAAAATTTTTCTGTGAAACTTTTGGTAATTCGATTGAGATACTAATTCTGCGTTTAAACTCAGTAGTACAAGTAGTATAAAACCAAACTTTTTCATATTCTAACTTAATATCTAAAATATCCGACTTTAATAAAATTGGAATGTCCTGATACCGTTCTCCCTACAGCAGGATCCCAAAATAGAACGGACTTTATAATCTGTTTCACTCCTCCCCCAAAAAGTTTCAGTCTATTTTCAACCGTATATCCTACAACATTAACTGAATGATTAGTACCATTTTGTGATACAACTCCTATTATTTCTGCAGAGTTATTATTCAATTCTTTACCGACAATATCCCAGTTATTGATTTTAAAAATATCCTTACCTGTTTTACTTTTGTATATCTCTAACGGATCTGCTCCATCTGCACCTAATGCCTCGTTTTGGAAATCCAATCTTGAATAATTTTCTCTACCTGAAGAGGCATATTCATCGGAAACGGAATAACAATGTTTATTGGGGTCTGATTGAGCAGCTATACCTGTTTTAACTGTAGATTTATATGATGTTTCACTATACACTTTTTTACCTGTCCAGGGATTGGCGTCTAATTTTTTTGCATATTTATAACCTTTTATACCTCCTCCAATCGCTCCTGTTATAGCACCATTAACAGCTCCAGAAATTAGGTTTGATTTCCAATTATCGAAGAAATTATTACCGGCAATTAAATTATTTCCCCCATTCAAAAGGAAACTGCTTCCACCTCCAATTATTCCTCCGGATACTGCACCTATTCCTACACCGGCAGCAACACCTACAGCTTTAAATGTTGCTGCAGCCCATGCTCCGCCCATCGCAGAAAGCGTACCAACAGCAGCACCAACAGCAAAGTATCCTAAGCCCTTTGCATTAAACTGGAATCCATGCGTTGCCCAATTAACAATACCACCAACTACTGCACCAATAATAAGATGAATGAATTCCCCATCCTCATCCACATACACCAGCGGATTGTTCAAACAGTAACTATACCGGTTGAAGTTCTGCGTGAAATCCGGGACCTGTACATACGGATCAGGACTCAGAAAACGTCCAAGAGCCGGATCATACAACCGGGCGTTCATGTTGATTAAGCCGAACCAGGACAGGTGCTCATGGCCGGTGTAGCCCCGCCCAAGGAACAGCGCCGGCTCGCTTCCCGGAGCGTAAACCGCCTGCGTAG
>NZ_RDSD01000003.1 GCF_003712195.1 Proteiniphilum sp. X52 | reverse complement strand
AAACGGGATAATAAACTTTTAAAAAGAGATGAAGAAAACTTTAAGAGATTATACGAGAGCTTGCCTGCCCCCCCCCCGTTAGTATTTGTTAACAAATAGGGAGATGTTATATTATTTCCTAACTTAAACCTCATTTTTCTCTACTTTCTCAAATATTTTGTTGCAAATTTATATCATTCTGTTTTTATTTCACAAATTTTTCCGTAAAAAAAATGGTTTTTTAACATTCCAAAGGACGGATACAACGAAAAAACATCCCATCTTGCCTCCCGGCAAAAGAGTTGATTTTAAAACACGGAAAGAGCGCACAGCCCTATATATGACACGGTTAACCCGCACCACACCGCAATGACAAATAAATAACCAAGGCTATCTACTTTAACATTAACTATTATTCCTCAACTGAATTTAGCAAGTTCCCTTTTTATCTGTTGCAATGTTTTTTCGCTCACGGGAACCAACGGCAGACGAAGATTGTTGTGTATCATGCCTTTCAACCAGAGCAGGCATTTCACCCCCGCGGGATTGCCTTCTACAAACATAAGATGGAACAATGCCCCAAAATCGGCATTCATCTTACTGCGCGCGTCAGCGGCATTGCCTTCCAAGGCATTCTTCACCAACCACGCCATTTCAACGGGAAAAGCATTGGCAAATACCGAGATCACTCCTATCCCTCCAAGGGCGATCACATCAGTAGTAAGGGCATCGTCCCCTGAAATGACGTGAAACCCTTCAGGAGCCCTGTCAATGATCTCCTTAATCTGATTGAGATCGCCCGAAGCCTCCTTCACCCCCACAATATTGCCGCACTCTTTCGCCAAACGCAAGGTGGTTTCGGCCGTCATATTCACACCTGTCCTTCCGGGCACATTATAAAGTATGACAGGTAGCGGGGATATCCGCGACAAAGCACAGTAATGTTGATAGAGACCCTCCTGGGTGGGCTTGTTATAATAAGGTGTGACCGAGAGAATGGCACTTATCCCTGAAAAATCGGTACTTCCCAAGTCGCTTACCAGATCGGCCGTATTATTGCCACCTATCCCCATCACTACCGGAATTTCACCATTCACCTGTTCCACAATAAAACGCACCACTTCGCGCTTCTCCTTTTTTGAAAGTGTGGGAGTTTCAGCCGTGGTACCCAAAGCCACGATATAGTCCGTGCCGCTCTCCAGATGAAATCGCACTAACCGGGAAAGCGCTCCATAATCTATGGAATTATCCTCTTTGAAAGGGGTGATTAGGGCCACTCCCAAGCCTGTGAGATCGAATTTTGACATGAAAGGCATATTTTTTCCAGCAGTTTATTCACGGAACACTCATTTTAAGAACAAAATGATTCCGAACCACAAAGGTATATATTTTTCATTAAGTCAAAAATTTTATTCGCCGCGATAGGGTAAAATCGTTCTGATAATGTTATCTTTGCGGTGAAGTGAGTAAACAGTAATCGCATGCGATTTAACCCTGAAACATACCGCTTGCCGGATATCCCTATGCAGCCGTTTATCGACACGGCTGAGATATGGGATTATCTGAATAATACCCCTTCCTCACCCGAAAAAGTGCGACGAGTCATCGACAAGTCGCTGGCAAAGAACCGCCTGAATCTGAAGGAGACGGCCACCCTTGTCAACGCGGACGATGAAGAATCGATAAGACTTATCAAAGAAGGGGCAAAAGCGCTCAAGACAAAGATATACGGCAACCGCATCGTACTGTTTGCGCCCCTCTACATAGGCAATAAATGTGCTAATGAATGCATTTATTGTGGTTTCAGGGTATCCAACAGGGAACAGGTGAGGAAAACGCTTTCCATGGATGAATTGATAAAAGAGATCGAAGCCCTGGAGGAGAGTGGGCAGAAAAGGTTAATACTGGTCTTTGGGGAGCATGCCGAATACAATCCGGAATTCATCGCGGAGACGGTAAAAACAGCTTATAGCGTAAAAAAGGGGCGCGGTGAAATCCGGCGGGTGAATATCAACGCGGCACCACTGGACATAGAAGGATTCCGTGTGGTGAAAGAGGCGGGCATTGGCACTTATCAGGTATTTCAGGAGACCTATCACCGGGAAGCATATAAAGATTATCATCTATGGGGAAAAAAGACCGATTATGACTACCGGCTCACTTGCCTCGACCGGGCACAGGAAGCCGGCCTGGATGATGTAGGCATCGGCGCGTTGATTGGCCTTTATGACTGGCGCTTCGAAGTGATGGGACTGGTACGCCATACCAATCATCTGGAGGCATGCTATAACGTGGGGCCGCACACCATCTCTTTTCCCAGAATTAAAGATGCCTCAATGCTCAGGATAGAGAAGCGTTATTTCGCTTCCGATGAAGAATTCACCCGTCTGGTAGCAATCCTGCGTCTGGCTGTGCCTTATACCGGCATGATCCTTACTGCCCGCGAACCGGCAGCGCTGCGGAACGAACTCATGCGATATGGCGTATCACAAATCGACGGCGGAACGAAAATAGAACTGGGCAGTTATATGTCGCAACAGAAGAATCTCGACCTGAACAGGAGCCAATTCCATATCAACGATGACCGTTCACTCAATGAGATCATCGAAGAATTGCTGCAACAGGGAATGCTCCCTTCGTTCTGTACTGCCTGCTATCGACTCGGCAGAACCGGTGAACACTTCATGGAGTTTTCCGTCCCGGGCTTCATCAAACGGTTCTGCACACCCAATGCGATACTCACTCTGGCAGAATATCTGGAAGATTATGCGCCGGAAACAACTGCGCGGAAAGGATGGGAAGTGATAGAGAAAAACATCGACGAACTGAATGAAACAATGCAGAATGAGGTGAGGGATAAAATCGGCAGGATCAAGCAGGGAGAAAGGGATTTGTATCGGTAGTTATTCAGTTGTTATTCAAATTTACTTTGTAAATTTGGATGTTTGCTACGCTCGACATAGTCCAAACAAGCTTTTCCTCCCTGCTCACTAACCGCAAACATTCATTTGTCATTCGGCAATAATGCGAAACATATTGAACATTAACAGCTTACATATCGGCATATTCGGCCGTAGAAATACGGGCAAAAGTTCGTTGATCAACATGCTCACCGGACAAGATATCTCCATTGTCTCCAACTTCCCGGGAACGACGACCGATCCAGTGAAAAAATCGGTGGAGATCTTCGATATCGGGCCGGCCGTACTGATCGATACTGCCGGAATAGATGATCTGGGAGAAATCGGAAATAAAAAAATCCGGAAATCACAGGAAGTGATCCGGAAAGTGGATTGTGCCATCCTCCTGATTGCCGGCAATCAGTTCGGCGATTATGAGGTACAATTGATCGAACAATTTAAAAAGAATGAGGTCCCTTATCTTTTCGCGCATAACAAAAGCGATATCGACAAAATCGCCGCTATCACCGTAACCGCCATCAAACAGCACTCCAACGCAGATATCATAGATTTCAGCACTATCAACCCGGCCGACAAAGAGAGGTTCATCACCGCATTAAAACGGATCATTCCGGCAACAGCTTTTCAAAGAAGTTCATTGATCGGCGACCTGGTACGGCCAAAAGATGTGGTACTGCTCGTCACACCCATCGATAGCGAAGCCCCGGAAGGGCGAATGATCCTGCCCCAAAATCAAACTATCCGCGACGCGCTTGACAACCACTGCGTGACAGTAGTGGTAAGGGAGAGCGAGCTCTCCAACTTTTTACAGTTAGGCATCAAACCTGCATTGGTGATTACCGACAGTTCGGCGTTCGGGATAGTGGCTAAAACACTTCCGGAGGAGATCCCTCTCACCAGTTTCAGTATCCTTTTCGCCCGTATGAAAGGTAATTTCACGGCATTTTTGGAAGGTACGCCATATATCTCCCGACTCAAAGAGGGCGACCACATCCTTTTACTGGAAAGTTGCACACATCAGACCAGTTGTGACGATATAGGCAGGGTGAAAATCCCGAAACTGCTGCAGCAATTCACCGGAAAGCAACTCCATTTCACGGTCGTTGCGGGGCTCTCGGAACTTCCCCCGAACATACGGAATTTCTCCCTCGTCATCCAATGCGGCGGCTGCATGGTAACCCGCAAGCAGTTGCTGAACCGGCTCCATCCGTTTATCGAACGGGGTATACCGGTAACCAATTACGGAATGGTGCTGGCATATATGCATGGGATTTTCAGAAGGGCGACCAAGATGCTTGAAAAAAAACCGGTCAACCTGCCACTGTTTCCGGATAATTGAAATATTTCACTCAACTCCGGATCAAAAAGCGTCTGCCACTTTTTTATACCCGCCAAGGATCGCCTCCACACCCTCGGTGCCTGTCACCCGGCCACGCACTACACCCTCGGTGACTGTCACCCTCCACATATACTCAAACACCGCGCGGTTTCTCAATATCCTCTTTCCACATAATGCGTATGCAGCAGATGGTGTGACTTCTCACCCAGAGGTTCATTGAGAAAATCCTTATATATCCTTGCTATTTCTGGATTTTCGTGTGACTTACGGATCTGCTTATGTTCATCTTCAAAATAAATAGATGCGGCCCGCCTTTCACGTATTTCGGCATTGGTGGGTATGGGCTGTCCTCCTCCCCCCAAACAACCGCCCGGGCATGTCATCACCTCGATGAAAGCATACGGGGATGTGCCGTCTTTAATCTGATCCAACAATATACCGGCGTTTTTTAAGGTGTGGGCCACCGCCACCTTCAGTATTGTTCCATTCAAATTGACGTCGGCCTCTTTTATCCCCTGGAAGCCGCGGACCGATCTGAAATCGATATTGTCCAGCTTTTTCCCGGTGTAAAGTTCATAGGCAGTCCTCAACGCCGCCTCCATCACACCGCCTGTGGAGCCGAATATAACTGCCGCACCGGTCGATTCGCCCAACGGGCTGTCGAATTCCTCTTCCGGAAGCCGGGTGAATTCAATCCCGGTTTCACGGAACATACGCGCAAGTTCCCGGGTTGTAAGGGAGTAATCCACATCAAAAAAGCGGTCTTCTTCCCTAAGGTTCAATGTTTCTTTCCAGTATTGGAATGCGCCGTCCATTTCAGGCCTGCGTGCCTCATATTTTTTGGCGGTACAGGGCATGATGGATACCACCACGATATCGCGCGGATCAATGCCGGTCATTTCCGCATAATAGGTTTTGGCCACCGCGCCGAACATCTGTTGTGGAGATTTACAGGTAGACAAATGTCCCAACAGCGCAGGGTAAAAATGCTCGATAAATTTTATCCATCCCGGTGAACAGGAGGTGATCATCGGCAATGTGCCACCGTTTTTAATCCGATGGAGCAATTCGTTTCCTTCTTCCACAATGGTGAGGTCTGCCCCGAAATTGGTGTCGAAGACCCGTGAGAATCCAAGCCGCCTCAGGCCGGCCACCATCTGTCCCGTGACCAGGCTTCCGTAGGGCATCCCCATTGCCTCTCCTATGCCCACACGCACAGCGGGGGCAGTCTGCACCACCACTACCTTTTTCGGATTCTGCAACGCCGCCCATACTTGGCTTACCGCGCTTTTTTCAGTGATAGCTGCCGTTGGACAAACCAACGCGCACTGGCCGCAATTTGTACAGACTACATTACCCAATCCCTGATCGAGAAAAACGGACACCTTTGTTTTCAACCCTCGTCCCGAGAAATCGATGGCTTTTACATCCTGTATATTGCCGCAGACGGCCACACATCGTCCGCAAAGGATACATTTTTCAGGATCGCGGACCAGGGAAAGGGATGAATCGTCTTTTGCATAATGCTCTTTGCGGGTCCGCACAAACCGTTTCGAATCGATACCCAATGTAAAGGCCAACTGCTGCAGCTCGCAATTCCCGTTCCGGTCGCAAATCAGGCAATCCTGCGGATGGTTGGCCAATAACAGTTCAACATTCAATTTCCGGGCTTCCATGGCACGCGGGCTGTGGGTCGATATCTCCATCCCTTCGGTAACTTTTGTGATACAGGAGCGCACTAAAGACCTGGCTCCTTTCACCTCTACCACACATACTCCGCAGGAAGCGTTTTGAGACACATCCTTCAGGTAACACAAAGTAGGCACATGAATGCCAACCGAACGGCAGGCTTGCCAGATGGTGCATCCTTCGGCTACCTGGACAACCCGGTTATTTATCCTGATTTCCATAATATGCGATTTTATCTATTGGCATTTGACGTCACACCTCAGGCACCTCTCCACTTCGTTACGGGCCTGCTCACCCGTAAATCCGAATGAGATCTCATTGAAATTATTCACCCTGTCTTTCACCGAGAGTCTTCTTGCCACGTTCTTCGGGCTTGGCTTCGGGTTCATGGGCACCTCATTTCCGTACTGGAACTCGCGCGACAAAAGATGAAATCTCTCTTGGCCCATCAGCGCCTTGTCGATAGCGGCGGCTGCTTTCTTTGCCATCCCCATTGCCTCCGCGGCGGTTGAAGGACCGGTGACAGCATCGCCGCCGGCATAGATCTTCGGATCAGATGTTTGACAGGTGAACGCGTCCACCTTTATCCTGCCATCTTTTGCCATATCCAGACTCTCCCCCAGACTCTTTGAGTCGACCCGTTCCCCGACAGCCAAAACAATGGAATCACAGGGAATTTCTTCAAATATTCCGGTTGGAACAGGTTTCCTTCTTCCCGAACGGTCAATGCCACCCCGCGACATTTTTTCGATACGCAGCGCCCTGACCTCTCCGCGTCTATCGGCAATGATCTCATGGGGAGATGAGAGGAATCGATATTTGATCTTTTCTTCTTCCGATTCGGATATCTCAACGGCATTGGCAGGCATATCACTCTTTTCGCGTCGGTACACAATGGTCACATCCCTCCCCATCCGCAGGATACTGCGGGCGGCATCGATGGCCACGTTACCGCCACCGATGATCACCACATGCCGGCCGAGCCCGGGGGGTTCACCCGACGCGATCTTTTTTAAAACTTCAGTGCCGGCAAGGACACCCTTTGTATCTTCACCCGGAATATTCAAATCGACATCTTTCCATGCTCCAATCGCCATAAAAACAGCATCAGATGCTTTTTTCAAATCCGTCAACGAGAGATTATCCCCCAATCGCTGATTGAATTTGAATCGGACACCCAGCTTCTTGATCACTTTTATCTCTTTCTCTAGCAGCTCTTTGGGCAAACGATACTGCGGAATGCCGAAGCGAAGAACCCCGCCGGCCTCCGTCAAAGCCTCATAAACGGTAACCTCATGCCCTAAGCGTACGAGATAAAATGCGGCCGTAAGCCCGGCAGGTCCCGCGCCCACTATGGCGATCCGTTTTCCGGTAGGGAGCAGTTTCTCTTTGGCCAACTTGTGATAAATCTCGTTCTCTTTCCCGAGTTGATACATGGTATCCGCCAGATAACGGTGGATCTCCCCCTGCGAAACCGGCTGATCCAGCATCTCGCGCCGGCAACGCATCTGGCAATGGAAATGGCATATCCTGCCGATCGTCCCCGGCAGCGGATTATCGCGCAGCGTGAGTTCAAAAGCATCCTCATACCTGCCTTCTTTTATCAGTTCGATATAGCCGGGGATGTTCATGTGCAACGGGCAGCTGTTTTCACACAATGCCATATATAACGCTTCGCACGTTCCCGCGTGACAACGTTTTTCCCTGATATGCTCTTCATATTCGTGCCTGAAATACCGCAATGTGGTCAGGATCGGGTTGGGTGTGGTCTGCCCCAGGGCACAAAGCGACGAATCTTTAATGACACCGCTCAGGAGCTCCAGCACGGCCAAATCGGCAGGAGTCCCCTGCCCCCTTGTGATGCGGGTAAGGATGGCGAGCGCCTGTGCGGATCCCTCGCGGCAGGGTGTGCATTTTCCGCACGATTCACCGGCATTGAATTCGAGAAAATAACGGGCCACATCCACCATACAGTTGTCCTGATCCATCACCACCATACCGCCCGAACCCATGATGGCGCCTATGCTGTTCAGCGACTCGTAATCGACAGGTGTGGAAAAATACTCCAACGGTATACAGCCTCCCGAAGGGCCGCCTGTCTGTACCGCTTTTACCCGCTTGGAAGTGCCTGTCCCTTCTCCGATACCGAAAACAAACTGTTCCAGTTTAGAGCCCAGCGGAAGTTCCACCAGTCCGGTATTCTTCACCTTTCCGACCAGCGAAAATACTTTTGTGCCGGTACTTTTTTCCGTACCGATGGCGCTGAACCATCCGCTCCCTTTCTCTATGATGACAGGCACATTGCACCACGTCTCCACGTTATTAATGGTGGTGGGATTTCCATATAACCCCCTGCTTGCAGGATAGGGAGGGCGGGGCATCGGGCGTCCGGCCTTTCCTTCAATGGAGGCGATCAGCGCCGTCTCTTCACCACAAACAAATGCTCCGGCACCTTCCACGATATCCAGGCTGAAGCTGAAGCCGGAATCCAGGATATTTTCACCCAACAACCCAAATTCTTCTGCCTGTCTGATGGCACTTTTGAGCCGTTTCACGGCAAGCGGATACTCGGCTCTCACATACGCTATCCCTTTGTCGGCTCCCATCGCGTAAGCACCTATCAACATGCCCTCGATCAGCATGTGCGGGTCGCTCTCTATCTCATTGCGGTTCATGTAGGCGCCCGGGTCGCCTTCATCAGCATTACAGATAATATATTTCTGACCGGACTCCTGTTTTCGCATGATCGACCATTTCATGCCGGTAGGGAAACCCGCCCCTCCACGGCCGCGAAGCTTCGCCTCCGTCACCTCGTTGATCACGTCAGCCGGCTCGAAACCGGCAAGCACCCTGGCCAGGGCATTGTATCCCCCTACGGCAATATAATCGAGGATATCTTCGGGATCAATGAGTCCGGCATGACGTAACACCACTTTCCGCTGCCCTTTAAAAAAAGGGATCTCGTCCCAATGCGGAATATCTTGATACCCTTTACCGAATTCCACTTCTGAGGTCAGGAAATCCCATTCGTCTATCCTGCACAAAAGCTTGTTGCGGCAGATCGTGTCTTTTCCCAGGCTTTCGATGATATGTCTTACATCTTTTTCGTTCACTTTGCTGTAGACCAACATAGGTTTACCGGGCTGGTAAAGCATTACCATCGGTTCTTCGGCACAAAAACCGAAACATCCCGTCTGTTTGAGCTTACAAGCGATCCCGGCATCTGCAATTTGCTTCCTGATCTGACGATAAACCGTATCGGCTCCATTGCCAATGCCGCAAGTCCCCATCCCTACCAGCATCATTGGCATGGCAGGAAGTATTCTTTCGTGATGCTGCTCTTTTATTAGTTTGATCTCGGACGGTGTCATAGGGTTATATATTTAGGTTTTCTTTCGGGATTTCCCCCTTTTGAGTTTGTCCAGTATGTTCAGCAATTTCTGTGAATTCACATTGCTGTGAATAACCCCATCCACTTCCACAACGGGAGATTGGGCGCACTGCCCGAAGCAAGCTACCGTTTTGATGGTAAAGAGATTGTCGGGAGTGGTATAAGAGGATTCCGTGTCGTCTTCATCCCTTTTAAAACCCAGAATAACGGCGATATCATCCAGCAGGGCTTTCGACCCTTTGGTATGACAAGCTGTACCCCTGCAGACAACGACAGTGTGCTCGCCTTGTGGTTTTAAGTTGAAGTAAGAATAAAAGGTGGCCACACTATATACCTGCGTATAAGGTATTTTCATTTTCTTTGAGATTTCAGCCAACGTTTCACCGGGAAGATATTTCAGCGGGTTTTTCTCTTGTACCTCTTCCAGTGTCGTAAGCAACATTCCTGGTTTTCCCCGGTGCTTTTCAATAATTTCATCGAGGATGATTCCTGAGACCGGAACATGGGCTAGTGTTTCCATAAGGGCAGATTTTATTAAATAGACACAATACCACCAGCAATTATGCCGGGCGGACGAACTTGTTTGGCTTAAAACCAAACTATTACTCCCACAAATATAATGCATTTTTTGATTAAAGAAGTTTTTCTTTAATTATTTTACGTTAAATCACACATCTCACACAACACACCTGATATATCTGATAATCCACCATTTAGTCCGCGGTTTCAATACCTTCATCCATTTCATCCATGGTGCGGGAAACCATAAGAACAAAGTTCTCCCCGAAAGCGGCATGGCTAATCTTGGCTCTTGGCTCTTGGTTCTTGGTTCTTGGTTCTTGAAACTATCCCCCGAATACTAACGCCCCATCCTCCGACATGGCCGAAAGTGGCATGGTTCATCTTTTCAACCCGGATAAAATAAAGCAAAGCAATTCGCTTGTGAAATTCAAAACAGTGTCTTAATGAACAATGAACAGAAACAAATCTGTTTGACAATGTTATAGCAAATACCTATGTTTATTTATGAATTATTTTGTACTTTTGCAGTCACAGAGCCATCATCTATCCGCACACGTTCAAAGATGATCTATCTCGCTATGTGTGAATGGAATATTTTTAGTTGATATGAAAATGGCCGAGAAAAGACCCTATTTATGCAAAATTCAGAACTGAGTGAACAGGAAATCATACGCAGGCAAAGCCTGGAAGAGTTGAGAGCGCTGGGAGTAGAACCTTATCCCGCCGCCCTGTATAATGTAAACGCTTATTCCACAGAGATAAAAGATGAATTCAACGACGAAGCGGAGCGCCGTTGGGTAAGTATTGCCGGGCGCATTATGAGCCGCCGGATCATGGGGAAAGCGTCCTTTATTGAGTTGATGGACTCCAAAGGTCGCATTCAGGTCTATATTACCCGCGACGACATTTGTCCCAGTGAAGATAAGGAGTTTTATAATACCGTTTTCAAACGATTGACTGATATAGGTGATTTCGTAGGGGTGGAGGGTTTCGTTTTCCGCACTAAAACGGGAGAGATATCCGTACACGCGGAAAAACTCACCTTGCTGTCAAAATCATTGAAGCCGCTGCCTGTCGTGAAAATGAAAGACGGCGTGGCGTACGATAAGTTCTCCGATCCCGAATTACGGTACCGCAGGCGGTATGTAGACCTGTTGGTGAATGACGGTATAAAAGACATTTTCGTTAAGCGTACCCGCATCTTCGATGCCATGCGTGAATTCTTTAACAGCCATGGTTATCTGGAAGTGGATACTCCCGTACTGCAAAATATCCCCGGTGGAGCCGCGGCGAGACCGTTCATCACCCACATGAATGCGCTCGATATCGACCTCTATCTGCGGATCGCCAATGAGCTCTATTTGAAACGGTTGATCGTGGGTGGACTGGAGGGTGTGTATGAGTTCTCCCGAAACTTCCGCAACGAGGGGATGGATCGCACGCACAATCCGGAATTCACGGTAATGGAAATATACGTCTCCTATAAAGATTACAAGTGGATGATGGAATTCACCGAACAGATGCTGGAGCACGTCGCGATGAAAGTACTCGGGACGACAAAAGCGAAAGTGGGTGATACCGAGATCGATTTCAAAGCGCCTTACCGACGGGTTACCATGATCGACGCCATCAAGGAACACACCGGCATCGATATCAGTGGAATGGACGAGGCTCAACTGCGCGATGTATGCAAACAGCTGGGTGTGGAACAGGACGAGACCATGGGTAAAGGCAAGCTCATCGACGAGATCTTTGGCGAAAAAGCCGAAGGAAAATATATACAGCCCACCTTTATCATCGACTATCCCATCGAGATGTCGCCACTCTGTAAACGCCATCGTGAAAATCCTGAACTGACCGAACGGTTTGAACTGATGGTCAACGGCAAAGAGCTGGCAAATGCTTATACAGAACTGAACGATCCGATCGACCAGCGTGAACGCTTCGAGGAACAACTCCGCCTCTCCGAAAAAGGAGACGATGAGGCAATGTTCATAGACCAGGATTTCCTGCGCGCCCTGGAATACGGCATGCCCCCCACTTCCGGGATGGGTATCGGCATGGACAGGCTTGCCATGTTGCTTACCGGACAAACCTCCATCCAGGAAGTGCTGCTCTTCCCGATGATGCGTCCGGAAAAAACAGTTAAAAAAGATGCCCTATCCCATTATACCGACATCGGCATACCGCAGGAGTGGGTCGATCCGCTCCAGCAGGCGGGATATGTACGGGTAAAAAGCCTCAAAGAACTGAATCCCAACAAACTCCACCAAGAGATATGCGGATTGAATAAAAAATTCAAGCTGAATTTGGCCAATCCCACCCCTGATGAGGTAAAAACATGGGTAGCGAATGCCTCGGAACTTTAAAGCCTGACTGTAAAAAAACATATAATGGATTCTATCGGCAAAATTTGTATTCTGGGCGGCGGAACATGGGGGACGGCCCTGGCGAAAATCGTACTGATGAACCAGAAACATATGAATTGGTTCATCCGGCGGGACGATCAGATAGAAGGGTTTTATAAACTCGGCCACAATCCCAGTTACCTCACCAATGTGAAATTCAACCTGGCCCAGATCACCTTCTACTCCAACCTGGAGAAGGCAATCAAGGATTCAGACACCATTATCATCGCAATTCCCTCTCCCTATGTGAAACAATATTTCCGACGTATCTGGAACAACACTTTCCGGGGGAAATTCATGGTATCGGCGCTGAAAGGGATCATACCGAACGACAATATGGTGATGAGCGAGTTCCTTTCCAGTAATTTCAAGATCCCTGTTGAAAATACAGGTGTGCTTTCCGGCCCCTGCCATGCCGAAGAGGTGGCACTGGAACGGCTCTCGTTCCTGACCGCGGCAAGTAAGGACCAGACAAAGGCAAAACTGCTTTCCGAAGCCATCACTTCGAGAATACTCAAGGCTGCCGTCTCGGATGATGTGGTAGGGATCGAACTGGCCGCCGTGCTAAAGAATATCTATGCCATCGCGGCGGGTATCTGCCAGGGATTGTTGTATGGAGATAATTTCCAGGCGGTACTGATGAGCAATTGCGCCAAGGAGATGTCTCGCTTCCTGAATGGCGTGGCTCCTATGGAGCGCAATATCACCGAGCAGCACTACTTGGGAGATATGCTTGTGACCGGTTATTCCCAGTTCAGCAGGAACAGAACCCTCGGAACCATGATAGGAAAAGGCTACTCAGTCAAATCGGCCCAATTGGAAATGGAGATGATCGCAGAAGGATACTACGGGGCAAAATGTATTCATGAACTGAACAGCCGTTTCAACATCGACATGCCCATCGCCGAGACGGTATACCGGATCCTCCACGAGAAACTCTCCCCTCAGAACGGCATCAAGAAGTTGATCGATTTTTTCTGAGATGAGAATTAAGACAATGGACAGTTGACAATGAAGGATTGACAGCAGAAAATTGGTAATTAAAGTGAAGAAGTCATCATTAGTGATTCAGTGCCAATTAATGGGTAATTAGTACATAATTAGTAATTGGTAATTGGTAATTAGTAATTAGTAATTGCAACTCAATAAATTAACAAAAATGGATACGATTCAATTACAGATCAAAGGTCTCTCCGGTTTCCTCTCCGAAGAAGATATCCTGAAACAGTCGGCACAAGCAACGGCCTGCAATCAGGCGCTCCATGACGGCTCACGTGAAGGCAGCGATTTCCTGGGATGGGTAACACTCCCCTCCTCTATTACTGACCCGATATTGAGGGAAATTGAAGACACAGCCACAGTACTCCGCACGCATTGTGAAGCAGTGGTGGTAGTGGGAATCGGAGGAAGTTACCTCGGTGCCCGCGCGGTGATTGACGCCCTCTCCTCCTCATTCGATTGGCTCCAGGAAAAGAAAGACCGCAAAAATCCGGTGATCCTTTATGCCGGAAACAATATCAGCGAAGATTACCTCTGCGAGCTGAAGTGTTATCTCGACGGCAAACAGTTTGGCATCATCAATATATCCAAATCGGGCACGACCACCGAACCTGCCATCGCCTTCCGGTTGCTGAAAGACCAACTGGAAGATAAAGTAGGCAAAGAAGAGGCCAGGAAACGGATTGTGGCCATTACCGACGCGTCGAAAGGGGCGCTTCGCACTCTGGCCGATACGGAGGGATACAAAACATTCGTCATCCCCGACAACGTAGGGGGACGTTATTCCGTTCTCACGCCGGTAGGACTGCTTCCCATTGCCGTGGCAGGAATAGATATCCGTAAACTGGTAGCCGGAGCTGTGGAAATAGAAAAAGCAACACTACCTTCCATCTCTTTTGATTATAATCTGCCCGCCATCTACGCGGTAATCCGCAATCAACTGTACAAACGGGGCAAAAAGATTGAGATACTGGTGAACTATCACCCCAAGCTCCATTACCTGGCCGAATGGTGGAAGCAACTTTACGGCGAAAGTGAAGGGAAAGAGGGCGTGGGTATCTTCCCTGCGGCAGTCGACTTCACCACCGATCTCCATTCCATGGGGCAGTGGATACAGGAAGGCGAACGGACCATCTTCGAGACCGTAGTGACGATTGGAGAGGCGAACGAAAAGGTCGTTATCCCCCGTGACGGGAGGGACCTCGACGGATTGAACTACCTGGAAGGAAAACGGGTTGACGAAGTGAACAAGATGGCGGAACTGGGCACGCGTATCGCGCATGTGGACGGCGGCGTCCCCAACCTGACAATAGAAATACCCAGATTGAACGAAAAACATATCGGACAGTTGATCTATTTCTTCGAAAAAGCGTGTGGCATCAGCGGTTATCTGCTTGGCATCAACCCATTCAACCAGCCGGGGGTGGAAGCCTACAAGAAGAATATGTTCGCCCTGTTGGAAAAACCGGGGTACGAGCAAGCAACCAAAACGATCAAGGCAAGGTTATAACAACATTTTCCTCGCCATAGGGTAAGAACTTTTATTTAATAATTATCGATAGGAAGCTATGTGAACTTTAATATTCCTTTGCCTCAATTCCGACAATATAGGGGGAGGTATATCGTCGTCCGTGACAATCGCGTCAATATCTTTCACCTGGGCAATAAACGCAAAACTTCTTTTGTCGAACTTGGAAGAATCAAACACGGCAATACATTCTTTTGCCATAGAGATCATCGTTTGGTTGATATTTGCCTCTTCGAGATTAGGGGTGGAAATACCTTTTTCAATCGTAAAACTATCCACACCCAAGAAAAGTTTATCGCAATAGCACACTTTCAATACAGACTCAGCCAAAGGCCCCACGGTTGATAAAGATGATTCCCGCAAGTGTCCTCCTAACAAAATAACATTAAATCTATCATATTTAGACACTTCCAAGGCAATATCAATCGCATTTGTGACTATTGTGAGATTTTGGAAATCATGCAAATTCTTGGCAACTTCCATGGTCGTAGTCCCCGAATCTATGATGATGGTTTCGTTTTCTTTAATCAATGATGCCGCCAATCGTCCAATCGCTCTCTTTTGCTTATAATAAAAAAGCCTTTTCGCTCCTACCCTCGCATCATTACCATCCACAGTTGACGGAATACGAATGGCTCCACCCCGAATCCGAAAAAGCAAGTGGCGCTTTTTTAAGATCTCCAAATCTTTTCGTATAGTTACTTCCGACAAACCATACCTTTCGCAGAGTTCCGAAATTACAACTCTGTCTTTTTGATTAAGTATCTGGATGATATCGGCTCTTCTCTCGTTAGTTGAATAATTCTCCATCGTTTTTAGGTGCAAAAATAATGCTTTTACTTTAAAGCGAAACACATCAAAAGATATATTTAAGAAATAAACTCTTTCGAAACATTTCGAAATAAAAACCCGATGCACAATATATTCGTATTATGCTTATTTTCAGCATATTGACAAACAAACAGCAAATATATGTTTTATAACATGTATTCCGATAATTTCGCTTCTTTCGCTAAAGACTACTTTTGCCATAAATTATATTTTAACTCAACTTTCGCAAGTGGCATGATTGCGACTAAAGGTTTCCGCTTTAGTTGCATACATTTCAAACTTACATGCGAAACTTGAATATCTTAATAAAAAAAACAAGAGATTATGCTAAGTATTGATTGCTCCGGCACCCATACTCATCGGGAGATATTTCAACAACCGGCAATGTGGAGGAAGACCTATAACCGCATTCTTGACAAGAAAGAAGAGATATCATCCTTTTTATCCACTTATTATAATGATGAGGTTACCATCATATTCACCGGCGCGGGCACTTCATCATTTATTGGCAACATCCTCATATACATGTTGCCGAAGTACAATATATACAATATAAAATCAGTACCAACCACTGATATTACGACCCATCCGAGTGCCATTTTTCAAAAAAACAAAAAATATATGCTGGTTTCACTCGCCAGATCGGGTAACAGTCCGGAAAGCATAGCAGCTGTAGACTCTGCGAACTCTATCTGTGGAGATCATATAGCCCATATCTTTATCACATGTAACGCGAATGGCAAACTGGCAAAAAAAGCTCAAAATAAGAATAGTCTCTCACTGGTTCTTCCTTCTGAAACAGACGATAAAGGTTTGGCAATGACAAGCAGTTTCACCTCCATGCTTTTGGCTTCGATATTGATTTTTGACATTGAACATATCGAAGCTAAAAAAAACGGTATTGACATATTGAGTGAAAAGGCGAGAAGCATGCTTACCGATCATACGGGTAAAATCGAGGAAATTGCTGCTTATGAATTCGAGAGAGCCGTTTTTCTGGGTTCAGGTGAAAAAAAAGGGATTGCCGAAGAGTGTCATTTAAAATTACAGGAATTAACCGACGGTAAAGTTATTTGTCAGTTTGATTCATTTTTAGGATTCCGCCACGGTCCCAAAGCCGTACTAAATGAGAAAACACTACTTGTTTATTTGTTTTCGGAGGATGAGAAAGTTTTTCAATACGAGAGGGATCTGGTAATTCAGATTAACCAACAGGCAAAACCCATAGCGCAAGTCTATGTAGCACAAAAAAAACAACAGATAATGGATATTGAATTTGATATGGAGATGATTCCGGGAATTCAAATTCAAACTGAATACGATGCAATATTATATGTACTTATCGGACAAATGCTTGGAATGCTTAAATCAATGATATTTGATCTTGATCCCGACAATCCATCAGTCAACGGAAAAATATCCAGGGTAGTAGAAGGTGTAATAATATATTAATAATAAAATGGCAAAAACAGAAAAAATACTGGAGAGAATAGAAGAATTAAAATCACAAACAGGTGTTCCCCGAACATTATTTGCTGTTTGTCCAAACTCCATGTCCGTCATAAAAGCCTCATTCAGGGCGGCAAAACGGAACAACGCGCCGATTAAGTTTGCAGCCACACTCAATCAAATCGATTCGGATAAAGGGTATGTGGGCATCACGCAGAGAGAGTTCACCAAACTGCTTGCGGACGAAGCCAGATCGGTCAATTTCAATGGACCTTACATTGTAGCCATAGATCATGGAGGTCCCTGGTTAAAAGATAAGCAATCGCAGGAGAGATGGGATTTGGAAAAAGCTATGGCAGGAGTTAAAAAATCGTTTGAAGATGCCATCGAAGCCGGATATGACCTGATCCACGTAGATCCGACTGTAGATATTTTCGTTCCCGCTGGAGAGATCATTGATATCCGGATTGTTGCTCAAAGAACGGTAGAGCTAATCAAGCACAGCGAAGAATTCAGGCGTCAGCGCAATTACCCGGCCATCTCCTACGAAGTGGGCACTGAAGAGGTCCATGGCGGCCTTGCCGATGAGAATACTTTCGACACATTTATCGAGCTCCTGAAAACCGGCCTGGAAGAGGAAGGATTACCCGAGGTGTGGCCCTGTTTTATTGTGGGAAAAGTAGGCACGGACTTACATACAACCACTTTCGATAAAGAAATGGCTACCACGCTCGCCCAAAAAGTCCGTAAATTTGGGAGTTATATTAAAGGGCACTATACCGACGGGGTTGTGAACCCTGATGATTACCCGATTTGTGGAATTGGAGCCGCGAATGTAGGTCCTGAATTCACCATAAGCGAGTATGATGCCCTGATCGAGCTCGAACAGATAGAGAAAGCTTTATTCCGGCAGAATCAGATTGCCGTGCTTTCAAACATGAAAAAAACACTATGGGAGTTGGTCGTTGAGTCCAACCGTTGGAAAAAATGGTTGCAGGCAGATGAGAGGGATATACCATTTGAAAATATCTCCGCCGAAAGGAAAGAATGGCTGATAAAAACCGGATGCCGGTATATCTGGCAAAACCCGAAAGCGCTGGTTGCGCGTTACCGCCTCTTCGAAAACCTGAAACGGAACGGTATAGATGCCGAAGAAGTCGTGCTCTCGAGAATAGAACATGACATGGATAAATATTTTAACGCGTTCAATTTGGTGAATCTAAATGATTATTTATTATGAATAAGTTCGATGTTATCGCGATTGGAGAACTCAATGTGGATGTGATTCTCAACAGTATTGACGGTGAGCCTGAGGTCGGGAAAGAGAAATTCGCAAAAGAGATGAATCTGACGCTGGGCAGTTCCACAGCCATTTTTGCGGCAAATATCGCTTGTTTGGGGTCAAGGACAGGTTTTGTCGGCATGATCGGCCGGGATACCTTCGGACATTTAATAGAGTCCAACCTTTCCGGTAAAGGCGTGGATACATCCATGCTCATAAAATCAGACAAATATTCTTCCGGCGCGACCATTTGTCTGAATTACAATGAAGACCGCGCAAATGTGACGTACCAGGGAGCCATGGATTTCATGACCTTTGACGATATGGATAAAACCCTTTTCTCGAAAACAAAACACATCCATCTATCCTCAATTTTCATGCAGTCCGGCATTAAGAAAGACTTGAGCGATATCCTGAAAACCGCGAGGGACAATAATGTGACCACTTCGCTCGATACCCAATGGGATCCCAACGAAAAATGGGATATGGATTATGAAAGTATCCTCCCGTATGTGGATGTTTTTCTTCCCAACGAAACCGAACTCAAATTTATCACACAAGCAACAACATTGGAAGAGGCGGTCGGGAAAATAGCTCCTTACATTCATATTTGCGTGGTTAAACGCGGCAGAAAGGGATCCCTGCTATTGCAGAGGAATCGGGAACCAATACATCTTGACGCTTTCCTGAACAATGATGTCATTGACGCCATTGGCGCGGGAGACAGCTTTAACGCGGGTTTTATCCATGCTTTCGTGAAAGGCGAAACAGCTGGAAACGCGCAGATCGTCGGGAATTTAACGGGTGCAATAAATACAACCGCAGCCGGTGGAACAGGAGCATTTACCTCAAAAGAAGCTGTAAAAGCTATTGCACGGACAAGATTCAACCAAACGCTAAAAATCTGATCGCATGACTTTACAGGAAAAACTAAAAGAGTATCAACGGGATCAAAAGGCGATCCTTGCGACCAATTTTTACAATCTGGAAACCCTTCAAAGTGTCCTCACGGCGGCGGAATCCTGCCGGCTGCCGGTCATTCTTCAACTGACCAGAAGTTCCATTGAATATATGGGACTGAGAGAGTCGGTGGCACTGGCACGGCAATCACTCGAAGACTATGGGGTAAAGGGATGGATTCACCTGGATCATGGCGATTCGGTAGAACTTGTGCAGGAATGTTTGGATGCAGGCTTTGACTCAGTGATGATAGACGCAAGTAACAAACCGTTTTCCAAAAATGTGGAAATTACGAGACAGGTGGTGGAAACAGCCCAAAAATACAATGCGAATGTTGAAGCAGAACTCGGGTATATAGCCAAACCGGGACAGGAGCAAACGGGCGAATTCACAACGGCCGATGAAGCGTCGGAATTTGTCGAGCAAACCGGGGTAGACGCGCTGGCAATCGCCGTAGGCTCAGCCCACGGATTCTATAAATCGGCACCCAACCTGAACATTGAAAGAATCGCGGAAATACACAAAGCGACAGACGCGATCCTTGTCCTCCACGGAAGTTCCGGCATTCCGGATCCGATGATACAAAGCGCGATTAAAAATGGAATCACCAAAATCAATCTCGCCACCGAAATAAAAGACACGTTTATGAAGGCACTCAAAAACACGCTTCTCACCACCGATGAGATCGACTTAAGAAAAGTCTTCCCAAAAGCGTGTAAGCCCGTGGCAGATTTGCTGATCCATAAATTCAAAATCGTGAACTTCAGCTGAGATATCCCCGCCTACCCATCAATTTGATTGCGGAAATAGAGGATAGATAATTACAAGAAACTAAAAACAAGCAACATAACAAACTCCAATATACGATGAAGAATATTAGAAAGTTTACATTATGGAGTTCCTTATGCCTCATCCTTTTGTCGTGCGGAAATGTGTCTAACAACCTATCGAACGGGAATTTGGGATTCGAGATCAATGACCGGATGCGAACCCGACTACAATGGATACCGGCGAATGCGAACCAACTGGTTGATTTTAATTCCTCGGATCATTTGATCATGGACGACGGGACTGAATATGAACTGTTTGTCCTGAACAAAAAAATAAAAGCCCCGATCTCCGATTCGATAGGAAAGGGGGAGGTTTATTCTTTTACAGGCGACACAACATTGCATAACGGAAGGTTGACCAAGATACTGACTGTTATTAAATACCGCGATTTTCCGGACATGTTGTTGACCAAAACCTCCTATATCAATCATACGGAAGGACCGTTATTCGTCAAGGGCATAAGGAATAACAACTATGAAATAATCGGAGGATCCGCCACTCCCGGCTTCTGGTCTTTTCAGGGTGAGTCGACTTCAGAAAGGGCTGATTGGATACTACCGGTAGAGGGTCAGTTTTTCCAGCGCAACTACATGGGGATGAACAATTCCGATTATGGCGGAGGAATCCCGGTCACCTGCTTATGGCGTCCCGACATGGGCATAGCCATAGGGCATGTTTCAAAACATCCCGAACTGGTTTCATTGCCCGTGGAGAAAAAAGACAACTCTGACAATGCTACCATCGCCATGGAAAAAATGTATGACGATGCGAAAGAGCTGTTGCCCGGGGACACCATATCTTCACTGCTGAGTTTTGTGCAGTTATACGAAGGGGATTGCTTCAGGCCCTTACGCCAATACGCTGAATTGATGCGGAAATCGGGGATCGTGATGCCCGAATCGGAGCCGGCCGCGTTTGAATCGATGTGGTGCTCCTGGGGCTATGAACGTACGGCTACTTTTCAAGAAGTCTTGGGCACTTTGCCAAAAGTAAGGGAATTAGGCATTCGATGGGCTACAGTCGACGACGGTTATCAGATTGCCGAAGGCGATTGGGATCTGGATCCCAATCGCTTCCCCGGCGGGGATCAGGAGATGATAGATTTAGTCAGAGAGATGAAAAAAGACGGATTAAAAGTCCAGCTTTGGTGGGCACCGCTGGCTGCAGACCCCGGAACAAAAATACTGGAAGAAAATCCTGAGGTATTGATGCTTTCCAAAGAGGGAGAGCCTTATGGTATTTCATGGTGGAATAGTTATTATATGTCTCCGCTAGCCGGTAAAACCATTGAAGAGACCAAAAGGCTTGTGCATAAGTTCTTATCGGTATATGATTTTGACGGATTAAAACTCGACGGCCAACATCTGAATGCCGTGCATCCCGACTACAGCGCGGCCAATCATCCCCAGGATCCGCAATTATCGGTAAGGGAACTGCCTGATTACTTCAAACTGATTTATGAAGAATCGCTGAAGGTCAAGCCCCACGCAGTTGTCCAGAATTGCCCTTGTGGCACCTGCATGTCTTTCTACAATATGCCCTATTGTAACCAGGTGGTTGCGTCCGACCCATTGAACAGCAGCCAGATCAGGTCAAAAGGCTATATCTACAAGGCTTTAATTCCGAAAACGGCATATTTTGGCGATCACGTGGAATTAAGCGACCACGGAAACGATTTTGCAAGTTCGTTTGGTATTGGCGCGGTATTGGGAACCAAATTCACTTATCCGAAAAACAATCCTAATGTCAAAGAAGATTATCTGTTAACACCTGAAAAAGAGAATATATGGAAGAAGTGGTTCTCATTATATGACGAGAAAAAGCTTTCCACAGGGACCTATCTTGGTGGACTTTACGACATAGGCTTCTTCAAACCGGAAGCACACGTAATTGAAAAGGATGGCAAAATGTACTACGCATTTTACGCCGATGAATGGAGTGGTGAAATAGAATTGAGAGGATTAGAAAAAGGCCGGGAATACACCGTCGTGGAATATACCACCGATGAAAAAAGGTCTTACACCATCAACGGCGACAATCCTGTCATAAATCGGGATTTTAAAGCCAATTACCTGATTGAGGTATATTAAGCGGATACGAGACAGGTATCATACGTATCTGAACATATTATAGGGAGACTGGAATAAAACACAATTTTACACTTTATGATCATGCGAAGTAGATTTAAGTTAACATGCCTATTGATTCTTTTGTTTTCATTAGGCTCCTATGCACAAGTTACGGTTCGGGGGACAGTCACGTCAGCCGAAGATCAACAGTCACTGCCAGGAGTGAGTGTAGCCATAAAGGGAAGCACCGCCGGAACCATTACCGATATCGACGGGAACTATTCCATCGAGGCAAAATCCGGCGACGTACTTCTCTTCTCGTATGTGGGGTTTAAAACCCAGGAACGTGCCGTAGACGGGAGAGAGATCATCGATATTGCTCTCGAAACCGACACATATTTGATGGAGGAAGTCATTGTAATGGGATACTCCAGCCAGAAAAAAGCCGAACTTTCCAGTTCATTGGTGACCCTGTCGTCGGAACAATTGACAGACGTGAACACTTCCGATGTGGGAAATATGCTGCAAGGAAAAGTAGCCGGTGTTGTTGTCTATAACTCCACAGGACAACCCGGAGCGAATGCCGAGATACGCGTTCGCGGGACAGGCTCGATCACGGCGGATGCTGATCCGCTTTATGTGGTCGACGGAATACCATATGGGACATTCAATCCGAACGACATTGAGACTATCACGGTACTGAAGGACGCGGGTGCGACCGCTTTATACGGTTCCGCAGCGGCAGGAGGTGTAATCGTTGTCACCACCAAGTCGGCCTCAAAAAACCAAGCAACAAAAGTGAACTTCAAAACAAAGGTCGGACAGAAAAGCCCCTTGTTCGGGAACTTTAAAATGATGGACTCAAAAGAGCTGTTTTTAATGCACAAAGACATGCTAAGCGCGTCATTGTTCAAGCAGCTTCGTCCATTCTATCTCTTGGGACAGGATTATAACTGGCAGGACGCATTCTTCTCTCCGGGATGGCTACAGAATTATTACACATCCATTTCGGGAAGTACGGGAAAGATAGGCTATTTTGCCAGCGTAGATTATTATAACGAAGAGGGAACACTGATTAATACCAATTTCGACAAGATCTCCACCCGTCTGAATCTGAATGCTCAACTCTTTTCGAACTTGGATATGAATATCCGGCTGGCATATACGACCTCACGCGACCGGAGCGCGTCGAGCTGGACCACACTCAATGACGCATACACCAAGATGCCTTGGGACAACCCCTATGACGCCAACGGAGAGATTGTCAAGATCACAAGCGCAGTCAGGCCTGATAACGGGAAGACATGGTATTCTCAGGATAAATGGAATGCCCTGCACAATGAGCAGTACAATTACAGCAAATCCAAATCATATGGGATCGTTGCCGACGTACAGTTCAACTGGTCAATCCTGCCATGGTTGATATTCACAACCACAAACAGATTCTCCCAGAACACATCGAAATATGATCAATTCATAGACCCAAGGTCATACAGCCCCTCTTACGCAAAGGGTTATTTGCTGAACAATGCCACATTAAGCAACTCTTTTGGCACTACGAATATTTTAAAAGCCAGTAAAGAAAGGGGGAATCACTCCCTAAACGGACTCATCGGATGGGAATATGGCATATACGGCACTGACTACATGTCGGCATCAGGGATCGGCATGCCCAATGGAATGGATGCATTGAATGCCGCCGCAGTCTATAAAATCGGCGGATACAAAATTCCGGGAGCCGGATGGTCTGCCTTCGCGCAGGCCCAATACAGCCATTCAAACCGGTACTTCGCCACCGCTTCCTACAGAATGGATGCCAGCTCCACCTTCGGGCCGGAACGGAGGATCGGCTACTTCCCCTCGGTTGCCGCTTCGTGGCTGTTAAGCAACGAAGATTTTCTGAAAGGCAACGACGTGATTTCATTTTTAAAGCTTCGGTCGAGTTACGGGGTCACGGGAAACTCAAACATCGGGTCTTTCCGCTATCTCTCGACATTCTCCCTCAACAGCTCCTATCAGAACCAGGTCGGCGCAACCCCCGAACGTTCAGGGAATCCCTATCTGGGTTGGGAGACCGCCTATATGGCCGGCGTGGGGGTGGATGTCAACCTGTGGAAAAACATCGAATTGAATTTCGACCTTTACAATATCGAGAACAAGGATCTGCTGTTGGCCGTACCCCGGAAACCTTCCACCGGTTTCTTCGAAGGAATGGAAAATATCGGCAGCGTGCGTAATCAGGGAATGGAGATACAATTAAACACCAAAAACATCCAACGCCCCACTTTCACATGGAACACCATGTTCAACATAGGATTCAATAAGAACACCGTGATGGGAACTCCCAACGATGAACATTTCTTGCTTACAAGGAATATGGTCTACCAGGAAGTAAAGCGTGGACAGGATATCTACAGTTGGTACATGCCCAAATGGTTGGGCGTGGATCCTGAAAACGGCGATCCGTTATGGGAAAAAATAGTGCGGGACGATAACGGCAATATCACCGAACGGTCAAGCACGAATGATTTTACCCAGGCAGATCCGCAAGTTGTCGGAAAAGCAACCCCAAAATTCAGTGGAGGGTTCATCAACAACCTCACGCTCAAAGGGTTCAGCCTCAACATCAACACAAATTTTGTTTACGGAAATAAAATATTCAACTATAACCGTTTATCGACAGATGCGGACGGGGCCTATCTGGGATATAACCAATTGTCCATCGATGACAACCGGTTGGGATGGGTAAGATGGAAACAACAGGGCGATATCGCCACCCATCCGAAAGCGGTCATGAATGGAAATAAGGGATCGAACAACATATCATCGCGTTATCTGGAAAACGGCAGTTTTTTCAGGATAAAAAACGTCACATTGGGATACAATCTTCCGCAAAGTTTACTGAAAAAAGTGTCTATATCTAATTGTAAAGTATACATATCCGGTGACAACCTTCTCACTTTCACCCGTTTCTCGGGAATGGACCCGGAAGTAAGCCTTAAAACGACCGAATATTCGCTCGCCGGATTGTATGCCGATAATTACCCTATCAGCCGCCAGGTTTTGGCAGGTGTGGAAATCAACTTTTAATAGAGTGAAATTTATGAAAAAAATAATACGATACGCCGTATCATTTCTTTTATTGGCGACAGTATCATGTAATCTGGACTATTTTCCGTCCGATGCCTTGACCCCGGAACAACTTTCAAAAGATCCGGGAGGAGCGATATATATTACCGACGGTAATTATTCGATGTTCAAAGATGAATATGAATATAAGGGGTTGTACGCAAGCGGGAATACCTATATCCGCCATTACATGCAGATGACCGAATATCCGAGCGACAATGTGACTCTCTCGGGACGTACCACCGACCCGTTGTATGAGGCGACCGTCTATCGGACGAACAATACATTGAAAAACGTCTCCACTGTCTGGTGGCTGGGCTACAGGATTATCCTCGGTGCCAATTCCGTCATTGAGAATGTACAGGACGGAGCATCGGTAGAATCGGACCATATCAAAGGAGAAAACTATTTCCTGAGGGCAATTACGCACCTGCATCTGGTAACCCTCTATGCAAAGCCCTATTCCCACGGCAGGGACAATCAGGGGATTATATTAAGAACAAGCACTAACACCATGGAGGCTTCTTTTGCTACCGTGGGAAAGGTATATGACCAGATAGCGGAAGACCTTCTGCGCGCCATTCAGCTTATGAGTACGGGCTCCCGCAGGGGAAATGCAGGATACGTGTCGAAGGAAGCCGCACAAGGATTGCTCTCGAGGGTATATCTGTATATGGACAAAAATCAGGAAGTGGTGGATCTGGTGACCGATGAAATGTTGAACGGAGCATCACCTGAATCGAAACTGGAACCCACCGCCTCCTACCCTTCCTATTTTGCCAATGCGCTGTCCTCAAAAGAGACGCTTTGGGCAATTGCACACACATCGCTGGAGACAAAAGGACAATCGTCCATCGCCTCCATGTATATCAACGACGGCATGGGATGGGGAGAAGTGTTTTCATCCGATCCGTTGAATAACCTGTATGAGAGATACCCGCAGGATGTGCGATACACCTCTTACGTGATCCCCAAATATGACAGTGACGGATCGGCCATGATGATCAGCTGGCCGGTAGAAAGCGCCGGAGGCGACGATTTCCGGACAAACGAACTGAGGGATGTGGAATATGATGCCATAAGCAGAAAATATTTCTTTACGGAGGGTTCACAGAATATAAATGTGGAAACCGAGACTGTCAATGGGTATCCTCAGCATTATATCACATCGGATGGAAAAAAACACGATGTCCGGCTGACAAGGAAAATGCAGCACAGAAATAGTTTCCCGCTATATTATATCAGCAAGTTCTCTTATCAGGACCAAGATCCGATGCTGAGCTCGCCGGTAATGTTACGATGGGGCGAAGTATTGCTCAACCGTGCCGAAGCGTATGCCAAACTGGGAAAGGACTCCGAAGCGCTGGCCGATGTAAATGTGATCCGTCAACGGGCAGGATTATCGGGAGACGCGCTTTTCACGACCCGGAACTTCAGGGAAAAGGGATATGAATCGGCTCTCGACGTCGTATTGGATGAAAGGCGACTGGAATTGGCTTTCGAAGGACATCGCATGTTCGACCTCTATCGCAACAAAAAAGATATGGATCGCCGTTTTGCCGGAGTACAACCTTGGGAGATCGTAAAATATGACGATCCGAAAATACAATATCCCATTCCGTTTGATGAAACCTCGGTGAAGTAGAAACAAATAATCACAATTAAATAGTAAAACAATGAAAAATTACATTCAATTTTCGCTTATAGGCCTGATCGCGTTCATTGTTGTCTCCTGTGAGAAAACAGAAGCCCCTATGGCCTTGTTTGACTACCAAGTCGATGGAATAAAGGTGCAATTCACCAATTATTCCACCGACGCGACCGAATATCTATGGGATTTCGGGGACGGAAATACATCGACCGAGGAAAATCCGCTCCATGAATACTCGGAATCGGGAAACTTTATCATCACGCTGACAGTGACAGGAAAAGGTGGAACCAAAACAATCAAAGAGATGCTTAAGATCCAAAAGCCGGCTCTTATACAGATTGACGGTAATTTCGAGGACTGGAGGGCGGTTTCCTCCGAACAGTTATCTTCCTCTACCAGTTCTTCAGGAGCGTCACTGACCGCACTTCGGGAAATGAAAGTTTGTGCTGACGATAACTATATCTACATATACTTGGTATATGACCAGAGTAATGTGGCTCCTTTAGATATCTTTATCAATACCGATAACGATCCGGCGTCAGGCGGAAATTCATGGTTATGGGATCCCTGCGGTGCCGATTTCCTGATTGAAGGGTTCTCCACGAAGAAAATGGAAGACGCGGTTGTCTATAATTGGCCGCCAGACAAACCCCAAGATGGATGGGAATGGGTGGAGGTGCTCGGTGCCGGTAGCGGGATCGTTAATATGTCTGAACCCAAAACCGTCAACGGAACCATTGTGGAAACGGAGATGAGTATCATTAAAGAGATGCTGCCCACCACACTTGCTTCCGAAATCAGCATCGGCATATTCTCTTCGAACGAAGACTGGGCGGAAACAGGTTCATTGCCAAACGCCTCTTCGGGTGAACCGACTCAATCACTCATGAAAGTAAAAATCCAATAACATCAGACTATTTCTGAACCCGGCAAAGTAATTGAATTTACGTCTCGACCGATGAACGAAATAGCGCGATAAACAACCGTAATATGCGAAGAAAAAAACAATTCACTTTTGCCTGGCTACTTCCCTTTATCATTATTGCCTCTGCTTGCGGCCATTCGGGGCCGGAAAACGGAGGCGAAAATGACGGGGGTATGGTCAAGGTCACATACAAGGAGTCGGACGAAGCCATCATCAACCCTGAAAGAGGTTTCTACAACTATAACTCATTCAGCACCAAGGATGACAACGTGCTGACCGCCGAACAGGTAAAAAGGAACCGGAACGCAGGCAGATCTTTGATGTTGAATCTCTATTATCTGTATGATTTCCGGGACAAACCTATCTCCTCCGAATTTCTGAACAGGATTGAAATCAACATGAAAGCCCTTCGTGAAGGTGGCGGAAAATGTGTTCTTCGATTTGCCTATTCGGATAGCGAAGGGGACAAACCGTGGGATGCCCCTCTCGATTTGGTGTTACAACATATTGAACAGTTGAAGCCGTACCTCACCCATTACGCTGATGTGATATTTGCTGTCGAGGCCGGATTTATTGGCGCGTGGGGTGAATGGTATTATACCGATCACTTCAACATGAATCCCCAGACACCGCAGGATTATGTCCCGCGCAAAAAAGTGCTGGAAGCGTTGTTGAACGCCCTGCCAAAAGAAAGGATGGTTTGCGTAAGGACACCCGCATACAAACTTCATTGTTTCAACATCGGTTATCCGGACACAATCACAGCGGCAAAAGCATATAACGGGTCACTCCTGTCGCGGATCGGTTCGCACAACGATTGTTTCCTGGCCAGTTCAAACGATGTAGGCACATTCCACAATTCACAGGAGAGGACATTCTGGGAGAGTGAGACAAAGTATACAGTAATGGGTGGTGAGACTTGCGGTTTGTCAAGTTACTCGGCATGTGAGAACGCTCTTCTTCAGATGGAGAAATATCACTGGTCGTACCTCAACTCCGATTACCACCCGTCTGTCCTCTCGGATTGGAGAACCAAGGGATGTTTTGAGGAAATCTCTAAACGGATGGGATACAGGTTTGTCGCCACAGAAGGTGAATTCACCAAAGAACCCCGCGCGGGAGAAAAATGGAGTGTGAAACTGAAAATTAAAAATGTCGGATTCGCGGCCCCGGTCAATCCCAGAAATGCGGAATTGTTGTTGGTCCCTGAATCGGAAACCGGGGAGACCTTTACTATTAAGATAGAAACAGATCCCAGGAAATGGTTCGCGGGAGAAGAACAATCGTTGGATGTTACCCATACCCTCCCTCCCGCAACGAAGGACAACAAATATGCAGTCTACCTGAATCTGCCCGACCCGGCCTCTACCCTTTCTGTCAGACCCGAATACAGCATCCGGATGGCCAATCAGGACATGTGGGAGGCGGAAACAGGGTATAACAGGATTCACACAATCGCTGTAAGATAAGCGAAAATATCAATGGGGTTAAGTGCCTGTTGTTGGATGATGTTGTATTTCGTCCATAAGGGCGTTGATTTTTGAAAGGATTGATTTCTGCCCCGTTTTTTATGTGACGGCAAAAGGATATCAACAATGCCTTTTTAAGGCAAAATGCTAATCTGTTAAAATAGAATTAAATAATAAAATGGTTAGTGGAGTGGCGGGACAAAAAAGGTTCCGCCCTTTTTAATTTATATATCAGGAAAAAGGTTGTAAATTTGCTTGTTGTAAATCCCTTTTCCAAAAAAATGAGAATTCCTTTCTTAAACTATCTGAAGCAAAATCATTATACTGGTTTCGATCTCAAAGCAGTACTTTTTGACATGGACGGTGTTTTATATGATTCCATGCCCGCACATGCCAGATCATGGCAAGAAACGATGGAGCAACGGGGATATACTTCAACAACCCCCGAAGAATTCTATTTTCACGAAGGGAGGATAGGTTCCTCCACCATCGATATTATTACCGAGCGGGAATTCGGCCGCAATGCCACCGAAGAGGAGATCCGTGATATTTACGCAAGAAAATCAGCGCTTTTTGCCCAATATAATCAAGGTGAAATTCTTCCCGGAATAAAAGAAATAATTGGATGTGTGAAGTCGCGCGGACTTGAACCCGTGCTGGTCACAGGATCCGGTCAACCTTCCCTACTGGATCGGCTCGACATACATTTCCCTGGAGTGTTCACACCCCAAACCATGGTGACTGCTTTCGATGTGGAACACGGCAAACCCGACCCTGAACCCTACCTGATGGGGCTACAGAAAGGCGGCGACCTAAAGCCCAACCAGGCCATCGTGATAGAAAACGCGCCCCTCGGGATCGAATCGGCCGTCGGGGCAGGCATCTTTACCATCGCCGTGAATACAGGCCCCCTCCCCGACTCCGTGCTGGGCGACGCGGGCGCGTCGGTTGTTTTCAGTTCCATGGAAAAACTGCTTGAAAGAATGCCGGAAATACTACGGCTCACACAGACAATCAGTATTTAGACCCATTCTCTCCCTGAATAAAAAACTTCAACTTTACAATCACCACCGATGAGAACTATTTTGAGCTTATTTATTCTGCTATTCCTGCTCGATTGTTCATCTCCAAAACAACCAGATACCACTGGAGAGATCGACAAAGAGATTGCCTCAGGCAATTTCACAAGAGCCGCGGGACTGATCGACTCGCTTATCGCGGGAGGGCAGGTCAGCGAAGACCTACAACACGCTCTTCTCTTTACGCGAGACTCTTTGCACAGGGTAAAACTGGATTTCAACAGAACAAAGGATGAAATAGTCGATTGGATCGAAAAAAACTGGATGTTTACCCCCTCCGATTCACTTTTGGATACCTGGGAACGTTCAAAGACGCTTGAATTCAGGATCATTGACGGCGAGAAACGATATTTCCGGAATGCCGCGCCCAATATATTCCGGGTAGATATATCGGCAAGGAATCTGACTCAAACACCTTCCCCGAAAACTGACACGCCCCTTGATTCATTATTGATGGATGCTTTCGAAAACAAAACCGGTAGCGCCACTAAAGGGAAATACCTTCTGCCTAAAAAGACAATGAAGGCGCGTTACACACTGACAGTAAACGCGGATGCCGTCCCCGACGCGGAATTATTGAAAGTCTGGTTGCCGTTTCCAAGAGGAGATGTTCGCCGGCAGACGGATGTCAAATTACTTGCCACCTCGCAACCCGACTATACCCTATCGGACGACAAGACAGCACATGCCAGCCTGTATATGGAGCAAAAAAACCTCAGGGGCAAGCCGACGGTTTTTTGGGCCGATTTCGAATTCACTTCCCAGGGAGAATGGTTTGATCTCTTTGAAATAGAGGTAAAACCCTATGACAAAAATGATCCTCTGTTCCTGAAATATACCGCGGAACAAAAACCACATATTCAGTTTTCAAAAGAGATCCGGAATCTGACCGACAGCGTGACCGAAAATGCGCAAACACCAGTGGAAATCCTTCAGGCGGTTTACCGTTACATCGCCTCCAACTTTCCTTGGGCAAGCGCATTGGAATATTCCACCATTGCCAATATCCCCGAATATGTTATCGAAAACCGCAAAGGCGATTGTGGGCAGGTAACACTCTTGATGATGACTATGCTGCGATACAAAGGCATTCCCGCGCGTTGGCAAAGCGGATGGATGACTCACCCGGGAGAAGTGAACCTGCACGACTGGGCGGAAGTCTATTTCGAAGGTGTCGGTTGGATTCCGGTCGACATATCCTTCGGCCGCGGCGACTCGGTGTCTATCCCGCCGGGACGCGGATTTTTCATGAGTGGCATCGACTCCTACCGGTTGTATATCAATTCCGACTTTTCCGGGGATTTCTTTCCTGAAAAGCGATTTCCGCGCAGTGAAACTGTCGATTTTCAACGAGGCGAAGTGGAGTCCGACCGATGGAATCTTTATTTCGATCAATGGAAATATAAGATGGATTTGATTTACCGATAATGGATTCTATTCATTATCTTTGCAATAAAGATTGCAACTCCATCAGAAAAGAAATGGATAAGCAATCAACTATCACACAGCGACATGTAAAATAAAAAACACACTAAAGCCGGTTATTTTAATTTGTCATACCGGTGAGTGAGTATTTTAAACATCAAGGTTTCACACACCGAATTAAAAAACAAAATAATCAAATGAACATCAATGATTACGGGTTTCTGCGTGTGGCAGCAGCGTCACCTAAACTCAAGGTGGCGGACTGCGATCACAACACCGAAGAAATAAAACGGGTTATAAAACAGGCACAGCAGGAAGATGTGCAGATACTTTGTTTTCCCGAATTATGCCTGACAGCTTATAGCTGCGGCGATCTGTTTTTCCAGAAAGCGCTGCAACAGAAAGCGCTGGAGTCGTTATCCAAACTGGTCCGCTTTTTGGAAGAGAGGCCATCGATTATCACCATCGTGGGGCTTCCCCTGCATATCAAAAACAATCTCTACAACGTGGCTGCCGTATTGTCTGGTGAGGGTATCCTTGGCTTTGTCCCCAAAACCTATGTTCCCAACAATAATGAGTATTATGAAAAAAGATGGTTCACATCCGGAAACGATCTCACCGATCTCACGGTAAATATCGAAAGCGACAAATTCGACCTGACAGTGGATAGTGAAAGCAGCAAGGTGCCGATCTCCTCGAAAGGGTTGATCTTTCATACCTCTTTCGGCAACTTCGGCATCGAAATCTGCGAAGACCTCTGGATGCCTGTTCCACCGTCATCCGCACTGGCCATGCAAGGGGCTGACCTCATCTTTAACCTCTCGGCAAGCAATGAGCTGGTGGGCAAGAACCGCTACCGGAAATCACTCGTGCGACAGCAATCGGGCCGGTGTAACGCGGCTTATATCTACGCTTCGGCGGGTTGGCACGAATCTACTACCGATATGGTCTTTTCCGGAGCCTGTCTCATTGCCGAAAACGGCACCTTATTGGCCGAGTCGGAACGGTTCTCCCCGGTAAGCGAACTGATCATTGCCGATATCGACATCGAGGCATTACGCCACGACCGATTGAAAAACACCAACTACACGTCAATGACATCATCCAGCGAGACCACCGGAATCGACTGCTATATCGATTTCGTCACTCCCGACAAGATGTATCGCAGCTTCAACCCGCATCCTTTCATCCCTTCAAAAGAAACCAGAGACGAGAGCCTCTCCGAGGTTTTCAATATCCAAACACATGGATTGGCGAAACGACTGCTGCACACTGGCATGGAGAAAGCCACCATCGGCATATCGGGCGGGCTGGATTCTACGCTGGCACTGCTGGTAACCGTCAAAGCATTCGACCTGCTGGGCCTCCCCCGCGAGAATATCCACGGCATCACCATGCCCGGTTTCGGGACTACCGCCAGGACCTACGGCAACGCCGTCGCCCTGATGAGATCACTGGGGGTGACCGTGAAGGAAATACCCATTGTGGATGCTGTCACCCAACATTTCAAAGATATCGGCCACGACGCCGACAACCACGATGTAACCTATGAGAACAGCCAAGCCCGCGAACGCACCCAGATACTGATGGATTACGCCAACAAAATAGGAGGGCTGGTGGTAGGCACCGGGAATATGTCGGAACTGGCCTTGGGATGGGCCACCTATAACGGAGACCATATGTCAATGTACGGCGTGAACACAAGCGTGCCGAAAACGCTCGTCGCTACCCTTGTGAGGTGGATTGCCGATACCCGGACAAACGAGGAGGCTTCCGGAAATATCTTGCATGATATTCTCGACACTCCCTTCAGCCCCGAACTGCTACCGGCCGGCAAAGATGGCGGAATCGCGCAGAAAACGGAACATTTCGTGGGGCCTTACGAACTGCACGATTTCTTTTTGCACCGTATGCTCCGGTATGGAGACTCACCCTCACGCATACGATTTATGGCAGAACAGGCATTTGCCGGACAATACCCCGCCCAGGAAATAGTGAAATGGCTGAAACTGTTCTACAGACGTTTCTTCGCCCAACAGTTCAAACGCTCCTGCATGCCCGACGGACCTAAAGTAGGATCCGTAAATCTATCCCCCCGGGCCGACTGGCGCATGCCAAGCGACGCATCGGCAGACAGCTGGCTCGCGGAACTGGAGTAATTCCAATTCACAACTCATCGCACCCCCAATCAACCGGATCTGGAACCTATGTAAGAATAATGGATATGCAACAACTTATAACCCTTTTTACGACATTTACCGGCAAGGCCAATCCCACGCTGGAGGCATTGCCTTCTTCAGGATCGAACCGTAAATATTTCCGGCTGAAAAAGGATGACCTCTCACTTATCGGCGTGCATGGGGAGTCGCGTGAGGAGAATCGGGCATTCATCGCCCTGTCGCGTCATTTTCACAAACAACGGTTAAATGCCCCGCAAGTACTTGCCGTTTCAGATGATGACATGTTCTACATTCAACAGGACCTGGGAGACGAGATCCTGTTCGACGCCATTAAGGGGGGCCGCCTCACAGGCGTTTTCAGCCATGAGGAAAAGGCCCTCCTACACAAAACCATCGCGATGCTTGCCGATTTTCAGGTGAAAGGTGCGGAGAAACTGGATTTCAATGTCTGCCATCCCCTGCCGGAATTCAACCAGCGTTCCGTATATTGGGATTTGAATTATTTCAAGTATAATTTCCTGAAAACTACCGGCATGGATTTTCAGGAAGATCAGCTGGAGAATGATTTTGAAAAACTGGCGGAAAACCTGCTGCAGGACCAATCGGAGGCTTTCATGTACCGCGATTTCCAGTCACGGAATGTAATGCTGGTAGACGGAAATCCCTGGTTTATCGATTTTCAGGGCGGCAGGAAAGGTCCTGTCTATTACGATGTGGCGTCATTCCTCTGGCAAGCGAAAGCCAACTTTCCCGACGAGTTACGCAACGAGCTTATTCACACATATATAGAGTCATTAAAAAAATACCAACATGTGGATGAGTCCGGTTTTCTGAAACAACTCCGTCAATTCGTCCTTTTCCGCACATTACAGGTTCTCGGGGCTTACGGTTTCAGGGGATATTTCGAGAAAAAACCCCATTTTATCCAAAGCGTGCCATTCGCGCTTAACAATCTCCGGGATTTACTGAAAGAGGGTTTTGAGGAATATCCTTATCTCAGTGGCTTGTTAAGGGAGATGACCGAACTGAAACAATTTGCCGATTCCCGCAAGCGTGAACTGGAAGTACGCATTTACAGTTTCGCCTATAAAAAAGGGATCCCCGACGACACTTCCGGCAACGGAGGCGGATATGTGTTCGATTGCCGCGCCATCAATAACCCAGGAAAATATGAACGGTACAATAATGTGACCGGTCTGGATGAACCGGTAATCCAATTCCTTGAGGAGGATGGAGAAATGCTGGAATTCCTTGACAGCATCTACCCTTTGGTGGACAGGCATGTGAAGCGATACAAAGACCGCGGCTTCACCGACCTGATGATCTCCTTCGGGTGTACCGGCGGGCAACACCGCTCGGTCTACGCCGCCCAGAAAACGGCAGAACACATCTCCAGGAAATTTGGCATCAAAGTCTCACTGGTACACCGGGAACAGAATCTGGAGCAGGTTTTTAGAGATTGAATTGAATTTAATATTTTTGCACTCGGCAGTTTTTCACTTCTTTAAATATTCAATAAAAAGATTGATTTTGGCATTTTGCTTTTCTATATGGCACCTTTCTGCGTCTTTCCTTATTTCTTCTATGGATTGTTCCAGTATTTTTTCTTTTTGATTACACCTTGTTCCGTTGAACGTTGTTTCATTGGAAACATTATCATCTGTGATTGTTGAAGCCGTCTTCTGTTTATTCGGTAGTTTTTTCATAATCCACGGGACAATAACATGAGACAATGTTGCCAGGATAATCAGATACGCAACAACGCACACGCCAAGGATGATCACAAAGGTCAAATTTGCCGTACCTGTATCAACTCCTTTCTCAAGGACAATCAATCTGCCTACCATCGTTATTGCTAAACCAACAATAGAAACGATCAGTAGTAGAATGACATGGCTATTGATTTTACGATAATCCATGTTGATGTCGTTTTCCTAATTAAGCAAGATAAAACTAATAATCAGCAACTTAAATAAAATGTCGTTTTGCGAGTTAAGCAAGAAATCATTTTTACAAAGTTAATCATTCTAATAGATTAATGAGTTCTTTTTTCATCTCATCATCGATAGTCCGGTATCGGGCAAAAGCTTTACTGCCTTCTTTATGTTCGCTTAATGCTCCTACCAAATTGGGATCTTTGACTTTCTTATAGATATTACCAATAAAACTGCGTCTGGCCATCTGGGATGATGCCACTTCATATAATGGTCGTTGTACTTCCTGTCGGAATTGTTGATCCAATACCGTAACCATACGATAAAGTCCGGCTTTCAACAATCCGCCCACCATGTGGAAAGAGCACAACTTTTCTTCAAGGAACAACACTCCACCAAGGATAGTACGTATAGAGCATCATGCCCGCGTAGGCTTTGAATTCCTCACCGATCTTTCGCATTGAAATGATTTTTATTCATGGTGTCTCCCGCGACCCTCTCCATAATCAGCGCGATGGCTCCGTCGCCCGTTACGTTGCAAGCGGTCCCGAAACTGTCCACCGCAATATAAAGGGTCATCATCAACCCGATCATCTGTTCGTCAAAGCCCAGTATGCTCTGGATAATCCCGATGGCCGCCATAATAGCTCCGCCGGGGACACCCGGCGCCGCGATCATGGTGATCCCCACCATCACGATAAACCCGATAAAAGTGCCCGGATCGACCGGTACGCCGAAGAAATAGAGGATCGCCAGCGAAAAGCCGGCAATTTTCATCACGCTTCCGGCCAGGTGAATGGTGGCACACAGCGGGATCACAAAAGAGGCGATGCTGGGATTGATCTTATTGTTGAGCGCGCATTGCAGCGTCACGGGGATGGTTGCTGCCGATGAGGCTGTTCCCAGTGCCGTCATATAAGCCGGCAGCATCCTCTTCAACGCTTTCAGCGGATGACGCCGCGAGACGGCGCCTGCCACCGCATACTGGATAACCAGCAGCAGGATATGCAGCACGAAAATCACCGAAATCACTTTCAGGAAAAGCATGATCACGGAATAAACCTGCCCGGTGATGGAGATGGAGAGAAACATGCCAAAAACATAAACGGGCAGCAACGGAATGATTACCGCGCGGATAATCATCGTCACAATATCGCGGAAATCCGAAAAAACTTTCTGTAACGTGTCGCCTTGGATGAGTGAGAGCCCGATCCCTATGCAAAACGACAGAATCAATGCCGACATCACTTCCATCACGGGAGGCATCCCTATACTGAAGAATGTTTTCACGGCGCCCTCCCCCATGCCCTGTAGCGATTCCGCGTCGATGGCGCCGGTTATGATATTCGGAAAAACCGCCCGACACGAAAAATAGGTGAAAAACCCCGAAAAAAGGGTGGACAGATACGCGATAACCGTTGTGATCAGCAGAAGCCTCCCCGCTCCTTTCCCCAACTCGCCAATCGCGGGAGCCACCAGGCCGAGAATGATCAGCGGAATGATAAACGAAAGGAAATTACCGAATAAATCGTTAAACGTGGCAAAAATCCGGGCAAACCACACCGGCACAAACTGCCCAAGGAGGATCCCCGAGAGGATGGCGATAACCACGCGTCCCAACAAGGGTATTTTAGATAGTTTCATTTTTCCGGATAAAATATTCAGCGCAAAAGTAAATCTTTTTCCGGATAAACCACGCTTAATCTCCATTGAATTGGGCATCGCCCTCATCGTTGTCTGAAAATAAATGAGTATCCGGGGGCTAAATCATCCTCCATGGCAGATGCGAAGCGCTTTCTTCCTAAATATAAAAGTAAAAGACACCGGAATATTATTTCATCATCCCGCATCATTTTATGGTTAATTTATTACTTTTGCACCGTGGCAACAACAAGGAACCCGGACAAAAACTTCATGGACAACTATGGCGACCAAAACAACCGCGTCAAAGAGTACGACTACACGCAAAAAAAACAGTAAAAAGAACAGTAAAAAAACACTCCCGAAAGTATCCTTACTCCAGCGGCCAGAAGGAATGGGCCTGGAAGAATGGCAGATAGCCCTTCGTAAGCAAGCTGCCCAGAAAGAGTTACTCACCATTGAACCTGTCGACAAAAAACTGTCGCCCGGCGATTTTTACGTCCGCAATCCAAAAACCGACCATGTATATAAGGTGGCGTTCAGGGGAACCGACAGCGCGTGGAACTACTGCTCGTGTCCCGACTTCAAAACCAACCAGCTCGGCACCTGCAAACATATAGAGGCGGTGCGACTCCATCTCGGGAAACAACGGGAACGTCCAGCCAAGGAACTCATACCGCCCTACACTTCCGTCTATTTGTCGTACCGGTCCGAACGCGACGTGCGTGTCCGTATCGGGTCGGACAACCGTGAAGCGTTTACCGCACTGGCAAGCCACTACTTTACCGAAGAGGGTGTGTTGGACGAATCAAACTATGCGCGGTTCTACGATTTCTTGCAGAAAGCGAGACAGATAGACGACACATTCCGTTGTTATGACGATGCCTTGGACTTCATCATTGAAAAGAGGGCGACCCTCTACCGGAACCAGGTGCTGGACAACAAATATCCGGACAACACATTGCCAGGTTTGCTCCGCGCACGGCTCTACCCTTATCAGGAAGAAGGCATCCTGTTCGCCGTGCGCAAGGGGCGCAGCATCATTGCCGACGAGATGGGATTGGGGAAGACCATCCAGGCCATCGGGGCGGCCGAGTTGCTGCGAAAGGAATTCAATCTCTCGTCCGTGCTGATCCTCTGCCCCACTTCCCTCAAATACCAATGGAGGAAAGAAATCGAGAAATTCACCGGCGACACGGCGCTCGTGATCGAAGGAAACCACCTGAAAAGACGCGAACAATACAACCGGGATGTGTGCTATAAAATCGTGTCGTACCAGAGCGCGAATAACGACATAAAAATACTGAAAACGCTATCCGCCGACCTGCTTATCATGGACGAGGCACAACGGCTCAAGAACTGGAACACACAAATCGCGAAAGCCGCCAAAAGGATAGAATCGCAATACACCGTGGTCTTGTCCGGGACGCCACTCGAAAACAAGATCGAAGAACTCTATGCCATAGCGCAGTATGTGAACCCCTATTGCCTGGGACCTTATTATAAATTCATCGACAAGTGTTTAGTCCGGTCCGACACTGGGAAAACCGTCGGATACAAGAACCTGAACGAAACGGGCAGGATGATCCGCAACATACTGGTCAGAAGACGGAAACGGGACGTAAACATACAACTTCCGGCACGCATGGATAAAATCCTGTTCGTCCCTATGACCGCCGAACAACGCGGGATGCACGACGAGTTCAAAAGCAGCCTGGCACAACTGATCATGAAATGGCAGAAAATGCGTTTCCTGAGCGAAAGCGATCGCCGCCGGCTGTTGCTGCTGATGAACCAGATGCGTATGGTGTGCGACAGCACCTATATCCTGGATCAAAAAACACGTTTCGACACGAAGATCGATGAGCTGATGAGTGTATTGGATGAGTTTCTTGAAGAAAGCGATGAAAAGACGGTCATCTTCAGCCAATGGGAACGCATGACCCGCCTTGTGGCCGCCGAATTGGACAAACGGAATGTCGCCTACGAGTACCTGAATGGAAGCGTGCCGTCGGCAAAACGCAAAGAGCTGATCGACAATTTTACGGAGGAACCCGATTGCCGCGTATTCCTCTCCACCGACGCCGGAAGTACGGGGCTGAATTTACAGGCCGCCTCGTTGATCATCAACCTGGATCTGCCGTGGAACCCGGCCGTGCTGGAACAGCGCATCGCCCGCATCCACCGGATGGGACAAAAGAACAACGTGCAGGTGATCAATTTTGTATCCGCGGGCACCATCGAGGAACAAATGCTCACGAAACTCAACTTCAAATCATCAATGTTCGAAGGCATCCTTGACGACGGCGCCGACTCCATCTTCCTTGAAGAAAGCAAGTTCGACAAGCTGATGCAGACCGTGCAGGAATTTGCCGCCAACGGAACCGACGCGGATACGGATGAAAATCTCACCTACGGGATCAATGCCGATGAGCGGGAAACACCGGTTTCGGAAGATGAGCGGGGCAGTAACGAAGAACCTCTTCTGAGCGAAACGATGATCCCCGACGTGGAACCGGAGGAGGAACAAAAGATATCCGCCATTTCCTCCGATGCAAGAGAAATGTTACCCGGCCTTCCTTCGGATGCCGGTACAGGGGAAAAGAGCCCCGGCCGTTCTGGCGGCGATGACGCGGAAGAAGAACCATCCCGGACGCCGGTTAAACCGACCGGGGTAGTGGACATCGGCAACACCGATTCTCCCGAGCGACTGATTGCACAGGGGATCCACCTGCTGGGGGCTTTCGCCCGTACGCTCTCGTCGCCCGAAGCAACCGGCAAGTTAGTCGATTCGCTGGTCGAAACAGATAAGGAGACAGGAAAGACCTCGCTCAAAATACCCGTCCCCGACCGCGACACGGTGGTGCAGGTGATGAGTGTAATTGCTAAATTGTTTAAATAACCGGATGAAAGCGATGATATTTGCCGCGGGACTCGGCACGAGACTGAAACCCCTCACCGACACTATGCCCAAGGCGCTGGTGCCGATCGGGGGAAAACCGTTGTTGCAACATGCCATTGAAAAACTGAAAGCCGCCGGGTTCGATGAGATCATCATCAACGCGCACCATTTCGCCGGACAGATTATCGACTTTGTGGAGGCAAACCGCCATTTTGGCATTCATATCGAGTTTTCCGATGAACGGGAAAAACTGCTCGATACGGGAGGAGGGATCAAAAAGGCGTCCCCCTTCTTCAACGACAACAAGCCGTTTCTGGTGCATAACGTCGACATTCTCTCCAATATCGACTTACGGAAATTATACGAAGCACACGCGCGGAGTAGGGTCCCGGATTCGAAAAACCTGTCCGCCCCACCCGCTCATGCCGGATCCAAACCACAACCCGCTCAAGCCAGCCCTTCCGCGCGCGCCGCCCAACCCAATCCCCTTGGGACCCTTGTCTGCAACGAGCGGAAAACCACCCGTTACCTCCTGTTTGATGGCAACAACAGATTGAAAGGCTGGATCAACGAAAAAACGGGGGAAGTGAAATCCCCTTTTCCCGGTCTCGATCCCAGGCACTACCGGAAATTGGCCTTCGCGGGGATCCAGATTCTCCAACCATCCATTTTCCAATACATGGCCGGCCTTCCGGATCGTTTCCCTATCATCGAATTCTACCTTTCTATCTGCGATAAAGAAGAACTCACCTGTTATATTCCGGATAACCTGAAACTGGTCGATGTGGGAAAAACGGACTCACTGGAAGAAGCCGCGCAATTTTCGGATACACTCTTCTGAGAATTTTACGGTAAATAGCAGTACGGCCGTCTATACCGGAAATAACACTGAATATCAAGTTTGCATGCTGTTATCAGATACAGAAAGCCGCATATAAAGGCACTGATTTTATTCCGTTCTCAAAGCCAAAATTCTTTTTGGATATGCGGATGCCATAAGTGCATTTATATTGTGTCATAAAAATATGCATACTTTTAGAACGGACCCGTACTCCGGCTTTCACTTCAACCGGAATCACATCTACTCCTTTTTGGATCACAAAATCCATCTCGGCAGTATTGTTGTTTTTCCAATAAAGTAGCGGAATTAAATTTGCGGAAAAAGCTTGTGCAACATAGTTTTCAGCAATGGCTCCCATGAACGGGGTTTCTATTTCAAAAGGGGAGAGAATAGCTTGTGCTGCCATGCCCGATTGCATGATAAGCATACCAACATCCGACATATACAGTTTAAAATCACTCAAATCAACATGAACTTTTATAGGCATAATCCCCTGAGTCGTTTTCTGACATTTAAGGACAATTCCGGCATATCTGAGCCATTCTATTGATTCTCCGAAAATAGTAGCACTCCCTCCTTTTTGCACAACACTGTATTGAAACTTGCGATTCTCCTTTGCCAATTGAGCAGGAATAGATTCATAGCATGCTCGTATCTTAATACTTATGGAAGGTTCTGCATACTTCGCCATATCAGCAATATATTCGTTCAGAATTCTGTTTTGGATATCAGCAACCGCAACAAAGCTATTGGTGTTTATAAACTCCTTGACAGCGGCGGGCATACCACCCACAATCAGGTATTGATTATAAAGATCTACTGCCATCGAATGTACATCCAACGGTTCATTAGATTCATAATGTTCACGGATCAATTCTACAAAATTTTCTCTACCTAATGCCCATAAGAATTCCTCAAAATCCATTGGAAACAAGGTTATTTCATTGACTTTTCCAACCGGAAAAGAATATTTTTGCCGGTTTATAGCTACGCCAAGTAAAGAACCGGCCGCAACAATATGATATTCGGGGGCTTGCTCACAAAAATATTTTAGTGATGTAAGAGCTCTTTCACATGCCTGGATTTCATCCAAAACAATAAGAGTTTTACCCGGAGTGATCCGCTGCGAATGTGCCGATTCTAAATATTGGATAATAGTAGCAGGGGTAAAGCTTTCATCAAACTTCTCTACCAAAGCTTTATCTACTTCAAGGTTGACAATAATATAATTATCAAATTCTTGTTTGCCGAACTCTTGCAAAATATAACTTTTCCCAACCTGACGTGCTCCATTAACAATAAGCGGCATCCTCCCGGACTTGTTTTTCCAGTTGATTAACTCACTATATATCTTTCTTTTCATTGCCTTATCTATTTTTTTGCAAATATACGATTATCTATTAAAAAATAAAAACACCATATATTTATTCGTAGATAAAATTTGTTTTAATCCTAATAACTTTACACTCTATATTTTTTATTTGAGTAAAAATATATTTAAAACATATTTTTACTCAGATAAAATTATTTTTGATTGATTTATCCATTGCGGACTCTTATATCATCTGCAAAAAATCTCTATTGGCTATAACCTTTGCTGCGATTCAATATTAATAAAAACTTCATCTTTTAACTTAAATTCTTACTAATCACCCCACACCAAATAGTTAAATATGGTTAATAATACTATATATAATAAATTATTTTACTTTTATACTTGCATATATAAATTTATTAATTTTAATTTGCGGATATATTTAAAAACAATTGCATTGCACGGGATTAAAATAGAATTAAATTATTAGAAAAAAAATGGCGGGAATGAACAATTTTAACATATTGGCGTCGCAATATAGAACGGAATTATTGGAGAATGTGATTCCTTTTTGGCTGTCACGCTCTCAGGACAAGGAATTTGGCGGATACTTCACTTGCCTCGACCGGCGGGGGAACGTGTTCGACACCGACAAATTCATCTGGCTCCAGGGCCGTCAGGTCTGGATGTTCTCCATGCTGTACAACAAGGTGGAAAAACGCCCGGAATGGCTCGATTGCGCCATACAGGGCGCTGAGTTCCTGAAGAAGCACGGGCATGACGGCGACTTTAACTGGTATTTTTCGCTTACCCGGGAAGGAAAACCATTGGTGGAACCATACAACATTTTCTCCTACACTTTCGCGGCCATGGCGTTCGGGCAATTGAGCCTGGCGACGGGCAATCAGGAATACGCCGATATTGCCAAACGCACTTTCGACACCATCCTTTCCAGATGGGACAATCCAAAGGGGAGATGGAACAAATCCCATCCCGGCACCCGTCCGCTCAAAGGCTTCTCCCTGCCGATGATCCTGAGCAACCTCACACTGGAAATCGAGCACCTGCTCGACAAGGAAATCGTCGAACAAACCATGGAGGAATGCATCCACGAAGTGATGGAAGTGTTCCCGCGTCCCGAGTTGGGAGGGATCATAGTGGAAAACGTGAATCACGATGGCTCCCTGTCAGACTCTTTTGACGGACGTTTGATCAATCCGGGGCACGGAATCGAAGCCATGTGGTTTGTCATGGATTTGGGCGTGCGGCTCAACCGACCCGCACTGATCGAAAAAGCAACAGAGACTACCTTGAAGACCCTAGAATATGGGTGGGACAAAGAGTATGGCGGCATTTTTTACTTTATGGACAGGAAAGGGGTTCCTCCACTGGAGCTGGAGTGGGACCAGAAACTGTGGTGGGTGCATGTGGAGACACTCATATCGCTCATCAAAGGTTATCAGCTAACGGGATCGCAGGAATGCCTGAAATGGTTCGAAAAAGTACACGACTACACCTGGGGGCATTTCAAAGATCCGGATTACCCCGAATGGTGGGGATACCTGAATCGCCGCGGGGAAGTACTGCTCGACCTGAAAGGTGGCAAATGGAAAGGCTGTTTCCATGTGCCGAGGGGATTGTACCAGTGCTGGAAGATACTGGAAAAAATCGATGTGAAATCTAAAAATAGAAGAGTGATGACAAGCTAAAATCTGAAAACGAAACAAAGGATCGGATAAGACCTTGTAGGTTGGAATAACTATTCCTTAGCCAAATGCAGTATTATTATATATCAAAAACCATGTACAATGTCAAATTGAAAGGATGAAAATGAAAAATATTTTAAAACATTTACGAAAAGCGGGAATATTCAGTCTGTTCCTGCTATCTTATACAATTTCACTGTATGCACAAGACATCACAGTGAATGGAACTGTGACCGACGTACAAAACGAACCGCTCATCGGTGTTACGGTATTGGTAAAAGGCACTACCAACGGGACCATAACCGGCCCGGATGGAGATTTTCAACTGACAAACGTTCCCTCGAACGCCCAATTGGAATTCTCATACGTGGGTATGAAATCTCAAACAGTGGCGGTAAACGGTCAAACGACCATAAACGTTACGCTGTTAGACGATAGTGAATTGCTTGAAGAAGTAGTAGTAACTGGATATGGCGGATCACAAAGACGAGGAACACTCACCACAGCCATTTCAAAAGTAGATAACGCCGTATTGGAGAATGCAGCCTTCAGCAATGCAGGACAATCATTACAAGGAACGGTTACGGGTCTTCGTGTGGTAAATAAAACAGGGCAGCCGGGTTCCGAGCCGGACATCACGCTACGGGGTGGCGCAACGATTACCGGAGATAACAGCCGTGCCCTCATCGTGGTCGATGGTATTATCAGAAATAGTTTGAATGACATCAATACTTCCGATATCGAATCGATCCAGGTACTGAAAGACGCTGCTGCTACGGCCATCTATGGTTCACGCGCAAACGGTGGAGTTATTCTGGTGGAGACAAAAAGAGGAAAACAGGGTGTCACATCTGTCGATTATAAATTCAAAACAGGTGTGAATTTTGCCCGTAAGGGGTATGACTTTCTCAACGCGGAAGACTATATTTATTACAACAGGATCGGATACAAGCGGACCGGACGTACAGGCATAGACACTCAACAAGGCTACGGTGTCGGAAACAACCTTTTCGATATACGATATTTAAGTCCTGACACAAAACATCTATTAGAGGAAGGATGGCAGTCGATGAAAGATCCGTATGATGAATCCAAAACAATTCTTTTCAAAGACCATGCGGGTGAATTGGACAAAGAAGTATTCAACAACAGCGCGCTCACACAGGATCACTATCTCAGTTTAACCGGAGGAAACGAAAAAGGAACATTTGTGGCCAGCCTGGGATACTATAACGAGGATGGGCAAATCATCGGAACAGGATATGAACGCTATAACGGAAACCTGACTGGTACTTACCAGATATTGCCTTTTTTAAATGTTCAGGCCGGAACAACATATTCTTGGTCTCAACGTCCGGAATTATGGATTGGGACATTCGAAATGTTTTACCGTACCCGTTCTCAACGACCTACATGGAGTCCATGGCTTGAGGACGGAAGTCCTGCGTCCGGATTCGGCACAGGCGACGGAAATCCGGCGTATTATCGCGACAAACTCACTTCTGAAAACAGCACACGGCGTACCACATACGATTTGGGGTTTAGGATAGATATTCTCCCTGAAAAACTTGTTCTCAACACAAAAGGGTCGCTGTTGCATTACGATTATCAGCGTGAAAAATTCAATAAGTCGTATCAAACGCAGACGGCAGGCCAACCCAACAATACACGTCAGGCGGAAGCCCTTATAGAAAAGTATGTGCAAAAGCAATTGAGCTCCACGTTAAGCTATACCAATTCATTCGCACAGAAGCATAATATCGATGCAATGGTGGGAGGAGAGCTTTACATGTACGACGAGTTTAAACTGGAAGCCAAGACACAAAACTCACCAACCGACGATATACCTACACTCAATGCAGGTGCGAACAGGACCTATACTACAAGTAATAAGACGGCATACAGGATAATGTCGGGCTTCGGCAGAGTCAATTATAACTATGAAATGAAATATCTCTTATCGCTTGTGGCGCGTTACGACGGAATTTCACGACTGAAGGACAATCGATGGGGTTTCTTCCCCGGCATATCCGCAGGCTGGAATATCATGGAAGAAGACTTCTGGAGAGAGTCGAAAATCTCCAATTTCATCTCTAATTTCAAGCCAAGGGTAAGTTATGGAGTAAACGGAAATGTGAACGGAATCGGTAACTTTGAAATATATGGCTCCTACGAGCAGATAGATGCCTCCAATTATGCCGGAAGTTCGGCGTTCTATAACAAATTGCTGGTAAACAGCGCACTGCGTTGGGAGCAAAGCCAATCTTTTGAGGTGGGCCTCGATATCGGCTTCCTGAATAATCGCATCAACTTCATTCTCGATTATTACAACCGCTCCACGAAAGATCTTCTCACCAAACAAGCACTACCCGGATATACAGGATTTACAGAAATCATGACCAATATGGGGACATTGCGCAATTATGGTTTTGAAATGGAAATGAGGGCCAACATATTGAGCAGTGCAAACGGGTTTAATTGGAATGTCACCGCAAACCTGTCGACTGTAGCCAATAAAATCACAAGGCTCCCATACAACGGGAACGAATTTAACCGCGTGGGAGGTTATCAGGTCTGGGATGAATCCAAAGGTGGATTGACTTGGATCGGCGGAAGGCAAGAAGGTGGGAAACTGGGAGATCTTGTCGCCTATAAACAGATACGCATTCTGAGAGATTGGGACGATGTAAAACAATATGCCAATAATAGGATTGATAATGTGGCCAGTCTTTATGGCCCGGGTAAAGCCGCCGAATACGAAGGACGGGAGGGATGGAAGCCCATTGAGCCCGGTGATGTATTGTGGGAAGACCGTGATGGCAATGACGTTATAGACGGTTACGACAGGCGTGTCATCGGTAATATTTTCCCGAATATCACCGGCGGGTTCTCCTCAACGCTGTCTTACAAGAATTTTTCGCTTTACACGCGCTTCGATTACGCCCTTGGGCACACTATTTATAACGATCTGGCTGCCCGGTCTCTCGGCCAATACCAGGGTTCGTTCAATATCATTCAAGAGGTGAAAAATACCTGGTCCGAAGACAATCCCAATGCCGATCTGCCAAAATTCTATTATGCCGATCAATTGAGCAAGAAGAACATCACCCGCTCAAATAACGCAAACACGGCAGCGAATAATAACAGTTCCCGTTTCTATGAAAAAGGAGATTATCTGGCACTTCGCGAATTGACCCTCAGCTATGACCTCCCAAAAATATCCATTCGCAATTTCGACATATCCAATGCATCGGTATACGTTACAGGCCAAAACCTCTATTACTTCACCGGATATACAGGGGTTTCACCTGAGCCGGCAGTCGATACGACTTATGGCAGGGGTATTGATAACGGGCGCTACCCGACACCCAGAACCGTTTTACTGGGATTATCCTTAACTTTTTGATTTACAAATCATAAATACTCAAATATTATGAGAAAAATAAATATGTTCATCATATCCTGCTTGTTAATGGTATCGTTCACTGGATGCAATTTTCTGGATATAGACCCGGTAAGCTCCATAACGGACCAAAACTACTGGAAGAGCAAACCACAATTCGAAGCATTCAACACAGGAATGCACGGATTGTTTAGAGAATTGAGTTACAACTTCTTCCTGCTGGGAGAACCCCGTGCAAACATCTATGGCGACCAGCCCTTTGGCGGTGAAGCCACACAGGGGATTGAAAGATTGCCTTACAATACCCTGAATCGGGAAAATACCGTAGTATCTAATTTTGCGGGAATATACAGGGTAATCAACCAGATCAACCTGATGATTGCTAAAACTTCCGAGACAGGAATCCTTACCGAAGCTGAAAAGAATTTTTATCTGGGACAGGCATACGGAATGAGGGCGTATCTCTATTTTCAATTACTACGCTCCTGGGGCAACGTGATCATTCACACCGCTTATACGGAAGGATCGGGTCTCGATTTGTCAAATCTGGCAAAAGAAGCATCAAACGCAAAAGATGTAATGAATTTAATCAAGGCAGACATAGAGGCTTCTGAAAATGCTTTTGGAAATGACATGTCGTACAAATTTGGAAAACAGTACTGGTCGAAACCTGCCACCCTCATGCTCAAAGGCGAAGTATATCTTTGGAGTGGAAATCAGATGGGAGGGGGAGCCTCCGATTACAGGACAGCACAAAACGCACTGGAAACCGTAGGACAATCCGGCCTGACATTGCAATCCGATTTCAAAAGAGTTTTTGCTTATGACAATAAAAAGAACTCCGAAATTATCTTTACCATACATAATGGTAGAGATGAATATAATATGTGGAACGACAGTTACCGGATGAACCTTGTCCCTCAACAAGTCTACATTGGACAATATTACAACGAAGATTCCATATCTTTCTCCCAATTACCCGATGCACAATTCAATGGCCTGATTCGACTCCAACCCCGGTACGACTTATATCAAAAAGTATTCAGGGATAGTGACACCAGGAAAAGAGCATCACTGAGGGCCGTATATAAAAAAGAGGAAGACGACACTTTTACCTATCTGGCTCCCTTTGCCTATAAATTTCAAGGAGTGTTGCTCGAAGGCAGTTCTGTACGAAGTCTCCTGGACGACTTTCCAATTTACCGCTATGCAGATTGCCTGTTACTTTTAGCTGAAGCAAAAGTATTTTTGGAAGAAGATCCATCAGCAGAGATCAATCAAATACGCGAAAGGGCATATGGAAAAGACTTTTTCGATGCCAACAGGGCAACGCTGGCCTACCCCAACGATAATGGCGATTTCTATGCCGACAACAATTACGTGGGAGAAGACAATGACGCCATGGAAGCTATTCTAAAAGAAAGATTGCGGGAATTCATGTTCGAGGGGAAACGTTGGTACGATCTTCGTTTGGCAGGAGTTGAATATGTTACAAAATACTCTTCAGCTGATCCGAGCCGATTATTATGGCCGATCAACGAGGGTGCACTCACGGATAACCCCGCCCTGGTACAGACCCCGGGATATTAATCGTCAGAGCATACTACTCTACTATTTAAACCAAAGATAGACTTATTGGCAACGATAAGGACTATCTTTGGTTTTAAAAATCAACCCGAAATGAAACGAATTATTGCCATCCTTTCCGCCACCCTCCTTGTTTGCTTGCCCCTACTTCCGGACACGCCTGTCAGGGTAGCTTGCGTGGGCAATTCGGTGACTTTCGGGGCGGGTATCGAAAATCAGGACGAAAAATATCCTGCGCAACTACAAGCGATGCTGGGTGAGAAGTACCTCGTGAAAAATTTTGGACATAGTGGGGCCACCTTGCTCAGAAAAGGGCATCGTCCCTATAACACGCTGCCGGAGTATAAAGCGGCACTGGATTTTGAACCCGACATTGTTATCGTCCACTTAGGATTGAACGATACCGATCCGCGTAACTGGCCACGATTCCGCGATGAGTTCACGCGTGATTACTCACACCTGATCGACACATTCCGGCATCTAAATCCGGATACAGAAATAAAAATCTGCCGGATGACTCCTATCTTTACCGGCCACCGCCGTTTTACATCGAGCACCCGTGACTGGTTCTGGCAGATTCAAGATGCCATCAAGACCGCCGCCGAAGTAAATAATGTGGAACTGATCGATCTGCATACCCCGCTTCACCGCCGGCCCGACCTCTTTCCTGATGCATTACATCCTACAGGGGCGGGAGCCGCGATTATTGCGGAAACAGTGTATGGCGCCATCACCGGCCAATACGGGAAGGTAGAGATAGCTCCGATTTTCAGCAGTGGGATGGTGCTACAACGCCACCAACCCATCCGTTTGTGGGGAACCGCGAACGCCAATACCGAAACTACCGTCGTATTAGACGGAATAGAGAGATCAACACAGACCCACGGCTCCGGCAAATGGGAAGTCTGGTTTCCTGCCATGGAGGCAGGAGGCCCCTACAGTATCACCATTAAAAATGAAAATAAAAAAATAGAACTACAGGATATCCTGATAGGTGATGTCTGGCTCTGCTCGGGACAGTCCAACATGGAATTCAAATTACGCCACGCCGCCACGGCCGACGAGGATATCCCCACGGCGAATTACCCGGAAATCCGGTTGCTGAATATGCAGCCGATAGCCTACACCAACGACATTGCCTGGGACAAAGAGGTGCTGCAGGAGATCAATAACCTTCACTATTTCCGGCAGACAGGATGGCAACGGTGCACACCCGGGTCCGCCGCTGACTTTTCAGCCATAGCTTACCATTTCGGAAAAAGCATCCACACCGAGACAGGCGTACCTGTAGGACTGATACTCAATGCCGTGGGCGGATCACCGGCAGAGGCGTGGATCGACCGCCTGACCCTTGAACACCATCCCCGTCTGGTGGGCATGTTTCCAGATTGGAACAACAACGACTACATCCACGCATGGTGCCGGGAGCGGGCCACAAAAAATACGGAGTTAGCGGACAACTCTTCACAGCGGCATCCCTACCACCCCGCCTACCTGTATGAAGCCGGTATCCAGGGTATCACTCAGTTTCCCATCGCCGGAGTGATATGGTACCAGGGCGAATCGAACGAACAGAACGTGGAGTTGCACGAAGTAATATTCCCCACCCTTGTGGAAAGTTGGAGAAAAGCGTGGAATCTCAATCTGCCCTTTTACTACGTGCAACTCTCAAGTATGGCCATGGGAAGAGAGACATGGGGCTACTTCAGGGATAGCCAGCGCCGTTTGCTGTCAGAAGTACCAAACATGGGAATGGCAGTTTCGTCTGACCTGGGTGACAGCACCGACGTACATCCGCGGAAGAAAAAACAGGTTGGGGAACGATTAGCCCGGCTGGCACTGCACCACACCTACGGTATGAAAGAGATGGTTCCCTCGGGACCTCTCTTCCGGGAAGCAGAATTCAAGGAAGGAACGGTTTACGTGTCATTTGATTTTGGCGAGCAACTACAGACATCTGACGGCAAATCGCTCCGCGCGTTCGAATTAGCAGAATACCCGGGGCTCTTCTATCCGGCCACTGCCGAAATCGAAGACAACAAAATCAAGGTCAGTTCACCGGAAGTGAATAACCCCCGGTTTATCCGGTACGGATGGTCTTCCTATTCCGATGGCAACTTAATTAACGGTGAAGGCCTGCCAGCGTCAACCTTCACTACCGAACAACGATCCAATAAACAGAAGTAATATGAAACCGACATGTTTACAGTTCCATATGACACCATTGAAAATAAATATTTTAGTCATATGACAACAATATACCAAAGATATGTCCTATTCCTGTTTCTGGCGATCCTGTGCTCCTGTTCTCCGGAAAAGGGGCCAAAGGAGATGAACCTGCTTCCCATGCCTCAACAGGTGACGGTTACCGGCGCGGGGAAACATCCGATCCTTTCCGGATCGATCGATGAATCAGTAATCACCGAAAGGATCATAGATGAAATTCCCGAGGCAAGTATTAACGCTGAGGAAGCATACCGACTGACTGTCACGAGAGATAGCATCCTTATCGAAGCCGTTACCCAAAAAGGCATGTATTGGGCAAAACAAACTCTCCGGCAATTGATCACACAGGATAAAAAAGGTGAATTCTATCTTCCTGTCTGCCGGATAGTGGATTATCCCGCCTTCCGTATCCGTGGTTTCATGCATGACGTAGGCCGTAGTTTCATCCCGGCAGAAGAACTCAAAAAACAGATTGCACTGCTTTCCCAATACAAGATCAACGTATTCCATTGGCACCTGACAGAGAATCAGGGATGGCGGCTGGAGAGCAAAAAGTACCCGCAGCTGACCGACAGTGCCAACTTTGAGCGCCTGCCGGGGCAGTATTACACCATCGAAGAAGCCCGGGAGATTGCCCACTGGTGCTTACAACATAATATGCTGCTCATCCCCGAAATCGATATGCCCGGCCATAGCGCCGCCTTTGTCCGCGCCATGGGCGTGGATATGCAATCGAAAAAAGGGATGGAAATCCTGAAAAACCTGATGAGCGAAATCTGTACCGAAGTTTTCCCGGATATACCATACATACATATTGGCACCGACGAAGTGCAATTTACCCATCCGGGCTTTGTTCCTGAAATGGTATCACACATCCGGTCTTTAGGTAAAAGGGTGATTTCATGGAATCCCGGGTGGAACTATAAACCGGGTGAAATAGATATGACGCAGTTGTGGAGTTACCGCGGCAAAGCCCAACCGGGCATTCCCGCCATCGACTCCCGGTTCCACTACATCAACCACTTCGATGCGTTCGGCGACATCGTAGCGCTATACAACAGCCGCATTGCCGATGCAGAACAGGGGAGCGATGACATTGCCGGCGGAATTATCGCCGTATGGAACGACCGCCTTTTACCCGACGAAACAGATATTCTTCTACAAAACAATTTCTATCCTTCCATGCTTGCGTTTGCCGAACGCACATGGCTGGGGGGCGGTTCGGAATATTTTGACCGGAACGGCGTAATTCTCCCCGCCGATGAGAATGATGAGGTCTTCAAATCATTCGCGGATTTCGAGCGGCGGATGCTCCGCCACAAGGAAAATGTGTTTCAGAATGAGCCTTTCCCCTATGTAAAACAGACCAACGTGAAATGGCATATTACCGATGCGTTTCCGAATGAGGGCGATTTATCCGCTTCGTTTCCTCCGGAAAAATCGTTTGAAAACAGTTATCTTTACAATGGCAGAACATACAATGTCCGTCCCGCTGTCGGGGCGGGGATTTATTTACGTCATGTGTGGGGAACCCTTGTTCCCGCATTCTTCGATGATCCGCGGGAAAACCACACGGCGTATGCTTACACATGGGTTTATTCACCGGAAGCGCAAGATGTAGGCCTGTGGCTCGAATTTCAGAACTACAGCCGCTCCGAGCCCGATTTACCCCCGCCAGCCGGAAGATGGGATTATAGGGGTAGCCGCGCATGGTTGAACGACACCGAGATCCCACCACCTGTCTGGACGGCAACGCATGCTGAAAGATCAAACGAAATCGTTCTCGGTAATGAAAACCTGACAGCCCGTCCGCCCATCGGTGTACATCTGGACAAAGGGTGGAACAAAGTACTCCTGAAACTGCCCGTCGGTAAATTCTCACAACCCGAAGTGCGCTTGGTCAAATGGATGTTCAGCTGCGTTTTTGTGACACCTGACGGACAGAAAGCGGTGGACGGATTGATCTATAGTCCGGAAAAAATAAAATGAATTGAAAATGAATGGTCGAGTAATATGCGCACTGAAATCGATGTTGCTGGTGCTATTGGTCGGGAGCATGATTTCGTGCCACAATGAAAAGGATAAAAAAATGAAGATAAACTGGACACCATTACCTGTTGAAGGATTGGGTGGAAACTTGCAAAAAGGAGTCTCCGCCGCTTATGCCGCACTTATCGACGGAAATTTAGTAGTCGCGGGAGGAGCTAATTTCCCCGGAAAACCGGGATTTGAGGGCGGATCAAAAACGTTTTACGATGAGATAATGCTGTTTGACTCCTCCGGGAACTCGTGGAAAATCGCCGGACACCTGCCCCGACTTTCAGCTTACGGTGTTTCGGTACCCGTTTCAGATGGCGCCTTATGGATCGGCGGCAACACTGCCGCGGAATCGCTGGCATCCTGCTACAAGGTATCCCTGTCAGAACGCAAACATGTTGAATTGAAACCATTCACCCCGCTTCCCGCAACCATGGATAATCTTGCCGGATGTGCCATTGACGACATGGTTTTTGTGGGTGGAGGAAACGTGAACGGAAAACCATCGAATGCTTTTTATTGCATCCATGCAAAAAACGATTCTGCATGGAGAGCGCTTCCCGATTTTCCGGGAATACCTCGTGTGCAGCCGGTGATGGCCGCCATGGAAAAAGACGGAAAGCATTATGTATACCTGTTGGGCGGTTTCTTTGGAGGGAATGCCGATAGCAAACCGGCAATGGCAACCGATGTACTACGGTATGATGTGGCCGCCCGATCGTGGGAAACCGTCGGCGAACAAATCGATGCCGAAACGGGGAAACCGTTCTCGCTGGGCGGAGCAACAGCCATGCCGTTGGATAACGGATATATCCTCTGCCTGGGCGGTGTGAATTACAATATATTCCTCGACGCCATTACCAGGCAATATGCCATCGGAAACGATACCCACACGTCGGCAGAAGAAAAAAGCCGCCTCTATCTGGAGTTTTCCAAAAACTATATGACCCAACCGGTTGAATATTACAGGTTCAATCCCGAATGCCGGATCTACGATATAAGGACAAACAGGTGGGAAACTATCGATGTCACTCCCAATGCGGCCCGTGCAGGGGCTACACTGGTATCGGACGGCAATATCTTTTATGCGGTGCAGGGGGAACTGAAGCCGGGTGTCCGCTCATCGGAAACATGGAAAGGCGAAATACAACAGATCGATCTCCCATAAAGGACACTAAACATTAGAATAAATAAATGATGAAAAATAAAAAATATTATCCCTGGGTAGTCGTGGGGCTGCTTTGGATGGTGGCATTGCTTAATTATCTTGACCGGCAGATGCTCTCCACCATGCAATCATCGATGCAGTTGGACATCAAAGAGCTGGCTATCGCGGAGAATTTTGGTCGCGTAATGGGTATTTTCCTGTTGATTTACGGATTAATGAGCCCGGTAGCGGGAATGATTGCCGACCGGATAAATCGCAAGTGGCTCATTGTGGGGAGCCTGTTTGTCTGGTCGGCAGTGACCTATTCACTCGGACATGCACAAACATTCCAACAGGTGTATTGGTTACGGGCGTTGATGGGGGTAAGTGAAGCGTTATACCTGCCCACCGGCCTGGCCATGATCGCCGACTTCCACAGTTCCAAAACCCGGTCGCTGGCTATCGGGATTCACATGTCGGGACTCTACGCGGGACAAGCGCTCGGCGGATTCGGGGCGACCATTGCGGCCAACTACTCGTGGCACACTGTTTTCCACTGGTTTGGCATTATCGGTATCCTCTACGCCCTGGTACTGATATTCCTGCTGCATGACAAAGAGGGACATGCCGGTACCAGAACCGCAAAGCTGAACCCCAAGCCGGACAACTCGGGCATCAAAAAAGACTCCTTGTCCAACTCATTCGGTGTGGTGCTCGGCACGCTCTCCTTCTGGATATTGCTCTTCTACTTTATGGCACCCAGCTTCCCGGGATGGGCAACCAAAAACTGGCTCCCTACCCTTTTCGCCGAAAATCTGGGGATTGAGATGGCCAAAGCGGGGCCTATGGCCACCATCTCCATCGCCATCGCGTCCTTTATCGGTGTATTGATTGGCGGACCGATGTCCGACCGATGGGTGCAAAAGAATATCAGGGGAAGGATATATACCAGCGTTATCGGGCTGAGCCTCACCATACCATCCCTTATTTTACTGGGGTACGGACACACGCACGCGGGACTTATAGGCGCCGCCATGCTTTTCGGAATTGGCTTCGGCATGTTCGACACGAATAACATGCCGATACTCTGCCAGATCATCCCCCAACGGTATAGAGCCACGGCTTACGGTGTCATGAACATGATGGGGGTCTTCGCGGGATATACGGTAACGCTGATGCTAGGAAGCTCCACCGATGCCGGCAATCTGGGAGCCGACTTTAGCAAACTATCCATCGTGGTGCTCGCGGCGGTCGCGCTGATGCTGGCCTTCGTGAAACCAAAGCATGAACTGACTTACCCGGAAGAGGAGATAAAGCAAGTTTAAACCAATATGATCTCCCCGTGGAGGGAATCGATCGAAAAATCACACTAAAACAAATAAAATGAAACAGTTTGAAAAAATCAAGGGATTAATTGTCGCACCTTTTACCCCATTCGACAAAAAGGGCGAAGTGGATGCAGGCCCGATCACCGATTATGCAGCCCTGTTGCGAAAGAACGGCCTGATCGGTGTATTCATCAACGGATCGTCCGGTGAAGGTTATATGCTCACCGTGGAAGAACGGATGAAACTGGCCGAAAAATGGATATCGGCCGCCCCGGAAGGGTTCAAGGTGATCGTGCATGTGGGCGCCACCAGCATCAAAGATAGTTTCCGGATGGCGCAACACGCCAGGGAGACCGGCGCTTTCGGCATTGGCGCGATGGCCTCACCGTTCCCCAAAGCAGGGCGTATAGAAGAGCTGGTGAAATACTGTGAGGAAATTGCTTGCGGCGCGCCGAACTTACCTTTCTATTTCTATCACATACCGGCATTGAATGGCGTTTACCTGCCGATGCTCCCTTTTCTGAAAGCAGCCGACGGGCGAATTCCCAACTTGGCAGGGATTAAGTATACCTATGAGAGCCTCTATGAATATAACCAATGCATGCTCTACGAAAACGGGAAATTCGACATGCTCCACGGCCAGGATGAAACGATTCTTCCCGCTTTGGCGATGGGTGGCGCACAAGGTGGGATCAGCGGAACGGGAAGCTATATCGGAAACTCGCTGGTAAACATAATTAAAGAGTATAACAACGGAAATCTGGAAAAAGCACGTGATCATCAAAATTTCGCGCAGGAAGTTATCAATGTGATTGCCAGATATCGTGGAAATATTGTATGCGGGAAGCGGATCATGAAACTCATCGGTGTGGATTTGGGGATCAACCGGACACCGTTCCAAAACGTTACAGACGAAGAAGAATCCATTATCAGAAAAGAACTGGAATCAATCGGTTTTTTTGAGCGCTGTAATAAAATTTAAGGAAGTATAAACCATAGATATCATATTGATTAAGGAATAAAATTGTTGATCATCGGACATTTAAAATCTTATTCGGTGTGAACTCTAATACATAAAATAATTGATGATGAGAAAAGTATTCTTAAGCCTTTTATTTGCCTGTTTCATTTTCACCATCCAGGCCACAGACACGATATATGTAAAACAAGCAAGGGTTCCGGTCTTGATAGACAGACTGGATAATGTATTGCTCTACATTCGGATCGACGTCCAGAATTCAAAAATGCTGGATGAGATCAAACTCCGGTTTGCCGGAAACACCCGCCTGGACGAAATAGCATCCGTAAAATTGTATTACGGGGGTACCGAAGCGCCGGAACGATCGGGGGATATCCACTACGCGCCGGTGCAGTATATTTCGAGTCATAACGCGCGGGGGAAAACCCGTGAGGCGATCCCATCCTATTCCATCAAAGTAAACGAGCGACAATCACCGTCCGGGGAGGTGGTTTTTAAACCGGAATACAAACTGTTTCCTGGTATAAACTATTTCTGGGTGAGCATGCGGATGAAACCAAACACCTCCCTTCTTTCCACGGTTGAGGCAGATATCGTCTCGGCCAAACTCGACGGGAAGCGGGCTCCTGTAACAAGGCAGGATACACCGGCGGCCCACCGCATGGGAATCGGCGTCCGCCATGCCGGCGACGACGGGGCCGCCGCTTATCGTATCCCGGGGTTGGCCACCAGCAACGAAGGCTCATTGCTGGCGGTCTATGATGTCCGCTATAACAACAGTGTAGACCTGCAGGAACATGTAGATGTGGGATTAAGCAGGAGCACCGATAAGGGACAATCCTGGGAGGAGATGCGGATTCCCTTGCGCTTCGGCGAATATGGCGGATTACCGAAAGCGCAGAATGGCGTGGGGGATCCCGCGATATTGGTCGACACCAAAAGCGGCACAATCTGGATCATCGCGCTGTGGACACACGGCATGGGCAACCGGCGCGCATGGCACAACTCGCAAAGCGGAATGAAGGCTGGTGAAACCGGACAACTTGTGCTGACAAAAAGTACCGACGACGGCAAGACCTGGTCCGATCCCATCAACATCACCCAACAGGTGAAAGATCCCTCGTGGAGGCTTTTGTTGCAAGGGCCGGGGAGAGGCATCACCATGCGGGACGGGACGCTGGTCTTCCCCATACAATTCATCGACTCCACTTCCGTTCCCTTTGCCGGCATCATGTATAGCAAGGACGGCGGTGAAACATGGAAAATCCATAACCCGGCACGCTCGAACACCACGGAAGCACAGGTAGCTGAAACGGCGCCGGGGGTACTCATGCTGAACATGCGGGATAACAGGGGCGGCAGCCGTGCCGTTTCAATCACAAAAGATATGGGACGGACATGGACGGAACACCCCTCATCCCGGAAAGTGTTACCGGAGCCGGTTTGTATGGCGAGCCTTTTACAGGTGGATGCCAAGGACAATATCCTGAATAAAGACATTTTACTGTTCTCCAACCCAAACTCCACCAAGGAACGGAATAAGATAACGGTTAAAGCCAGCCTGGATGGGGGACTCTCTTTCCCTGAAGAGTATCAGTTACTCCTCGATGAGGATCACGGATGGGGATATTCGTGCCTGACGATGATCGACAGAGAAACCATCGGGATTATATACGAGAGCAGCGTGGCACACATGACGTTCCAGGCCATAAAACTCACGGATATTATCAGGAAGTAGTTCCCGTCATAGTTGAAGCAATAAACTTGTCCTTTGCCCGTTGGCCATACCAAAAAAATCCCCATGGTGGAATAATTGGGGCGCGGTGTCGGTCCCACCATACATGCAAAACATTTTAGCAAGTAATAGGGTGAAAAAATAAGCGTGAAATAATTACTCGTAAAATTCAATACAGTTTCTAACATTATATTATTTTTGTGAATGTGCAAATTAATTGCACCTATAATTATCGAAGCACGATAAATTTTTAAATAATATGAAACCGACAAAAATGGTATTTATCGCACTGTCCTGCCTTTTATTAAATGCCGGATGTGCACAAGACAGCACGAAAACAAAAGCGGAGAAACAGGGGTGGCATTTATCCATGCAATCCTATACGTTCCATCTGTTTACAGTAACTGAGGCATTGTCTAAAACCGAGGAGTTGGGAATCCGTTTTATCGAGATCTATCCCGGACAGAAAATGGGTGAGGATTTCGGAGATCTTGTTTTCGGCTATGATCTAAGTATGAAAGATCAGGAAAGGCTGAGAGTTCTGGCCGCAGGGAGTGGTGTCAAAATCATTTCCTCGGGGGTATGGACTGCCAAAACAGAGGAATGGGAGCCTATCTTCGCATTCGCGAAAAATATGGGAATGGAATTTATCAGCGCGGAACCGGCCCCTGAAGACTGGGACGTGGTGGAAGAGCTGGCTAAGAAGCACAACATCAAAGTGGCCGTTCACAACCATCCAAGTGAAAACTCCTATTGGAAGCCGGAAATACTACTCGCCAGCATCGGAGGCAGGGACGGTTTACTGGGAGCCTGTGTGGATGTGGGACATTATAAAAGAATGGGACTGGATCCTATTCCTTCTATGAGGCAACTCAAGGGAAAGGTCATCGCATTGCATTTCAAAGACATTGCACCGCAGGGGGAAGAACAAAACCTCGAAGATGTGGTATGGGGACAAGGCATCCTCAATGTGAAAGGAATGATGAAAGAATTAAAAAAACAAAAATTCAAAGGATATTTCACGATCGAATATGAAGCGGACTGGGAGAACAATCTGCCACAGATAAAACAATCGATAGAATATTTCAATCAGGTTGCGGAGAGTATACTATAGTTTTTCACCATGCTGAGAACTCTATTCTGAGGTACAATAATTACCTGCCGTGGGAATGAACTGTGTTGACAGAGGAATAACAACTGATCACCCAGCAAAGAAAAAATAAACCGTTTTATGGACAGAAGAAGTTTTATCACCTACGCTTCCCTCTTGGGAGGTTCTGTCGCGCTGCAGGGAAATCAGGGTGTGCCCACATCTGGAAAACGTGCCGGAAGACGTGAAACTTCCAGGGCACGTGAAATGCATGCAGATGTCGTCATTATCGGAGGAGGGATGGGCGGTTGTGCGGCGGCTCTTGCCAGTTGTCGCAACGGACTAAGGGTGATCATGACCGAGGAGACCGACTGGATCGGCGGCCAGGTATCCCAACAGGGTGTTCCCCCTGATGAACATCAATGGATAGAGACACACGGCGCACCGCAGTCGTATCGGGATTTCAGGAACAGGGTACGGGAATATTATCGCCATAACTATCCGTTAACAGACCCTGCCCGTGCCCGGCAATATCTCAATCCCGGTGATGGAAGCGTTTCCAGATTGTGTCATGAACCGAGGGTAGCGGTATCGGTATTGACAGATATGCTTTCACCTTACCTGAGCACCGGGAAACTGCGGTTACTGCTCAACTATAAGACAAAGAGCGCCGGCGTGAATGGTGACCGGGTTACGAATGTGGAAGCAGTGCATTTTTATTCAGGCGACAAGGTAATTCTCTCAGGCAACTCCTTTGTCGATGCGACAGAGTGCGGCGATTTGCTTCCGTTAACAGGCACTGAATATGTCACCGGCACTGAATCGAAACAGGACACAGGGGAACTGCATGCTCCGGAGAAAGCTGATCCGATAAACAATCAGGCTTTCACAGTCTGTTTTGCCATGGATTATCAACCCGGAAAAGACAATGTACAGGATCCCCCCAAGGAATACGATTTCTGGAAAAACTATATACCTGAGATGATTCCACCCTGGTCAGGACGATTACTGGATCTCTCTTACTCCGATCCACGTACACTGAAACCCAAAAAACTGGGATTTGACCCCACAGGTAAAGATCTGGAAGGTGTACTCAATCTGTGGAATTACAGACGAATTATCAATCGAAAGAATTTTACTGAAGGAACTTATGATGGTGACATCACTATCGTAAACTGGCCTCAAAATGATTTCTTCCCCGGGAATCTGATTGATGTTCCTGAAAAAGAGTTTCAGAAGAATGTCGACAGAGCTAAACAATTGAGTCATTCACTCTTTTATTGGCTTCAGACAGAAGCTCCCCGCCCGGATGGAAAACCTGGCTGGCGCGGGTTAAGGCTGCGCGGCGATATTATGGGCACAGAAGATGGAATGGCTAAATATCCTTATATTAGAGAAGCCAGAAGAATCAAAGCTGAATTCACTGTTCTTGAAGAACATGTGGGAGCGGAAAACCGGAAGCTGGTTGCCGGCAATATTGCAGGTAAGCGTGCCGCGGATTTCTATGACAGTATAGGAACAGGTTGCTATCATATCGATCTTCATCCCAGTTCGCGCGGCAATAACTATATTGATTTCTCCTCACTCCCTTTCCAGATACCGTTGGGAGCGCTTCTTCCGAAAAGAGTAAACAATCTCCTTCCCGCGAATAAAAATATAGGAACAACTCATATTACCAACGGTTGTTTCCGTTTGCATCCGGTGGAATGGAGCATTGGTGAAGCAGTGGGATGCCTGATCGCCTTTGCCGGCAGGAAAAACGTGCCGTTCCGCGCCGTCAGGGCGGACAAGAACCTTCTGTCTGATTTTCAGAAGGAAATTGAACGTCAGGGAATTGAAACAAAATGGCCGGAGTAATGATCCTTGCTTTCATGAAGGATTCTAACCATTTCTATCTCTTCGGGTTTCCCCGCCTTGTAAAAGATGATGTGTTTACCAATCCTGAGCCCCCAAATCTCGCTTGATATTTCCCTGTAGTTTTTTTCAATAGCCGGACTTTCGGCAATTCTCCGGCACGCATCGATGATCAGGTTATAATACTTGTCCGCTTGGTTTTCCGACCAAACTTCATAACTATAATTCCAGATTCTTGAAAGGTCTTCAACAGCTTTATTAGTGAGAATATAATTAGCCATTTTTTTTCTTATCGGCTTTCAATATTTCCAAGTGCTTTTTTGCATCGAAGTTTTTGGCTATTCCGCTGTCAATACCCTCTTGAATAGCATTCTTCAAAACCTGAGCTTTATTTTCCTCCTCTTCAAGAAGTCGAAGCCCGGCTCTAATAATCTCACTCGCATTGCGATATCGGCCTTCTGCAATTCGATTTTCAACAAAATCCTCAAAATAGCTTCCAAGAGAAACTGGATGTAATTCATGGTATCTTGAAAAGTAAACGGATGATATGGACAAATTCAATCTTCAAAGCACCACCGGTAGAAAGGTCTGATCCGTACGCCGTCCTCCTCTCCTTCCTGATTATATGTGATAATGCTGCGGGAAACAAGGTTAACTTGTTTATTGAGACCGTAGAACCCTTCGGCTTCACGCTTCCTGTTGACGGCTGTCAGTTCGTAACAGACCTGAAAGGCATGGAAAGCATTGTCCTTCTGAGCGATAAAATCACATTCTCCGTTTCTACGAACAAAAGAAATATTATTGTATCCCTTATTTACCAATTCGTTATAAACAGCATTTTCCAGCATCTTTCCTTTTTGCTCTGAGAAGCGGAAACTCACGGCATTCATCAATCCGTTATCTATACAATAAGATTTATGATCGGGATGCGCACCCGGTTTTACGGAAAAAGCAAAGTTTGTAGCATCCACCAGTATATAACTGCGGACCGCAAAAGACAAATAGCTCTTGACTGTATTTTCGTTACTGTCCAAAGCCTGGGCTAAACTGTTGTAATTAAAGAGCGATCCGGTATTTGTCAGCAGGTAGTGCATTAACCGGTAAAATAAGCCTATGTCTCTTACACGGTTACGGGTGATACAATCTTTCAGGACGATAGACTCGTAATAACTCTGCAACAATTCTGTTTTTATGTCATCTGACAGTTCATGTAACACAATTTCTGGAAAGGAGCCCCATAGCATATACCGATCGATCAGCCGCAAAGCTTCCGTTTTACGTGCCAATATCGAAAGATTGTCGTTGAAACCATGTACGCCAAACAGTTCTTTCACGGAGAACGGACGCACAACATTGCTGAAATATCGTCCCGAAAGCAGGGTGGAAAATTGTTTATCCAGCAAATCGGAAGTAGAGCCGGTAATATAAATCTTTCGAAAGCGGCGTGTGTCATACGCCCCTTTTGCGAAAAGTTCCCAGTTTTTCACCTGCTGCACCTCATCCAAAAAGAGATAGAGGGATTTGATACCCGTGAGCACTTCCGCCTTTTCTATAATCGAATACAGTTCAGAAGGATTATTCCACAAGGAAGTAAAAACAGGTTCGTCCAAATTCAAGCGTAAAATAGATCTTGAATCCACACTGGATGCAATCAAATCATTGATTATCAATTCAAAAATGGTTGATTTACCGCTACGGTGAATACCAGTAAGCACCTGGATATGGGGTAAATCTTTTTTCTTAAACAATTGATTTAACAGCTCCCTTCTATACAGTGAAAGATATGGCCGCCCCTCCCAATGCCTGTTCAATCGAATAAGTGTTTCTTCCATAGAATGATGTATTTACGATTAGAGATCAAAGTTAGTTATTTTTATTTACACGAAACATACTTCGTATAAATAAATAAATATTCTAAGTATAATTAGAATAACCGGAAGTAAAAAACAGGCCTTCTTTATTGTAATTTTTTCAATGAATAATATGGGTACGTTCAATGAAATTTTAAAACAGATTCTATATCTTTCCGGTATTTTTCCTGATTGGAAAAACCCTGATCGGTGTAATAGCCATACAGAGTCAACACTTCATCACCTTTTCCTATGATGATCACTTGCTTATGTTTATAATCTTTTCCCATAAAATAAATGTTGTCAAGTGTTATTTCCATCCATTCCGCATCGGTATTATTAAATTGCAAGAGGTTGTGTCCGTCCGGTTGAAGCGAAAAAACAAGGGAGTCGATAAATCTTTCACTTTCACCGTATAAATAGAGCTTAAGCGCCAAAGAATCGAGTCTGCGGCTTTTAAAATCGAACGAAATGGAAATACTGTCCCTGGGCAAGGGTACGCTGTGTTGTAATTCGAACTGTAAGAACGGGTGATTTTGAAAGAGGAAGTTCGGCTCGTAAATGGCTTCAAACATATTGCCGGATTTTAGATCGATCACACTTCGAAATCCATTTGGAATATAATGCCAGCATTCAAAATCACGGAATTGTCCGGTCAATTCCTGAGGTTTTGTTGTAAAACAAACACAAATCAATATGCATGATAAAATTAATCTCATTCTGTTGTAATATAATGTCGCACTTATACAATACGTTACTGTTTCAAAGTTATACATAAATTTTTTCGCAATTTTCATCAAAAAAATATACGTAACTACTCAGCCTCCAATTTTTGAAACTTGAGTAATAAATATTCCATTTGGTATAAGGGGGTGCAATTTGAGTTATTCGTTTGCAAAAAGCCCGATTAACCCTTCCGGTGTAACAGTTTCCGCGCTTATACTGAATTTCGTGCATCTGCTGTTGTTATAAAATGCTATTTTTGCATTGCCGTTTTTGTCGGCTGTTACCATGGGATTCCAGTATAAAGTACGCCGATAGTCATTTGGTTCAGGTGGTAACATAGAGTAATCAGGGTTGTAAAATTCACTCACCTCGCTATATCCTTCCAACCATGTTTTCCGTACTCCTTTGGCGCCGCTGACAGGAATTTTCCCTTCATACGTTTCTATAAATACCACACAGCCATAAATAGAACAGTCTATTTTAAGGTCTTTTGGTGCGTAATGACATATTATGTCCCGATTTTCATTGATATAGACAGATTTAATGGCATCAAAATTCAAATATTGATGTATGTAACTGTCGAATTTCGGGTCATTATAACTGGCGTGTTTATAATTGATGATAAAAAGCGGAGGCTTCTGTTTGTATAATAATTGTTCTTTATCAAAAACACTTTTAGTAAAATACTTATTCATTTTCATCAATAACCGGTCTAAATCATCACCTATATATTCGCCTTGGTCAAAAATATTATCCATTTCTGTGTGTACATCATAATAGGCTACCGATGTGGAACGGTTGCGTAAAATATCCCGTTCTTTCGTATTTCTTTTGCCTATTACGGTTACTTCATCTAATAGATGCGTTTTTTCATCTATTCCCAAACCGGCTATTGAATCTCTATTAGCGTTGAGAGACAAGTCCGAATTATCATTCTCCTGTCCGGCTAATTCTTCTTCACCCATGGGTTCGTGATCCTTACCGGCAATGATCACCTGCATATCTGCATAGCGGTACTTCTTACGTTCGGGGCTAAACGCCCTGTCTAATAATATCAGGTGGTCTTTCTTCTTTCCTTTTTCACTTACCGTCAATATCATGCTCCACCTGCCGGATAAATTCGACACAAAAGAGAAACCTCCCTGTTCATCGGTAACAAAGGATTTGATAAAATCACCTCCAACCGCATTTTCTTCCCTTTTTTTAGTCAACATCATGGAAACATCAACCTCTGGCTGTGGCTTTTGTCTGCCTAAGGAAACCACCTTTCCGTGAATTTCGATTCCCTGTTCCGGGAGATACTTTATGTCAATCGGCTCAAGTCCGGACATTTGCTTCCACGAATAACGCCTCCATCCCTGTACCATCAGTAATTCATCAAGCGCACGTTCATCGCCTTTTTCAAAATAATATACAGGATTTCGGACAAACCCCCTAATTTCCGACATCAATAAAAGGTCGGTTAAAATATTTTGTTGATGTAAAACCTCATTTTCGCCATCCCTTACCGAAAAGGAAAAAACGGCACTTAACGGATTCGCTTTCTTATCGGTTACAGATATTTCCATATTAACCTCTTCGAAAGGTTTGTATGTGGATTTTCCGCTTTTTATTTTGAAATGTAAAAGGTCGTTATTCAAAAATTCTTTCATATTGATAAACACCAAACGGTCGCAAAGAATCTCTCCATTTGCATTAAACAATACAATTTGCGAAACTCCGGAAGAAAATTGTTTCTTATCTATTTTAAAAATAAAAGCGGCTTCTTCAACGTAGGAAAAAAAAGCGTTTTGTAGTTTTCCTCCGTTTAAAACAGCTATGCCGAGTATTTCTGCAGGGGTAGAGGCGTTTTTTCGTAGCGTAACGGCAACACTGTCGGTATGCGATAAATGATCCACCTCCATCACAACCCCCTGCGGTAAAGCGGTGGGCAATTCAAACCTGTATTTTTTCCCGGCGTATTCAACTTCGGCAATATCCCTTTGTCTTCCATGCACATCTGTCGGGGTGTACGTGAAAACACCCCTTCCTTCGTGCAGGGTAATGATGCGGCCTACTTCCCGGTCCGTGGCGTCCCTCACCACACCTGTGACATCTACCGGACTCCCGATTTCATCCGTAGCCTCAAAAGCAACACGTGACGCAACTCCCTGAACCAAATTGCCCCCTTCGGGGAAAAAGCGCAAATTCAATTTTTTCTCCTTTTTCTCTATTTTCCGAATAACCGTATAATTGCGAATACCCCATCGGGTAAAATTCAACATCCTTTTTTCTTCAAAATTACCTTCTTTTTTGGGTATGTCGAAGACAGGTATCAATCGTGAAAAGATAATGTCTTCACCAAAATTAAGCATATACTTAGTGTAGGCGCGAACTTCGAAAAAACCCGAATAAAACAGAAGGCGATTCAAAGTAAAATCACCATGACACACTCCGTTCTTAATCGGCAAAATTCGTTTGTCAACTATTTCACCGCCCGGATTTAGCAGTTCCACATACAGCGTTTTGCTCAATAGGCTTAATTGGTGCTGCCCCGAAGTAACATAACATTTAAACCAGATTTTATCGTTCTGATAATAAGATGTATTGTCGAAATGCAGGTACACCTTTTCCTGCGGAATATTTTTGGAAAAATTTTGAAGTGCTTCAATATATGGAGATAACTTTTTTATCTCCATATCTAATTCTTGTCCAAATACCTGGGTGCCAATAATCAACAAAAAAAACGATAACAGACATTTCATAATACTTATACGAATGAAACTTTATAATACATCTTTCGGTCAGTCTTTTTGAATGTTTGCCTTTCTAACTCGTTCACATAGTATGTGGGACGTTTTTACTGAATAATTTCCGGACAATCCCGGCCTTTTCCCGCCAGAGATTTTGAGAACCGTGTACCGACTCCCCAAGCCCGATAATTTTTTTCTTTTCCAGTTCATCCAACCCGGTAATTTTTTTCAGCGGGTACAACGATTCCACATTTAGATCAAAGTTAAACGACCGGAACCATTCATCCAGATGATGATTTTTAGCCTCGATACGGGCATCCAATATTTGAAAGGAAACGGTATCGTGTCCTAAAGTGCCTCTTTGTCCATTGAGTGTCACCTCGACCCATTCGGCCCCGGGAAGGTTATTGAAATGCGAAATTTATGATGACAATATCTTCGGTATTTGTTTGACCGCTACTGCAGGTGCAACCATCAAGAAAATTCCCAATATGCTATTAGCATAGACAGCATTGACCCCATTTGAATTATATACATATTCTGCTGTTTAGAATTGACGGCAAATCACTCGAAGATATCGATCGCTTCTGGATAAATGAGGAGAAGCAAGCCAAGCTTAATTTTTCAATTCGATTTCATCAGGCGTTTTCTGCGCTCGGCAAAGTAAATAAATTCACTTTGCGCTCGCTTAACGAAAACGTTCTTTTATCCGGATATTTCTGAATTTGACAACAGAATTGTGCCCCAAAAAAGCGATATGACCCCTTTCGTAAAATAACGAAGCGGGGATTTTATCGGCAGGAGTCCCTTTTGTGGCTTCTCTTAAATTGCCGTCAACGATTACCGTTCCGTTCAGAATGACTTTGATATGATCGCCGTCGGCAACCACCTCCTGATAATTCCACTCCCCGGAGGGTTTCAGGAAGCCCCGTTTTGCGGGTATCCAGCCATATACCGATCCATGGTACTGATAAGGCTTTAAATCTTTATATATAGGCGCTTCATTATCCAGTATCTGCAATTCCATGCCATCGTACCCGCTTTGTGCAGTTATCATTTTATGCCGTAATCCCAATCCGCTATTCGCTTCAGGAGTAAGTAAAAACTCAAAACGCAAAATAAAATTATCAAACTGTTGTTTTGTATACAAATTCCCATGCCCGGTTTTCGGATACATGACAATGCAACCGTTTTCCAGAACATATTCATCTGTATTGCTTGTCCATTGCGACATGGATGTACCGTCGAAAAGGATCCTATATCCCTCTTTTTTCTCTTCCTTTGAGAGGCGAAATCCAGTTCCTTTATCCATCGTTGTCTGTTGTGAACCGCTGTTTTTGGATACCTGACAAGTGACAGTCGTGAAAAAAGCCAGTAAAAAGGCAAAAATAATCTTTACATGTTTCATCTTGTTTATTTTCTTATTTTGAGTTCTTGGGCATCCCATTCAATGGCTTTATTGCGTAAATAGCTTTCATAACTTAACAGCGCCGGAGCTGCCGTTCTGACAGCGAAGAGGACGTCTGCGGTCAAGGGTATGTTGTTCCTGATTCCATTGATGAAATTAAAATGATGGTCATAATGTCCTCCTCTATACCCTTTCTCCGCATAAAAGACAAACTCCCGTGGAGATACTTTTTCGGGAACATCCATCCCTTGCCCCAATTGTCGTAATATCTCAAAATCCCTGGTATTCACATCTTCGATTGTTTTCAGGACAACTTTATCCCAACCGACATCCAACGAACCTTTCGAACCAACAATCCTGAAATCCATACTTCCCCATTTCCTGGATACGCCATCCACATAATTGGCTCCTAACTGCACCGTAAAAGCTCCCGAATTATTTCTATCCGGATAATCGAAATATCCCAACATAACATCGGGGGTATCACGTAACCCATCCGTATAGTACCGTATTCCTCCGGTAGTATACACCTTCTCCGGACCTATCGCATCCATGATATAATGAATACTGGAGAGGACATGCACAAACAGGTCTCCGGCTATGCCCGTTCCATAATTTTTCCAGTTTCTCCAGGCAAAGAAATGTTGTGGAGTAAAGGGTATTTTAGGTGCATTCCCCAGAAAACGGTTCCACCAGATAGTTTCTTCAGAGGCATCATCCGGGGCGGTAAAGGCATTTAACCTGCCCGGTGCCGCGGTGAACTGCCCGTCAACAAAATTGACAGGGCCGATAATTCCCTGTTGTACCAATAACCTGGCCGCCCTATTTCCTAATGAAGCCATACCCTGACTGCCCACCTGAAACAGTACTCCGCTTTTTTTCCGCGCTTCAATCAGGGCTTTTCCCTCACCCAATTTATGGATGACCGGCTTTTCGCAATACACATGCTTACCGGCCCGCATCGCCTCAATGGCTATCGGTTGATGCCAATGGTCAGGAGTAGCGATTATCACCGCATCGACATCTTTCCGTAAAAGAATCTCCCTATAATCTTTTGTAGCGAAAATTTCATTCCCCCATTGCGCCTTGGCATCCTTCAAACGTTTGTCATACAGGTCGCACACGCCCACCAACCGCACACCCTCAACCGTCAAGGCCGTGTTGGTATTGGCCGTTCCCATACCTCCTTTGCCTATCAGGGCTATATTGACAAAAGAGTTGGGAGATATGGACGTTTTCACCCCTTTAACCATTTTCTCACCGGCGGCGGAAAGCAATGAAGGAACCGAATTGAGCGCTGCGGCACTTATCGCCATTTTTTTTAGAAATTCGCGTCTGTTTTGCATATTTGTTTAGTTAACTGAAGTTAGAAACTGTTTTGAATTTTACGAGTAATTATTTTACGCTTATTTTTCCATTTTTTCATATGATTATTTTATTTTTTTATTTCGGTATACGGAACCTTCGATGTTCAAAATAATCATTCCCTTCGGGTATTTGATGATTATTTTAAACATGTCGGTTTCATATTGTTTTTTGCCCTTTTTCGCGCCTTTGAACTTTCATTGCTTTTAAGTGGCCCGCCACATTTCAATCAATGAAAATCCAAATCCATCAAAAAATGGCTAAAAAACAATCGATGAAAAAATTCAAAACAACTTCTTAGTTTTTATGAAAGGAAGATGTTTGGAAAAGAGGTCTCTTCCAGACATCTTCCATGCAATGTCAATCTATTCTTCCCCATACACATTAAATTCGGCTATGTCGCATTGCGCTCCGTTTTTAGTAGGAACAAAAAAGTCACTGATTACAAATTTGATGTATCGTGCCGAAGAGCCATCCTGGGTGAAAGTGTGTTCACGTGGCGCATTGCTGTTCACACTCCAATCAGACAACTTCGTCCAAGTGACATTATCATTACTGATCTCGAAATAGCCCTTTTTGACATTTCCTCTCCAAGCGTCGTTGGTGGGCTTAGTGAAACTAATTTTGTATATCTTATACGCACTCTTCATGTCGAAGATAAAAAAATAAGGAAGTGGCTTGGGATCATCCCATTTCGATCCCCAAAAAGTGGTTGTATTCCCATCGAGCATTTTTTCTGGGATACGATTAAGACCTACATACTGGGGTTCCTCACTGATACATGAATTCCAATCAATGATTTCCCAATTTGAGCGGTCGAGAAAGCGGGGGTTTAATCCAACAATTATTGGTATTTCCGCATTTACGGAAGGATTACTATTAAGTGAAACAGTAACCATAGCTGAACCCATACCAACCGGTTCGATTTCGCCATCTTTCACTTTCACAATGGATTCATCGGAAGATTTCCAAACGAGAGAAGAATCTCTCACCGCATAGTCTGACGGCAATATAATGGGAGTAACACTTTCTTTTACATTCAGCGTCAAAACCAAACCACCCTCCACTTGAATGGCAGTTATAGGATTCTCCAAAACTTCAACGGGAATAACTTTCCTTACAGATGGTTTATCCGCAACCGTGACTGTGATTTCAGCATTTCCGTAATAAACGGGTGTTACTATTCCATTCTCATCAACTCTCACAATGCTTTTATCTGAAGATTCCCAAATGATGTTGAAAGGAATTTTCTCATTGTAATTCGATGGTATAGGACTTGCTGCCAATGCGATTGTTTTTCCCATTAGTATTGGGAGAGCGTCTATAATTGCAAGATTCGCTTTGTTGGACACTGAAATCCCTTCAATCGGCAAACTTTTTATCACATCTACAGGTATCGATTTTTTTAGACCTTCGCTACTTGTTATATGAATAAAGCATGCCCCATCGCCGATCGCACGTACCAATCCTGTTGAGCTGACCGTGGCCACTGAAGCGTCGGTAGTTTCCCATGTAAAGGTCTGAGTTGTGGGACTTGCGGTGATTTGAAACTCCTCGCCTTCTATCAGTTCTATTGTAGAATTGGTGGTGTAAATAGTATATTCCACATCTCTTTCCGGACCATAGTTACAAGCTGAAAGCATCAACAAACCGGCAAAAATGAATGATACCCGATATAAAATTCTATTCATATTCTTTTAGCTTTTATCAGTTTTTAATTTGTCATTTGTCTTCTACCCGAATCAATCTTTCCTCCACTTCTCTCCATTCCGTAAAGCTTCCATTGCTATTTTTAAGTCGAAAACGGTAGTTCAAATAGAAAACTTTTTGCTTACTTGTGCCTTGTAAAAGGTCAGGAACATATCTGTTGTAACCTTTTACTTTATCAAGCATTTCTACTTCCATAGAACCATAAGGAGTAACCAAAAGTGTATTGTCTTCCTTTATCTGTACCACAACAGAGAGTCTCTCGATGTCGGCAACGGAGGTACTACTCCCATAGGTTTCGTTTCCAATAAACATCCTCACCTTATCTTTTTCAAGCGGCTGTACTAGCTTTGTGCCACTCAATACGGTGGTGGGGTTTGTCATGGTGCCACTTTTTGCATAATAAGTGGACACTAATTGTTCGGCATAATCATTCTCAATGGCTACACGGAACAGCACATCACTTTTGTCCGGATTCACATCATAATTTGAAACACTCCTGATCCTCAAGGGGATGAAATAAATCGAATCTGGTGACAAGCCCAACGGGCGCACTTTCACAGGCACCCTCGCATAATGATAATCCGAATTAGCAGGTAGTGTTACCGAATAGGAATCAATTGTGTACCTGTCTGCGGATAATAATCTGGCATACTCATTCTCATAATTATAATTCAATCTATTGAACTTGTCAAGCATTTCCGGATTCGGCTCGAGCGTTATCGTGATATCCTTTTCATTGCTGTTTGAACCTCCGCATCCAATGGAAACATACCTGACAGGTTCTTCTTCATTGAGTGTATAGGATGCGGCATAAACATTTTCAGAGCCACTTAACAAATAAACCAATGTTTTATATTGTTCTTCCTGATAGATGATGTCAGTGTTGCAACCGGCCATGCTAAGTGCCAGAATGCAGGTAATCAATATGGATAATGATATTTTCATATGACTATTTTATTTTTTTATTTCAATTAATACTGGTATCCAGGGTTCTGATCCATCGAAGGGGATTTTCTTACCTCGTTCAATTCAATGGGAACGAGAATCAACTTTTTATCCACCACTCTATTCCTGGCTACTGTCTGATTGACAGGGACAATATTATAAAATGCCAAGCCATCAGCATCCATGTCCATGCCCTGAATGGGTTCTCTTTCCGTAATTTCGTATTTACCCCAGCGCCGCACATCCCAAAAACGAGCATTTTCGTGAAGTAGCTCTACCATCCGTTCGCGTTCTATCAGACCCTGCATGGTTTCTTGAGAAGCAAGCTCAGCATCCGTAAGCCCGGGTAATCCGGCCCTAAAGCGAACCATGTTGAAATAATAACGCATTTCTTCTATATTCCTTGACAGTTGATAATCACCGACGGTATGAGTAGATGTCAGATTATTTAAAGCTTCCACATAAGCGAGTAAGATTTCCGCATACCGGATTATAGGATATGCCTTCTCTAACCGGCGGGAATTTTCATAACCTGTTCCTTGTCCCGGAGCTCCCCATGAATCTTCCGGGTGCACAAATTTTTTCAACGAGTAACCTGTCGTGTTTACGTTGTATGGCAGATTTCGGGTAGAATTTTTGCCGGCGTTACCATTCAGGTTATACCAAAACTGGACATTCCTCTTGCTTAAATTTGAAGTGGAAAGCATTGGCCAAAGTGCTCCGCTGAATCCGATGCTGGCATAGAACCTCAATTCGCGGTTTACATACATTTTATGGACATTCCCTTTTAGCTTATAGCCTGAAAAATCCAGATCAGTTCCATTATTCCATATACCATCGGTAGAGTAAGGATAGCTTTCACTCGAATTTTCGATAGTTCGTCCGTCCGCCATCAAATAGGCATCAATCACTTTTTGCGGTATCGCTACAGTGCCATATCCATTATATGTTTCATAGGGAAAAGCGTGTCTCGAATAGTTTTCCAAACCGGATGACCTCTGCGCCCACAGGTACTCAGGATTACGCGCAAACGGCGATTCTCCTGTGAACATATCAGCATATGACCGGAACGGGTCAATATCTCCTGCGCCTAACGGAAAATTATGTTGCGGCACATTATCGGGCAGGGGTGCAGTATCCGTCATTTTTTTCACGGTATGCAAAGCATAGATATTCATGTCTATGATACGCTTGCAAACCGCAGCTGCCTGAGCCCATTTACGCTCGTCGTATGTTTGTGAAACATAATTGACATTATCAATTGATCTTTTCCATGTTCCGTACGTTCTACGGGCTGCCGATCCGCCATTCCAGAGTGGACTTGCCTGGATCAACCGCAGACGGGCGCTCAACCCCAGCGCAGAGCCGGCAGAGGGACGTCCGAAATAACTGGGTGTGACTTCTACCGGCATGAGGCCTGCGGATCGTTCCAATTCGCCGCAAACATAATCCACCGATTCGTCGAATGTGGCTCTTGGACGGTCGTAGTAATCTTCCGTTTCATTTGTTTCCAGCACGTCGTCGCCCAATATCACAATGGGACCATAATACATCATCAATCGGTAATAGGCATAGGCGCGCATAAAATAGAGATAGCCCATAAGTTCATCCTTTTCCTGTCCGTTCAAGTCTTTGGCTTTGTCTATGTTTTTAAGTATCGTATTGACTTTGCGAACAATGATATACATACTGTTCCAAATGTTAAACGACCTGAGATTGGTAGGAGTTATGTTTCCCTGTACAAAATCCAATGAGGTATAGTCGGAAACCATGATCGAAAATGCCTCATCGCACGCATATGAACCCAATTTGTCAAATTTGTAACCCTCATCGGGGAACAGCGACGCGATATTCCATACGTAACGTTCCAGATTTGTTTTGTTGACAAAAATGGAATCATACTTAAATGCTTCTTCAAAATTATCGGCCACGTCCAGATAATTGCAAGATGACAACGTCATCAGAACTACGCAGGCACAAACTATGGTGTGTTTAAATATATTTCTCATCCTCTTATATTTTTAAAAATTAAGGTAAAGTTGCAGCGTATATCTCGCCGGTATCGGATAAGCGCGTCCGTTTCTATAACCCTGTTCCGGATCCCACTCTTTCACCTTGTCCCAAACATACAGATTATTCCCGACTAACTGTATATCAGCAGATGTCAAGCCAAATCGTTTAAGAAAGTTCGCTTTGAGATTGTAATTGAGTGTTACCTCTTGTAAGCGTATGTAACGGGAGTCATTCTTCCAGAAGGTGGACAACTGTGAATTATTAGCATTATATCCGTATGAAAGGCGTGGAAAACGGGCATTGGGATTTTCCGCCAAAGCCGGATCAATACCATTTGCCAAAGCATAATCCATCGGAATCCAACGGTTGGCGGGATCATTGACCATCGTCAGCACATTGCCGATTTTCCCATTGTTGAAAGGCACGTAACCTGCTCCATTGCCGCGATACCCCACGTGATAAAAATCAGTTTTTCCCGTCCCTTTGAACAGAATGCCTAAGGTGAAATCTTTGTATTTCATCTCTCCACCGAATCCAAACATTAACCGCGGGTAGGTGGGATCCGACAGGAACACCATGTCATCGGTGTTGATCACGCCATCCCCGTTGATATCTTTGTATTTGATATCGCCGGGCATCACCTTGAACCCCCCGAAGGACTGAGTGGCGCTAAATGCAATATCGTCCTCGTCGGTGAACAGTCCCGTGGCAATGTAACCGCGCAATGCGGATAAAGGGTATCCGTTATAGGGTTGGTACGGATATCTTGTAGGAGGTTGTTCCCAATTGATGACTTCGTTTGCCGAATAGGTATAATTTCCCCGAATTGTAAAATTCCAGTCTTCTCGGATTTTATGTGTATATGAAATATTACCATCCGTTCCATAACTGCGCATACTTCCCACATTACCATAGGGACGCGCAGAATAAACCAACCCCACATAGCCGGGGATCGTTTCCCTTCGTTGGAAAATATCTTCGCGCTTATCGTTAAAAAAGTCCACTACAAAAGACAATCGATTATCCAACATATTTGCTTCAACACCAAAGTTGGCCTTTAATGATTTTTCCCACATCAGGTTATTGGCTCCGAATTGTAATTCGCTCACCCCGTTTAGCGTACTTCCCCAACCTACTGGCTGATTTTCTCCAATGATAGTCATAAAAGGGAACCTGAAATCGGCAATTCGGTCACTACCTACCGATCCGTATGAAGCACGTAATTTAAAATGATTAAGCCAACTCATATTATCCGTCACCCATTGATAACTGGTAGGGACCCATCCAAGCGCTATTGAAGGGAAGAACCCGAACTGTTTTCCTGGCTCAAAGTTTTCCGAACCGGTGTAGCCGAAATTAAAATCGATCATATAGGTGTCTTTGAATCCGTATGTGAGCCTGCTGGAGAGCCCTTGGTACCTTTTCGGAAGAGCTTCCAACGCGCGACGACCTGCACCGGCGTTATCGGCATCTCTTGTATCTTGTTCGTCGCTCATATAATAATAAACCAGCGCACTTACGCGATGGTCGTCAGCGATGAGTTTGTCCCAGGTTAGTGTGCTTTCAAAATGATATTTACGGGACTGCCGCTGGTAATTCGAGTATTGGGGACTCACAGCATCATAACTCTTTGCTCTTTGTAATTCGCCCCAGTTAGTACGACCACTCGCCAGATATAATTCGGGCATCACGTATCTTCTTTCGTCTTTCCAAGAAACATTATCGTAGGCTCCTTGCATTCTCAATTTCAGATCTTTGATCAAATAAGAGAAGTCATGTGATAAGGCCAGCGTTGCCTTGCCTATATAATTCTGATTGGTTTGTTTTCCGGTGTAATTTAGCAGGACATAAGGCGATACGCCGCTACCTCCATACGCTGAACTATAAGCCGGTAATTCTCCAGTCGAATATCTGATCGGAACAGTAATGGGTGTAAGCATCGACTGGGCTTCCCACATGGCATCGGTATCGGCAAAACCGGGTTGCGTCCTTAGTGACATGTAACCGTCCGAGCCAAAATACAAAGTGGTGCCTTTGGTCAGATCAATATCCAGATTAATGCGGTAATTATAGGTGTTATAACCAACACCGGAACGAATGGTGTTTTCAGGAGCCACCTTGTAGGCCGCATCTTCAATCGAGGTTCCTAAGCTAATAAAGTAACGTGCCGCTTCGCCGCCTCCCTTGGCACTCACATAATAAGTTTGCTGGAACCCGTTTCGCTTTATGATCTCATCCTGCCAACTGATATCGGGATAAAGATCGTCATCCAAATGATTTTTGATGAGTTTCAGCTCCATATCGTTATAAAGAATCTCTTCGTTACGTACTGCCCTTGCTTCATTGGCTAAAACGGCATAATCATATGCCCTCAGATATTTTGGCATCCTCTTCAGGTGTGACACTGTATAATTGGCTCTTGCATTAATTTGCAACCTGCCGCTTTGCCCGCGTTTAGTTGTAATTAGCACTACCCCATTTGCTCCGCGAACTCCGTAAACAGCCGTTGCGGAAGCGTCCTTCAGAATGGAGAATGATTCGATGTCGGCCGGGTCGATGGAGTTGATATTGCCCTCCAAGCCGTCTATCAATACCAATGCCGAACTACTCGCTCCAAATGTTCCAATACCACGCACCCAGAACTCCGAAATATTTTTGCCCGGTTCGCCACTGTCCAAAGTGGTAATAATACCGGCAACGCGGCCTCCAAGCATATTGGTAATTGAGGTGGCAGGCGTTTGGATATCTTTTACCTCCACTGATGTGATGGCACCTACAACACTTATCTTGCGTTGGGTTCCCAAAGCGGTAACAACCACCTCTTCAATTTCAGTGGCAGTTGGAACCATTGTGACTTTTATTTTATCATTTTCAGCATCCACAAGATATTCCTGGTTTTCATATCCTATATATGAAAATACAAGCACATCGCCCTTGGAAGCCCTGATTTTAAATTTACCGTCGACATCGGTTGCTGTGCCAATCATGGCTTGCGCCTTCAGAAAAATGCTAACTCCGGGAAGGGTCTCCCCTTTTTCGTCATAGACGGTACCTGCCATATTATACGTCTGCTGTGCCGCAGCCAATGATGGAAGCAAACACAGTAAACAAAAAACCAGAATATTTTTATAATTAAATTGCATAATATACTTTCAGTTATTAATGGTAATTTTATTCTATGGTTAACTTCCTGACAACATTGTTGCCGAGGTCTGTGATATAAATGTTGCCATCCGGCGTTACGGCGACACCCCTTGGTTGATTGAAAAGGGCATCCTCGGGATTTCCGTCCTGATAGCCGGCAACGCCTCCTTTGCCTATCACGGTTGACACCACTCCTCCACCTTTACCGTCGAGGGTAATCATGCGGATGCAATGGTTATTTCTGTCAGCCAGGTATAGATTACCATTGGGAGCAACTATCAACTGGTTGGGAGCATTGAACCTTGCTTCCGACAATGGCCCGTCTTGCCATCCAGCCTCACCGTTTCTGCCGGCAAAAATAGTATGCTCTTTTTTTTCGAGGTCATATTTTCCGATACAATGCAAGTGATGATAGGCTATATATAAAATATTGGGATTGACAGGATCAAAAACGAGGTAAGAATCGGATGAAGTTAACGTTTCCGCGACTAATGAACCCTCCCTTGTGTTGGGATTTACCTTAACAAGATGTCCTGAGGCGTAATAACGGGTATATAACTCTCCCGTCACCGGGTGAGCCGCAAGACTGTGCGCCGTACTGAATGTAAAGGGAGCTCCTCCTGCTCCTGCTGGCAGTATTGAGCGTTCTCTTGGTGTCCAGCCTTCAATAGGATCAAAAGTGAAAAAAGTTCTACCATTATCGGAGATCGCGGAAACTACTCCATTTGCATCTACTGTCGGCGCACCAAATGCATATTTGGTGTCAGTATTACTTCCAGGAGCAAGAGCTTCTACAATGTTTTCCTCTTCGTTAATTCGGACAAAACAAAACGGAACGCGCCAATGGGATATGAAGATGTTCTTTTGTGCATCCACTGTTATGGTGGAAGGTTGATGAAACTCAGCCTCCGACAATTTTCCCGCCTTGAACTGTGTCGTTCCTTTTCTTCCAGCAATGGTTTGAATGACATACATTGTACGGTACAGGTATTTCTTTTTGGTAAAAGCAGTGGAGTCGCCATTCACCACGACGGATATGACGTTTTCCCGGCCCGGCTGTCGTGGAGTAATCGTGTAAATGTGTTTCCCGTCAGAACCCACCACCGGTGCGGGCACATTGTTGAAATACACTTTTATTTTGGATACATCCGAACCAAAGTTATTCCCTGTGATAAATACTTTAGTAGACATTCCCCCCGAATCGGGTTCAAAGCCGGTAATTTCAACCGGTTTTGACGGATCGTATTTTTCCCGACCAAAATTATCGGTTTTGTTGCTTTCGCATGACCAAAAAAGAATAATGGCCATGACAAAATAAATGATACTTAATTGCTTTTGTTTTTTCATGTTAAAATAATTATATGAATTTGTTTAATTTATCAGACGGATTAACTCTTATTTCAAAAGCTCCGACCATATCCATAGGCACTCTCTTGTAGAATTCTCAAGAGGCCAACACCCGGCAAAGGTTCGTTTGTCTCTGCCTCAACAACCTTACCCCTTACCTCTATTTCTTGCTGTACAACTAGGAAGAGAGGAAAAAGATGAAAAATAAATAAGAAAAAAAGTTCAATTTCCCTTTTCATTTCATTTTAAATTAAAAGAATAATTTATTAGTAATTGGCTCACTTTTGTTCTCTTGGTTCAAGTGTTTCCCATTTTTTGCGTCTCATTTAAATCATGATACGGATTGTCCTCCTGACCGCAGATATAGAGACTCCATATCCTGTAATACATCAGCAGGAATCTGGCACTCCACACGATCGTGGACAATACAGTTTATATGACCCGTTTGGATTGTCTACACAAGGGCTCTCTCCCCCCTTTCCAAAAGGGAGATAAATGAAAAGAAAAAAATCACAGAATTGATTAATTTGCCATGGAACCAGGAAAGAGCGGAGAAAGGAAAACTGCGGTAACTGAAGAGGGAAAGAATTATACGGAATTACCCCCCCCCCGTTAACTTTGATTAACAAAAGAGAGGAAGCTAACATGGATGTAATTCTTAAGTTCATGTATTTATATTTAGTTATCAGGATTAACGGCAAAAATGATATATTGGACAAAGATAGCTATATTTTTAAATAAAAAAATATATATTGGAATTTTATATGAATTAAAATCATATTGTCTCTTATAAATTATTTATTTGCGCCATTTGAAGATAATTTAACGCAAGAATTCATTAAAAGAGGGTTTTATTTCATAAATTCATGTTTTTCAAAACCTATTGTAGAAAACTGACACCGGAAACCGCCGGTAAATCACTCTAAGATATCGAACGGTTCTGGATGAGGAAGAAGTAAATGGTGTATCGGAAAAAAATTTTTTTTACTTATAAGAACTTTGTAGTATATTTGTTATGCTAATGATAAGCATGTTACGCACATGGCAAGGAATATGAATTGATTAATTAATTCAAATAATTATGACCACAATAAATATTAATGCAAAACACTTTGTCTTATGGTTGCTTTTAGCGGCCATTGCTCTTTGTTTATCCTCATGTAGTGATGACGACGAGCTAAAAGACAAGTCAAAAGTTATAAATATGTCTATCTCGTCAGATACCGGGGTGATGTATAATATTTTTGATGAAAGAGGTATTTCACCAATGGAATGCATGCTGGTGAGCGAAGAGGGGGGAAATGGGGAATGGAATACAATGGCATTCGGCACAATCCAGGGGTTTGACTATGAAAAAGGCTATGAATATGAGTTAAGAGTTAAGAAGACCACATTGGGCAATCCTCCCGCCGATGGGAGCTTACATACGTATGAGCTTCTGACGGTTCTACATAAGAAAAAAATTAAAGAGCCGGAACCCCCCATTGAAGTGATTGTCAATACCGAAGAAGACATACCTTTTAAGGAAGGTTGTCCTACCCACATCTATGATGTAATGTATCCCGAAATAACTGTGGACAAAGATGGCAACATACTCGCAGGCAATCATAGGATGTCTTATGAATGGACACGCGTGCATCTAACTTATACCCTCAAATACGGAGACCAGTTTTACAATCAATTGATGTATATGACAACCGGAGCATACGTGATTTCACCCCTATCCGAGAAAATAATCAAGATTCATAATAAAAGCTATGGAGGCCCATTGCTCAAAGACGTTATTCCTCAAGAAGAATTCGACTCTATCAAAGATCAAGCTAAAACTGGAGATTCATTCTCTTATAGGCTTGTGCTTATCAATGCACAGGGACTTGGGCTGCAAACCGTCAGTTTTAATCTAAAAAAAATGTAAGGGTCCGTCGCTCATATAGGTTAAAGGAATCTTCGAAAAAGCGCCTATGCAGTGCGAAAGGTGGAGACCCACATAATAAACTCTATAAATTCAATCCTTTTTTGCCTTTATCTTGATACTCGTTTTTCTCAATCCATTCGACGTTGCTTCCAGCGTAATGGCACCGGGCACCTCCGTCGATTCAACGACCGCTACCAGTTTGCCGTTAAAAAGGTGCATCTGCGGCAGATGAAAAAGATCGAGACTCGTGGGATCACCATTGGCGCCGGCACGGTAGCTGCCCGCCCCTTTCACGTTGAACTTGACCAGTTGGTTTACATCGGGACAGGGATTGCCGTCTTTATCTACTACTGATACCGTAATAAATGCCAGATCCTTACCGTCGGCGTTGATGATGGCACGATCTGCTTCGAGCACTAATCGATGGGGTTTTCCGGCAGTACGGATCTCCTTTTCAGCCACGGCATTTCCCTGCTCATCGTATGCCACCACCTTCACCGTTCCCGGCTCATACCGGGTATCCATCCACATCAGCCGATACCGTCTCTGCCGCTCAAAATTCTTTTGTGCCTCTTCTGTATAACTCCCTTCAAGCGAAACAGAAAGGTCTTTGGTCCTTTTTCCCTGGCTCTTCCCGTTAATAAACAATTCGGCCGAAGGCCAACTGGTATACACAAAGACAGGGATTACCTCGCCTTCCCTCCCTCCCCAGTTCCAGTGGGGGAGGATATGCAATGTCTCTTCTTCTTTGTTCCAGTGGCTGCGATAGAGATAAAACCGGTCCTTGGGTATACCGGCCAGATCCACGGCCCCGAACAATGAACTGTGGCTGGGCCACGCACTGTAATAAGGAGTGGGTTCTCCCAGATAATCAAAACCGGTCCATATAAATTCACCCATTGTGTAGGGCAGGTCGTCGTGCTGGATAAAATCGTCTTCCGGCAGGTTCGACCATGCCGCATGCTCCACATCGTATGATGACGCCTGATGATCGTCATACATTGCCATCGACCTTCTCTCCACCGGAAATTTATACACACCGCGGGAACTCAGGGCGGAGGTGGTCTCGCTTCCCAACACCAACTGCTGGGGCAATCGCTCATAGGCTTCCTGATAGCGGAAAGAACGATAATTGAACCCGGGCACATCCATGATTGCCGCCATGTGATTGGAGAACACATGGTCGGGGCGGTCCATCCCGTTGGTCACGGGACGGGTGGGGTCTTCCCGGTGGCAGATATCCTGCAAGAAACGGGCCACCCTGGCGCCCTGCTTATTGCTTTGTTCTTCCACTTCGTTACCGATGCACCACATCACCACGCTGGGATTGTTGCGGTAATGATGGATGACATTCACAATATCCTTTTCAGCCCATTCATCGAAATAGCGGTTATATCCATTCTTCACCTTGGCAATAGCCCATTCATCAAAAGTTTCCACCATCAGCATCATTCCCATCTCATCGGCAATACGCACGTACTCCGGAGCCGGCATATTATGAGAGGTACGGATGGCGTTTACTCCCATATCCTGCATAATCCGTATCTGCCGACGGATAGCCGCTTCATTCACCGCGGCACCCAGCGGCCCCAGGTCGTGATGAAGACAAACGCCCTGAAACTTCACTTTTCTGCCGTTAAGGATAAATCCTTCGTCAGCCACAATTTCAATGGTACGGATACCAAACGGGGTACTGTATTCATCCATCAGTATCCCATCTTTATACAATTTTGAGATTACCCGATACATATTGGGCTGCCTGATATCCCATAGTAATGGATTTTCGACAAATAGATCGCGGGAAATTTCACCAAGATCATATGGGCTCACCCATGCTTCATCTGACGCGACGACACGCGACGACGCATCATTAATTTCTGTCACCAGCCTGTAATTTCCTTCTCCTGGAGTGATCACTTTAGTTTTCACATTCACCCGCGCGAATTTCCCGTTCACTTCGGGAGTGGTCACGTAAGTACCCCAAACGGGGATATATGCCTCGTTGGTAGTAATGATATGCACGTTACGGTAAAGCCCTGCCCCGGGATACCAGCGCGACTGCTCTTCGAAATTCTCCAGACGTACCGCCAAGAGGTTATCCTGCCCGTCATTATGCACTAAGTCCGTGATGTCAAAGCAGAAAGCATTGTAGCCATTGGGCCAGTAGCCGGCCTCCTTCCCGTTGACAAACACCCGCGCATTGCTCATGGCGCCATCGAACCGGACGATCACTCTCCTACCTTCCCGATGGCCGGGTATGGTAAAAGTGTTCCGATACCACCCCACTCCTGTGAAAGGCAGCCCCCCGGTCCTGCCATAATGCTCGATGGCAGTAGTTTGTCCATCCTGCACAATCGCCATCCGGTGAATATCATTCTCCTTGGCGAAAGGACCGTATATTGCCCAGTCGTGAGGCACACGCACGGTCTGCCAGTTGCTGTCGTCATACACGACCTCCGATGCTTTGGGATCATCGTTGCGGGTAAATTTCCACCCCTGTTCAAGGGAGACAGTCGACCGGGTAGCACACAAAGCGCTTAGCACGATCAGAAGTGCAATCCAAACAGATAAAAACCTCTTCATACAATTATTTTCCAATATCAGTTTTATTCAAAGCCGTGAAGATACTAAATTTATCGCACTTATCACACCCTCCCCGGGCTGATCTCTTCCGCGATTTCGGGATTGACCGAAGGGTGATATCTCCCAGGTCGGACTGTTCTCCTTGGGCGACTTTTCCGGTGCCAGGTGAAATTATCCCTCATCAAACCGCTCCATCATCTCCAGGCACATGCGCCCGTTGTGGTAAGGACATTTCCAGAACCCCGCCTTGTCGTCTTTCCGGTTGATACTGCCGTCGGGGAAACGGCTCCAGTGCCATTCCCCGTCCTCCTTATCTATGATATGGTTCCGGATATATTCCCACACGCCGCAGGCTTTTTCTTTATAACGGATATCTCCCGAATTTGCGTATGCATACATGTAGCCGACCACCGCTTCCGCCTGCACCCACCAATGCCGTTCGCTATCCGTGTAGTCTCCCCCTTCCTCATACGACATACTACCGTCGGGATTCAATCCTTGGGAGGCGGCGTCCGCAATTCTCAAAGAGAGTCCCCTCACCTTTTCCAACAGTAACCTGTCGCCCAGTATTTCCGCAGCCTCGAACAGCAGCCATGAAGCCTCGATATCATGCCCGTAAGACACGGTTGTGGATCTTACGTTCCACTCCTCGTCGAAGAACAGGTTCAGGTGGTGGCCTCCTGTTTCCCTATCGAGTATTTTCGTCGTAAAGATATCTATCAGCCGCCGCTGCGCAACGATCAACTCTTCATCTCTCCAAATCCTGAGCAGGTTGGTATAAGGTTCCAGGATATGCAGGTGGGTATTCATCGTCTTTTTCTCATTGGCATCCTTCACGCTCAAGCGCATATCCTCAATCGGTTGCCAATCGCGGCTATAAGCTTCAGGATAGCCACCCCACTGGCTGTCATAACACTTTTCTATCAAACGGAAAAATTCTTTTGCCAGTTCCAATGCCTTCGGATCACCCGTCGCGCGGTAAAACTCCGAAAAACCGTACAGCATAAACCCCTGCACATAGGTCTGTTTCTTCCTGTTTACCGGATTTCCTTTATAATCCAGTTCCCAATAAGCCCCACCATATTCCTTGTCGATAAAAAAGGCACAAATATAATCGAATGCCCTTTGGGCGACATCGAGGTATGCCGGTTCTTTTAACAAGCGATACGCAGCCGAGAAAGTCCATAATACGCGGGCATTGAGTATGGCCCCTTTATTCGCTTCGGGATGCAACCGGCCTTTCCCGTCTATCCGCCCGTAAAAGCCACCATGCCGGTTATCCCGCATCCGGTTGATCCAAAACGGCAGTATATTGTCTGTCAATTCTTTCTTAAAGCCGTTCATGGTTGATGTCTTCTTTTCTCCAGTTCCGTCGTAATAGCTTTCAATCCTTTTTCCGACAAAGGGTAAAAATAGATAAATATTACCGAAAGCGCAGCACCGACAGCCGGAAAAATACTCATAAACATTTTGATGCCGCTGATGGTCTCCGCATTCTGCACCTGGTTGGCTTCAAACCCGAAATAGGCCAACAACCAGCCGGTCATGGCCGTACCGATGGCCCAACCCAGCTTCTGGCTCATCGAAGAAGAGCTGAATATCAGTCCGGTTGCCCGGTTGCCGGTCCTAAACTCCGAAAAATCAGCGCAATCGGCATACATTGACCATAATAAAGGGAAGATACTTCCCGCACAAATACTGATCAGCGTCTGAAGAATAAATATAAAAGCGAGATTATGACTGCCCAGCCCGTAAAAGAGAATACTGAGCACCATGGCAATCGCCATCGCCCCCATATAGGTATACCGTTTACCGATCCGGTTACCTACCGGCGCCGCGAGAATAACGCCAAGGAGATTGGCCGCCTGTCCCAAGGCAAGATACAACCCGCTAAGGACGAATGGAATATTCAGGATATCAACCGTCCCGAATATATCCTCTTCGACATAATATTTAAAGTAGTAGATGGTCGCGCCGTCGCGGATGGAATTGAATACAAGGGCGGAAACACCTGCCCCCAGAAGGATCCACCACGGCCTGTTGCTGAGAAGGTCTCTCAGGTCGTCTCCCAGTGGGGCTTGTTTCTTACGGATGGGTTTCACACGTTCCTTGGTAAATGCAAAACAGAGCAAAAACAAAACAGCACAGGCAATAGCGATCACAATGACAGCCATGAACCATCCGTGCCGTTGGTCTTCAACCATTTTGCTATTACCACTGAAATAGTTGACCATCGGCATAAACAGGAGCAAGGTCAGAAAGCTGCCGATATAGGCAAAGGCCATCCGGTAAGTAGACAGCACATTTCTTTCCTTCGGGTCGGGACTCATCACTCCCAGCAACGACGCGTAGGGAACATTTATTCCCGAGTAGGCAATCATCATCAGAGAATAGGTAATATAGGCATATATCACCTTATCCGCGGAAGAGAAAGCCGGAGTAAAAAAGGTGAAGACCCCGATCACCCCGAACGGAATGGCCAGAAACAACAAATAGGGTCTGAATTTTCCCCATCGGGTTTCGGTGCGATCGGCTATCACCCCAACTACCGGATCGAAAAGCGAATCCCATACCCGTGTGATCAGGAACATCGTCCCCACTGCCGCCGCCTCCATCCCGAACACATCGGTATAGAAGAAGAGGAGGTACATGCCGAATAATTTCCAGAACATCGACGATGCCGCATCGCCGAATCCATATCCTACTTTCTCCTTGAGTGTTATCATAAATAAGGTATTTTGGTTCAATAGCCAATGTCTTTGTAAATATTCAACCCGCAAACGGGGTCAATCGGGTTATCTCGATCTTTCCAAAAACCGCAGATTCTTGTCGATCTGCTTATTCAGTGTCTGTACCGACGAAAAAGAGGTCAATCCGTCTTCGGGAGTTTGGAAGCAATAATCTACCAACCGATCCAGCGTTGAGGTGGCCACGTGCATCCGCGTGTCGGACGAAGCATAATAGATGAATACCGTTCCATCGTCATCGGCGATCCAACCGTTGCTAAAAAGCACATTTGAGACATCACCCACACGTTCTTCACCTTCAGGAGCCATAAAATAACCGCCCGGAGAGGCAATGGGTTTTGAAGGATCTTCCAGCGAAGTCATATACAAATATAACACATATCTCAGACCTGCGGCACATGCTCTTACGCCATGCGCCAGATGCAGCCATCCTTTGGATGTTTTAATGGGTGCCGGCCCCTCTCCGTTTTTCAATTCCTTGATAGTATGGTAGAAGCGCGGGTCGACAATTTTTTCTTCGGAGATGACCGCCCGGGTTATATCCTCCACCAGTGTCCAACCGATACCCAATCCGCTGCCGGCACTGATAAAGCCATCCTGCGGACGGGTGTACAGCGCATATTTCCCTTCGACAAATTCAGGGTGAAGCACCACATTGCGTTGTTGGCTTTTCGACTCAATATCCGGTAATCGCTCCCATTTGATCATATCTTTTGTCCGTACTATTGCCGCGGATGCTTTCGCTTTCGAAAGGTCTCCCTCCTCAGCTGTTCCATCGAACCGTTCCGCACAGAATACTCCATAAATCCATCCGTCCTCGTGGAGGGTCAATCTCATATCATATACATTGGTCACAGGATCATCATTTTCGGGAATTACTATGGGGTAATCCCAAAAACGAAAGTTATCGATGCCGTTAGGGCTTTGGGCAATGGCGAAAAAAGATTTCCGGTCGACCCCTTCCACACGCGCCACAAGCAGGTAGTTTCCATTCCATTTGATGGCACCTGCATTCATCACGCCATTCACGCCGATCCGCTCCATCAGGAAAGGATTTGCTTCCGGATCCAGGTCGTATCGCCAGAACAGAGGCGTATGAGCTGCGGTGAGCACCGGGTTTTTATATCGTTGAAACCAGCCGTTATTACCGGGTAATGGACTGTTTCTTTTACCGGCCAATGTCTCATAGTCCTCCAGTAACGCTTGCATTCGTTGGTTGAACAGATTCATATCATTCAATCTTTATGGTTGTACAATAGTGTATATCTTCTATATAAAAACAACGGTTTTATATTGTTTTTTCATTTTTCGGGGAAAATGGTAACTTTGCAAAAAAGTGTTTTGGAATGCTGATAAAATGCAATAAAATCTGCTTCTGAAAGATGTCCGGGACAAGGAGCATAAAAATGAAGATGGCCATCGTCAGACTGGTTGCCCTCCTATTTTGATCATTTTAAGTCAGGCATTTGGTCGCGGGTAATGACCTTATCACTATTCAGGAAACTATTCAGGAAAGTTGCGCCGTTATGCTTATCGTCGCGGGTATAATTACCGTTCCAAGGCATCACCCACGACCATGTATCGCCATAGTCGAACATAACATCCACTGAGGGTATGGACCCGCATTCGCTCAAAGCCAGTATTTTCCGGCATTCAAATAATGCTTTGACTTTATCGAAGTTCACATATTGAGAGCCATGCTGATTTTCCCCGGGATATATGTCCATCCCGATCACATCCACATAAGCATCACCAGGGTACCAATCGACGGCGCTATCTGAAGCGTCCGAGGTCCACACCCAAATCAGGTTATTGAGTTGATGATGGTCCACAAACCTGTCGAACATAAGCTTCCATAACATTTTACAAGGAGCAGCGCCTTTAGCGCCCCACCAGAACCAGCCGCCGGAAGCTTCATGCAACGGACGCCATAAAACAGGAATATTTTTCTCTTTGAATTGTTTCAGGTAATCGGCAATCGCGTCGATATCTTCTACCATGGCTTGGTGTTCATCGGAATTCGAATCACCGATTTTCGAGATATCGAAGGATGTTTTTTCGGTATAGAACTCATCGGTCTTCTTCAAGGGATCGCGCCAATGCCACATGATGGAAACAATTCCATTGTTGTGCCACCAGTCTTCCACGTTGGCAGTCATTTCCGTATAATCAGCCATTCCCCACGATGTAGTATAATTGATAAGGTCGAAGCAGGCCAAAGCGGGCCATCTACCACTATTTTCACACATCCATCGGGCCTCTTCGATCCCGGTGCTGTAATTGGCCATAGCACCTGAAATTACTTTTTCCCCGAAATTTTCTTTTAAAAAATTATACAAATTCATTGCTTCTTTCGACGGCGATAACGTTGCCAGATCCGGGGATATATTAAATGGAGTGGCTTCAGGAGCAGGATTGATTTCAATATAATCATAGTAAGTCCATCCCCAGTTCTTTTTTATGGTAACCGTATTGGTTCCCTCACGCAAAAACAGATCGAGGGAATTGCTTTTCCAGTTGGAAGTGGCGTCAAAAACAATGGAAGAAAGCTTCCTGTCATTTACCCATAAGTCATTCTCTTTTCGCTGGTTGTCATTGGCATAACGGAAGAGAATCTCATACTTTCCCGATTGGGGAACCGTCACTTTAAAAACCAGATCACCTTCCTTTTGATTGACATATCCTGAACCGGAATAGCCGCTGAGGACTTTTTCTATGGCCGCATTACCTGTCAGTGCCGCCTCTTCCGCTTCATAGCGGTTGTTATCAGAAATGGTGGTAAATGAAAAACGAACAGCAGCGGCTTTACTTCCGGAACTATCACGGACAGCCCCTTCTGGTATTACCACCTCATATGACTTGCCGGCCTGCAGGGTAAGAAAAAATAACAACTTTCGACTATTGGCCGTAACATTCGCCTTTTCATTGTTTACTGTAATCCCGTGGTTATCCGCCAGTACTATTTCGGTATCATAGCCCACACTCACTTCCTGGTTCAACGGCACACCCACACTTTTATCATCAGGCCTCGTATAAAGAAATAGAGGCGGATCGACTGCGTCTTCACCTTTGCACGAGGATCCAAAGCATAATACCAATAACACATAAAAGAAAAAGTTTTTCATATACTGACAAATCTACTTCCCACGAAGCGTTTATGGAAAATCCATAATCGCCTGTACCATTAATCGGATTATTCACCCGGTACTACACGGACATTGTCTATCAAAATAACAGGATCACAATCGGTACCGGCGGCATCTGTCCTTCCCCTGTTGTAAATATACATATTCAATGAACCATAATGTGTGGGAATCTTTTCCAGATCCTCTCCCGAACCGCTTAGCCTAAAATCGGCGATGGGAATGGAAACGGTTACCCATCCGTCGGTTTTGTAGGCTCCACCTGCCTCTTTCCAGGGTATCCACTGCGCGCGGGGGGCAGAATCGTCCCATAAGAGGGCCTCCTCTGATTTTTGCGGTCCGAAGAAAATATTCATCGGCAACGCGCTCCACTCTTGCAATACATTCACTTCAAATTTCAGGATAGATGTAGCCGGATCGCTGGGGAACAGATTTCCAGCAGGCATGCCATTATCCTCACCCCAGAAGTTACACTGATAATTGTCACCCGGGCTCACCCATTCACCTGCCAGCAGTTCACCCCTGAACTTCATATAATTGCCTGAAAGGGCATCGGGTCCCGTCTCAATAAGGGTCGGACGCCCCCAACCGGGCACGATCGGATAATCGTCAAAATTAAAAAGAATACCCCGGTCATCGTGGAATACAAATTTAGTACGGCCACTATTGCCATAAGCCGTGGTGACGGAAACAGCACCTTTTACATCCATAGAAGGAGATTTAAAGGTGACCTGTGTCTTCTGTATATCCACTATATCACTCTTTGGGACGATATAATCGCCGATCACAATCGTCAAAGGTACCGTCTGGTTGTCGAAGAAATAATCACCGTAAAGAACCACATCTTCTCCTTGAGGTACTTGCTCGCATTTAATGCTGGCCACTTCCGGAGCGGGAATTCGTACAATAAAGTCATATTCGGCTTTCTCTCCTGACTTGAGTATCATCACTATTTTATCTATCACTTCATTCGGGACTTCCCTCGGGATGGTCACCAACAAGGTGTTTCTGGTAATAAAATTGATATTAAGTAACGCCTTTACGTCATTGAAATAAATTTCCTGGATACTGGTCAGGTTATCACCCACCAAGCAGATGGTTTCTCCCATAAAGGCTCCGACCAACAGTGAATCGGCCTTTTCGATGTCGGGTAGACGGACGTAATCGATAGTGGGTACCCCGTCCGTCATTTCATATTTTCCCTTATTGCCGTCATCACAGGCAACAAAGAATGCCAGGGTTGCCGTAAGCAACACGAAGGAAAAAGGCTTGATAATATATATATTGTTCTTCATATCTGTAATTTATTCGTATGAATATTGACTTAAATCATAATCTACCGGATCTTTCGCCAGATTGGGGTTCATCGCCAAATCTGTTGATGGGAACGGTAAGGTAAATTTGTCGATAGTATAGGGCTTACCGTCAGGTTGTTCAGCATTAATACGGGGAGAGGGTTTGCCATTATCGTCTTTGGGGTAACTGTTCTCACCACCCTGCCCCCAGGTTTTCCAGCCCTGATCCTGGTAATAGGCATTTAATCCCGTATAATTTTTGCGGTTTTGGGCATTCAGTCTGGCCAACGCCTCATCGGGCTTGTAATAACTCAGTCGTACAAAATCGTACCAGAAATCACCTTCGAAAGCCAATTCGAGGCGTCGCTCCTTGAATATATCATCGAAAGTGATGGATGTTTTTTGAGCAACACCGGCACGTTTCCGTATTTCATTAAAGGCATACAAGGCTTCGGGATCGGAAGTGGAAGCATTATTTCCCAAGACCGCTTCGGCATATACTAAATACACATCTCCCAAACGCAAAATATGGGTAGCCAAATTACTTTTCCTGTCCATCATCGGAACGCCGAATTCGGCAAGATGGTCTGCGTTATTGCCCACAATATGTTTCACACAGTTGGCTCCGGTGGAGCTATTGAAGTCCCCCACCACTTGTCCGTAGAATTTTGCAAAATCAAATCCGTTCGGGAAACTCACCGGTTGTCCGTCAGCTCCCTCCTTGGTAGGATGATCCCGCCAGAAATACTCATACACGTCGCCATACATCATCATAGTTGCCTTCCGGCGTTTATCAGTATTTTGGCGGTTAGGCGAGATGGCTCCCGAAAGGGTTGATCCGTCAAATTTTTCGCCAAACGCTTCCTGTAAATCGAGTGAAGGACCACTCCAGCTCCCCCAACCACTGAATTCACTGAAGGCACTGTGTACCAGGTCAGCCTGCAGGTCGTTGGAAGCAGTCCAATAGGTTTCACCCGCCACCACCCAACGCCATGCGATAAGGCTTTCGTCGGAAACATTCTTGCTACCACGGAAAATATCGGCATACACGGGTTCCAGCACTTTTCCACTTTCACGAACCACTTTTCGCGCATATTCTTGGGCTTTATCAAGGTCATCCTGCTTACGCGTGCCATTTTGCCCATAACCCGATTTGGCCAGGTATACTTTCGCCAGCAGTCCATATGCGGAATATCTATCGATCCGGCCGGCCTGACGCGCCTTTTCCGGCAACCATTCGATGGCTTTTTCCAGCGTCATGACAATGTAATCATACACATTGTCGATTTTGGCGCGGTATAGGTTATTGTATTCCCCGGTGGCCAGCAATTCCGTATTATTATGGACAATCGGGACAGCCCCATAGATCCGTACCATGTAGAAATAAGCCATTGCCTTCCATACCAATGCCTCACCTTTGGCGGCATTGCGTCCGGCTTCGGTCGTGCCGGATCCGGCATAAAGGTTGATATTTTCCAGTACGGTATTGGCGCGGGCATTCACAGCCCATAGCGAAGCCGACATACTTTTCACCTCTTCCATATCCTCATTAGGGGTGAGCATCCAGAAACCGTTACCATCCATGAAGTAATTGCCGGATTGACAATCGCCTACACGGAGCCATCCACGGAAAAAATCGAACCAGGGCACAGTATAAAGCGGATTTACCGCCTGGAAACATTGTTCATCGTTCTGATAAAAATCAGACAATGTATAATTGGCTTTGTCGGGACGATTTAAAAAATCCTCGCAGGAGATCATCCCTGTTGTTATCGCTACAATAAGAAGCAGTTTATTTATCCTTTGCATATGACTGTAAGGTATTATATATTAAAACGATAGATTAACCCCAAAAGTGATAATCCTGGGAGCCGGATAGCGCCCCTGATCAAACCCGAATGTATAGCCGGAAGCATCCTGCGGATTTACCCCCACTTCAGGATCGTAGCCCGAATATTTGGTAAATGTCCATAAATTCTGGATATTGGCATATACCCGGATATTATCGATCTGTGCTTTGCGGATTAATTTCCGCGGAAGCGTATACCCGAGTACAATATTTTTCACCCGCAAATAGGATCCGTCCTCTATATATCTGGTACTGATACGTTGATTATTGTAAGGCAAGCTCTTACCGGCACGCGACATTTTTGTGCCGGGATTTGAAAGTGTCACATTATCGATATCCTCAAACCAGTTATTGATCACCGCTCCGGGATTATAAGGATTCTGTACCGGATATTGCTTGTCAGGATCTATGGGGACAAGATTGGCATAATCCATCGCCTTTTTCAACTGGTTGCTCCAGTATCCCATACCAGTAAGATCGCGGCTTAAAGCATTAAATATTTTATTGCCGTAGCTGCCTTGCATGAACAAAGTAAAGTCAAAATCTTTATAGCTGAACGTATTCGTCAGTCCGTAAGTGAATTTCGGGAGTGGCGAACCTATACTCGTCCGGTCGTAAGTATTGATCTTACCATCCGGTTTTCCTTCGGGGCCACTGATATCCCTGTATTTTATATCACCTACGAAAACAGTAGCGTAACGGTCATAACCGTTCTCAGGTATCTCACCCCACAAATGATTTTCTATGTCCGCTTTGTCTTTATATACACCATCGGCTATATAGCCGTAAAATTCATACAGCGGACCGCCTATTCTCGAAAGGCTTACCACATCGCTCCACTGTCCGTAACCTTCGATTCCGGAAGCGTCAGTTCCCGAAAGTGCGACCAGTTTATTCTTGTTAAAGGATATCTGGAAATCGGTATCCCACCTAAAGTCACCGGTAAAATTGCGGGTATTTAATGAAATTTCCAATCCTTTGTTATTGATCGTTCCATAGTTCCCCATTGGAGCTGTCAACGCCGAATTGGCATTCCCTCTCGAGCCGAAATAAGAAGGCAATTGCAACTGCATCAACATATCATTGGCAGTCTTATCATAGAGGTCAACGACCAGATTAATCCGATCATGGATAAAGCTGAGATCAAGCCCCAGGTTCCATTGTTCCTGTGTCTCCCATTTCACATAAGGATTGGCAATCTGGGCCTGTTTGTAACCTGCGCCCAAACCGGTAGGGAACATCTGAAGGCTGGCACCCCATAACCCCCCTCCTATATTGGAGTTCCCTGTCTGTCCCCAGCCCAAACGCAATTTGCCGTTACTGATCACGTTATTGAGCGGGCTAAAGAAGGTTTCGTTCGAGAATCGCCAGGAAGCGGCAACCGAATGGAATCCCGCCCATCGGTTCTTCGGGCCGAAATTGGAAGAGCCGTCATAGCGATAAGTATAAGTCAGCAGGTAGCGATCGTCGTAGTTATAGGTTTCACGCGTGAAAAAAGAAACCATTGCCGCGTCGCCCATTCCGTCGGAAATCTGGTAGGTATCCGGATCGCCCAACTGGGGATTACGGATCTCATTGCCGGGAAGATTATCGGCTCCTATCCGCTGCCATTCCCACGATGACTCCCAAGCTTCCTGCCCGACCATCGCGGTAAATGAATGTTTCTCTACCCGGCCGTTATAAGTCAAATAATTCTTAAGTTGCCAATACATATTATTGTTCCGCTGCCAATATATCCTGTTTATGGGCCGTTGTACGGCAGGACCAAAATCATAGGTCGGTTGCCATTGCTCGGAGCGTGAGTTGCTGATGTCATAACCCAATTCGGCATGCCAGGTCAAATGTTTCAAAGGGGTTATATCCATGAAGATATTGCCGTTCAGTTTCTGGCGATCCAACAGGTTCTCGTCCAGTTCGGCAATGGCAATCGGATTGACACGTGTGTAACCTTCCCTTACCGTGGAGGCATAGTTGCCATAAGCGTCATAAATCGGTATATCGGGAGGGGTAAGAAGAGAATAGGTCAAAACCCCTTCGGTCCCTTCGGCGCGTCCCAGCCGTTCACTTGTTTTTGAATACATGGCATTCAGACCTAACTTCATCCACGGTTTCAAGTTGGCATCCAGATTCACCCTGAATGAATAGCGGTTGAAATCGGTTCCTATAATCGTCCCTTCCTGATCCATAAAAGAACCGGACACGTAATATTGCACGGCATCCACACCTCCCTGTGCCGACACAGTATGCTGGGTCATCCATGCCTGACGGAAGATCGCATCCTGCCAGTCGGTTCCTTTACCCAACAGGGAAGGATCACGGTACTCGGGAGTGCCGTCCGTCCCTCCCGTGGTGGCAGCAATGGAATTATTATATATAGCATACTCACGAAGGTTCATCATATCCAAGCGACGAACCTGGTCTTGCACACCGAACATTCCTTCGTAAGTAAACTTCGCCTTTCCCGATTGCCCCCGCTTGGTAGTGATCAGGACAACCCCGTTAGCGCCCTGGGCACCATAAATAGCGGTTGCCGAGGCGTCTTTCAATATCTCCATGGATACAATGTCGGAAGGGTTCAACGTTGAGAGTGGAGAGATGGCTCCCCTACCGTTACCCAGATTCAAGCCCAAACTGTTTCCGGTAGTACTGCCTCCCTGAAAGATAACTCCATCGACCACATACAGGGGTTCCGCGCCCGCATTGAGAGTCGCTTGTCCGCGAATCCGGATAGATACCGCCGAACCCGGGGCACCCGAAGTCATCACCGAGCTAACACCTGCCGCGCGTCCCTGCAGCGCCTGATCTAAGTTGGTGATGACAGAACTTTTGATCTTATCCTCACCTACTGATACGGATGCTCCGGAGAGATCGCTTTTTCTCATAGTTCCATATCCCACCACCACCACTTCGTCCAACATTTCGGTATCCTCCTCCATGGTGATACTCAGGCTGGACCGGTTTCCGACACTGACTTCAATCGTCTTATATCCGATACTGGACAAAACCAACACCGGATCTTGGGTTGTCACATTTAAGGAAAAGCTTCCATCGATATCGGTAACAGTACCGTTTAAAGTTCCTTTTTCCATAATATTCACACCAATCATCGCAGAATGGTCTTTACTGTCGACCACAGTCCCGTTTATCCCGCGCTGCTGTGCGATTAACGAAAAGCTCATTATCAGAGCCATACACAACATCACAATGTTTTTCATACAATGAACAATTATTATAAAAATTTAAAAAATCGCATTCATGTTACAAAAATAGACAAGCGGGCGTGTAAATTCAAGTATTATATTATCTTATAATGATACTTTTCAATCCACTAGATCAATAAAACCGCCCATCAGTATCATGGTAGAAGAATGCAACCAAAAAATGGATGGACTTGCAGCCTGTTTACGTCCAGAATGGAATAAAAACGGGATGGAACAAAACAGTCAGATAATGCGTTTCAATTTCCGGTAGTTTTCCCTGAATTCTTTTGGCGAGCAGCCTTTTCTTTTCTTGAAAATACGATTAAAATTCGATAAATTATTAAAACCGCATTCATAGCAGATTTCGGCAATGGTATGAGAGGTGTCCACCAAAAGTCGTGATGCATGTCCCAAGCGGATATCGATAATATAATCGGAGACAGTTTTTCCGGATCTAAGTTTAAAAAAGCGGCTCAACGCCACAGGAGTCATTCCTATGATACCTGCAAGGTTTTCCAGCCGTATCTCCTCTTTATAATGGTTGTTGATATACTCATATATTTTCCGCACACGCCGGCTGTCGGAATTCTCATCGATATGGGCGAATGAAGTGCTGGCCAAGGTGCGGTAATTGTCGCATAAGGACAGTTCATAGAGGATGGTCAGCAACTTTATCACGGCATGAAATCCCGATTTTTCAGCGGAGAGCGTGTCGAGCAGGGGATAGATCTTCATAATGGTCTCCATCGGAAAGTTAATCCCCTTCTGCGCGTTGTTTAGCATCTTTCTGATACTATCGAACTGATTCTTATGGATAAGATTCCCGAAAAAAAAATCTTTGGAGAACTGAATAGTGATCTCCCTGATATGCTTGGAAGTACATTGGTGCTGTTCCCAGACATGCTCGAGATCCTCACCGGCGATAAGAGTAAGGTCGTACTTGCCGATAATTTCGACCGAATCGCCGACAACGCGCCTTACACCTTCGGCATTTTCAATATAATTGATCTCGAACTCACTATGGGAATGCAAAGGATAGGTGAACTCCGATTTCCTCCGGTCGGCAATATAAAAGCAATCCTTATCCGACAAAGGAGTAATTTCATGCATGATATATCTGTTATCGGGAGCGGCCATCGACACCTAACCATTAAGATCCCCTAATCATTTTATAAAGACAATACTAATCGAACATTCTTTTGAATTTATCGAACACTTTTCTGCGCTCCGTCTTAGAGGGGACGAAATTCTCCGACTTATCCATCTCCTGGAGCCACTTGCGTTCCTTGTCGCTCAAGTTTTCCGGGACATACACGTTCACGTTGATCAATTCGTCACCTTTGCCGAAACCATTCACAGAAGGAAGTCCCTTATTCCGTAAACGCAATACTTTCCCCGGTTGTGTCCCCGGCTCTATCTTCACTTTTGCGACCCCGTCGATGGTAGGCACTTCCACCGTTCCTCCCAGGGCAGCGATGGGAAAACTGAGGAAGAGATTGTATATCACATCGTTCTCGTCACGGATCAGGTTGGGATCCTCTTCTTCCTCCACGACGATCAACAGATCACCGTTGATGCCTCCCCGCCGGGCCGCATTCCCTTTCCCCGACATGGAGAGCTGCATTCCTTCGGCCACACCGGCGGGTATCCTGATAGAGAGTATCTCCTCGTCACGCACGATCCCCTCGCCGTTGCAATAGGAGCATTTTTTGGTAATGGTCGTCCCCTCGCCGTTACAGGTGGGGCAGGTGGAGGAGGTTTGCATCTGGCCGAGAATTGTGTTTGTCACCCGTGTCACCACTCCCGAACCGTTACAGGTAGCACAGGTGGAGGTAGAATTCCCGTTTTCGGAGCCGTTCCCGTTACAATGTGAGCAGGAGACATATTTCTTCACCTTGATCTTTTTCTCCACGCCGTTAAGTATCTCTTTGAGGTTCAGTTTCACCTTTACCCGAAGATCGGATCCCCTGTTGACTCTCCTGCCCCGTTGGGAACCACCGAAGCCGCCAAAACCGCCGAAGCCGCCAAAATGACCGCCAAAGATATCTCCGAATTGAGAGAAGATATCCTCCATCGACATGCCTCCACCGCCAAAACCACCCGAAGCGGCTCCACCCACGCCGGCATGCCCGAACTGGTCGTAGCGCGCACGCTTCTGCTCATCGCTCAGCACCTCATACGCTTCAGCCGCTTCTTTGAACTTCTCTTCCGCCTCCTTATCCCCGGGATTTTTATCGGGGTGATACTGAATGGCTTTCTTGCGATAAGCTTTTTTTATCTCATCGGCAGTCGCTGTTTTGGATACTCCCAGCACTTCATAAAAATCTCTCTTTGCCGCCATCTTATTCTCCCACAATTACTTTCGGAAATCGGATAATCTTGTCGTTCAGCCGGTATCCTTTCTGGACACAATCCACTATCATCCCTTTCCGCGACGCTTCCGGCGCCGGAATGGTGGTAACGGCCTCAAAATGGTCGGCATCGAACGGCTGCCCGATGGCTTCGATCTCGCTCACTCCATGTTGCTTGAGGAAAGCGATAAATTTCGCATAGATGAGATCCATCCCTTCCAGCATGGCTTCTCTGTCTTCTGTCTTATGTAATGATTCCAGTGCACGATCGAAATCGTCCACCAGCGTTATAATATCAAGCAAGACGCGCTCCCCGCCGCTTTTGATCAGGTCGGCCTTTTCCTTCAACGTACGCTTGCGAAAGTTATCGAATTCAGCGTGCAGGCGAAGATAACTATCATTCAGCTCATCGTATTTCTGCTGAAAATCTTCCTCTGCCGGTTCAGGGCGGTCCACGGTATCTTCAGTCGCGTCCACCTCTGCGGCGTCATCTGCCATTTTGTCTCCGACTTCGCCGTGTATGGTCTCTTCCCAATCTTGGAATTCCTTTTCGTTGAACTCTTCGGGATCTTTGTTCGATTGATTGTTATTACCCATATAGTTGTTTTATTTGATTTCGTTCATATAATTGAGACACTCCGAAAAATCTTTTTTACCCAAATTTCCCTCAAAAGGACCATTGATTTTCAATGAGTTGAAAACCTGTAAAATCGGTTTTTGGGAATTTCGGAGCAGACTCATAATTAAAGTGACAACTTAAGCACCCGGAAACTTGACCACTCATGGACACAGGTCTCCAGGCACTTTCTCATCCCTCCACCTCTAACACTGCAAATAGTCTGCCAAAAATAAAAGTGGACAGAAGCGAGTTCAAAATAAACAATTAGCTTGGATTGAAAACCCCTCGTGTTACGAATAGACGGTGGAGACTAAAGAAAAAGTTCACACCACTCGTCGAATACCTCCACCTGATGCCAGCCATGACCGGCAAGGTGCTGCCTGATCTTTTTCAACGGCTTTTCTTTTCCCAGTTGTGACTTTGAGAAGAATTTATCGGCAAAGCAAATGATTTTCTCCTCCAGGCTCTGTGGCCGCATATCCCTGCGGGGGATCGGTAATTTACGGTTGATAATGGTTTCCAGACTTAAGCCGGTACCTGTATGCCTTTCGCACACCAATCCGTGTTTGGGGTACCCTTCTTCCGTAAGCAACTCACGACCCAGATAACCATGGCAAATATAGGGATAACTGCCTTCACAGGCAATATGCGGCGCTTTTGTCAGGAAAATGCCGATATCATGAAGCATGCCGGCTTCCTCGATAAACCGGACATCCACCGCCAATTCAGGATGTTTCTGGGCGATCGAGAGAGATTTATTGGTCACATCCGTCACATGTGAGATGTAAATATCGTAGAGTTTTGTCCCCGCCTTGTAATATTTATTGATGATTGCCTGTATATCCATAAAATTAGCTGCCCAATTGCCGTTGTGGCAGGATTGCAAAAGTAATATAAAAAACTCAAACTATCAACAAAGCAATTTAACTTATGGGATATCACAGATACATGCGCTGGAAAGATACTTATCTATTAATTGATATTATTGAGTTTTTCATAGCGGCTTTTTATTTAATTTTCCAACATAACTTCCTCAATTTCAAATTCAATATCAGCAGATTTGGGAAGTTTAGGGACAATAATACCATACCGGTGTGAACCCGGAATAGTTGCATCACCTCTTATTATTTTCAACAAATAAGAGTATGTAGTCGCTCCTGTTTTTGAAAATGAATGTTCAACTATAGACACATTGGTACTAGAGACTACATAACCTGTGAGTAGCGTGTATCTCGAAAAGTCTATTTGGCGTAACTCTTCAACACGGTCCAATTCACTTTTATCAAACAGGGCTTCCAGCTCTTTTTGGGAACGAATAACCAGCGACTTTGTATTGTTACCCATACCCATCCGGGGTAGCTCCTTTACAATTGTTGCTTCGGGGTAAGTATCATTTTTGTCATCTTCACACCCGACCATTCCTATTAAATGTAACAGCAATGGAATTATTAAAAGAGTTTTCATTATTTTCATAAGACTAAAATATTTATTTTCAATGGTGTCATATGGAATTGAGCGAAGCGAAATCGCCGACTTCCATTGATATCAAAACCGGAGGCAACATCGCTTTAGTCATGATCTTGTGTGATAATGATTATCATGCTCGTTTCATTTTATATTTTTCATGAAGAAATTTACTTTCAAATTATTCAAAATATAATCTTTCGCCTGCAAACTTATGTTACAAGCGGTAAAAATTGTCTGGAGGAGTATCCCGTTTCATGTTTCGATTAATTTTAATTTGCCATAAGAGTTAAAAAAACAATTGCCACCCAAACCTCTAATGAAATGTAAGCATCTATTTGCAAGACGAATAAAAACGAAAAACGTTGCACGGATTATAGTTAAACTTTCATTTATTTTTAAACATTTCGGTGGGAACTAAGGAAACAAACTGACAAGAATTATCAGAAATGAAATTATTCAAATCTTGATGAATCTCCCCGCCGCAAGCGGTCGGGAGATCTTAGGGGAATAAAATTAGCTACCCAATTGCCGTTGTGGCAGGATTGCAAAAGTAATATAAAAAGGTGAAACGATAAGGGGATATAACATTTATCCGGGCTTCCTCCCGGCAAAGAGGAGAGAAACCCGGATAAAACAAACCTTTTCCCGGCGAATAACCGGGCGAAACGACAAGCCTACAAATTACCGAACCGGAAACCAACATTGATGGTACGCGGCTGGGAAGGGCCGTAAATGTAAGAAGCATCACGGTACATCCCCCGGTCGTAGTCGTTTTGCATCTGATTGAAGATATTCTTCACACCCGCAAAGAACTCCAACGCAGTTTCTTTGCCCAAGTGGAAATCATAGGAGAGTCGCAGGTCGGTCACCAGGAAGCTGCGGGTTTTCTCCAGCCTTTCCCCTTCGATGATGTCGCCCCGCTTAATCGCAGCCAACTGTGCGGCATCGTCAGGGTCTCCGCCGAGATGCGGAACGTACATGGGTCCCGAGTAATTGAGCGACAGGGAAGCATTGAGATGATGTGTCGGCTTCCAGATAAAAGTCGCGTAACCATACTGGCCCGGAGTCCGTAGAAACTCTTTCGAGACACTGGATTCATCTTTCCCCCATGCTTGTGCTGTTTTATAGCGGCTTGCCTGGAAAGTAAATCCGACTTGCGTTTCTATCCGGGTGGAAAAAAGCGACTTCAATTCGAGATTGATCCCGGAAACATAAGCGCCATCTTCGGCATTCACCCGCTGGTAGTAAAAACCACGGGATTTATCATTCTCATCGATCAGCGCAAATTCATTGGCGAACGGGTCATTCAACAGCGTATAAAACCCTTCGGCCAGGAAATCGTGGTAGGTTCCTCCCCAATCGAATACAGCGTTGAAAGAGGTGGTAAAAGCGTTGGAGGTCTCTTGTTTCAAGTCAGGGGCATTCCTCGTCTCCACCCGCATGGCACCTATCAACTCTATATGAAGGTCTTCGTTGAAGATCTGCGGGGCGCGGTAGCCCCTGGCATAGCCTACCCGGAAGCGTAAATCAGGCGTCAACTTATAGAGGAGGCCCAAGCGCGGCACTAATACCCCGCCTTTCGGATCATTTCCGGTGCTTGTAGCGTCTTTGATCCGATAGTAGTCATAACGCAAGCCCAAAGAAAGGTTTACCTTGTCCGATTTCCAATCCTGCTGCACGAAAGTTCCCAACGTATTCACGGTCTGGTCGGCGAGTTTGGTGTTCTCCTGTCCCGCCGCCCCCAGCTTCACGTCATGCAGGTTGTCATTGGTGTTATCGATCCCGAAGACGGTAGTGGAGGGTGCGAACAAAAACCGGTCGCTATTCAGGTTATACTGCACCCCTACCGATGAAGTCAACCCCTTTGTATTTCCATAAGCGCCAGGATTCTGCTCCGCGCCATAATAGGAGCCACGCGCCACATGCTGGGCCGACGCATAAAGGCTCAACTTGTCATACTTGCCATTGGTAAAGAGATCATAGGAGAGGTTCCCTCCCGTGATGAGGTGGTTAAGCTGCTCGGCGATATCCGCCTCGTGGGGAAGATAATCAAGCTTATTTCCTCCCCGCCGGTATTCGCTGATCCGGTATCCGTCGAGTGATATTTTACTCTTACTCCCGGGTTTATGAAACACATTGAATCCGAAGGTGGTATTTTTCATTTCCACCTGTTCGCTGAAACCGTCACCATTGGCATCATACGCCCCCCGGTTACGCAGCATGGTGTAGATATATCCTCCCGTTTTCCGGTCGTCGGTGATTACAGACGCGTTGACGTTCAACTGCGCGTCAGCCTTGGTGTTAGAGCCTTCACGTCCCCCCACGTTGATGGCTCCGAGCCGGCTCTCGACATTGAATGAGTTCCTGGCCGGCTCCCTGGTGATGATGTTGACCGTTCCGGCAATGGCGTTTCCGCCAAACAAGGCGGAACCGCCGCCGCGCACCACTTCCATCCGCTCCACCATGTTGGTAGGAATCAGTTCCAGTCCATACACACCGGCCAGCCCGCTGAATACCGGGCGGCTGTTCAACAGTATCTGGGTATAGGGGCCGTTCATCCCGTTCATCCGCAGTTGGGTGAATCCGCAGTTCTGGCAGTTGGTCTCCGTGCGAAGCCCTGGCGTAAAAGAAAGTCCCTCGGCTATATTCACCGATTGGGTGCGCACCATCAACTCCGGAGAGATAGACGAGACAACAACCGGCGCCTCGGCACGGTTGGTCTGGTTACGGTCGGCGGTAACCACCACAGTTTCCAATTGCAGGCGATCCTCCTCAATCACAAATTTGATCTCCTCGGTTGTGTTGGCTTTCGTGGTTACTTTCCGGGTCACGCTTTTATAACCAATTCCGCTGACGCGTACGGTCAATTCCCCTATAGGCAGGTCTATTAACTGGAAGTGTCCGGTGGCATCGGTAGAAGTGCCGATGGTCGTACCATCTATTGACACAGTCACATAGGGAACATGTTCCCCCCGGCATTGCACATCGCCTACGATATTGGCATCCGTGCCCGCGTGTGCTTGCGCCTTTCCCGCAACCACAGTAATAAAAAGGATTATGGTGATTAATATAATTTTTTTCATATGATTATTTTATTTTTTTATTTCGGTATATGGAACTCGCTTTTTTAGTCATGATCTTGTGTGATAATGATTATCATGCTCGTTTCATATGATTATTTTTTTAAACTCAACACCCGCTAAAGCAGGCGGGTTATACTTCGGCCAAAGCTGGCCAAAGAATAAGCGGCTAAAGCCGGCGGTTTTGACCGCAACGTTTAGAAATAAATTACTCAACTTTCGCCAGTGGCATGACTGCAACCAAAGCGGAGACCTTTAGATGCATACATTTCAAACTTACATGCGAAACTTGAATAAATTATAAACATGTCCGCGTTATGCCATAGAGAGAACCCATATTTGAGAAGCAAGCGACTCAAATAGTCCCAATGGAAAAAGCAGAATAATTTAAAAAAAGCCTGAAGAAATAGTTTAATTTGAATGGACCATGCTGATTGATAACCGAAAATCAACACGAGCCGACACGGCCCACGACCGTTTCCGGCCAGAGAAAGAAAATTCACAAAATCTGCAGATCCATCCCGGGTTGAGAGGGAGGAGAGCGGCCTCTTGATTTTTCAAAGCATTTAAGATGTAGTGAAGGGTAGAGATAAGAGAAAACCCTTTTGCAGCCCATTCTGAGGAGAGTGGCGGTCAGCGTGACTAAAACAAAGAACAGAAACTGAAGTTGAGCCAAAACAAACAGTTCCGCTGCCGTATGATGGTGTGTTTTAACAGGGGCAGGATCCTGGCTCTTTTTATAGGGGTGGGCATGCAGGATGACTTGTCCATCGGACAAGCGGTGGGCATGCAAAAAAACGGCATTGTTCAGGATAAACAGACCGAGCACCGCGATTAACAACCGGGCGATCTGTTTTGCTATGCTGTTTCTGAATGCCAATTTCATCTTGCTTCACCGCTCACGAATTACAAAAGTACAAATTTAGACTCATCTAACAAATTTTTCCGTCAGAGAAGAACATTTTTTTTCGCATCCTTCTCGCGGAGCGGGCATTACAAGGGCACGACGTATTTCTTCATTGCGGTATCCTGGAACGATTTGGGGACCGCCGATCTCACCTCGTCGATAATAATACCGATCATACGTTCCCGCAAAAATTCCGGTCGGGTGACCAGGCTGATTTCACGTACCGGCGTGGTGTTTTTGAAAGGACGAACATTCTTTTTTTGTTTCTCGCCCATATTGGCAAGTGCCATCTCAGGGATCACGGTAAGCCCTTCGTTCTGGTCCACGATATTGATAAGGGTATCGATACTTCCGGCTTCATAGGAAAAAACAGAATTGTTATTTCCTCGCTTTTTCTTCAAATTACACAAGTGCAATATCTGCGTCCTAAAGCAGTGCACTTCATCCAGTAACCACAATCTGGCGGCACTCAAATCACTTTCGTCAAGTGTGGTTTTGGCAAATAGCGCCTTCTCCAACGGGGAAACATAAGCGAAAAACCGCTCGTAATAGATCGGATATTCCTTGATGGAAGGTTCTTTCAGGGGTGTAGCCAGAATACCTCCATCCAATGAATCATTGGAAAGTCCTTTCAGTATCTGATCCGTGGTCAATTCAGAGATAACGATGCGGACATCATACTTGTTCTCACGATGGACTTGCATCAGTTTCGGCAAAAGATAAGGTGACACAGTGGGAATAATACCCAAACGGAAGACACCTTTCACAATACCTCTCTCCTCCTGGATAATCTCCTTGATCTGACTTACCTGCGCCACCGCAACACGCGCCTGGTTGATGATCCGCTCGCCGATATCGGTAGGCTGCACCGGCAATTGGGAGCGGTCGAAGATTTTCACGCCCAGTTCTTCCTCCAGTTTCTGGATCATCATGCTCAACGTAGGCTGAGTCACAAATGAAGCCTCGGCGGCTTTGGAAAAATGGCGGTAATTATCTACCGCGATGATGTATTCTAACTGCTGGATGTTCATCTTATTATCTTACTTGTAACTGGAGAAATATTTCATGAACTGCACCCGTTCGTAGAGGGCGGAATCCTTGATGTTGGCATAGTTCAACTTGCCCTTGAAATCATCAATCCGGGCATAGTTGTTTTGGAGCATCCATTCCTCCATGCACATGAGAGTATCTTCTATCACGTCGGGTCCTTGCTCGTAAAGCAGGCTGCAAAGTTGAATAGCCCCCGCCCCGGCCAGAATCCCCTTGACAGCGTCTTCCCAGGAATGCACTCCATAGGAGCAGGCAATGTCGAAATCGGGCACGCGCCCCGAAACGATGGCCGTCCATCGAAGGGTTTCACTGAAGTCGGAAGGATTACTGAATACCGGACCGGGGGTGATTTCCAGATTTTTGATATCGATATCGAGTTGATAAAAACGGTTAAAGAGCACTACTCCGCCCGCACCCAATGCTTTGAGTTTTCCTACGAGCCCCGGCAGGTTGCTGATATTCTTGGCCATCTTTATCACCACAGGGATACGGATAATCTTCCTCAATTCCCTCACAATATTCACATAAGAGTCCTCCAGATAGGTATCTCCCAATTCGCCCGCGTTCAATACAAACAGGTTCAGTTCTATGGCATCGGCTCCGGCATCCTGGATGGTCTTGGCAAATTCAACCCAACGGCTTAATTTATAGCAGTTGATGCTGGCCACGATAGGAATGTCACACTCTTTTTTGGCTGAACGGATCAGATCGAGATACTTCTCCATGTGATTCATCTCGATATATGTGTTGATATAATCGGCCGCTTCAGGGTAATCGGCGATCCGGGAAAGTTTTTCGGAATGATTCTCGATCTGCTCCTCGAACAGCGATTTCAACACAATTGCCCCTATACCGGCATTTTCCAGCTCTTTCATTTTCTTTACTGAATTAGTAAGACCGCTACTCGCCGCTACTAACGGATTCTTTAACCGTAACCCTGCGAAGGTTGTTTCTAAATTGACCATGAAATCACGATGTTTTTCAAAAAATTTATACTCAACAAAAATAGGCATTTTATCGATAAGATCAATACCTTATATCGGAAATAAAAGGGGATTAACCCGAAGTGCGGCCTCAACGGCTCCCAAAGATCAGTGTACCAATCCGTACCATGGTACTTCCTTCCTCGATCGCGACCTGATAATCGCCCGTCATTCCCATGGAGATTTCCTTGAATGCGGGATCATCCGGGAAATAACCGGTTTTCAATTCGTCGAACAACGATTTCAATTGGCGGAACTCTTCGCGTACCTGATTTCGGTCATCGGTAAAGGTAGCCATGCCCATTACTCCTGCTATCCGTACATGCGGACATGCTTTCCATCTACCCTCTTCAAGGAATTGGCGGCATTTGTCGCGTGAGAACCCCGATTTGGTTTCCTCCTCGGCAATATGGATCTGCAGCAGACAGTGAATAACCCTGTCATTGGCAGCCCCCTGCTTTTCGATCTCGAGCATCAACCGCTCATTGTCGAGGCTATGGATGAGGGAGATAAAAGGAGCTATCTGCTTCACTTTGTTGCGTTGCAGATTGCCGATAAAATGCCACTCTATATCTCCGGGGAGTAGTTCTTTCTTGGCCACCAACTCCTGCACCCTGCTCTCTCCAAAGACCCGAAGCCCGGCATCATAGGCTTCCCTGACCGTCTCCGCGGGATGGAATTTGGAAACCGCGACCAGCGTCACGCCCGGCGGAACGGTTTCCCGCAAACCGTCGATATGGGATCGTATAGACACTACTCTTGATTTTGATTTTTCTCTTCGCCATAAGGGAAGACATCCATGATGGCTGTCTCGGTTACCGAAGCGATGGCATAATCGATCATGGTCTTTTTCATTTCCGCCTCCACAATCTCCACGGCTTCTTTCAGCATGGAAGCCTGCACCAGCATGTTGACCGCCGTTTTCTTTTCCGAACCGCTCTTTTCATCGAGGGTAATGAAATAGAGCTTCGCCTTATAGTAACGGTCGCCCGTTTCATTGAAGAACGATTCGGCATATTTCACCCGTTTAATATCGGACACCGAAAATTCACCCGATATAAAAGGTTTGATCTCTTCAATAATCCTCGCTTCCGCCTCGGTGAACGACAACGCGTCTACCAGATAGGGTTCAGTGACTGTTTTCTGCATGCCGGTCTCCAGCATCTTGTCATATCTTATCTTGCACTCAAACCAATTGTACATATATTTTTTATTTGCCGGTTGCATCCTTTCGCAACGCAGTGCAAAGTTATGATTTTCCACCATTGATTTCAACCCTCATGGGTGCTAATTATCTCAAAAAAAATGATACTTTTGCAGATTATCGGTTAAAAAATGATTGGAACCCTTGCAAATACAGTGGCGGTAGCGGGCGGAGGCATCATCGGCCTGCTCCTCAAAAAACGAATGCCGGAACGTGTCACCACCATCTATTTCCAGGCAATCGGCTTGTTCACTTTGGCCATTGGCGCATCCATGGCCATCGAGATGGAGAAGATATTGATGGTGGTCAGCAGCCTTGCCATCGGCTCCCTGTTGGGGGAATGGGGCGATCTTGAAAAAGGGACCGAGCAGATGAGCGGGTGGCTGAAGCACCGTTTCCGCATCGGCAGTGAAAAATTTTCGGAGGGGTTGGTTACCGCATTCCTTCTTTTTTGCGTGGGGTCCCTCACCATCATCGGCACCATTCAGGAAGGGACAGGCGGTTCACCGGACCTGCTTTTCACCAAGTCGCTGATGGACTTTTTCTCTGCCATACTGCTGGCCTCCGCGTTTGGGGTGGGTGTAGTCATATCCGCCATTCCGCTTTTCATCTTCCAGGCCTCTCTCACTTTATTGGCCAAATATGCCGCCACCCTCTTCACCGACGACATCATCCTGGGCCTTACCTCCACCGGCGGCATATTATTGATTGGATTAGGGATCAACATACTGGGTATCAAAAAGCTACGCATCATGAACATGCTTCCCTCACTGGTCATCGTTGTGCTGCTGATCTGGCTATTCGGATGAACGGAGAAGCATAGGACAAGTTGGGAAGGATCGATGGAAATTACCTGTCAAAGGTGTAGCGAAGCGTAGCGCCGAAACGGGTGGGATATCCACGCTGCACAAATACATTTACCTGCGCGGTTGTCATATCTTTCGCTTCGAACAAAAATGAGTCATACTTCGTGTTAAAGAGATTCTCCACCCAGCATTCCAATCCAAAGGCACCTTTCTCCACCGCGACACTCGCATTGGTTATCCCATAAAAGGGTTGATAAAGGTCTTCCGTTCCGCCATCATTTTGATTCGATTCCGTCCAGTAGATCTTCCCGACACCCTTGTATTGCATATTTCCGACCACCCGGTCGACAAATGAGCCGTAGGGAAGGTGATGTACATAACTGGCCCCTAAGCCCAATGTATGCCGTGGGGCGAAAGGCACATGTTTTCCCGAATAGTCTGCCTGACCAGGCCCTTCCTCCCCAATCTTATACTTCACAAAACGGGCATCGGCAAATCCATATTCTGCAAAAAGCGACAGATTGGCCACCGGCACATACTTCAGGCTTAACTCAAAGCCTTTACTTTCCGATTTCCCGGCATTGGCGATAGTACGTCCCGACGTACCCTGTTTCGCCAATTGGGTGATCTGCAAATTATCCACATGGGTATAAAAGAGAGCGTAGGTAAGGGAAAGTTTCCTATCCAGCATCTCATACCGACCTCCCAACTCGTAAGTCCAACTGGTTTCGGGATCGTACGAGAGTTGGCTTTCTACGGGCGCCATAGGGGGGATCTCGGGAAGTTGAACGTTGCCAGGCACATAGGGTTTAAGGTTCCTAATCAATGATTCCATAAGCGCACCCTGGAGCACATCCGAGAAGACCTGTTCATTGTACCCGCCGGTTTTGTATCCTTTTGAAGCGGAAAGATAGATTTGTGAGGTAGGTGACATTTGGTATTTCAGCGCGAACTTAGGCAATATTTTCCAGAAGTCTTTTCGAAAAGATCCTTCCAGCAAGGTATCTCCCTCCACAAATATGGGATCGACAGGCCTGGGAGTTTGAAACACCATGTTAACATCTCCCCCGTCGCTTTTTGTGGAGTAATCGAGACCGGTATGTTCGTAGTCGAACCGGATGCCGGCTGTGGCTGACAACCCCTCCACACCAAAAAGATTATTGAGTGTGGACTGGTGGAATAAAGCGGCGCCGCGCGAGGGTTTGGCATATACTCCGGGCAGGTCGATCCGGTCACGGGCATATACCAGGCGAAGGGGTGCTCCAAGGTTCCCCATAAGGATGTCCAGAGGACGCTGCAATACCTTTATCATATCTTCCTTCAGCGCCACCGGCGTATCAATCTCCCGATGGTCAATAAAACCGAAGGCGCCCACCACCCAACGGTAGTTTCCCGGCTTGTCAGATTTTACGGTAAACTCCTGGCTTACGGAACGTTGTTTCTGTTTCTGGTGGATAGAAAACACGGATTTTGGGCTGTAATCCTGGTCCATCTTCATATCATCCTTCAGGTATTGGAAACCGGTAGTGGAGTGAATGGTGTAACCATTTCCGGTGAAATTGAGCGACAGCCCGTTGGTAAACAGGTGACGGTCGTACGACGACGGCTCGTTAAAACTGGCAGCCGTGGAATCCTTATGCATATAGGGGAAAGCACCACCGGCCAGATAATCATAATTGCCGAAAAACATTGCTTTGAACGAGGGAGAGGCCTGCCACTCCAGTTTAAACCTGCCACCGGCATTTTCAGAGGCATCGACTTTCTTTCCGGCGTGGCTGTTCATGAAATAACCGTCGTCTCGTTTGTAATAGCCCGCCAAGGAAAGGCCGAACCGATCGGAAAGTTTTCTGTAGTCCGACCCTTTTACCGAGAACTGCCCATAATTACCTCCGCTCACCATCAGCTTTGTGCCCTGAAAAGTGAGTGGCGAAAGGGTGTAGATATTCACAATACCACCGATGGCATTTCTTCCGTAGAGCGTGCCCTGTGCCCCCCGAAGCACCTCGATCCGCTGGATATCCTGAAATTCAAAATCGAATGCAGAGGGATTGAAGCTGGGCACATTATCCACATAGAGGCTTACCGTCTGTGCCCCGAGGCGGGCGCCCACACCACGGATATAGATTGGCGTGGAGACTTTCGCCCCGTAGGAAGGGATAAAAAAGTTAGGAATAAAAGTACTCAGCCCGGGCAACGACTCAATACGGGCATCCTGCAATTGCCGGGGAGACACCACCGACACAGCCGTAGGCAGATTCCTCAATTCATTGGTCTCTTTGACGGAACTGCTTACCACTACCTCATTAAGGTAGTATACTTTTAGCGTATCATTGGGATGAATCTCCTTAGCCCGATCATTATCATCCGCAAACACGAAAAGAGTACCGCGCAAAATAAATATTAGTAAAAATAACTTTTTCATCTGTTTATATTTTTTTATTTTCCTGTTTTCGGTATATGGAACCTTTGATGTTTCGATTCCCCGCTATGGCAAAGGGCAAACAAACCTGTCCTTTGCCAGTTTTGGCAAATAACTATTGCCCGGCATGTCTCGAGCAAGATAGAGATAGCTCTCGTGCAAGCGTTCTTTTAGCTTAACGAAAATATTCGGGGACAAAGGAACGGAAAAATGGCATACCGGTCAATCACCACAATTAGTGATTTTTTTCTTCAAGAAAGATATTTGTAAAAAAACAGCTCTTTTGATGCAACGTTTTCCTCTTTTTTTCATCTATAAATATATAAGTATAACTTTTTATGGCTCTCAATGATAACCTATGAGAAGATTTGTCTTAAAAACCTATGGAAAAGTGATCGCCTGGATCTTAACTGCTTTAGGGCTTTACACCTCTTGCGATATCATATCTCCCGCGGAGTATGGCACCCCCACCGCGGACTTCATCGTCAGGGGAAATGTCAACGACGCACATAACATGCAACCCATTGAGGATATGGCTGTCATCCGTAAATCCCGTACGCCACCTTACGGGAATGACACCGTAAGAACCGGCGCGGACGGAAATTACGAATTGGAATTCACGGAAATCGCTTCCGGCCCGGAAGATATCACGGTGTACACTTCGGATACCGGGGAGGGGAAATACCTGTCCGATACTATACGGATAAAAGCGGATGAACTAAAGCAAATTAAAAAAAGAAATAAAAAATGGTATAACGGTAAATTTGAAGGTAAGGCTGATTTTTCGCTTAAAAGAGAAACCGGTCCGGCACCCGGGCACGACGAAGAATAAAAACTCAAACCAAGTTGTATGGATCCGAAAAAGAAATTCATTCTTTCTCTTTACCAGCAGCATAAGGCCACGCAAACCAAACTGCATAACCTATCATACCTTTTCTGGGAGTGCACTTTACGTTGTAATTTCGATTGCCTGCATTGCGGAAGCGATTGTACCAGACAGTCCGCCGTAGCCGACATGCCCAAGGAGGATTTTCTGAAAGTTCTTGAGGATATCCGTCCACATGTAAATCCGCACAAAACCATGGTTGTGGTTACAGGTGGCGAACCATTGGTACGCAGGGATCTGGCAGAGTGCGGGCAGGCAATGTACGATATGGGTTATCCATGGGGATTGGTGACCAACGGTTGGGGATTGAATGAAAAAAGATTACAGTCTCTCCTTGACTCAGGACTACGCTCTGTGACAGTCAGCCTTGATGGTCACACGGAAGAATCGCACGACTGGTTCAGGGGGAAGAAAGGCTCCTGGCTACGTGCGCTGAATGCGATATCAGGAGTTGCATCAACCCCCGGCCTGGTGTATGATGTGGTAACATGTGTCCACAAAAGAAACATCGCTGAGCTGCCAAAACTACGTGATTTGCTCATCTCCCTCGACGTCATCCGCTGGCGGCTTTTCACTGTTTTTCCGAAAGGGCGCGCCAAAAACAATCCCCTCCTGAAACTCTCTACCGAAGAGTTTCTACAAATGATGAATTTTATTCGTGACACTCGTCGCCAAGGAAAAATCAGCCTGTCCTACGGTTGCGAAGGATATCTGTCGGATTATGAGATGGAGGTGCGCGATGCTCCCTTCTTTTGTCAGGCGGGTATTCATATCGCCTCAGTGCTTGCCAATGGCGATATCAGTGCCTGTCCGAGCCTCAGGGGCGATTATGTGCAGGGTAATATCTACCGGGACGACTTCTGGACTGTCTGGAACACCCGCTACCAGATTATGCGCGACCGCTCATGGACAAAAACAGGGAAATGCGCGTCCTGTAAATCATATCACTATTGCCAGGGGAACGGCCTCCATCTTCGTGACGAAAAGACCGGAGAACTGTTGCAATGCCATCTGGAGATGATGGGCATCAACCCGTGCACGCAAAAAAGGTTGGTCAATAACAAGAACTTTATAAACAAAACAGCCGTCCTCTGAAATACACAACAGAGCGATTTACCCGTAAATCGAACAGGAATGATTCTTCATTGTTAAACAAAGAAGTGGAAATGATGAATCCTATGAAAAAAGCGTTACTTATTGTGGATGTCCAGAACGATTTCTGTCCCGGAGGCGCCCTGGCCGTAAAGGATGGTGACAAGATAATACCTGTAATCAACCGGATCATGGATCGGTTTGGCATGGTGATCTCATCGCAGGACTGGCATCCGGCCGATTCAGTGCATTTTGAGAAGTGGCCGCCACATTGTGTCGCCGGAACCGAGGGTGCCGAATTCCATCCTGATCTGGAGACCAATAAAATAGACCTGCGACTGTTAAAAGGGACGGACAATAAAGACGACGGCTATTCCGCTTTCGAGGCCACCAACACATCGCTTGCCGATTTTCTTCGCGAAAACAATATCCAGCACCTGTATGTTTGCGGTCTCGCCACAGATTATTGCGTGAAAGCTTCTGCCATTGATGCGGTCACACAAGGGTTCCATACCTATGTGATCACCGATGCCATCGGCGCGGTAAATGCACAACCCGGCGATGACGAAAAAGCATTACATGAAATGCGCGGCAAAGGATGTATCCTGATTGAATCTGGAGAAATTCAATGATGGATCATCGTATCATTGCTACCCCAGGCGTCGATGCTCGATGCGGCGGATCAATTCGCACAATTGGATATCCCCGAACGTTTCCGCTGGCTGACGGCAATACGCAGTTCCATTATCCAGACATCACGTCCGCATCCCAGGAATACGGGCGACCTGGATAAAACATTTGACCGTTTGTTTGAAGAGTTGGTGAAGTGAGAAGTAGGAACAAGATTTTTATCTTTCAAAGGACAACTCTTTGATCGGTTTTACCCCGATACCGGGCTGGTCGGAGGCGATGATCTTCCCGTTCTCAAGTTTTGCCCCCTCGAAACAATCATTCCCTATCAGGAGCGCTCCGTCGAGATCGGCAAAATCCATTCCCGCATAGAGCTGGGCGGCAGCAGATATGGCACAGGAAGTCTCTGTCATACAACCTATCATCACCTTCATCCCCAATGAACAGGCCAGTTCCCGCATTTTCCACGCTTCAAGCATGCCTGTGCACTTCATCAACTTGATATTGATCCCTGAAAAGACGCCTTTCATACGCTCCACATCGGAGAGCCGCTGTACCGACTCATCGGCAAAAACGGGAAGGGGGCTTTCTTCGGTAAGCAGGGCAATGTTATACAGATCGTGCTTCGGCATGGGTTGTTCCACCATCACTACGCCCCTCTCTTTCATCCAGAAAATCATATCGAGTGCCTGACGGCGGTCTTTCCATCCCTGGTTGGCATCCACCGCCAACGGGAGATCGGTTTCAGAGCGGATGGCTTCGATCATCCTCTTATCGTCCGGACCACCCACCTTCACCTTCAGGATATTGAACCGGCCAAGCGCTTCACGCGTCTTTTCGCGCACCACCTCATCGGTATCGATACCGATGGTAAAAGTGGTATCTGGCACATCATATTTGTCCAATCCGCGCATCTTATGCCACGGCGCCCCCTCGATTTTCCCCACCAAGTCATGCAAGGCGATGTCCACAGCCGCTTTCGCCGCGGTATTGCCCACGGCAATGCCATCGACATACGACATGATTTCTTCGATATGACCATTGGGGGTGAAAACGGAAAGATCCACTTTCTTCAGGAATTCGATCACCGAGGCCTGTGTTTCACCCAGATAAGGTGGCAATGAGGCTTCGCCATACCCTTCCAGGCCGTGGTATTCTATTTTGGTCAACACGATGGGTGTGGTGGTACGTGAAAACCCGGAAATGGTAAAAGTATGATTCAACTGCAAGTGGTAGGGAGTCCAGGATAGTTTCATTTTATCAGTGGAAATTTTAGATAATTTTTTCACGGATGCGATCGCGGGAAATGATGGCGCCGCCAATGCCATCGTCGCCAACGCCGATGAACGTATAAATTGACGTCTGTTCTGTGTCATTGCTTATAAAATTCATTTTCAAAAATATTTTCAATCCCCGGCGTACCCACCTCACCAATAATCCTTTTGGTGCGCAGGTAACGGTTCGCGTTAAATTCATCATACAGCGGATCGGCAGGATCCAGGCTGTTGATATGGACATAATCGGAAGCATGGATAAACCGCTTATTACCCATATATATGCCGACATGCACTACACGCTCTTTCGGACTATCATCAGTGGCTTTCGAGCCGAAAAACAACAAGTCTCCGGGCAAGGCGCCACTGAAATCTCCGGAGGAGTCTATCAGCTTCCCGCAATGAACCTGCTGGGAGGCATCCCGTGGTAGAATAATAGCGTGCATAAAATAGACTGTCTTGGTAAATCCGCTACAGTCCAAGCCCTTGGAAGAGGTCCCTCCCCACAGGTAAGGCACTCCCATAAACCGGTACGCGCTATTCACAATACTTTCGCCGGCCAGGTCCATACTTTTCAACCAGTCAGTCGTTTCTTTGGCATCCGATTTGCGGACATAGGCTTCACGCCCGTCAGGGTATACTACCTGATAAAATCCCTCTTTTTCACCTTTTACAACCAGCATGTTGCCGACCACCAGGTCGGAAACCGGGGGAAAATCGCTGTCCGCCCTTTGCTGGGATCGCGCAAAAACGGATGTAACAACAACCTTCGGTTGCCGCAGATATTGCTGCCGTTCCGACTGTGTCATCGCCCTTACCGATCCGTTGATCCAGCCGATGTATTTATCCGGGGTCTGAATGCGGCACCATCCTCCACGCTTTTCCAATATCTTTACCGGCATGCCCAGCAGTCCCTGCGACACCAGCTCGGAACCGTAGCGGGGTTCGGCACGAAGCGTCCCGACAGAATTATAAATCACACCCCATATTGCGTCACCCAGTTCCTTATCGGGTAAAAGGCGGATACTCTCTTCCATCTGCCCTGGCATACTGCCGGCCAGCAGGATCAATTCCTCATAAGCAGGCATACTGGTCGTTTCACCTTGAAGCACAATGGTATCCTTTCTCTGTGTTGCCACAATGTCAAACACCTCCACACGGCTATCAGGGGCGTGTTTCTCCTTTAAGCGTTGAATCACAGAGTCCATGTCACAATGCTGAGGCGTAACAGATAACGTTGAAAAAAGCATAAGAAATAAAAAAACCGTTTTTTGCATTTTAATTACCGCTATTAGGAAACCGTGAAAATCCAAATCCATCAGAAGAATGCTGACAATGGATTAAAAAATTCAAAACAGCTTCTAAAATTGTGCGAAATATACGACTTTTTATTGAACTGAAATTAATTGAACGAAAAATTTAGATAAGACACAGAATATCATTATCTTTGCTTTTATCACATCAGAACTCGCATATTATGAGAAGAGTAAAGCAACAACATCTCATTCCGGTATTCATTATCGTCCTTTGTGGTACAGGGATGGTCACCTGTGCGTCGAACCATACAAAAAAACAGCAGAAAAAAACAGATATCCCTATGACAGATCTCTCCCGGCCGCACCGCGAAGCCAAAAAACTTGCCAAAGAATTGAGAAAAAAAGGTATTTCCGACGAACGTGTCTTAACCGCTATTGGTAACGTCCCGAGGCATTCCTTTATCGATGAACAACTCTGGGCATATGCTTATCAGGATCGTCCGTTACCCATCGAAAGCGGACAGACCATCTCTCAACCCTTCACGGTGGCCTATCAGACCCAACTACTTCAACCGCAAGCAGGCGAAAAAGTGTTGGAGGTAGGCACAGGCAGCGGATATCAGGCGGCAATATTATGTGAGATGGAGGCGGAGGTCTACACTATAGAGAGGTATCACAATTTGTATCAGACCGCCCAAGAGACACTCAATAAACTGGGATATTATCCGCACCTCTTTTTTGGTGACGGCTTTGAAGGGCTCCCCGAACATGCGCCTTTTGATAAGATCCTGATCACCGCCGCGCCGGAGAAGATCCCGGAAAAACTCTTGCAACAATTGCGGGTGGGAGGATGGATGGTGGTTCCTGTAGGTGGGAGGGCCGGACAAAAAATGACCGTTATCCGACGGGTGAGCGAGAATGAATTCAAGGAATCGGAACACGGGGATTTTATCTTTGTCCCCATGCAGGAAGGGACTGTAGAATAGAAAATCCCTTTCACCAATAAAGAAGCTGCCGTTGAATTTCTCCAACGGCAGCAGGCAATTGAGCCAACAGGGAAGTTTTATTTACCGATTGGCAAACGGCTCAATTGCCTTATATGCCGCACATCGGTATAATCGTACTGGTATATGCCGTCTTCGGCTATCATCATCAACACATTATTGAAGGGAATCACGTCAAGCCCGTTTATTTCCTTGAAATGCGCCAATATGTTATCCTTGTGCATAATGGTGGTGGGATCTTCCGCATTGAATATCCTCAGGCCGTCGTCACAGACAAAAAGCGTTCCATTGTCTATTCCCAGGCCCTTCGGGTTTTGCATATTGTAAGTCACAATGTGTTTGGGTTGCTTTACGTTGCTCACATCCACAATAATCAATGAGTTGGCATTTTGTCCGCAGAAAGTCCCCGAACGGATCGTCACATAAGCGATATCGTTCTCCACCACTACGGGGTCGCAGCCGAACACGTGGGTAATCATAGACTGGTATTTGGGTTTTAACGGATCTTCTACCGAATAAATGATCATCCCCGTGGGAGTGCCCATGAACAGGCAATTTTTATAACTGAAAATCGTTTCCACGTTAAATCCCACAGGCACATCGTCAGCCACTTTCCCAGGTGTCACTTCCGAGAGATCGAAAATGCCAAGCCGGTTGTTTATCACCGTATAGAGATTGTCCTGATAAATAGCAAACCGCGACATGGAACCGACGGCTCCCACACTTCCTCCCCCATACGAAACGGGATCGTTGTAGACCATCTTTTCGGTCAACCCTCCCCAACTCCACCAGCGGGGTTTATAAGTGCGGACAAGCTCTTTTCTTTCCACGGTTCTCCATCCGACCACAATTCCGTTGTTCCGATCCATCACTTTTTCGTAATCAACATCAAATCCATTTTCGGTGGGAGGTAACGCCTGCGGGAACACCTCTTCTTTCCGTCCTTTGAATAGCGGTTTGGCCGGATCGCGGATGTCGAACCATACCAAATCGATATATGAATCGGCATACAGCACATTATTACGGACGTGCATATCCGCATTTCCCAATAATTCAATAAAAGCAACGTTCCGCGGATTCGACGGATCGCGATTATCCACCACATGGATTCCTTTTTGCGGCTGGGAGATATAGAGGTAACCGTCATAAAAGGCTATCTTCCCCTGTTTCTCAATAGGTCTGGGTTGCTCTACATTCACAGCACTTCTGAATTCGGAAGCCGGCATAAAAACAGGTTCATTCTGTGTGTAGGTTACATATTCATCTACATAATCCCTGCACCCCGGCAAAGCAAACAGGCCGGTCATCAATAGCAAAAAAGTCAGTTTCTTCATTCTTCATTCTTCATTTTTAATTCTTCATTATTCATTCTTAATTATTCATTCTTAATTATTCATTTTTCACTATTCATTCTTCATTCTTCACTTTTCACTTAACCTGCAGCCTTATCCCCATATTCAAGCCGAATATCAACGGATTTTCCGTGCGGGCGCTCATGGGTTGGTTATTGTTAAAATAATATACGATTCTGGGCTCGCCAAACAAGCTCAGGTTACCCTGCAAGCGATAGCTGAAACCGACTCCGCCCTGGGCGGAGAACTGGAATCCTTTGATGTGGCTATACAGGTTGGTGTGGTACACAACGCCGCCATTGCGCTCAATCTCCTGTTTGTACACAGACCGCAGCCCCTTTTCGATACTTCCCCCACCCAACAGATACACTTTCCACGCATCATTCTGCCACAGGGTATATCTCAGGTTCACCGGTATGCCTATATAATGTTGTCGTAACGCGCCCCTATAGATGAAATCATCATTGCGCCGGTAACGTGAAAACAGGTAAGTGTATGACAATCCGGTTTCCAGACTCATATCCTTGGCAACCGCAAAATCAGCCGTCAGGCTGACCGAGACGGGGAGATGATGCACGACCTCAGTATAATCGCCGGGATTAAGCAGATTATAATCACCACCTGAACCCAATCCATTTCCACCATTAAACTTGCCACCCGGAAAATGATAGTCGTGTTGCGGATAAGCCGCATCATAACTTCCTAAAGAGAAATCGAGAGGGGCACCTCCGCTACCCAATGCGGCGATCAGCGACCGAAGCCCCGGTTGTTCCCCAAAACCCACCGTATCTGTTTTCACCATCTCTCCCGGATATGGCGTTCTTTCCGTTGCCGGAAATTCCTCCAATTTCACAGTTGCGGCCAACACCCCAATCACATCGGGCTTTGTTGTCCTTTCGGGAATCATGATCTCTTCCGGTTTTGTGATCTCTGTTGACTTCTCCCTTTCTCTCGGTGCAGAAGCTTCTGCCAGCCCCATAGTTTCTGCCGGCCGTAGTTTCTTTTCCGGTTCTGATGTTTTTTGGGATTCTGATGTTTTTTGGGGTTTCGCAATCCCTACTAATTCCCTATTTTTGTCCGGCTCCCTGCTGTTATCATCAACAATTTGTTTCAAGTCCAACTCTTTATCTGTCCGGCCCTCTGTTTCATCTGATATGATTTCCGGAACGGCTTTCTCTTGTTGGATTTGTTTTTTGGGTTGCGAATGCTCTGTAAGCAACGATTCGTCAGCCAAAGGATTAATCAAAAACAACAACACCACTGCCACGCCTGCTATGCCGGCAGCCGCCCATGGCCAATAGGTAAAAACAGCTCTTTTGGGTGTCGGGAGTCTCTCCGTCAACGAGTCCCACACGCCTGAATCAACAGGCATCTGATGCTCGCGCAGCTTCACCCCGACCCTCCTCGAAAAGTCATCCGGCTTGTCTGTATATTTATCGTCTGACTGCATATTTGCTACCTGTTATTTGTGATCCATTAACTCTGTGACTTTCTTTTGTAACAATTGCCTTGCCCTGAAAAAAAACGACCGCGACGTGCTTTCGGGTATATTCAGCAATGCGGCAATTTCCCGATGGCTAAAGCCCTCCACCGCAAAGAGATTAAAAACCGTCCGATGGGTGTCGGGAAGCTCGTCGATGCAACGGATTAAATCGTCAGCCGTGACCTCTGCCAGATCGGGAACACTCCCGAAACATTCTATCTCAACATCCGTTAACAGTTCCTTTTGCTTCAAGCGATTCTTTTTCCGCATATAATCAAGCGAGGTGTTCACAAAAATTTTCCTTATCCAACCCCCGAAAGAACCTCTTCCCGAATATTGCCCTATCTCGATAAAAATCTTCAAAAACCCTTCCTGCAACACATCTTTGGCATCTTCCACATCGGAGACATAGCGCCTGCATAAAGCCATCATGGACGGAGCGTACTGATCGTACACCTCTTTCCTCGCCCACAATTTTCCCTGCCTGCAAGCAAGTATTAATCGTTGTTCCGACATAAAATTTCCCTGTTTATTATAAAGACGTTCGTTGAAAGCAAAACGTTGCAGAGATACAACAAATATTTGATTAATTTTTTTAGTCTGAGCGTAATTCGAAAAGTGTATGCGTTTAGGCAAAGGAAAAGGTTAACATGGCAATGCGAGAATGAGACGACACGAGAATTAATAATCGGCAGATTTATCAATCCACTAATCAATAAATCAGTAAATCAATAAATCTGCTAACCAATGCACGCTAATAGCTAATATCGCTATTCCGGAAAGGGTCACTCGCTCCCCTTACTGTAATTGGGCGCTTCACGCGTGATCATCACTCCATGTGGGTGACTTTCAACATATCCGGCAGCGGAAATACGGGTGAATTTGGCCTGATGCAGTTTCTTAATATTCTCCGCCCCGCAATAACCCATACCGGAACGAAGTCCACCCACCATCTGATAGATCACCTCCTGCAGTGTCCCTTTGAACGGCACACGGGCTTCGATTCCCTCCGGAACAAGTTTCTTGATATCATCCTCCACATCTTGGAAATAACGGTCTTTCGAACCCTGCTGCATGGCAGAGAGTGATCCCATTCCCCGATAAGATTTGAATTTACGGCCATTAAAGATAATCGTCTCGCCCGGCGACTCTTCGGTACCGGCAAGCAATGAGCCCATCATCACCGAAGAGCCTCCGGCGGCCAACGCTTTCACAATATCTCCCGAATAGCGCAATCCCCCGTCGGCAATCACAGGCACACCCGTGCCTTTCAGCGCGGTAGCCACTTCATAGATAGCCGACAACTGGGGTACCCCTACCCCCGCAATTACACGGGTGGTACATATCGATCCGGGACCTATTCCCACCTTTACGGCATCGGCACCGGCATCGGCCAGAAATCTGGCGGCATCTCCGGTAGCAATATTACCCACCACCACATCGATTTCGGGGAAGGTCTTCTTCACCAGTCTAAGCATCTCTGCCACCCCTTTGGAATGGCCATGCGCGGTGTCGATGACAATCGCATCCACACCCGCCTCAATAAGGGCTGTCGCCCTTTCTACGGAGTCGCGCGTCACACCAATTCCCGCCGCCACACGCAGCCGCCCCTGTTCATCTTTGCAGGCAAACGGCTTATCCTTGGCTTTTGTGATATCTTTATAGGTGATCAGACCGACCAACTTATTATTGGAATCGACCACGGGTAATTTTTCGATTTTATATTGCTGAAGAATCTCCGCGGCATCCTCCAGGTTAGTCGTCTGACGGGTAGTGACCAGATTCTCCTTTGTCATCACTTCACTGATCCGCTTGTCCATCGACTTCTCAAAACGGAGATCCCGGTTCGTGACGATACCTTCCAGTTTATTGTCCCTGTCCACCACGGGAATTCCGCCGATTTTGAACTCGGCCATCATGGCCAGCGCATCAGAGACTTTCTTGTCAGGGGTAATACTGATAGGGTTCAGGATCATTCCGTTTTCGGCACGTTTCACCGCACGCACCTGTTTGGCCTGCTCCGCAATGCTCATATTCTTATGGATCACACCGATCCCTCCCTCGCGGGCAATAGCGATAGCCATCGTGGTTTCGGTCACCGTATCCATGGCTGCCGAAACCATGGGAATATTAAGCGATATATTTCTGGAAAACTGAGTGGAGAGATCTACATTCTTGGGGAGCACCTCCGAGTAAGCGGGGACTAACAGAAGGTCGTCGAAAGTCAACCCTTCCATGATGATTTTATCTGCAATAAATGACATAAGATTTTACCTTTATTTTTTATTGCATACAAAAGTAGGTATTTTTTCGCGAATTAATGGGATAGAGGATGTTAATTTTAATGACAGATTCGCTTAAGTCCGGGAAACAGCCAATATTCGGCACGAAGTCATACGAATAAAAGAATTATTCATTCGTCATATAAACAAGCTATTATCAACAGCGTCATTGAAGTTCTTGTCTACAGAGTTATCGCGCTAGGGCAAGATACTCAATTTTTTAAATATTTTGGTAATATGCTCAATAGAGTAATCGACCTGCTCTTTGGTATGTGTGGCCATCAACGAATAGCGGATCAGGGTGTCGCCGGCAGAGACTGCCGGTGAAACTACCGGATTGACAAAGATACCTTCTTCGAAGAGAAGCTTGGTGACAAGGAAAGTCTTGTCATTGTCACGCACATAAAGCGGCATAATGGGTGTCGCGGTCGGACCCAGTTCAAAACCTCTCTCCTCAAATTGTTTGATGGCATAATGAGTCAGCTCCCATAATGTTTTCACCCGTTCGGGCTCCGCCTTCAATATATCCAGGGCGGCGGATGCGGCGGCAGTGGCTCCGGGAGTAATACTTGCGCTAAATATGTTTGTACGGGCGTTGTGACGCAGGAAGTTGATAACAGGGTAATCACCGGCAATGAATCCGCCTATCGACGCGAGTGATTTGCTGAAGGTGCCCATTACCAGATCCACATCATTGAGCAAACCGAAATGATCGCACACCCCCCGCCCGCTGTATTTCCGGCCGAGAACACCCAGACTGTGGGCCTCATCGACCATAATATTGGCGTTGTATTTCTTGGCCAACTTCACAATCTCGGGCAGATTAGCCAAGTCTCCCTCCATGCTGAAGACACCATCGACAACAATCAACTTCACCTTTCCCTGGTGACACCGTTTCAACTGTTTCTCCAAATGCGCCATATCGTTATGGCGGAATTTAAACTTTGTCGAATAAGAAGTGCGAAGTCCCTCTATAATGGAAGCATGGTCTCTTTCATCCCAGATAATGAAATCATCCCTTCCTGTCAGACATCCCAATACGCCTTCGTTGACGGTGAAACCGGTTGAAAAAACAATAGCCTCGTCCTTATTCATAAAGTTGGCTAATTTCCGTTCCAACTCCAGGTGAATATCGAGTGTGCCGTTCAGGAAACGGGAACCGGCCATTCCGGTACCATATTTTTTGGTTGCGGCAACGGCCGCCTCTTTCACTTTAGGATGATTGGTCAACCCCAGATAGGCATTTGAGCCGAACATCAACACTTTTTTCCCGTTGATGACGACCTCGGTATCCTGATCGCTCTCAATAGCCCGGAAATAGGGGTAGATACCCGCCGCCTTTGCACGCTGCGGAGCATCATATTTCATCATTTTTTCCCTTAAAAGATTCATCTGAAAAAAATTTAAAGAATAAGCCCCCACTTAAAAAAGTACCGGAAGCATCTTTTCAATCATGAACGCAATCAATTTGCAAAGATAGCAATTAATTTAATTCTTGAAGTAGGGTTAATTTTTGAAATATGAAGGATACCTTTTGAAACTATGCCCTTTTAAACATTTTAATCTGAAAAACGTTTTAACATCAGCAGATATTAATATGATAAACAAGAAGAACTATGGTAAGTAAAGAATTAGAAGTGGCAATCAACAAACAGATTAATGCCGAACTCTGGTCGGGTTATCTCTATCTTTCCATGTCGGTACATTTTGCGCACCAAGGTCTCCCGGGTTTCGCCAACTGGTTCAAGGTGCAATTCAAGGAAGAGCAGGATCATGCCCATAAGTTGATGAATTATCTTATATCGAAAGGAAACCGGGTGGAATTACAACCCATCGACAAGGTAGACACCTCGTGGGATTCGCTACTGCACGCCTTCGAAGTGACATTGGAACATGAAAGGGAAGTGACCGCCCTGATCAACAACTTGGTAGGCATGTCTCGCAGAGAGAATGATTTTGCCACCGAGAATATGCTGCAATGGTTTGTTCGCGAACAGGTGGAAGAGGAAGAAACAGCCCAGGGCATGATTGACGGATTAAGGCTGATCGGCGATAATGGTTTTGGTATTTACACGATGGACAAGGAGTTGTCCGAAAGGAGTTATACTCCCCTCGACACCACTGACGGCAGCGAATAATTTTCACACCGTGCCGGCTACCGACGTGATACCCTCTTTCACGATCTTCTGGTTGCTGTTTGATTTTCTGGGCATGGGGAAAGAAAAAGGTCATTTCGGGAAAAATCCCAAAACCGGTTTCGTAAAAGTGCGGCAATAAATACAAGTGCCATTCAATAGCAAATAATTCCATAACCACAAAGAATATAATAATCGTATGCATTACAAAAAGGTTTTGGTCGCCGTAACAGCGATATTTTTATTGCTTTCCTGTTCCTCCGGAGCTTCAAACAAGACAGAAAGTTCCCTCTTGTGGAAAATATCAGGAAATGGATTACAGAAACCATCCTATATTTTCGGGACACATCACCTTGTCCCCGTCTCCTTCCTGGAGAGCATCGCGGGAATCGAGGCTGCCTTTGAGGAGACAGAACAGACCGTGGGTGAACTCGACATGCGTAATATGACCGAGATGCAGATGAAAATCATGGGTGAAGGCATGCTGCCACCCGATGTCACCTATGCGACATTACTCTCCGGCGAGGACGCGGCCCTATTGGACAGTATGCTCCACGCCGTAGTGGGAGCAGGTCTCGACCAACTGGGGCAACTCAAACCGGCCATGTTGTCCAATCTGATCTCCATCTCACTCTACCAGCGATATTATCCTTCCGTAGCTTCGGCACAAAACATCGATTATTACTTTCAGGAAGAGGCACTGAAGCGGTCGCGCCCCGTGGTGGGGCTTGAAACCGCTGAAGACCAGATCTACCTCCTGCTGAATTCACAAACCTTGGAGCGTCAGGCAGAAATGCTGGCCTGTATGATAAAACATCCGGAACTGCTGAAAGAGCAGATGGATGAAATGCAGGCCGCTTACCATGCTCAGGATATCCAGTCCCTGCGGAAACTGTACGAAAAGGAAATACCCGACGATCCCTGTCCTTCCACGGAGGAGGAGAAAAAGATGCTGAACGGCGACCGCAACAAGAAGTGGTTAGAGAAATTACCCTCTATCATGGAGGAAAAATCCGCGTTTATTGCTGTCGGCTGCCTGCACCTGCCGGGAGATGACGGACTGATTGAAGGACTGAAGAAATTGGGATATAATGTGGAAGCGGTCAGCCGATAACTTTCCATTATCTATTCTCGCCAGACCGCACAAAATTTATCTTTTTTCCAGCAACACCACATTCTCCACATGATGCGTGTGGGGGAACATGTCGACGGGTTGGACACGGGCAACCCTGTACTTTCCGTCGAGCAAACTCAGATCGCGCGCCTGTGTGGCAGGATTACAACTTACATACACAATCCGCGCCGGTTCAGCCACAAGGATCGCGTCGATCACGTCGTTATGCATGCCTGCCCGGGGCGGATCGGTGATGATCACATCGGGACGCCCGTGCTCAGAAATAAACTCGGCGGTGAGCACATCTTTCATATCGCCTGCGAAAAAGAGTGTGTTGCCGATTCCGTTCCGTAGGGAGTTCTCCTGTGCATCGCGGATGGCTTCCGGCACGTATTCTATCCCCACCACCTTTCCGGCATTCCGCGCCACGAAATTGGCAATGCTGCCGGTACCGGTGTAAAGGTCGTAGACCGTCTCCTTTCCTGACAATTGTGCAAAATCACGCGCTACTTTATAAAGATTATACGCCTGTTCGCTATTGGTCTGGAAAAACGATTTGGAACCGATTTTGAATTTAAGCCCTTCCATCTCTTCGTAAATATGATCACGTCCGCGCCATACAATCACTTCCTGATCAGTGATCGTATCGTTGGCTTTTTGGTTGACGATATAGAGCAATGAAGTGATTTGCGGAAATTCTCCGGCAATAAAATTCATCAGTTTCTCTCTTTTCTCCGGATCATCTTCATAAAATACCACAATCACCATCCATTCTCCAATGGAACTGTTGCGGATGATAAGCGTACGCATCAGTCCCACCTGGTTGCGAAGGTCGAAAAAGGTGTAACCGTTCTCCAGGCAAAACTCCCGGACTGCATTCCTGATCTGGTTGGAGAGATCATCCTGTAGCCAGCATTTATCGATATCCAACACCTTATCGAACATGCCGGGGATATGAAAACCCAGCGCATTCATATTGTCGAACGTCTCATTGCTTACGATTTGCGCCTCAGTCAGCCACTTTTTATTGGAAAAAGTGAATTCCAGCTTATTCCGGTAAAAGGTCGTAGCGGGTGCACCCAAGATAGGGTTAATGCCGGGCAGGTCGATTTTCCCTATCCGCTCCAGGTTATCCGTCACCTGCCGGTACTTCTGATTCAACTGCTCGTTATAAGGCAACATCTGCCACTTACAACCGCCACAGACTCCAAAATGGATACAAAACGGCTTGGTTCTCCTTTCCGAATACTTCTCAAAGCGCACCACCCTACCCTCGGCAAAACTGTTCTTTTTCCGCGTCAGCTGAATATCCACCACATCTCCGGGTACCGCAAAAGGTACAAAGACAGCCATGCCGTCCACCTTGGCAATCGCTTTACCCTCGGCTGCCACATCAGTAATAAGTATGTTTTCCAATAAGGGAAGTTGCTTTTTCTTTCTTGCCATCTGTCTCACTTTACAACTACAAAGATAAAATTTATCCACTGATTTCTTTTATACATCATAAAACAAAATCAGGTTTGTCCGTTGAAAAGGATTTCGGATACACGGCCTTAGCGCTCTTTGCAAATTAGTGTACTCTTTTAATCAGAGAGCTCAATAAAGTCAATACCGATCTGATTTTTATCCGCTGGCATCAAATATTCCATATTCAGGAGATTCCTCCCTCTATTAATCACTACATTCTTCAATGTATATTCATTGATTATATCATTCTCTTCGAATGAATCTATAATTACACCATCTCCCTGATTAATTGAAAGTGAAAAAGTTCCATACTTCGGACCTTTGGAAAATTGAATTGTCACATCAGACACCCGCTCCTCATTTGAGAAAAAAGATAGCGTAAGAGTATCTTTTGGTTTCATATCACTCCAAAAAACCTGCATATTATTACTCCATCCTCTGTTAACATTGTTGCTGTAACGAAAATTACCTCCTGTTACTTTTTCTAATATCATATTCTCAGCTTCTACCTTATTATTCACTATTACAGGTGAAACTACATCTTCGCGACTCATTGCTACGGGAAAAGATGCATCCGACAGGTTTGAACGAGGAATATTTTTTATATCTGTGGGACTGATGTACCAAAAAGTAATGGGTGAAAAATGGATCACAGCCTTTGTCCAATGCCACATCTCCATGTCAAATCTTAAAGATTTTTCGAAGGGTATTGCATCCAGTGAGCGAAACCTGACATTGTTTGTATACCCCGGATCAAAATTCCCACTGCCATCCGGTTGAGCTATAAAAGGATGTCCTGTAAATTTTTCCGGCCGACACCATGCGTATCCGTAATAATCTTCAGTTCCTGTTCCGAAATGCGAAGGAAAAGATTCACCGTCGACATATATTTTCTCATCACCTTCTCCCCACCATGCGTAGACAGTATTGAACAAAGTTAAGCAGTCCCCGACATACACTCCTCGTCCTTTTAACTTCACGTAATTTATATCGAAGGGAAAACCGTCTCCTTCATTATTTTTCATTTCCCCTGTTCTTAAAAAGCTATATTGTTTCCAGGTCGAACAAAAATACATTGTGTTTTTCGTCCATTTATAGGGAAGAGTGATGATCTCCGCATGGTCAATCTTCACATCTTGATCCCCTCTGTTTTCAAGCAAAATATCACATTTTCTCTTAAAAGGCATTACCCAATAACAAGACATAGTGCCGTCATCTTCAATTTTCGTGTACCATGAACTGTTTTTTCTTATTTTATACCCGGTCCCGAAAAAGTCGCCTATGGGACAACTAATTGCCTTCTTACCATCGAACAAAATATGAATTATTGTACTGCGTAATGCCTGTTCATAATTCCCGGCATTCATCCTGAGGGTTATTTTGCGTATTGCTGAATGATCGTTATGTATAGTCAAATTCAGATTTTCACCCACAGGAATTAATCCTTGCAATGTGTCTTTTTTCATTTCCTGTGAAATGAGGACATCCTTATCTGTTAGCTTTTTCTGAGTCGTATCTATCAGTTCTTTTGCGGCAAGCAACTGGGACATTTCAAAGGTTTTTACTTGCGTTTTACTTTCATATATACGATAATTTATATTGTAATATATGGCTTCTTCTTCCCCGCTTTTAGCTCCCATGCTCTTTATATTATCGCTCTCGTAAGTAATTTTGCATTTGTCGGAATAAGGTATTGGTAAATAAAGATTATGCCCTCTCATACCATAATCCGTCAGGTCCGATACGGAACTCGAAAGAGGCGCTCCTACCAATTGTCCCCCGCTGATAATGCTTAAAGCGTCGCCCTCAATTGCGGGGATAGAATAATCATCGAGATATATCCTTAATATCCCTCTCCCTGAATCTTTACCGGAAAAAGTCATCCATATACGGACAATTGCCCCGGGACCTTTTGCATCCATCAGGACATATTCTTTTCGATCATGATCGACTTCTGTTCTTAAAAACATGTTCCGGTCCCAATTGGCAAACCAGCTTTTGAGATCAGGATCTACAGATGCCCTGTCATAACTGCTGAATTGTCTACATGTATAAAATGGCGAGGGGTATTCCGCCAGATTTTCTCTATCTGTCATTTCTTGCAGAAGACTTTCGAATGACACAACCTGTTGGGTATAGGTAACGTTGAAACTTATCAGTAACATAAAAAACAATATCCCCAGTTGATGGACTGTTGAATTCATGCTATTTTCTTATTAAATACAAATTCATGAAAACCAAAGTTAATTCATAAATTTGCTGTTGAAGAAAATATTGTGCCATAAAAGTGTAATATTTTCTCATCAAAGTTCTATTTAACTGTTTTTATAAACCAGAGACCATTCACTCCTGCAAAGAAACATGGTGGTTGGATACTGGATGATACTGATTTGAATTTCAATTTATAAATTGTAAAGATCATGAAGCCGAAGGTACTTGTCCTGTTTTATTTGTGTTTTTTCAATGGTATCCTTGTGAAGGGTTCTGATTACTATTTCAGAAATATGGCTGTGGAGGATGGCTTATCACAAAATATGGTCTATTCCATCATGCAGGATAAAACCGGCTTTATGTGGTTTGGCACAATGGATGGTTTGAATAGATACGATGGCATACAATTCAGGATCTTTAAGAAAGGAAATGGAGAAGCATATACAATCGGTTCAAATAAAATTTTCTCAATACTTCAGAATGAGGATGAAAAAATTTGGATTGGAACAGCGAACGGGATTTACATCTACGATCCTTTATATGAAAGTTTCAGTCGATTCAATGTGCAATCGGATGAGGGAGGAGAAATAGATGGGATTGTAAGAGATCTGAAGTCGGATAAAGAGGGTAATGTATGGATAATAGTTCAAGACAAAGGAGTATATTGTTATTGCCAGGGTAATTTGAAAAGCTATCTATTAGGGGATACACATGTAAGAGAGCTCCTATTCGATACCAGGGATAACCTATGGGTCGCTACACACGGAAGGGGTTTGTTGAAAATCAATACCGAAAGTGCCGAAACTGCACAGTTTTTATTGGATGAAGAAAAAATAGACAGCCCAGACAATAGTATTAATGTAATTCTCTCGTACAATTCTCATTATATGCTCGTCGGAACAGTAAATAAGGGAGTGCAGAAATTCGATCTGGAAAATGAGACTTTCACTCCATTTCTGGAAAAAGGAAACGATGGAAAACCGCTTTTTGTAAGATGCATGATCAAGACGGAGAATCAGGAATTGTGGATCGGAACGGAAACAGGGATCTACATCTATGATCTTAAATCGGAGAAATATCTTAACCTGAAGCATATTTATAATGATCCTTACTCATTGTCGGATAACGCGATTCACAGTCTGTTTCAGGACAGGGAAGGCGGAATATGGGTCGGCACTTTTTTTGGGGGGATTTGCTATTTCAACTACGCTTTTTCACAGTTTGAGAAATATTATCCCATTGTTGGGGAAAATTCAATTAGCGGAAAAAGTATCAGTGAATTTTGTGAAGATTCTTCCAAAAAAATATGGATTGGAACGGAAGATGCCGGTCTTAACTGGTTCGATCCTCTAACGAAAAGTTTTGGAAAAAGCTTTATATCAGCCAAAAATATCCATTCACTGCTGTACGATAAAAACAGGCTTTGGGTGGGTACATTCTCTGAAGGGCTTTATGTTTCGGATCTCCTCACCGGAGAAATAAAGTCATATAAAAATTCATTATCTGAAAATTCCATTAAGGACGATAATATTTATTCCATTTATAAAGACTCTTCCGGTAAAATATGGATTGGTTCAATGACCGGACTTCAATATTTTGACGAGATATCCAGCAATTTCAGGAGAATCAATGAGGATATGATTAATAATCAGGTCAATGACATACTTGAAGATTATAAGGGAATATTATGGTTCGCTACTATTGGAGACGGAATCTTCTCCTACAACAGATTTTCAGACGAATGGTTCCATTATCCATCCACAGTAAATAATACCGACGATACGGGAAAATCTATCATTTGCTTATTGCAAGACAAAAAGAATAGACTTTGGATTGGTACCGAAGGAGCCGGTCTCGGGATTTATGACGTCAATACGAACTCTTTTAAAAGTGCAATCACATCTGATACCGGATTACCGAATGATGTTATTTACAGATTAATAGAAGACAATAAAGGATATATCTGGGGAAGTACCAACAAGGGTATTTTCAGGTTGAATCCCGACAATCTGGATGTGACAGTATATACTCATTCAAACGGATTATTAGGGGATCAATTTAATTACAAATCCGGGTTTAAGAGTTATGACGGGAAAATATATTTCGGGGGAGTAAAAGGATTTGTTGGCTTTATGCCTGATAACCTGGGAATAAATGAATATATACCACCCGTAGTTCTGAATAGTTTTCAAATTCAGAATAAAGAAGTCACACTCACAGAAAAAAATTCGCCGTTAGAAAAATCTATTACTTATACTCATAGTATCAGGGTTCCACACAATGTTTCAGTGTTTAGTATAGGTTTCGCATCTCTAAGTTATACGTATCCCGGAGGGAATATGTATGCTTATAAACTGGAAGGACGTGATAATGAATGGATCTATGCCAATCAGGCACATCAGGTAAATTATTCTGATTTATCACCGGGCAATTATGTTTTCAGAGTAAAAGGATCAAATAGTGACGGCATTTGGAATGAAACAGAAACATCATTAAAAATTGATGTGTTACCCCCCTGGTACAGAACTTTTGCTGCCTACCTGTTTTATATTGTAATGATAAGTGGCATAATATCGTTTAGCATATATATTTTTGTACGCAGGACAAAACGTCGTAACAAACTATTATTGATGGAGATAGAAAATACCAAAGAAAAAGAATTATATACGGCAAAGATCGATTTTTTCACGCATATAACCCATGAGATAAGGACACCTTTAAGCCTGATTAAAATCCCATTAGAAGATGTTATGAAGAATATTGATATAAACAATCCGAATTGGGACAATCTTACAATCGTTCAACGTAATGTTGACCGGTTATTAAAACTGGTCAATGAACTCATGGATTTCAGAAAGACAGAGTCTCAAAGCCTTAGTTTGAATTTCGTAAAAACCGATGTCGTTGGTATTATAAAAGATACGATCAGCCGATTCAAGCCAAGCATGGATGCAAAAAGAATACTATTCAACAATAGTTTTTCAATTGGAAGTATTTATGCCGATGTTGACCGGGAAGTATTTACCAAAATAGTAAGTAATTTATTTTCTAATGCGTTGAAGCAATCTCTTACAGTAATAGAAATGGTATTCAGCCACAATGAAAAAAATTTTACCATAAAAATAGAGAATGATGGGGATACCATTCCGGATGAGTATCTTAAAAAAATATTTGAGCCGTTCTTTAAGTTAAATAGAAATGTACAGGGCACCGGTATAGGTCTTGCATTTGTGAAATCATTAGTAGAACTTCATAAAGGAGCGATATACTGTGATAACTCTAAGCCCGATAGAACTATTTTTGTGATGACGCTACCTATTAATCAGGATTACAGTATAAATATAGATGATGAACAAACAGACAAAATGTACGATACATCATTGAAAACATCACACACCCTACCGATCCATCCTAAAAAACCGAATCATACAATCCTCACAGTGGAAGACAATGAAGAATTTCAAAAGCTTCTTTATAGCCACCTGACAAAAAAATACCACGTATTGCAAAGTAGAAACGGGATGGAAGCCATGAGTATCATGGATAAAGAAAATGTAGATGTAGTGATCTGTGATATAATGATGCCGGTAATGGACGGGTTAGAATTTTGCAAGACGATGAAAGAGAATATAAAATACAGCCATATACCGGTAATCCTGCTAACCTCCAGAACCAATCTGGAATCTAAGATTGAAGGAATAAATTGCGGTGCGGATGAATATATAGAAAAACCTTATTCCGTTGATTATCTTATGGCAAGAATCGACAATTTATTAGAAAACCGAAGGAAGATGCAGGAAGCATTCAAAAATTCACCGGAACTTGCTTTTAAAAGTATTACTCATTCAAAAGCAGATGAAGAATTCCTACAAAAACTGATCGATATTATTCATAATAATTTGGATGAACCCGATTTAAATATAGATAAGTTAGCGGAAGAAATGGCTTTGAGCCGTTCCACTCTTTACCGAAAAGTTAAAAATGTATCGGAACTTTCTCCCAATGATTTTATTCTACTTATCAGACTTAAAAAAGCAGCCGAACTTATTAAACAAAAACAATATCAAATCAATGAGATCGCCTATATGGTAGGTTTCAGCTCTCCAAATTATTTTTCAAAATGCTTCTTCAAACAGTTCGGTGTCACTCCAAAAGATTTTTAATTACCACTTAGACACTGTTCACCTTAGTTTGATACGATTTTGCATTTTTTTGGAACAATAGTTCATTTTCCATAATTTAAACATATTCATCTTTGTGATGATTATGGCGGTATTCAGTGTACTATTTAATTATCAATGCTTTGAAATATTTCTTTTTGTACTATATACTTATATTTTAATTTAAAAATATGAATGCCTATGAGAAAAACCAATTTAGATCTATCAAGAAATGAGAATCGGATAAGATTCAGGTATCTACCAGCTATGGTGAACAGATAAAATCAGTTCCTACGTTTAAAATTGGAAAAAATGAAATAAAATTAATATGATAGTATGAATAACATTAGTCTTCAAAATAACGGTATGATCCTTTCGACATTGGTCGATCGTATGATGAAAAAGGTAAAAATGAGAATATTTTTACTGCTCATTGTTCTTTTCAGCTCGGTTACCTTGTTCGCAAATTCCTCTGAGATTTTTTTAGCTGAAATAAATACTGAAGCGCATAATTCAAGCATTGCGACGGTAATTACCCAGCAAAATAAAAAACGGATTACAGGTAAAGTGTCAGACTCCGGAAAGGGACCTATTATCGGTGCAAATATTATAGAAATCGGTACATCCAATGGAACGGTAACTGATATTGACGGGAATTTCACCTTAGAGGTAAACAACGGTGCTGTATTAAAAATTTCTTATATAGGCTTTCAGGATATGAATTTTGACCCGAAAAACAGATCATATGTTGAAATAATAATGGAAGAGGATACAAAAATTTTAGAAGAAGTTGTTGTTACAGGTGTCGCAAAAGGAACCTCAAAAGAAAAATTATCTTTTACCGTGGAAAAGGTAAGCAACGAAGTCATAAAAGAAGTACCGGGACTCAATGTTGCTTCAACTTTGTCAGGGAAAATGCCAGGTATAAAGGTTTTCTCCACCACTGGAAATCCAATGGATGAACCGGTAATTCAATTACGCGGAACAACCTCATTTACAGGCACATCTCAGCCGTTAATTATTATTGATGGTATTATTACCGCAGGCGTGTTGAAAGATATTAACATGGAAGATGTTGAAAGTATTGAGGTCATCAAAGGGGCGGCCGCGGCTTCTTTTTACGGTTCAAAAGCCGCGGCGGGTGTGGTGAATATTATCACCAAAAGAGGGGGTAATTTGGAAAGCGGAACTTCAAGAGTTACATTAAAAAGCGAGATCGGAGCTAACTGGATAGGTTTTTTACCTTTAAGAACGACCGCCCACGGACATGTAGTCGATGAAAATGGAGAACCCACACGAGGAGTTTTGGACGATGACCAGATCTGGGACAATAAATACAATATGTCCAGTAATTCATATAATGATTTCTTTACTCCCCGTCTTTTCAATTCCACGACTGCAGGCATAACCAGCCGATCCCGGGATGGGGATATGAGTTATTACGCTTCTATTCAATATACGCATAATCCCGGAATCGTGCGTGATCTGGACGGCGTCAAACGACACAGTTTCAGGGTTAATCTCGATAACAGGATTTCCAATACCGTTTCGCTTACCTTATCAAATCTTTACGTAAGGACGATTAATGACCGTCGCTCCGTAAATTTCGACGACATCTATTATGCTGATCCCAATGCCAATTTCTTTGCGGATAATCTGGACGGTACCCCATATAAGGTCAATCCGAATATTGTATCCACTCGTAATAATATTAATCCTCTGTACGATATAAACAATAAAATACAACGCGGGACAGCAAACCGTTTTTTAGGAAATTATGGAATTCGCTATATACCCACCCTCTGGTCAACATTCAGCGTTAATTATAATTTAGATTTTTTCCACTATCAGGATGAAGACCTGACGCCAAAAGGACGCCTTTTGGTGAATTATCCGGATGGAAGCACCCGGGATGAGGGTTATGTATACAAAGGGTCCGGAAATACATTTAAGCATAACTTCGAATTGAGCGGTCTTTTTACGAAATCTTTTGATGACATCACCACCACACTGAAGTTGCAGTATTTATATGAAGACTCAAAATCAGAAGGTTTATGGGGCAACGGGTCCAGACTTGCTGTTTCAGGGATGAACAATACCTCTTTGGAATTGGCCGATCCGGAGACACGAGATCATTCTTCCTGGGGAAGCCGCATTGTGTCCAATAGTTACACCGCAGTAGGTAATCTTGATTATAAAGGCAAATATATCCTGGATGGTCTGGTAAGAAGAGACGGAGCGTCTGTGATTGGAGATGATAACATATGGCAAACATATTATCGGATTTCCGGTGCATGGAATGTAACCGAAGATTTCAAAATACCCTATTTCCAAATGTTTAAACCTCGCATATCGTATGGCACAGCCGGGATCCTACCGGATTATGGTGCCAAATACGAAACCTTCTCTCTTAGCAATGGCACTTTATATGGCGGAGCCCAATTAGGAAATAAAAAACTCAAACCCGCATTATCACAGGAACTTGAAGTTGGGATAGATACGCGTTTTTTAAATCGAATTGATTTGTCTTATACCTACTCAAACAAAAGAAATACCGACTTACCCTATGTGATGACCGTATCAGGTGTAACGGGTTTTCAGTATCAGAATATAAATATTGGAGAGTTTTTTGTACATAGTCATGAAATCTCACTTAATGCGAACCTGCTGCAAAGGAACGACTGGAGATGGGATGCAACCCTAACTTGGGATAAGCTGACAGAGTATGTCGGAGAATTGGGCAGACCGGATTTTACTATCGGATATACAAAAGTCGCATCCCATGAGAAGTATGGAAATCTCTATTCCAGTAAATTTGCAACCTCTCTGGATCAGGTAAAGACAAGCACACTCATAAAACCGGGACAGACGGTTGAGGATGTTTTTACCATTAATAATTATGGATATGTCGTTCGGAAAGATATGATAGGGACCCGGGACGAAGCTAAAATGTCGATATTGGATGAGAATGGTGCAACCTCTCAGAATGAGTTTATCGGAAATATGATCCCTGACTTTAATGTTAATTTAATAAATGTGTTGAATTACAAAAACTGGATGTTCTATTTTACACTCTCATGGCAACAGGGTGGTGTATTATATAATAATACCAAAGTGTATATGTCTTTTGCCGGAAGAAATGCCGCTTTCTGGGATATGTCGGATCGTCCGTGGGAACAAAGGAAGCCTATGTCATATGCGAATCAGCATTCCAGAGCATCATTTACAGAGGATGCTACATTTTTAAAAATGCGGGAAATGTCGTTGAATTATAATCTGACCGCACAACAATTACAAAAATGGGGAATCTCATTCATTAACAGCATCAAATGTGGTGTAGTAGGTAGAAACTTATTTACTCTGACAAAATACTCAGGACCTGATCCGGAAACAAGAACCGTAGAAGGAGGAACATTGAACGGATCGGATACGCCAAAATATCCTTCTGATATCAGAACTATTACAGGCACAGTAACTATTGAATTTTAATTCTTGCAATTATGAAAAAAAAAATATTCATTTCGTATTTTATATTCCTGTATCTGACCGCATGTGAACCATATTTTTCGGGTCTGGATATTAAGAACGATCATCAGCCGGATATTTCAACGGTTATGGGAGATATTAATCAGTATCCCTCTTTGATAAGCGGAGCATATAATAATTGGTGGCATCACATGCTTGCATCCAATGATGGTGATACATGGATATTGGCGACAAATTCAGATGCTTTTACAGCTGGAGCAGGAAACTGGGATCTGCAATCTTATTACTATAGGAGGAACTATGAAAAACCCATGATTCCAAATACGGATAAAAATGCAGGTTTTCCCCGGACATTATGGTATAATCATTACAGTAAAATCAGCACTGTCAGGAACATGCTGGCAACCATAAAAGAAAATCAACTGGTATATCAAGAAGATAACAAGGATCAAACATTTAAAATACTGGCAAATTGCTATTTTTTAATGGGTGCTTTTTATACCGAATTAAGTTTATTATTTGATCAATGTTTTTTAATTACTGAGGATTCTGATCTTCAGTCAATTACTGCTGACAATATCCGACCGGCTCTGGAGACCAAAGAATTAGCCCTTGGCTATTTGGATCAATGTATTGAGATATGCAACGCTCATAGTTTTACAAACTTCGGCGGTCTGTTGCCATCCGATATCGTGGGTAATAATGTTAAACTGAGACAGTTTGCTAATTTCATGGCTGCCAGATCTATAGCGTATCATCCGAGGAACAAGGATATGTATGGATCAGTAGATTGGGCTGAAGTAAAGAAATATATAGCAGAAGGGCTTTCAGAAGATGTAAAAGCAAAGCTACCTCTACAAGGATGGGATGTGTGGTCTTATGCTGCCGCCTCATGGCCGGGAGGCAATCAGTGGGGCAGAGTTGGAATGAGGGTTATTAATATGATGGCTTATCCCGGTGATCCCGGAGCAATTTGGCCGCTTCCAACCGATTTCGGACAAGGTCAGACATTGCCTGAAGCTGATTCTCCAGATTTTAGATTAGGTACCGATTTTGTGTATTATCCCTCTGTGAATACTCCGACAGGTGGTTTATCCTATGACGGATATACAAAATACAGTTCATATGTACTTAATCGTTTTTCGGAAACAGGACAACAATCGGGAGAAGGAGACCTCTATTTTTTCACTAAAGCAGAATCAGATCTCTTATATGCAGAAGCTGCACTCCAGACGTCCGAAATATCCAAAGCGATTCAAATGGTGAATCTCACCCGTGTGAATAGAGGCAGGTTGAACGATATAGATAATAATTCGTCCAAAGAAAAAATTTTAGAGGCGATCTATTATGAACGATTTGTTGAATGCGGATATGCATATACCGCTACTCCATTTTATGATAGACGCCGTACTCCTATCGATAAATTTCAATTGACCACCAGATCGTTCCGTCAATTACCTATCCCAATACTGGAACTTGGCTTCTATGATATTGAATCTTACACTTTCGGTGGAGAACAGGATAAAAATGACCAATATGAGTTTTAATCGTATGTAATAAATAATTTTAATTATATGAAAATCAAAATAATATCTTTTATAATCTTTTCAATATTCGTGATGTCTTGTGATAGATCCGGAATATTTGAAGAATTCCAAAAAGCAACCCCCTGGGAATTTCACGTGCAGGTATTTAGTGACGACAACATGACACAACCCGTTGCCGACGTACTTGTAAATATTTATAAAACCAATCAGGACCGGGACAACAATACGAATATTCTTTCAACACGCAATACTGGTGCAGACGGCGAAGCGGTTTTTTCTTTAAAAGATTTCGAACCCGGTTTGGATACTCAGAAAGCAAAAGGAATTTATTATATAAGAGTTGAAAAAGATGGGATTATTAAAAACGATATAACTCGTTATCTTTTAATGAACGATGGGCATACTTACCACTATATCGTACTTAATTAGCATATCATTTTTATCTTCAATCCATTGTAGGTCTTGTTTATGATATTCTAATATTATAACGAAGAGTACAGAATTAATTGTATGAGGATCTACAATGGATTTATATTAAATTTATTATGCGAATGAATGGAGCATTGGTTAAATATTCTCTTTGTTTTCTGATATCAACCTCGGTATTTTATTTTATTTCTTGTAAGAAGAACAGGGATGATAATGTGATATCCTTAGGGTTGAATATTACAATTACAGATCAGACAGGGAGAAAAATGGAAGGTGCGACCGTGGAAATTTACAGTTCTGCGGAGGATCGAGATCATGGCAGAAATATAATCATATCAAAAAAAACAGATGCCAAAGGTATTGTCAGGTTTACAGGGAATGAGTTCAATAAAAATAACCAGACATTTGAAAAAATAAATGGAGTATACTATTTGAACGTATTCAAACATAATATGAGGCAGCAGGCAGAAACTGAATTTTTGGACTTCACGAAAGACAAAAAAACTGATCAGTCAATATATCTGGAAAATGCCAATGCAGAAACCATTACGGTAAAAGTTGCCGTGGTGTATGAAAACCCCGTTTTATTACCTCAAAACAAACGCCTTCACGAACTCTTTATCACTCCCGGATACAGCTTTAAATGGAATGATCCGGTGGAACTTTCCCAAAATTATGAAAAGACGCTGGAAGAAGTTTCAGGATATACCATAGATTACCAGATTGTGAAGGAAATTGATGCCGGGCAACTATTTACTTATCTCAAAAATGATCCCGAGAAGAGATTGTTATCAGTGGATGAAGTAGCGAAATACCTTGGGGAGGAAAATTGGGAAACTTTTAAAGAAATAGGTACTTCATATGATTATAACGCGATGGTCGCCCATTATGGTTTTGATAAAATGCGGGACAAGGGGGAAATTCATGAAGTGTGGGTTTGGACTTTTCCTTATGGTGGAATGTGGGAATCGCATATGATGGGCAAAGATGCTTTTTGGATTAACTCTCCTCCGAATGAAAATCCCACTTGTACGGAACTACTCAGTATTATGGGATTGAATTACGAACGGGATCTGGCTTGTGCACTGGAAAGTTATGGACATCGTTTTGAATCAACCATGATGCAGGTTTACGGATGGTGGAATTATGACAATAAAACCAGCCTGTCTCAACTTTCCACATGGGAAAAATACTCTGCCTATGGTTTGCGGTATGATAAATTTGAGAAAGGTAAAGCCCAGATAGGAAATGTGCATTTCCCACCTAACGGACAACAGGATTATGATTTTGGCAACGAGACATATATCCTTAGTTATGTGGATGATTGGCTGAACTATCCTTATTTAAGAGGAAATGAGGCCAGAAGTGTGAATCGGACAGAATGGGGAAATCCTCAGGGTTCCTGGCAATTAGGATGGATGAAGTATTATCTCTCCCATATGCCTCGTTACAAGGGGATTAATCCGAATGATGGAAAATTGAATAATTGGTGGCACTATGTTGTAGATTATAACAATGCCATCAAAAAACAAACTCTTGATTAGTCTATGGAAGATTTAAAAAAACTGTTGGCCATTATTTTTCTCATAGTGTGTTCTATACATCCACTGTGCAGCCAATCTTTGGAGTCAATACGGTTCAATGAAGGAAGCCATTTGTCATTTCAATCCATTGAACCGGACATTATCTTTCCTGAAGAGTTGCCACTGACTACGTATCAGATAGGAGAAACAGAATACTCAACAGTTACTTCCTCCGGGATTATGGATGTATCTTTTTTGATGCAAACATCCCAATTGGGGATTCAAGGAATAATCAGCTTTAAAAATATTTCTGCAGATACATTGATTTTACACAATATTGTTCCGTTGGGACGAAATAAAAAAAACATATATATCACGGGGAAAGGCTCGCATGGCCTTTCCCGTACGTATTTGTTCCGACCGGATCATGAACCCCTGAATGTTATTCTGCCCGACAATGCCTGGGAATTAGGATTTACTTGTGCGGAAACAGATGGAGAAGATAATATTGTTGCATTGGTACGACGTGATAATAAAAGTCTGAAAAATGGAAATTTAAGACGCTTTGAAACAATCCTATATCCTGATGGCATCATTGAGTACAATTTCTGGCTGGATAAATATAAGGGTGATTGGCAAAATGGTTTGAAGTTAATGTTCCAGGATAGGTTATTGTATGATGTTCCGGTAGGCACATTCGATAATTCATTGATCGAGAGGGAAGACCTGAAATGGATTCGGGACTGCTTCGCGGTTAATCTCATGATGACCTGGGATAAACGATTCTTTGATTATAAAGACAATTCGTTTCATGTACAGCAGTATCTTGAAAAAATGAAAAGTCTGATGGGTGGCTATGATGTGTATGGCATTTGGCCCACATGGCCCGCATTAGGGATGGACCAGCGAAATCAATGGGATATGTTTCGGGATTTGCCGGGTGGATACACGAAATTAAGGGAGATATCGGATCTATGCCACAAAATGGGAACTTACTTCTTCTTATGCTACAATCCATGGGACGAAAGTACCCGTTCGGATGAAGGTCATTTCGACGGGATGACCAATATTACCGGAGTGGCGGATATTGACGGATTCGTGCTTGATACCAAAGGTGGATCAAGTGTCGAATTACAGAATGCGGTGGATGCTGCCCGCAAAGGAGTTGTAATGTATAGTGAGGGAATGGCTGTGCCTCGTGATATGCAGGGAATTGCTTCCGGCAGAGTGCATAATGCCCTTTATTACCCGCCTGTACTGAATTTAAATAAATTCATAAAGCCTGATTTTGCCATTTTCAGAGTGGCAGAGGAAGCACGCGAACCGATAAAAAGAGAATTCAATCTTTCATTTTTCAACGGATATGGCACGGAGATAAACAGTTTCCCCCCCGGAAGATTTGAATGGTCTGATCAACAAATGCAATATTGGGGTAAACTGCTTATGATCCAAAGGGAAAACAGTGCAAATTTCTTCCAATACGATTTTACCCCGCTAATCCCCACATCGATTGATAGTATGTATGTGAATAGATGGGCAACAGAAACAAAGACAGTCTATACAATCTTAAACTTGCGTCCGTCCGGATATGATGGAAACTTATTTCAGGTAGAGAGTGGGGATTCCTGGCATTTTGTTAACCTTTTTAAACATGAAGAAGTGCTTGTCAATAAGATTGGGGATAAAGACTATGTAAAAATAAAAATAGACGGATTTAATTGTTTTGACCTGGGCACAAATAATGAAAGCTCGGTATCAGCAATCGCCCGGTTTCCAAAATTATTGTCTGTTATGTTGAGTGGCGATAAACTTTCTTTCTCTTCCAAAAAGGGTGATAAAATCAGGATCTGGTCAGGAGAGCCGGGTTATGAAAATATTCCTGCTGAATATGACACGAAGCTGCAAACAATTCGATTACAGGATGTATTTCCGGATAAAGAAGGAAAATTTATCATTCAAGCGTTTGAGGGAAAAGAATTAATCGATGAGAGGATAATTCATATAACACCCGGCACAGTACGTTTGATATCGGAAACTGAAATCACAGAGAAAGTGAAAACAGCGCCTACAGGTATGGTCACTATACCTGCCGGGATTTTTAAATGCGATAGTTACAGAGTAGGCGACTCTTTCATTCCTTATCCTGATAATCTGACATCCAAGGGTGAGAAAATATCTATGAGAAAATTTTTTATGGATCAATATCCGGTTACCAATACACAATATAAAGAGTTTTTAGAAGCAACTGACTATCAACCGGGTGATACAACAAATTTCCTGAAACATTGGATAAATAAAGAGATTCCCAAAGGACAGGAACACTATCCTGTAATTTATGTGACACTTGAAGATGCGAAGGCCTATGCCAAATGGGCAGGAAAACGTATCCCAACCGAATTGGAGTGGCAGTATGCAGCCCAGACCGCAGATGGAAATGAATGGCCCTGGATACAAAGAACGCCTGTGGAAAGAGAAGAAGAGTTTATCACTAATACTCTTTCTGTATGGAGAATAAAAGGGATCGATTCAACCCGGTGCAATTTGGGAGACGGCTCGCTTTATCCGGTCGGAAAATATGAAGAAGGGAAGAATCCCTATGGATTATATGATTTGGTAGGTTGTGTATGGCAGTTGACAAATGATGTTTATGATAATACTACTTACAGGTATATAATGATAAAAGGAGGAAGTTATTTTTCACCAAAATCAAGTTTCTGGTATGTACAGGGAGGCCCCCGTGAATTGAATTTCAGACAATACCTGCTCCGGGTTTCCTCGTCGTTCGAAAGAAAGGCAACAGTGGGATTCCGTTGTGTAAAAGATGCATGGTGAAAAAATATTTTTGATTATAAAATTATAAATATGTATATGTTATGAAGAAAACAAGTCTAATTATTCTATTATTATTTTTAGTATATAACATGAATATCGAAGCACAACAGAGGCAACTGTCAACTGACCTCTATTTAAATAATCGTTCGCCACTAATTACAAAACCATACATGGAACTTCCTTTGGGTTGTATACAGCCGGAAGGATGGTTGAAGGATCAGATGTTGAGGATGAAAAACGGTATGACCGGTCATCTCGACTCTCTCTACCCCGAGGTGATGGGACCGCGGAACGGTTGGCTCGGCGGAGACGGTGACGTGTGGGAAAGAGGACCTTATTGGATAGACGGTCTCCTCCCACTGGCATATATATTGGATGATGAATCATTAAAAGCCAAAGTGCAGCCCTGGGTGGAGTGGACTCTCCAGAGCCAACAACAAAACGGTTATTTTGGTCCATCAATGGACAGAGAGCCGGAAGAAGGACTACAAAGGACAAATGCTCATGACTGGTGGCCGAAAATGGTCGTCTTAAAGTTCATGAAGCAGTATTATGAGGCAACACACGATGAACGTGTCATTCCATTTATGCTGAATTATTTCAGATATCAGCTGAAAGAACTACCTTCGAAGCCTCTGAATCACTGGACCCGTTGGGGTCAGCAACGGGGAGGAGACAACCTGATGGTGGTATACTGGCTTTATAATATTACCGGAGAAAAGTTCTTACTGAAACTGGGAGACCTGATTACAGAGCAAACTATAGATTGGACGAATGCCTTTCTGGAAGGTGATATGCTGAATACGCTGTTCAGTGTTCATTGCGTCAATTTGGCACAAGGTATGAAACAGCCAGTGATTCGTTATCAGGCAAGCAAAGATCAGAAACATATCTATGCCGTTCACAGAGGAATGAAAGATCTTAAACGTGCCCATGGATGGCCCAACGGCCTTTATGGTGCCGATGAGTTACTGCACACCGGAAACCCTACACAAGGCTCCGAGCTCTGTACTGCTGTTGAACTGATGTTCTCCCTTGAAAAAATGATTGAGATCACAGGAAGTGTTGAATGGGCGGACTGGCTGGAGAAAATTACTTTTAATGCTTTACCAACGCAAATTACTGATGATTTCGATGCACGCCAATACTATCAGCAACTGAACCAGGTTGAAGTATCACGTCATCCGAGAAATTTCGTAACATGCTACCATGGCACCGATCAACTATTCGGCCTGTTGACCGGATATCCCTGTTGTACTTCGAATTTGCATCAGGGATGGCCAAAATTCACGAAACACTTGTGGTATGCATCCGAAGATAAGGGACTGGCTGCTCTCTTTTATTCCCCATGCACGATTACCGCTAAAGTTGGGACAGGTACTACGGTTAAAATCGAAGAGATCACGAACTATCCGTTTGAAGAATCTGTTCGTTTTACCATTGATATAATCGATCAACCTGTCGAAACGGTTATGTTCCCTCTCCACCTCAGAATCCCGGAATGGTGTAACGAGGCTACGATAAAAATCAATAATAAAATATGGAAAAATACCGGTGGCGGGATAATTGAAAAGGTTCATCGTGAATGGAAATCGGGGGACGTGGTTGAGCTGCTGTTACCGATGGAAGTAAAAGTTTCCCGCTGGCATGAGGCATCGGCGGCAATAGAGAGAGGTCCCCTTCTGTACGCCTTGCGGATGGAAGAAAATTGGATCAAGGTAGAGGATGATCGCCAATTCGGAACCCGTTACGGGGAGTGGTACTATGAAGTGCATAGCGATTCGCCGTGGAACTATTGCCTGAAGGAGGAATCCATAAGACCTGAAAATATTGAAACCGATTTTCAGGTAATTGTGAATGAAGTGAAAGGATATCCATGGAATGTGGAAAACGCTCCTGTTGAAATAAAAACCAAAGGAAAACGAATGATTGACTGGCAGCTATACAACCGTTCCGCCGGACCTCTTCCATTCAGTGTACAATATCAGGCGGAGACAATGCCCGAGGAAGAGATCATCTTGATACCCTACGGATGTACAACGTTGAGAATAGCGGAGTTCCCCGTTACAAGACAGTGATTTAAACAGAGGTTAAATGATATAACATAAACAGCACAGCAATGAACAAATATTTTTTATTGTTCCTCTCAGTTACTTTGATCGTTTCTTGTTCATCGATACACAAGAATGATAAAGGGATTTCTACTTCGAAAGTGATCGGCCAAATCGACTTTTCGAATGTACAACTCACGGATAATTTTTGGTCACCCCGCCTGAGAAATCATGCCAGCACAACATTACCCGTGTGTATTGACCAGATAGAGAACAAGACAGGCAGGATCCGTAACTTTGAAAACGCAGCAAAAGGAACCGGCGAACATTCAGGGATCTTTTATGATGACTCCGATGTGTATAAAGCACTGGAAGGCATGGCATATAGCCTGATCAACAATCCGGATCCTGAACTGGAAAAAAAATGTGATGACTGGATCGCAAAAATTGCGGCATCCCAGCAACCGGATGGCTATATCAACACGTTCTACACCTTAACCGGCATAGATAATCGTTGGACGAATATGGACAAACATGAGATGTACTGCGCCGGACATATGATCGAAGCAGCTATTGCATATTATAAGGCAACCGGAAAGAGAACGCTTCTCGATGTCTCCATTCATATGGCCAATCACATGATGGATTTATTCGGCCCCGGTAAGCGTCATTGGGTTCCGGGACACGAAGAAATAGAACTGGCGCTGGTAAAGTTATATGAAGTAACCGGGGAAGGAAAATATCTCGACTTCGCCTACTGGCTTCTCGAAGAGAGAGGGCACGGACATGGAAGTAAGGGATCGGAAGGAACATGGAACCCGCTTTATTACCAGGATGTGGTGCCGGTAAGAGATCTGGAAGAAATAACCGGTCACGCTGTCCGTGCCATGTATCTTTTCTGCGGAATGGCCGATGTTGCCGCTCTGAAGGGAGATGACGGATATATTGAAGCGCTGAACCGTTTATGGGATGATGTCGTGCTTCGAAAAATGTATATTACCGGTGGTATAGGATCATCACGACAGAACGAAGGTTTTACAGAACCTTATGATCTACCGAATTACGAAGCATATTGTGAAACATGTGCTTCAGTGGGAATGGTATTTTGGAATTCACGCATGCATCAGTTAACCGGTGACGCAAAATATATTGATGTGATGGAACGTTCCATGTACAACGGTGCACTTGCCGGTATATCTTTGGACGGCGATCGCTTTTTTTACGTGAATCCACTGGCATCCCACGGTAATCACCATCGCAGGGAATGGTACGGAACAGCCTGTTGTCCCAGCCAGATTTCACGGTTCTTGCCATCCATCGGGAATTACATTTATGGGATATCGGATAAGACAATATGGATCAATCTGTTCATAGGCAATAAAACCGAGATCAATACAGGAAAAGAGAGATTCACTATACGTCAGGAAACTGATTATCCATGGAACGGAACAGTTGAATTTCGCATAGAATCTCTTAACAAAACAATGAAAAAAGAATTTCGTTTACGTATTCCTGAGTGGTGCAATAAATTTACTGTTGCCATAAACGACGAAACCGTAGAAAATATACCTCTGGAAAAAGGGTTTGCCGTAATAGACAGAAAATGGAAGAATTCCGACAAATTGGTTTTAACGATGGATATGCCGGTAGAAGTGATAGCAGCCGATCCTCGTGTCAAGGAAAATACCGGGAAACGAGCCATTCAACGAGGGCCGTTAGTCTATTGTATGGAAGAAATCGACAACCCTTCTTTCGATAACCTGTTTTTATCTCCGGATATGGAATTTACCTCCAACTTTAATGAATCGCTTCTGGAAGGAATAGTTACAATAAGTGCAGGAAAGGATAGTGACAGCATTCTTTTCGTCCCGTATTATGCATGGGATAACAGGGAAGCAGGACAAATGAAGGTATGGGTTAATTACAAAAAATAATATAAGGAACAGGTAACCTGTTGTCTTCATCACCTCATTTATACCGGTTTTGTCCGCAAGGGAAAGAAAGCCCTGGATGAAGCCGGTAAAAACAGGTTGTACGCCTGTTATTAAAGGAAAGTACAATACAAGAAAATAGAAACCTGATCTATACCGGATCCACAGTATTGCTCTTCTTATGCTTGGTTAAATTCTCAATGGTGCGTTGCTGTGAATCGATGATATTGATCAGTTGTCGGTTGATATCAGTTTCATAATGGGTCCCCGGTTCTGTGATCATTTGATTGCTTTTATCATCTCCCTTTCTCATTTCTCCTCTGCCGGTGATCAACCAATCCGGATTTAACCAATCAATTGATTGGATGATTTTTAACAATATCTCATAGCCAGGATAGCTTCTTCTATTTACCACAATATTCCTGACAGTTTGATCTTTTGACCCGATCTTTTTCGCAAATTGCGCGGGCACCCCATTACACTCAATTTCAATAATTTGAGCAATTCTGTCAAAAATAGTTTCATTTTCCATAGAAAAAGCAATCATTTTATTTGTATTTATCAACAATATTATTGATATTTGCAAAACGAAATAAATCATTACAAAGTAAACGTTTTTATTTCACTTTTGAAATAGCGGAAAACGCTATTTCCTTAACTAATACATAAAATGGAAAGAAATTCGTTTCAGAAAGGCCTCGGGCAAGTACAGGTAAAAGATTTGGCCGAAGTGAAGGCCAAATTAATGCAGGCGCTTGGTATTCGAACACCACAGGGGCTCGGGTATCGCATACGGGGTGTGTATTCCTTGAAGGTGCGCGAAAAGGAGTTAATAGAGTCTGTCTTCGCTGAATATGGAATCAAGGATATTTGGGGTTCGTAGGGCATGTCTTGCCAATACAAGGAAACCTCACAATTTAGTCCTCCATTCAGATAAATAGAAGAAAATAGATATACCGCTTCTTTGAAGGAACAGAATTATCACAACTTCCATACACTGATAAAAAATCAATAAAGTATGGATGAGAAAGGTAAACCAATCGCATGAAAAAGAAGAATCAGGCCAGTGAGAAGTGGCTCGAGATTATTATTTGCATCCTTTTAGCTGTGATATTGATCGGGCTGTTCGCTTGTCTGATTATCTTAATGACCTGATTCCATCACCTGTTACCTATTGAAAACGCATATCATGGTTTCGTTGTCTGATTTTATTATCGATGACTCTTTCAGTTCGTTTTCCGAACCACTCTTGGTTGTATTGCCAAGTTTCCAGCCCATAAACAGACCGGAAATTTCTTTTGCTTCTTCAAATGATGTGTAACGAGAATTTTTATTTACATTTCCCGCCTTTTGATGTATGGTTGCTTGCTTGAATGCGCTTTTCCATCCAAAATGAATAATCAGTTTACGGTCTTTGATTGTATGGTTCTCCGATATGGATACCTTAAACGCATAAGGAGACACGACTTTTATAGTAAACCATTCCCCTTGTATTTCTGTGATAGACCCATTCAAATAATCAACCTTAAACTTTTCAAGAGATAGTATTCCTGTAAAATTTTCATTAGGACGTGATATATTAATCATCTCATCAGCCAAATTAATACTTGAAATAATTGCTTCATCTTGCTTTGTTTTAATTTCAAGTTCATGCGATGACGCATCCAAATTAAATTCACTGGGAGTGGTAAAATTCAACTCAAATTTGTCGCAAGATGTAAAAAGAAAAAGCATTACGTATACGCTTATAAAAAATCCTGATAATAATTTACTTGGTTTCATTGTTCAATCGTTTTAATTCATAACCTGTTTTCATTATGCACATTAAAAAAATCAAATCCACCTTACCAATTTCAATTTTTAATGAGTATTGCATATAATAATTATGATGTCTTTTCAGGTGTTGTAAGCTATTGAACACAAGCACCTATTATATAGATGTAATAAATGCCAGTTTCGCTGCATAAAAAGTTAGGGAATTACATATAATTTTATCATTTATAACAATTATCGAGTAAGTTTGTTTAATAATTTAGAAACATTAACGGTGTTTATCTTGGAAATAGGTGTTGTAATGAAAGCCCCTCACCCCTTCAACCGGGGCTCAAACGCTAGTTAGTTTAAATAGAGATGCCGGCTTTCCATTCCCATCAAAGGGTTACGGAAAGTCGGCACCGGTTTTTCCCTGCTATTTACCCTAACGTGTATTTAGCCTGCCGCGCAATTAGGCTGTGTCACTACCTGGAAGAAATCATTTCCCTTGTCATCGACCAGGATAAATGCCGGAAAATCTTCCACTTCAATCTTCCATATCGCTTCCATCCCCAATTCGGGATACTCCACACATTCAAGGCTCTTGATGCTATCCTGCGCCAAGATGGCTGCCGGGCCGCCAATACTGCCTAGGTAGAAACCTCCATGCTTTTTACAGGCATCGGTAACCTGTTGACTGCGGTTCCCTTTTGCCAGCATGATCATGCTGCCGCCGTGCGACTGGAACAGATCCACGTAAGAGTCCATACGCCCTGCCGTGGTGGGTCCCATCGATCCGGAGGCATAACCCTCCGGGGTCTTGGCCGGGCCCGCGTAGTAAATAGGATGATCCTTGATATACTGTGGGAGGCCTTCCCCGCAATCGATGCGTTCTTTCAGCTTGGCATGGGCTATGTCTCTTCCGACAATGATCGTACCATTCAGCGAAAGGCGGGTGGAGACCGGATATTTGGAAAGCTCCGCGAGGATTTCACTCATCGGCCTGTTGAGGTCGATTTTTACACCTCCCGCTTCACCCACTTCACGGTATTGTTCTGGGATAAGACGTGCAGGATTATCCTCCAGCTTCTCGATCCAGATACCTTCACGGTTAATTTTCGCCTTGATGTTGCGGTCAGCCGAACAAGACACTCCCATCCCTACGGGACAGGAAGCGCCGTGGCGCGGCAGTCGGATAACCCGCACGTCATGGGTGAAATATTTCCCTCCAAACTGCGCGCCCAGCCCCAACTCTTCAGAGGCTTTCTTCAGCCTCTCCTCCAGCTCGATGTCCCGGAAAGCCTGTCCCAGTGCATTCCCTTCAGTGGGGAGGTTATCGTAGTATTTGGCAGAGGCAAGCTTCACCGTCTTCAGGTTCGCTTCGGCCGAGGTGCCGCCAATCACGAACGCCAGGTGATAGGGAGGACAGGCGGCAGTTCCCAGTGACTTCATCTTTGCGAGCAGGAACTCTTCCAGTTTACCTGGGGTAAGCAACGCTTTGGTCTCCTGATAGAGATAGGTCTTGTTGGCCGATCCGCCTCCCTTGGCAATGCAAAGGAACTTGTACTCGTCCCCCTCCGTCGCATAGAGGTCGATTTGCGCGGGCAGGTTCGTGCCCGTGTTCACCTCATCATACATGTTCAATGCGGCATTCTGGGAGTAGCGCAGGTTCTCGTTCACGAAAGTATTGTACACTCCCCGTGAAAGGGCCTCCTCATCGTTCCCGTCGGTCCACACCCGCTGCCCTTTCTTGCCCATGATAATCGCTGTGCCCGTGTCCTGACAGAAAGGGAGAATTCCTTTCGCCGATATCTCGGCATTACGCAGGAAGGTGAGCGCCACGAACTTATCATTGTCACTCGCGCCGGGGTCGTTGAGAATGCTTGCCACTTGCTCCTGGTGGTCGGGGCGCAGCAGGAATTCCACATCACGGAAGGCAGTCTCCGCCAACAGGGTCAATCCCTCTTTCGAGACCTTCAGGATTTCTTTCCCTTCAAAGGATGCCACTGACACATGCTCCTTGGTGAGCAGATAATAGGAGGTCTGGTCTTTCGACATCGGAAAAGGCTCCTGATAAATGAATGGTTTTGTTGCCATAAATATGATTTTGTTCAATAAAATTCGTTCGGAGGTTATTTATCCGGGTTATTTTGCATTAGCAGGCAAAAATACAAAGAAAAAACGGCATCCGAAAACGACGCCGTTCAAAAATAGTTGTAATTAAGATTAAGCCAAAGGCCCGGTCATATCCTCGGGACGCACCCACTTATCGAAATCCTCCGCGGAGACATAACCCAGGCGGACAGCTTCCTCTTTGAGCGTGGTTCCGTTCCGGTGAGCCGCGTTGGCGATCTCGGCAGCTTTATAATAACCGATCTTCGTATTCAAAGCGGTTACCAGCATCAATGAATTGTCGAGCAAATCCTTAATACGCGGCCTATTAGGCTCAATGCCCGATACGCAATGGATATCGAACGACAGGGCGGCATCTCCCAAAAGTTGCGCACTCTGAAGGAAGTTGGCTGCCATCACCGGCTTAAAGACATTCAGTTCAAAATGCCCCTGCATGCCTCCCACGGCAATTGCCACATCATTTCCCATTACCTGGGCGCATACCATGGTGAGAGCCTCGCATTGGGTAGGGTTCACTTTTCCGGGCATAATAGACGAACCGGGCTCGTTGGCGGGGATAATAATCTCGCCGATACCGCTCCTGGGGCCGGAGGCCAGCAGCCGGATATCATTAGCTATCTTGTTAAGCGACACAGCGACCTGTTTCAATGCTCCATGTGTTTCCACAATGGCGTCATGTGACGCGAGCGCCTCAAATTTATTCGGGGCAGTCACAAAAGGAAGGCCGGTAAATTCGGCAATGTAACGGGCTACAATCACATCATAGTGCCTGGGAGTGTTCAACCCCGTTCCTACGGCAGTACCACCCAAAGCAAGTTCAGCCAAATGCGGCAAGGTGTTTTCAATGGCGCGGATGCCATATTCCAATTGCGCAGCATAACCGCTGAATTCCTGTCCCAATGTAAGGGGAGTGGCATCCATAAGATGTGTCCGCCCGATCTTCACCACATCCGCCATCTCTTTCGATTTGGCGGCCAATGCTTTCCGCAGTTGGCGCAATCCGGGGAGAGTCACTTCTACTATTTTTTTGTAGCAGGCGATATGCATTCCGGTAGGGAAAGTATCATTCGACGATTGCGATTTATTCACGTCATCGTTGGGTTGTAATGTTTTTTCTCCCTCGCCGATTATTTTTCCTGCCAGTTGATGGGCGCGATTGGCAATCACTTCATTCACATTCATGTTGCTCTGCGTCCCCGACCCTGTCTGCCAAATAACCAGCGGGAACTGGTCATCGAGTTTACCTTCTAGGATTTCATCGCAAACCTGCGCAATGTAATCACGTTTCTCCTGCGACAACACACCCAGTTCATGGTTGGCGTATGCCGCTCCTTTCTTCAAATAGGCAAATCCGTAAATGATTTCTTTTGGCATGGAAGCGGGACTTCCAATCTTAAAATTATTCCGTGAACGCTCGGTTTGCGCACCCCACAGCTTATCGGCAGGCACCCGCACCTCGCCCAGCGTATCCTTCTCAATTCTGTAATTCATAAAGCATGCATGTAATATATTTATATAAATTTTCTCACCCTTTCCAAATCCTTCGCCCTCCACACACTCACAACCAGCATCTTTCCTCTTTTCCCAATTCGGCAACCGGAAAAATAAATAAATCCACCACTGTCTGCAAAAATATAAAGAAAAGACGGTATTGAAAAACCACTACCATTTCATGCTATATCATCACATAAATATACTCATTTTAAGGGATGGTTTCATAAGGAAAAAAATTGTTATTTTGAAGTTTCTAAATCGCCATATCTAATTAAAAATAACAAAAAGCTGTAAATTTGCAGTTTTAATCATAATAGAATAATCGTATGAGGCAGTTAGATTTTATTTTAGTGGCATTTGCCTTCTTTGCCGCTTCCTGTAACAATGCGGGACAAACACAAAAGAGCAATGAAAGTAAAGAGACCGTGACGGAAACCGGAGCGATTGTCTACGATGCCGACTCCCTTTACGCCGTAGCCGAATCATTGATAGACGAACCGGTGGCGATCAAAGGGTATGTGACCCATACTTGTAAGCATTCAGGTAAACGTTGTTTTCTGACCGGAGAAGGACAAAAACATTCCATCCGGGTGGAAGCCAAGGGAGAAATAGGAGGTTTCAACCGGGAACTGGAAGGCTCCCAATTGCAAGTAAATGGCATATTGCGGGAAAGACGACTCACCGAAGCTGAAATAGCAGATATGGAAAGCAGTGTCAACGAAAAACTGACGAAACAAGAGGCCTCTGCTGAAACTTGCGAGGCAGAGTTGGCCAATATCAACGAGATGAAGGATTGGATGAAGGCCCACGGAAAAGATTACTACTCGATATATTATATCGACGGATTGAACTATGAAGAAGTTCACAATTAGTCCAAAAATAAGAAAATGGATACGAATCCTCCATCGCGACATCGGGTTCGTGATGGTGGGCCTATCCCTTGTTTACGGGATTTCCGGTATTTTGCTCAATCATATGAACGGCAAAGATCCTTCCTATAAAGTAGAGGAGACTAGCTTGACTTTTGCCCCAGGGTTGACACGGGAAGAGTTCAAACAAGCATGGCAATCCGAAGCCGGCAGGCCCGGACTGAACACTATCGGCGAAACCGCGGGAAAATACCGGTTAATGCTGCAGGGCGGTATCGGGGAGTATGATCCACAGAGTGGTGTGGTCCAATATCAGACAAGCAGAAGAAAACCCTTTGCCTACTGGGTGAACCGGCTCCATTATAACCGCGTCAAGGGGTGGTCGCCCATGGCCGACATGTTCGCCGGATCAGTGATCTTTCTGGCCGTATCAGGGCTGTTTATGGTAAAGGGGAAACATGGCATCACGAAAAGAGGGAAATGGTATCTGATTATCGGCCTGCTTATTCCTGTCTTATATATATTGCTGGCAGGATAAGAAGGCTGAAAGCCTCAAAGACCCCATTATTTAGAAACAATATAAATAATCAAGGCAAAAAAAGTTATCTTTGCATGGCGAAATAAGAAAAATCAATCATTCATGCGCCTTTCAGAATTACAAACGGGACAAAAAGCGTACATCGTAAAAGTAAATGGTAACGGGGCTTTCAGGAAACGTATCCTCGAAATGGGGTTCATACGCGGAGAGGAAGTCAAATCGATACTGAACGCTCCATTAAAAGATCCCATCAAATATGAGATCATGGAATACGAGGTATCGCTACGCAGGAGCGAGGCGGTAATGATTGAAATATCGATGCTGGCAGGAGATGTCCCCAATGACGCCCCTTATAAGGAGGATCCCATAACTGAAGAGCAAGTGCGGCAAAACGCACAGGCCAGTCGCGACAGTGGATCGGAACCGCGGACACATCATCATAGAAATGGAGGAAATCATCCCGATAAGAGAATAAGAGTCGCACTCCTGGGAAATCCCAATTCGGGAAAAACCACCATTTTCAATCTGGCTTCCGGCGCGCACGAGCATGTGGGTAATTACAGTGGTGTGACGGTCGACTCGAAAGAGGGCACCTTACGCCACAATGGCTATGAGTTCACACTGATAGACCTTCCCGGCACTTACTCCCTCACAGCATATACCCCGGAAGAATTATTCGTCCGGAAACATATACTGGATGAAAAACCCGATGTGATTGTGAACGTGGTATCGGCATCGGCGGCGGAGCGAAACCTCTATCTCACCACGGAACTGATCGACCTGAAAGTGCCGGTGGTGATCGCCCTGAACATGTACGACGAACTGGAAGAGAGCGGCCGCACATTCGATTACGAGACCTTCGGATCATTGATCAATATCCCTATGGTACCCACCATAGGCAAAAGGGGTGAGGGTATCCCCCAATTACTCGAAAAAGTAATCGATATCTACAAACAAGAGGAGTTCGATTATGTGCAGATCCCCTATGGACGGGTGTTGGAGAAATCCATCGCCATCATGGAGCGGGAGTTCAAAAATGTGGAACCCACACTGTATGCGGGATGGAATATGCCATTACGGTATATCTGTGTCAAATTGCTTGAAGGCGACAGGGATGTGGAGAAGCATGTCCGCACCTTGCCCCAACAGGAACAGATCTTCTCCCGCAGGGATAAAGAGCGGATCTACATTGAACGGTTACTCCGGGAAGATCCGGAGTCTGCCTTCACCAATGCCCGGTACGGTTTTATCGCCGGCGGACTCAAAGAGACGCTTACGGAAAAGACCCAGTTCTCCGAAAAAACCAAATTACTGGACGCCCTGGCAACCCATAAATACATCGGGTTCCCCCTCTTTTTCCTGTTTTTATGGATCATGTTCGAAGCCACTTTCCGTCTGGGCAATTACCCAATGGAATGGATCGAGTGGTTGGTCGAACAACTGGGAAATCTCGTCAGGGGTAACATGCAGGAGGGTCCCTTGAAAGCGCTGATCGTGGATGGCATCATCGGAGGTGTGGGAGGCGTCATCGTCTTCCTCCCCAATATTGTGATATTGTACCTTTTCATCGCCTTCATGGAAGACTCCGGCTATATGGCACGCGCCGCTTTCATCATGGACAAACTGATGCACAAGATCGGCCTGCATGGGAAATCGTTCATCCCCCTCATCATGGGCTTCGGTTGTAACGTCCCGGCCATTATGGCCACACGCACCATCGAAAGCAGGAGCAGCCGTATGATCACCATGTTCATTGTGCCGTTTATGTCTTGCAGCGCCCGGTTACCTGTTTATATTCTCTTCGTGAGTGCTTTCGTACCTAAATACGGGGGGCTGGTGATGTCTGGATTATACGCTTTTGGTATTCTCATTGCCGCGCTCACGGCAAGAATACTTCGGAAGACAGCCTTTAAGGAAGAGGAAACACCGTTCGTGATGGAACTGCCTCCTTACCGGATGCCGACCACCAAATCGATCATCACCCATATGTGGGACCGGTCGAGCCAATACCTGCGGAAAATGGGAGGCCCGATCCTGATCGCCTCCATCGTGATCTGGTTCTTAGGATATTTCCCCCAGAATGCGGAGAGAGATGCCGCCTTCGACAGTGAGATCGCCATGGTCGACGCGCAATACCTTCGGAGTGAAATAAGCGACGAGGAGAGGGAGGAGAAGACAACAGAGATAGAACATCACCGCATTACAACTCACCAGGAGAATTCCTATATCGGCAATATCGGAAAGTTCATTGAACCCGCGATGCGCCCCCTCGGATTCGACTGGAAAATATCAGTGAGCCTGCTCTCGGGGATGGCGGCCAAGGAGATCGTCATCTCCACCATGGGCGTCCTATACACCGGTGACGGTGAAGACCAGCAATCGTTGCAGCACCGGTTAAAGGCAGAGGCTTATGCCGACGGATCGCCCATCTTCACCCCTCTTGTGGTAGCCGGCTTTTTGCTCTTTGTATTGATTTACTTCCCCTGCATTGCCTCAATAATAGCCATCAAAGAAGAGTCGCATTCATGGAGATGGGCGCTATTCAGTGTACTTTACTCCACAGGCCTCGCCTGGTTTACCGCATTCCTGGTATACCAGATAGGAAACCTGTTGATTTAATAGGGTATATATATAAACTTTTCCTGTTATAATACTGTTTAAAAGGCATGGATATACAACTTTTCATCGTTATCATCATCGGTATCATTGTAGGGGCCATCCTCATCCGGGCAATCTATCGTTTCTTTTTCACCGGAAGAGACCACTCCATCTGTGGCGGCTGCACGGGATGCGATATACAAAGAGAACAGGCCCGTCATCTTGATCGATAACAAGGATCCTAAAGAAACGAATCGATCAACAGATTTCACATAAATAATAGGTGCAAATGAAAAGATACAGCCATTTAGCGTTTTTATTCCTTTTGTTTATTGCTCTGTCCTGTAAAAGCAAGCAACAAGTGACACCGGTGTACCAGATCGGTATTGGGGGTTCCATTATTGGCTTTCAGGAACAACAGCTCATCGATTCCATCCTGCAATATGCCCTTGATTATGAAGCGATCTACACCCTGTTGGGCAATATCAAACCCATGAGTTCGGTGAAACTCTATCGTTTTCCATTGGCCAACACCGACAGTTTAAAACAAACGAGCGCCAACATTGTCGATCGCGAGAAGCAAGGAACCTATTTAGACCGGTTATATGCCGTCCAACAAGCGGTGAACCGACTTGATTTCCCGGATCTGAAATTTGTGCTGATACCCTATAAATCTGTACAGGACAGTATTCGGATGATACAGTTAAGCGTTGTCAGGATGAGTTCGCTGGATAGTCTTCTACAGGCAAAGGAAGAATTTTTCGGACAGTTCGGTCTGGTTCCCGGGGCAGACCCGGCGGTCGTGGTCAGTACGATTGAAAATGCAGACCGCTATGAGCGATACAGAGGATACGGCTATTTGTTCGGGTATCCCGATTATGCTGTCGATTTCTTTGTTGAAGCTGCGTTGGAATCTTCCAAGACAAAGAAGACCCTGCCGAGGAAATTTTTCCAGATACCGGTATATGCAAGAGAAGCAGGGTCTTTTACATATGCCTATCCGGAAAGCCATACACCTACAATAGACGTAGATTCCACCGTCTATTACCGATCAGGGAAAGTACTGGAAGAATATAAAAAGATACGGAACAACTATCTGAACACAGACAGTTCACTCAGGGCGTATCAATTGCTCCAGGACTTTTATAAACAGTCTCTTTAGTTCTCAGGCATGTGAGATATCCTCCATGGATATCATATAGGCCTTCTTTCCGGCCTTGAGCGCATCGTAGATGAGCCCGGAGGCAATGAATGTTTTACCTGTTCCAGACGGTCCCATCAGGATCAGGTTGTATGCCTGATTGAGCCAGGCAAGCTGACGCAGTTCACGAAGTTGCCTTTCGGACACACCTGTGGAGTGGCTGAAGTCATACTCGTCCAAGTCGTACTTTGGAGGCAGCTTGGCCTGTTTAAGACGGTTCAGATACGCTTTGTACTCTCTGGTCTTGGTTTCCTCGCGGAGCACGTTTTCAAGGAAGTCCTCATAAGTGGGTTTACTGTTCCGGGCATCAACGATAAGTTGGCCCAGATTGTTGGGGATATAGGACAGACGCAGCCGCGCGCAGCATTTCCTTATATTGTCGGTGTTCATGCAAAGATGGATTTATAGTCATTGATGTTAGATCTCCGGGGCATTTGCTGGAGCGATTCCGGCAGGAGTTCTGTCAGGCTGGGTTCCCGTGGCCCCCTGGGATTACGGCCAAAGTGCCGCTCACAGTAGTTGATGAGGTCGTTTGCATTGTAGTCTCCCTTGTCCAGACACACCTCGAAGCCTTTGATGAGGTGCTCCGGAAGGAAGGATTCCAACTCCGTATTGACGCGGGTTATATTTGCCCTGTAGTATCCGGGATTGGTATCATAAAGATTCTTGAGCCACATGGCCTCCAGGGCATTGCCTTCCAGATACGACAGGATGTAGTTCTCAAGTTCCTTCCTACCGGGTAGTTTGGGACGCTGTATGGTTTCATCCAGGATGGCTTGGCCAGGTATCCGAGCCACTTGGTGGCGGCAAAGCATCTTGCCGGTTTCATTGCTGTGGATTTCGACGTGCCCCTCTTTTACACAAACCCAAACGAAGGTGCCATCACCGTTGAACGTGCCTGTGGGAACATTGTGGAAGTGGCTGTGGAAGTTGATGGTGTTATCCTTTCGTACCAGGTATTCCTTCATCCCATCCTGTGGATGCACGGGTGTGTCCGTGTATGGGGCAAGGTATGGCTGCTCCTCCTTGAAGGCTTCAGCGGGAATGCGTTTTGTGGTACTGTGAGGCAGGCCGTTGGCTGTCCTTGCAAGCCAGCGAAGCGCGGACTCGTTCAGCATCTCGATGTTGGTGAACTCCCTGCCGCGAAGGAACCCGTACTTGATATATTTCACCACATCTTCAACCTTCCCTTTCGACTGCGGATCGCTTTTCCCGCAGAACACACATTGGAAGTGCCCGGATGCGCATGACGAAGTTGAATACTGTCTTCTCACTCACTTCAGGAAAGTCAGCATGACCCTCGCGAAGATGGTCGTGGACCTGACGGCATGACAGGTATGGTGCCTTTATCAGCTTTTTCTTAACTTCTTCCTCGAAGATGTCCAGCTTGTGCTTGAAGTCCCGCTCATACGCCTGGCTGGCCTGGAACTCCTCCAGCGTCATCCTGACGTACTTCTCAACAGTGTGCCGGTGCAGACCCAACTCATGGGCAATCCGCACACAGTGTAGTCCTTTTGATTTTAATTCTTTAACTTTGTACCACATTATGAGTTTCCTTTGTGAACTCGTGAGTCCTTGAGCATCCATAGCATTTGTATTTGTAGTGATTTACAAAGTTATGGATGCCTTTGTATTCTCCGGCCAGGATGTACATTTTACTTTACCAAAAAATGTCCATTTACCTTTGCCAAAAATTGTACAAACAAAGTTACCTATTACAGCTGAAGCTTAGCCGTCGTGTCCTTCAGGATTACCGGAACGAAGGGAGAATTCCCTATTATAAGCTGGGCGGGAAAATCCTTTACCGGAAGTCGGATTTACAAAAACTGCTGGATGAGGGTTATCGGGATGTCTGGAAATAATATCCAACCTTGAATATTTTTTCCTTTTTTTCTGATAAACCACTCTTCGATAGGAGATAAGAAATAAGGTAAGCCTTTCTCAAAATTTCTTCCTTTTCTTGCAGAAAAGAGTAAATTTTGAAGAAACCCGTCAGGGCTTGGGCTTGATGTTTTCTTGTCTCCTATCATTTTTGTGTTCACATAAAAAGCAATTATAAGATAGAAAATAATTATTTCAGTTCAAATTTACATAGTTGTAAAACCACTACCTTTGTATTGGTAATAAAATATAGATGGGTGCATATGTCAACCAATGAAAAATCATATAAATTTTGGGATAGGGTTTCCGGTTGGAGCAAAGCCGAAAGCGCTGCGAACTCTACCTTAGTTGAATGTCTAAATAGTAGATTCGGAATACATATAATGCCTGATGATACGGTTCTTGATTTCGGATGCGGAACGGGAACAATAACCCTTCGGATAGCAAAAAATGCAAATATGGTCTATGGAGTGGACGTATCCGAAGGAATGCTGAAACGAGCGCAGAAAAACGTTGAAAAACAAAATATTGAAAATGTTACTTTCGCTAAAATCACGACATTCAATAAAATGTTTAATGAGGATTTTTTCAATGTAATTACGACGTTTAACGTTTTCCAATATGTTGAAAACAGAAAAGATTTATTTGAGCAGTTTTATAAGTTACTTAAGCCTCAAGGTCTATTAATAATTGCTGTTCCCTGTTTTGGTGAAATGAACTCTATATCAGCTTTGCTTGTAAAATTTTTGAGATTCTTTCGTATTATGCCGGAAACGTATGCTTTCGGTGAAGATGAAATTGAGAAAGAAATAACTGATACTGGATTCAGTATTATTGAAAGTATCCATTTATCAAACTTACCTGAAAAGTTTATTGTTGCAAGAAAGGACATATAAAAATAAATGGCGAGTGAATAACACCCGCCATTTTTCTTTGTGGTCGGAATTTTCGACCGCTATATTAAGACATAATCAACTTAGTTATTCCTGTTTATCAAATTCACAACCACTTTAACCATTACATCCTTTTCCTCTGTACGGCTTTCGGCAGTCATCAGAGTTAATGCCACAAGAGTGTTGTTTTCTATCAGTCTCGAACCATCAACTTTGTAGAGAATGCCATTATTTTCTAAGAACCAAAGAAAAAGGAAAGCAGCAATCCGCTTATTCCCATCACTGAACGAGTGGTTTTTAACTACCAGATACAACAACATGGCGGCCTTCTCATTAAAATCTTTTCAGTGACTTATTCGTGTACCTGTTTTTAAAAATGGGAATAGGTACACTGATAAGTCACGATTTTGTTGCGGAAATCCGCATTTTTTTGCTTTTTCGCATGTTTCAGGAAATAAAAAAATCTCTGAAAACCTATTGATTTTCAGAGATTTGCTTGATTTCTCGATTTTAATCCGTGCGGCTGAAGGGACTCGAACCCCCACGCCTTTCGGCACCAGATCCTAAGTCTGGCGCGGCTACCAATTACGCCACAGCCGCAAATGCGAAACGTGCCGCAAAGATACGATTTATTTTCCTACCGATCGTTTTCCATGCTCATTTTTTTCAAAGACAAGGCCTGTTATTGTTCCTTTCCGGCAAGAAAAGCAAGATCCCGGGGATTCTCTCCTTTCACCACAGCTTCTATCACCCGGGGAAAACAGGCATATTCCAACGCATGCACTTTCCGGGCCACCTCCTCGGGTGAATCATCCGCCAACACTTCACAGGTTGCCTGAAAAATCATGTCCCCCTCGTCGTAATTCTCATCGATAAAATGGATGGTGATGCCTGACTCGGTTTCACCTGCCTCCACCACGGCCTGATGCACCCTGTCGCCATACATCCCTTTGCCCCCGAATTTGGGCAACAACGCCGGATGGATATTGATGATCCTGCCGGGATAGGCGTCAAGCAACGGCTGCGACACCTTTAACAGAAACCCCGCCAACACAATAAAATCAATATTATAAGTATGGAGAGTGTCCACCACCACCAGCCCCTCATCGAACTCAACCTTGCTGAATGTCAGTGAGGGAACACCTAACCGGCTGGCACGCTCATGTACATAAGCATCTTTTTTATTGGAGATGATAAGCGGGATCGATATATCTTCTTTTTCGGAAAAATAGCGGACAATATTCTCCGCATTACTGCCACTTCCCGACGCAAACAGGGCGATACGAGTCATAAAAGGGTTATTTTCTGCACAAAAAAACATAATTTGTGCACTTTTCTTGATTTTAATGGACAAAAATTTGCTCAGTTAGAGAAAATTTGTGTTACTTTGCATCGCAAATTTAAGAATAAATTTTTTTATTTATTAATTAATATCGAAAGTTATGTCTGAAGTAGCGCAAAGAGTAAAATCGATTATTGTCGATAAATTGGGTGTTGAAGAAGTTGAGGTTACTGAAACCGCAAGCTTCACCAATGATTTGGGAGCTGACTCTCTTGACACGGTGGAATTGATCATGGAATTCGAAAAAGAATTCAACATTTCAATTCCGGACGATCAAGCTGAGAAAATCTCTACTGTTGGTGACGCGATTTCTTACGTAGAACAACACGCGAAATAATCCATATTTTATGGAGTTAAAGAGAGTAGTAGTAACAGGCCTGGGTGCGATTACCCCCCTTGGAAACGACGTGAAAACCACGTGGGAAAATGCTTTGGCGGGCAAAAGCGGAGCCGGGCCTATTACTCATTTTGATGCATCGACTTTCAAAACGCAGTTTGCCTGCGAAGTAAAAGACTTCGATCCGAGTGATCTTTTCGATCGTAAAGAAGCCAGAAAATATGACCGGTATGCCCAGTTAGCCATCCACGCAGCCAAAGAAGCGATGGAAGACTCGGGACTTGATCTCGAAAACGAGAATGTAGACCGTATCGGGGTTATTTTCTCTGCCGGGATCGGAGGAATAAGAACATTCGAAGAGGAAGTGGGGAGTTATTATACCAACATGGACAAAGGGCCTCGATTCAATCCCTTTTTCATTCCGAAAATGATAGCGGATATTGCCGCAGGCCATATCTCTATGATTTATGGACTGAGGGGTCCCAACTACGCGACCGTGTCGGCTTGCGCTTCCTCTACCAATGCAATTGTCGACGCATTCAATCTTATTCGCCTGGGTAAAGCCAATGTCATTGTAACAGGTGGCGCCGAAGCAACCATCAGTCCCTCGGCAGTGGGAGGATTCAACGCCATGCATGCGCTGTCCACCCGCAATGACTCACCTCAAACAGCGTCGCGTCCTTTCAGCGCCAGCCGCGACGGGTTCGTGATTGGAGAAGGCGGATCGACACTCATCCTGGAGGAGTTAGGCCATGCGCTGGCACGTGGGGCTACCATCTATGCAGAAGTAGTCGGCGGAGGCATGTCGGCCGACGCGCACCATATCACGGCTTCCCATCCCGACGGGTTGGGTGCCAAATTGGTGATGCGGAATGCTTTGGAAGACGCCGAGATGAACCCGGATGAGATCGATTACATCAACGTGCATGGCACATCCACTCCTGTAGGCGATATCTCGGAAGTGAAGGCAATTGTCGATGTATTTGGTGAACACAGCTACAACCTGAATATCAGTTCCACCAAATCGATGACCGGCCACCTGTTGGGAGGCGCGGGTGCCATCGAGGCGATGTTCACTATCCTGGCAATAAGGGATCAGATAGTTCCCCCGACGATCAATCATGAAGAAGGGGATAACGATCCGGAAATTGATTACAATCTGAATTTTACATTCAACAAAGCTCAAAAAAGGAAGATAAGAGCTGCGTTATCTAACACTTTTGGCTTTGGGGGACACAACGCAAGTGTAATTCTCAAGCAATTCAACAAATAGTGTGTTAAGAAGACTCGTAAAGAGGATAAAGGCTCTCCCGCACAGAGGGAAAGAGCCTTATCTCTCGTTTTATAACATATTGGGATTCTATCCCGACAGGATAAATCTCTATAAGGAAGCCATGACTCACCGATCTTCGTCCATCCGGTCGGAGAAAGGACGATGGGTGAATAATGAACGTCTCGAATTTTTGGGAGACGCCATTCTTGATGCCATCGTCGCCGATATCCTTTATAAAGATTTCGAACACAAAAAAGAAGGATTTCTCACCAGTACCCGTTCACGCATAGTACAAAGGGAAACGCTCAACAAACTGGCCATAGACCTGGGGCTTGACAAGCTCATTGTCTCATCTACCCGCAACCTGGCCCATAACACCAATATATATGGTGATGCGTTGGAGGCCCTCATTGGCGCGATCTATCTCGACCAGGGATATCGGGTAGCCAAGAAATTCGTGTTCGAGACACTCATCAAGCAGCACCTGAATATCGACAAGGTGTTGAAGAGTGAAGTCGATTTTAAATCCAGGCTGATTGAGTGGGGCCAGAAAAACAGGATTGAGGTCAACTTCGAGGTGACCGAATCCACGTATGACGCGCAAAATAATCCCGTGTTCTTCTCCTGCGTGAAGGTGGGAGGGGCGGAAATTGGGTCCGGAAAAGGATATTCAAAGAAAGAATCTCACCAAATGGCGGCAAAAGTGGCGATCAAAAAGCTGCGTGAGAACAACGAACTGCAAGAAGCGCTCGTTGAAACAATGAAAAATGACTCTGAGAAAACAGATAAAAAAACAGGATCACCCGCTTCCTGCCCGGAGAACGGATGATCGGCATTGTCGATATTTACCAGACACCAAAAGAAATACCCATTCGTTTGCCCTGTACCACAAGCTGGTTATCGGGTGTGACTAACCGGAGTTTACCTGCCACTTGCGACAAAGGCACATCGGTTATTTCCGATCCGATTTTGGCCACCATCCGTCCGAATTTTCCTTCATGGATCAACTCGGCGGCATGTCCTCCCAAAGATGTGCCCAGATTCCTGTCGTATGGCGAGGGCGATCCACCCCGCTGGATATAACCGAGCACCGTCTCTCGGGTTTCATAACCGGTCTGTGCCTCGATCTCGCGGGCAAAATAGGTGGCGGGGCGCTCCTTGGTGGGCGACTCCACTCCTTCGGCCACAGCCACGATAGAGTAGGCTTTTCCTATCTCCATCCGTTGATTAATCTTATCGATCACCACCTTCATATTGTATCCTAACTCCGGCAATAAGATGATATCGGCTCCTCCCGCCATCCCCGCATGAAGCGTAATCCATCCGGCATGGTGTCCCATCAACTCGATCACCATCACACGACGGTGTGAGCTGGCGGTAGAGTGCAGCCTGTCGATAGCGTCGGTAGCAATATTCACGGCTGTGTCGAACCCGAAGGTCACATCTGTCCCATACACGTCATTATCAATGGTTTTGGGTATACCCACCACGTTCAGTCCCAGTTCCGAAAGCATCCAGGTGGTGCGTTGCGTACCGTTTCCACCGATACAGACCAAACAATCAAGTCCCAGTTCATTATAGGCATTCTTGATCTTCTCCCTGTCTTTCTCGTCAGGTGAAGTAATCATTTTCCGGAACACTTTCTCGCGCGCGGTGCCCAGAATTGTCCCTCCCATGTTCAGAATTCCTGAAAGAGACTGATCGGTGAGTTCCACGATATCCTTATACAGCAATCCGGAAAATCCATTCTGAATACCAATCATCTGCATGCCATAATTATTGATGGCTGTTTTTCCCACGCCACGTATGGTCGCATTAATTCCCGGGGCGTCACCACCGGATGTAAGAATACCTACCTTCATCTGATTCATTTTTATTTTTTAGTTTGAGGGACAAAATATTGAGAAATTAGAACTGAGAACTAAAACTGGGAACTGAGAACTGGGAACTGGAAACTGAGAACTGAGAACTGAGAACTGAGAACTTGGAAGTATCCCATATCCCAAGTCCCAAATCTTGGTTCCTCCGCCTTGGATAGGGGTTCTTAGAATTCACAAAGAAAGTAAAAAAGGGAGAGAAAATAAAGTTTCGGTAAAATTATTTTCCGGTAAATGTACGCAAGTGCTACCGGTCAATCTCACTGACTGTTCTCTTGTCATAAATGATCGCGGCAGCCCGCTCCGAAGCACCGGGTCCACCAAGCAACTGTCGCATCTCTTCATAATTGTCGAGCATATTCTTGCGGTAAATCTGCACATGGAGTATTTGTTTCAACTCTTTCCGGATATTATCCACCGTGAAGAAGCGGGCGAACAGTTCTTTGACAACGGGACGGCCGCAAATCAGATTCACCAGGGAGATATAAGGTGTATGAAGAATATTTTTGAAAACCCAATAAGTGATCCGCGGCATCGGCGTCCGGTAGCAAACCACCTGAGGCACATTGAGCAGCGCCGTCTCCAGCGTGGCCGTCCCCGACGTCACCAAAGCAGCATCCGATTGTGCCAGAATACGGTAAGTCTGATTAAAAAGCACTCTTACCGGGGGAAAGGAGCCGATAAAGTCGTCATAGAACGCCGGATCAATACCCGGCGCGCCTGCCACCACTACCTGATAACCGTCGCAATAGCCTTTTACCGCTTCCAACATAGGGGGCAGGTTACTAGCGATCTCCTGCTTACGGCTCCCGGCCAGAAGAGCAATCACCGGCTTGTTATCCAGTCCGTTCGCCGCGACAAACTGGGCAAAGGTCTCTTCTTTATGGCCTCGTTGCACAATAGCATCTACCGTAGGATTTCCCACATAGCGCACCTCATAGTGATGCTCTCTGAAAAAATCGACCTCAAACGGCAGGATCGACAGCATTTCGTCCACATATTTTTTGAACGATTTCACCCGGTACTTTTTCCATGCCCACACCTTGGGCGAAATATAATAGTAAACCGGGATACCCAACCTGGTTTTTACATACTTGGCAATCTTCAGGTTAAACCCGGGATAATCGACCAAGATCACCGCATCGGGACGATAAGCGGCAATATCTTTTTTGCAGAACGCAAGATTCCGCAGAATGGTACGCGCATTCAACACCACCGGAATAATACCCATAAAAGCCATATCGCGGTAATGCCTTACCAGCGTGCCGCCGGCAGACTGCATCAGATCCCCTCCAAAGAAGCGGAAGTCAGCTTCTTTGTCGAGTTTCCGTAACGACTGCATCAGATTGGACGCATGCAGGTCGCCCGATGCCTCTCCTGCTATAAGGTAATACTTCATTTTATACTCTCCATTCCTTCAACTGGGGAAGAAAGTCGTAAGCTGTCATATCGATCTTTACCGGCACAACTGCGGCATATCCGTTTGCCAAAGCCCATTCATCGCTGCTGTCATTCTCCTCTTCCCAGTTTTCGAAATTACCGGTCATCCAGAAAACGTCTCTACCTGAACCGTCTTTAGATCGATGATACTCATTCACCCACTTCCCATGCGTTTGTGTGGTCATCTTGATTCCTCTCACCTCCCCGGCAGGCACATTCACGTTCAGGCATATCCCTCTGGGAAGACCTTGTTCTATAACTGTTGCGGCCAGTTTCCTGGCAATCTCCATCGTGAAGGAGAAATCGGCATCGGGGGTGAAATCACACAATGAAAAGCCGATAGAGGGCACATCAAATATACAACCCTCGATGGCTGCTCCCATAGTGCCGGAATAAATAACACTGATCCCGGCATTCGAACCGTGATTGATTCCCGAAACCAAGAGGTCGGGCTTCCGGTCTACAAACTCATTCAACGCCAGTTTCACACAATCGACCGGTGTACCGTTACAAGCATAAACGGTCAAGTTTTCCTCTTTTTTCAGCAACCTTGCCCGCAGCGGGTGGCTGGTGGTAATGGCACTCGACATACCCGAACGGGGTGAGTCGGGCGCGAACACAATCACTTCTCCTATATCTCTCATCGCTTCCGTCAACGAAGCGATCCCTTTCGCCTGATACCCGTCGTCATTAGTGACAAGGATCAGGGGCTTTCTATCCATCATTCTACTCTTGCCTTGTTTTAAGAAATACAAATATAATGAATAAAAGCCATTCCTTTACAATGGGAATGGTTACGATAAGGTTAATTATTCCGCCAGGGCAGTCTCAAAAGTAAAGACAGCTCCTTTTTTTATTCTGTTTTTTCTTTACCATATTATTAGATTTCAGCATATTAGCTGTAAAATCTATGGGATATGGCAAAACCTGTTTTTAAAAGTTACTATCAAGGGGAAATTGCTCTTTCCCCTGCAAGCCTGGATGAAAAACTTCCCGCTGATTCATCCGCCCCGTTGGCCAGTCAGACAGTGTGCGGTCCGGACATCGGCCGCGTGACAGACACCCGGCCATAACACGATTAACCGCTTCCGCTCCTTCCATTTGAAAAATACGATCGACGGAATTTTCACCCGGGTGGTGATGATGCCGAAACGGGTTTTGGTGATGCCGTACTCGGCGCTTAAGCCGGGAATGGCAAAGGAGAGGTTCTTCCACACGAAGTAAAAGAAGGCATAACCGATCATCGCGGCTATCAGGGTGCGTTTGTGCCAGTATTTCAGACTTTTGTGTGTCTTGGTTTGCATAAGTGGTAATCGTTGACTATCCGTTTAACTTTCCCAACGTCCTCCTTTTCCGAACAATTTATCCAGCCATTCATCCAGCAGGTTAGTCCTTACCGCTACATCCAAAATGGTAAACCGCCGGCGAATATATTGCGCCCGGACAAAAGTCTTTCTCAAGTAATGCCGTGTGATCCCTATATCTCCAGGGTTCACGGGTGCTCCTACCTGCGACAAACGCCGCTTAACTTCTGAGTACGGGACCAATTGTTCTTTCAGTTTTGAACGGATCTCCGGCCAGTTCTCTTTCAGGGTCCGCAATTGCCCTGACAATTCTTCTTTTGAAATATATTTTGCTTTCGTCTCTATCACCCCTATCTCCGGAAAGTCAGTATCGCGGAATCGGTCCCGGGCATCTTTCTCCAACTCTTCTAAAGTGGGCCAGGCTTGGCAACAGGCTTGAATATCCAAATCCTGAATTGGGGCATTAAAAAACAGCTCATAGAGTGCTGTGATCGCCAGTGTGCCGACAGCTACCTGAAACCCATGGGAAATATGTTCACCGTGGTTGGTATGATGCTCCATATTCCATAAATGGCTGAACTGGTGTTCCGCCCCCGACGCAGGTCGGCTTGTTTTATGCGCCTGCATCGCAAACCCTCCTAACATCAAGCCCTCGATCAGCTTCTCAATAGCCGGTTCTTCCCCTTCCCTGACCCCCTTGGGATCAGCCAGCGCGTCATGCAATCCTCCTTGCACAATATTCCAGGATTGTTCATCTATTTTTTCGGCACCCAAGGCGTCCGATAATATCCAATCCGCTCCTGCAGTTATCTTGGCAAATAAATCCGCATATCCCGAAGCTGTCATTTCAGGCGGGGCCTTACTGATAATACTCACATCTGCCAGACAAGCCTGCGGCGCAGGACAATCAAACGTTTGTTTCGCACCCCTGTAGGTAATAGAAGCACCAAAAGCAGTATATCCATCCATCGATGCTGCCGTTGCCACACACATATACCTTCGGTTTGCTTCGTATGAGGCCAGTTTCGTCAAATCGTTAATAGTTCCCGACCCCACGGCAATGGGAATAGCGCTGTTACTTTTCAATACATCCACCAACTCTTCCACGAATCCATATTCCGCATACAGATCCGGCTCTGTGAAGATATAACTTCTCTCTTGCTTGATCTCCGCTTCCTGAAGTAAACGCTCTATCTGTTTTCCGGCAACCCTGTAAGTGTTGGTATCTGCCACAATAATTGCTCCCTGCTGCGGAAACTGTTCTTTAAACAACTCCGGGACCCGATGTAATATATCACTCCCTATAATCAAAGCCCTTGTTTCATCAGCGGCTTTTAGAGCCTCTTCTATTCTGGATACAACCCCCATCATATTATTTGTTTTTCCATTGTACTCAATATACCCCATCCCTCAATTTCTCCGGTGACATTGCCATGCCCATCTTTCAACCGCAGATTTCGTAATTCCGGTTATTAGAAAAAATTGTATTATCTACCACTTTAAAGTATAAATAAAAAAATATCATAAGATTTTTTATCGTTACTTATTTCGCAAAGAAAGAAAGAAATTTTCTTTTCAACAAATATTTTTCAAGAATTTTTTCTTTTTCTTTCTATTCAGTGGAAATATTTTTCTTTTTCTTATCTTTAAAATAAAAATAAAAAGTCCTATTTTGTTTTTAGCCTTGTTTTGTTGCAATATTTTCATTTATTTTGTATTTCGTTTATTGCAATTTAAACAGAATCAACATGCTAAGCATTGCGGAGAGACATAAATACATCATAGACACATTGAACAAAGAGGGATTTGTCAAAGTCATAGACATAGCTAATGCGCTCAATATAACCACTGTAACCGCAAGAAAAGACCTGAAGCAATTAGAAGAAAAAGGGTTATTATACAGGACGCATGGGAGTGCCAGTCCGGCCAATCCGCACATCGGGGATCGCACAGTAACGGAAAAAGAAAAGATAAGGATCATAGAGAAAAACAGCATTGGGATGGCAGCCGCCCGTCTGATAGAAGAAAATGACTCAGTCATCATGAATTCCGGCTCCACCATCTGCTCCTTTGCCGAACAAATCGCCCCCCAAACCCCATTAAGAGTCGTCACATCTTCCCTAAAAGTATCCTTGATTCTCGGGGAGAAAGAAAATATCAATATACTGCAACTGGGCGGGAGATATAGGACCCGTTCGATGTCGGTGATAGGCAGTTATACATTAAGCCTTTTAGAAAAAATCACCTGTTCCAAATTGTTCTTGGGTGTCGATGGCGTGGATACTGAATTTGGCGTCACCACCTCCAACCTGGAAGAAGCGGAACTTAACATCGCCATGATGAATGCCTCGCTCAAAACAATTGTCTTATGCGACTCTTCTAAGTTCGGCAGAAAAGGGTTCGGCAAGATTTGCAATATAGACAAGATAGACACGATCGTTACCGATTCGGGGATCCCTGAATCGATGAAAGAAGTGCTTGAAGAACAAGGCATCGAATTAATCATTGCCTGACCACGCGAGCTGAGGGGATAGAGCCGATATATCCTCCAAAAAAACAGGGATGGTTCTTTTTAAACGACAATTGTCAATATCTTATAGAAAAAAGATTGAGATGTATGTGAAATATCAAAAATAATTTTTATCATTGTTTCCGAATTGTTTATCTTGATTCATAATAAGAATTGCAATGGAAAAGTATATCCTTTCACTCGACTCAGGGACTACCAGTAATCGTGCCATCCTTTTTGATCACTCGGGTAAAATTGTAGAATCGGCACAAAAAGAATTCGACCAGATTTTTCCGCAATCGGGATGGGTGGAACACGAACCTGAACTGATTTGGAAGACCTTGTTGCAAGTGGCCCGCGATGTAATGCGGCAGCACAGAGTGGATCCCTCACAAATTGCGGGGATCGGAATAACCAATCAACGCGAAACCACCATTGTTTGGGACCGCAAAACCGGTGTGCCTGTTTACAATGCCATCGTTTGGCAAGATCGTCGCACTGCGGGGTTTTGCAATGAACTCAAAGAGAAAGGTCTTGAAAAAACCATTACCGAAAAAACCGGACTGCTCATCGATGCTTACTTCTCGGCAACAAAAATCAGATGGATCCTCGATCATGTCGAGGGCGCACAACATAAAGCAAAAGCCGGGGAACTGCTCTTTGGCACTGTCGACAGTTGGCTGGTGTGGAAACTTACAGGAGGGAAACTACACATTACCGATATCACAAACGCGAGCAGGACCCTTCTTTTCAACATCCACACATTGCGATGGGACAAAGAACTCTTGTCTCTTTTTGACATCCCCGCAGAAATGTTGCCGGAAGTAAAACCCAGTAGTCAGCTATATGGCCTTACAGAGGCCGGTTGCTTTGAAAGCGCGGTCCCCATAGCCGGCATTGCGGGAGACCAACAGGCCGCTCTCTTCGGGCAAATGTGCACTGACAAAGGAATGGTTAAGAACACCTATGGAACCGGTTGTTTTGTGGTGATGAACACGGGAGAAAAACCGGTCGTGTCGAAAAACAAACTGCTTACCACCATCGGCTGGCAAATTGGCAATGAAGTGACCTATGCGCTTGAAGGCAGTATTTTCATTGGTGGCGCTGTAGTACAATGGTTACGCGACCAGTTGGGAATCATCCGTTCATCTTCAGAAATTGAAGCTCTGGCAAGCGAAGTGGAAAACAACGGCGGCGTTACATTCGTGCAAGGCTTTGTTGGTCTGGGTGCCCCGCACTGGGATCAATATGCCACCGGGACAATCATTGGCCTCACCCGTGGCACAGGGAAAGCGCATATCGCCAGGGCTGCGCTCGAAGCCATCGCTTTCCGTTCAATGGAAGTGATAGAAACAATGGTATCCGATTCCGGGATCGAACTAAGTGAATTACGCGTGGACGGGGGTGCCGCGGTGAATAATCTCTTGATGCAAATCCAGGCCGATGCCATCGGACGAAAAGTGGTCCGGCCAAAAATCACCGAAACAACCGCGCTTGGCGCAGCCTATTTCGCCGGACTGGCCGTGGGCTATTGGAAAAATATCGACGAATTAAAAGAGCAATGGCAGGTGGACCGAAAGTTTATTCCCCGGGCAAAAGAACCCGAAATTGAAAAAACAATCGCCAATTGGAAGAAGGCTATCATGCGTGCCAAAAACTGGAACAATCCGGTTTGATCTGCTTTTAAGATAAGCCCACGCAGCAGGCCAACAATGAATCATTGGTGGTGTGGCGACCGTTTTGGCATGTGCTGTTGCGTCAGTTTGTGGATGATTAAAATTTTAAAACTATGAGTGAATTTTTAGGAGAATTTTTGGGTACATTTGTGTTGATTTTGTTGGGTAATGGCACTGTCGCCAATGTGAATCTCAACAAAACCAAAAGCCATGGAAGTGGCTGGATTGTCATCACGGCCGGGTGGGCACTGGCCGTGTTTGTCGCGGTTCTACTTACGTCTGATCTTAGTGGGGCGCATATCAACCCGGCTGTAACCTTGGGGTTGGCATTCAGCGGATTGTTTGAGTGGGTGAAAGTAGCCCCGTTCATTATGGCTCAAATGCTGGGGGCTATGCTGGGCGCGTTTACGGTTTATCTATTTTTCAAAGGGCATTTCCTGATCACAACCACCCCCGGTATTAAAAAGGCTTGTTTTTGCACCGATCCGGCCATCAGAAATTACCGGAACAATTTTTTCTCTGAATGTATCGGAACATTTGTGCTGGTACTGGCTGTATTAATGATCGCTTTACCGCAATTGCAATACGAATATTTGGGAAGCACCAAGGTGGGGCTGGGATCATTGGGTGCACTACCGGTTGCACTGGTCGTTTTTTCCATTGGACTCAGTTTGGGGGGAACTACCGGATACGCCATTAATCCTGCGCGTGACCTGGGACCACGAATTGTGCACGCTTTTATCCCTTTCAAGAGTAAAGATGCCAATGATTGGGAATATGCCTGGATACCTGTTTTTGGTCCCATTGCAGGAGCAGGACTGGCAGCATTGGTTTATCTCTTCATTCTCACAGTGTGTGCCTGAAGTCGCACCATATCCGTTTTTTGATCCAGCCACACATCTGCGTGCAGTAGTAGCCGAAGGGTTACTTCTGTCATACCTTGTCGAAATAGGGTTCCGTCTGTTTGAAATCTCCCCAGTAGTATTAGGAACATTGGCAAATCGACACATTTTACAAAATTCTTGAATGAAACACCGTATTGATTCCTTTCACAATGAAAAAGGAGAGCGACTGTCAAATACTTTTATAGATTTGACAGTCGCTCTCCTTTAAGACAATTATCCCACATTTTCGCTGAGCAATACGAGCCTAATCAACGGGCCAAGCTGCTTATTTCAATATTATCAAGGAAATAGCGGTTCGCCGTAGCTAACTGCCAGTTGGTCTGGCGGATCGTAATTGTGGTTTCTTTGGTGAGCACTACTCCGGTGAGTGCCACTTCAGCTCTGATCCACTCAAGTTTTTGGCCGTTCTCGAAGCCTGCCGGAGGTATGCTGAATTCCATCTCATCACTTCCATTTTTCACGATAACGATCAGGTTGACCGGGTCAATCACGCCCGAACCTTGGCGCATCGGACACCAGTCAAACGACATCACGGCAGTGGCCCCGGGTGGAACATCTTTTTCGAGTTTCGGAAGAATGATGCCGGCCTGGAAACCGGTTTTACCGAACTTAAGGTAATTCTGCTGGAGATAGATACACTCGGTTGCGTTCGTAGTCGCAGGAGTGACACGAAGGAATGCATACCCCCTCTCAAGGAGGGCGGCGAGGGCTGATTTACCGTCGACCTTGGGAGTCGGGAGCTGTGGAGCTGTAGCACTGAGATTGTCTGTTTCGACAGTTCGGCCTGCTTTACCGGCTACCGACCATGGATCAAGCCACTCGAAGTCTTCAAAGAAATAGATATCTTTGGCAATGCCGTTATCTTCCACTTCCGCGGCAAAGACCTTGACCACCGGAGCAGCCAGTCCATCGAAATAACCCGTCACCACCACACGATGTCCGTTCATAGAAGCAAGATCAAATGAAGCAGGCGCATCAATGATAGTTACCGTGTAATTGGCATCCGCAACAGACACGTTGGCACCATTCAAAATACCGCTTACCGCAATGAATTCTCTCGCAGTAGCGTTATATTTGTCCACCTCGTCTGTAATATCCTTAGCCGAAGGATAGGTCACTTCTCCTCCCGTTGAAACAATTTTTATATTGTCAGCCTCAACAATTGGAAGCGATTGTGAATTGGAGGACTTGTTTCCCAAAATCGTGACTTTATTCCCAACACTTACTGACGCATCACCCAATACATATACGTTATTGGCGTTTTGCGCATCCGTCACAATAAATCCTTCCGTTGTAAGAGCCATTACAGTTACGTTGGGGACAGACACGACGGTCTCATCAGCCAAAGCGGCCAATTCCGCCACTGTATAATCTTTCACATCCCTGAACTTATCACCCATCTGATTGACAATCACCTGTGCACGGCTGTCGAGGGTTGCTCCCTTGAAGACAATAACACCTCTTCTGGGATTATCCAACGCCCCGTCACGCAGGTTGTCGGATACAGCAATCGTCACATCCATCATGCCTGTGCCTGAAGCAGGACTGACAGTTATCCACTCCGGCACTTCGGTCAACCAGTCAGCATCGGCATAGACGGTGATGATCTGCGGCGCACTGCCTGTTCCTTCAAAACTTAAAGAGCCGGCACTTGCCAAAACGGCCTTCGAAAGACTCGACTCATCCTCCCCGCAACTCCCGAAAGAAAATAGGAGTGCCATTAGAATCACCGCTGTATATGTATATTTCAAAAATTCCATGACCATGTATTTTTTAATTTTAAAAATTCAACCCCATCAGGTATTTTCCCGCAACGGCATAATCCAAACAAGTTTGTCTTCTGCTGGTATTGCTTAATGAAAACGTTCAATTACATTAGAAATTAAGACCATCATCCCACCCCGGATTCTGTGTGAGATTCTTATTGAGTGAGCGCTCGTTGATAGGAATTGGATAAAGGTAATCTCTCACCTCCGAGAATTTGGTCCGTGCTATATTTTTATGATAATATATATATCCCCGGTTTTCTCCCGTGAGAAGGATATCTTTCCCAATCTCCAACACTTGCACTCCAGCAGGAGCCGATGGTTTGGGAGTTCCCTGTTCATAAAGAATCACATCAGGACTACCATCTCCTGTAAGATCGTACGCTCCCGGTTGTTTAAAATACATACCATATATATCCTGATCGATAGCGTATCCGGCTTTCCATCTTACCAAATCATCGAATCGGAAACCTTCTTGCGCCAACTCTATTGCTCGTTCTCTACGAATCTCGAGTATTACCCCTTTGTTTGATCCGGCCACATTTGTGTATCCATATTGGGCTGAAGAGAGATACCAGTCCGGATCCGCATTTGCTGCCTGCATATTCAGATTCGGCATACCCACCCTGCCCCTGAGCTTATTGATAGAAATATCAAGGTTGTCCTGTGTTAATGTACCCAACTCTGCTTTTGCTTCGGCATAATTCAGCAGCACCTCCCCGTATCGGAATACAGGAAGATCACATGTCGATCTGTCGTTACGGTCAACATTCCCGCCAGAAGCTGTCGGATCCTGAACGAACTTGACAGGATGATAGCCGGTAACACTGCCGGTAAGATCAGGAGGCAACACCTCTGATTTTCCGATTCTCGTATATCCCGGGGTTCTGATGCTCTGCGCCAAACGTGGGTCACGGTCCCTCACCTCGTCAACAAAGGCCATCTCTTGCCATCCTGGCTGATCCGTGAAAGCCGTACCATCTTTTTTCAAATAGGTATTTATAACCTTTCTTGTCAGGCCCGGACGTCCTTGGGTGGGAACCACCGTGTGTGCTGTGGCATTGTGATAAATGCCAAGGCTGTAATCGAATTTGATGGCAAGAATATACTCATCCACACTGGCGTTTTCTTGCGCAAAAAGCATCAGATAATCCTTGGCCGGATTGTTGGTGGAATAAAGCCTGTAAGGGCCTTCACTAATCAGTTCTTCCGCCGCATTGGCGGCCTGCTCGAGATAATAAGCATAGTCATTTCCCTCAAGGTCGGGTTGGTGATATTTCCGATAAGTTCCTTCATAAAGGCAGAATCGCGCTTTCAGAGCCAAGGCAGCCCACTTGTTGACACGATAAGTACTCACTTTAGAAGACAGGTTGTCAATGGCATAATCAATGTCCTCAATCATTTTAGTCATTACCAGCTCACGTGAATCCCGCGGTTTGTATAAATCTTCATCAGCCGACCCCAGTTCTTTATCGTACCAAGGCACATCACCGAATCGCTTGACCTTTTCGAAATAGAAGTAAGCCCTGAAGAATCGTGTCAAGGCCGTATACTTGACAATGGCGGCTTCATCATCACATTGATGGATATAGGCCAAAAGAGTATTCATCTTTCTCAAGTCCCCCCATGACCATCCTCCTCCGGAATTGGGGACTGTCCTTTTGTTGCCTCCAATCATTTCGTCTGAGAGGTTTTGTTGGATGTAAAGATCACTTTGATCATCATAAGGAGATTTATCCAGCAAATTGTTGTAAAAAGTATTACTGAACAACTGAAGGTCGGTTTCCGTCTTAAAATAAGTAGCAGGAGAAATTTGGCTCAGAGGTTTGGTGTCAAGCATGTCGCAGGCCGTCAAACCTATCATTAGAGCAATCGCTATTATAATATATTGCTTCATTGTCATGTTCCTTATTGTTATTAAAAAGTAAGATCTATACCAAACATAAACGTCTTAGCCCACGGATAATAGGCGTTTTGGTAAACGGCACTCGACCTATCGATAACCGCCTCGGGGTCAACATATTCAGAGTTCTTTTTAATAGGCGACCAAAAACAGAGATTTTCACCCGAGAAATAGACACGAACCATATCCAGTTTGATCTTTCTCGTCAAATTGTCCGGCACCGTGTATCCAAAAGTCAAATTCTTGAATCTCAAGTATCTCAGATTCTGGAGATAACGATCATTCACCCTACTCAGGGGGCCAGATGTTGCTGAATAGGCCATCGGCCTAGTGAAATAGGCGTCAGGATTATCTTCTGCCCACACTTTGTCGAGGAAGTTCTTCGGCAAGAAAGAAAGGTAGGGATAGGAATATGGCCCCCAGAAATTCATCATCTGCCCATGAGGATACCAATAATGGTTACCTGTTCCCTGAAAGAAAACCGACACATCAATACCGTGCCATCGGACATTTGCATTGATACCATAAGAAAGGCTAGGCAGTGAGTTCCCCAAAATCTTACGATCTCCGGGATCGCCCACGGTATTGCTGCCTATCCCCAATTTACCATCACCATCAATATCGAGAAATTTGAGGTCGCCTCCTTGCCACCCTCCGGTGATACGGTTGTTAATATAACTCAAATCGACTTCTTTTGCATAGGCTTGCGCTTCTTCTCTGCTTTGAAAAAGCCCATCAGTGACAAAGCCCCAGATTTCTCCAATTCTCATTCCTTCGTAGTAATCTTTAGCGAACGATTTTTCCGGATTGTCATACTTAGTGATCACACTCCTGTAATCACTGATATTGAATCCAAAACCATACTCTAAAGGTTTGCTGGATAGCACTATTCGATCTCTCCAGTTGATGGAAAGTTCATATCCCTTTGTGCGCAGGTCGGCCGCATTCATTTTTGGAGGGTTAGCTCCATACACACCAGGCAGAGCCACTCCATCGGTCAGCATATCTTTAGTATCACGGACATATGCATCGCCGACAAAATTGAGCCGGTTATTCAAGAAAGTCATATCAAGACCAACGTTCCACTGGTTAGAGGTTTCCCATGTCAGGTCAGAGGCTACAGGTGCCCCTATGGTGGAATATTTACTCATGGTGCTACCCTCTCCGAAGGAATAACCCGCGAAATCATTGATTGTAATAAGTCTCAAATAGGCATAATAGGAAGAGACGTTTTGGTTGCCCAGGCTGCCATAAGAGCCTCTCAACTTGAGATTATCCACATATTTTCGCGCGGGTTCGAAGAATGACTCCTCTGAAATTCTCCATCCAACTGACCCGGAAGGAAACCAACCCCAACGATGACCGGCCGCAAAACGGGAGGTGCCATCATAACGTCCGCTGGCTTCAAACAAATAGCGCCCTTGATAGTCATAATTGACACGGCCAAAGTATCCCATCAGTACATATTCATTCTGGCCGCCACCAACACCGGTAAGGGTATTGCCTTCCGAATCCTGCCCCACAAGATTCAAGTCGTCCAACTCCGTAGAAGAGAGATTTCTACCCCATGCTGAAACATTTTTCAATTTTAATGTCTCATAATTTAATCCGACCACTCCTGTCAGGTTATGAGCATTGTTGAATGTTTGGCTGTAATTGGCGAAAACATTGGTAGAATAATAGTTCCTTGTGTTCACAGCTTCATCCAGTTGGTTTTCACCAGCTCCGGTACTATAAACCCCCATTTCAGCATCAGGATATTCCCTGAAATACATATGGTTGGAACGGCTGGTATTGCGTGCCTGGTACAACCGGTAAGTAAAATCTCCCGTGACACTCAGTGTTTTTAGCGGAGTGATGACAAGACGGCTGGTATTGGAGAAATCGCTTGTAATATTAACAAGGCGGTGCGAGTTTTCACCCAGTATTATGTGGCGCCCGTTGGCCACCTTATAACTACTGTATGGCGTACCGTATACCCATGAACCGTCAGGGTTCTTCATGGGGATGTTGGCCAACGCGTGCCGGGCGCTGTAACCAAGAGTGTTATCGACACTCCCGTCTCCTAATGAGGTATACTTTGAAGTATAGAATGATGTGTTGTTTGACAGCGTGGCCCACTTGTTGATGTTGAAGTCTATTTTCGACCGCAGATTATATTTTAAAAAAACATCGGGATGTTGCCTTTGTATACCTTCCTGTCTGTCATGCGCTCCGGAAACAAGATATTTCACGTCTTTTGAACCCCCATTGAATGATACACTGTGCTTTTGAACCGGACGTTTTGAGCGGTATAACATATCCCACCAGTCATAGTTGCCATAGTAAACCCATTGTCTTCTTCCGTTTCTTACATCTTCCACAACCCATGGACGATCGGGATGCTCCTCCTTGTCGTTTACACGAGCTAGAAGTTGGCGCATATCCTCGTCGGTATAATTAAAGTATAGCGTTCCCGAATCTGCATTCCAAAACTTGTTAATTGTATACACGGACCAGTATCCCCTATTCTCGTAATCGGTAGATGTGGTTGATTCTTCCCATCCCCAACGGCTACTGTAACGCACCATCGCTTTTCCATCTCTGGCTGTGCCGGACTTGGTAGTAACAAGAATTACGCCAAATGCGGCACGCGCTCCATACACGGCAGCAGCGGCTGCATCTTTGATAACAGAAATTGACTCCACATCATCAGGATTGACACGGTTGAGGTCACCTTCAGCACCATCGATCAACACAAGCGGTGAGGCTCCATTGATAGAGGTAATACCGCGGACATTAATTGAAGGGGTACTACCGGGTTTACCTGAAGAGGTGGTAATATTGAGTCCGGGGACGGCTCCCTGTAACATATGGGTTACAGAGTGCGCAACACGGTCTTCGAGCTCTTTGCCACCTACAACCGCCACAGAACCTGTAAGATTGACCCGTTTCTGTGTACCGTAACCGACTACCACCGCTTCCTCAAGAATGACTACATCTTCCTGCATATAAATGGTGACACTCGTTTGGTTTGCTGGAACCTTCACCTGCTGAGTAATATACCCCACAAATGAAACACTGAGGGTAACTTCTCCTGATGGAACTTCAAGCGAGAAACTTCCATCTACAGAAGAAATTACACCTTTGGACGTGCCATCGAGTTGGACAGTTACTCCTATCATTGGTTCTTGTCCGGCGTCGAGGACTTTCCCGGAGATCACTCTATTCTGAGCCGACAAGGAAAATCCTCCTCCAACTATCAGAAGTATAAATAGGACAAATAGTCTACATTCTCTCATAAAATCAATGTTTTAAATCAGAAATTATTTTTGTCAACATGTTTATTTTCTTTTATACTCGTCTATCGAGAATACTTTCGGCCGTTCCATATTCTCAGTCCACCTGTTTCCAAATTCATCTTGAACGGTGATCACCAAATCCGTATCGGCATCATTCGCTTTTACCTTGAAGAAATGGGTAAACTTCTGGGTCACGAATGACGGCGTTGATGTGAGATTCGGCTGATTGAATCTTTTCACGGAAAGCGCCGCTATATGGAGCGGATCATAAGCCCATACTTCCTGTGGCACCAGGTTATTGCCATCTTGATCCACCACAGTCAAGATCCAGTTTCGATTCCAGTTCCAGATATTTATCAGCACCTCGTTACTGTTGTTCGCCGGATAGGCGTCCACATACTGCTCATATACCCTCCTGGTCGCATCAGGGACATTGGAAGGCATCAATGGGACGTCGGCCATTGAGAAGCGCACATTGTTCAGATCGTAACTTCGGAACTGATAATCTTCAGGCCATCCGGTAGCTTTATATTTCCACTTCAAATTGGTTCCCGACACATTCCAGACGGCATACCCACCCGGCGTTCCATCAAGGCTGACATGCACTCCGGGGGTAAGGTGGCCTGACCACCACCAGGAGGCGCATACCGCTCCTGTATTATGTTCATAAAAGTTGCGGTCGCCTACGATTGCGTCGCCGGGCCTTACATTGAAGGTCATGTGTGTATGACCTGTCACAAAATGAGCTTCGTATCCGGCCAAAGCATCAAAAAGCTTTTCGGTATTGATCACGTCGTAATCATATTTGAATCCACCAGCTATCGGATAAAATACTTGCGCATGCATCGCAACAACAATGGGCGTTGATTTTTCCACATACGAAAGATCTTTTTCAAGCCATTTCAGTTGTTCTTCAGAGATAATCTTTTTATATTTTCGAGAAGTGGTACCATCATATTCGCTGCAATCGATATTATCCATAACCACATAATGCACTTTGCCAATATTGAAAGAATAATAAGTAGGTGCAATTTGGTCTCTGTATTTGATTTCGGCTGTAAAATCCGACGTTCCCTGAAAATCGTTGTCGTGATTACCCATCACATGGAATATTTGCAAGTCCTTCAATTGTGAGTTTACATCATTCAGGTATTGGGGAAAAGAATAGTTGTTTGAATACCAATACAAGTCCCATGTCATGTCTCCAAGCGCAATTGCATACATCTTCTCTCCTCTGTGACGATCCATGTAAGCAGTCAGGTCGGTTGTGAATTCTGTGAATTGCCTTGCATCATCCGTACGATTCGCAAGGTGCATGTCACCGAGCATAAACACCTTGTAAGAGTCCTGGTTATTCACTTTTCTCAGTGTAAAATCGACCCGTTCAACAACATTGGGGGCTCCTTTCAGCTTATAAAAAAACTGAGGCAGTACTCCGCTGGATGGAACTTCATATCCGCCTGGTATGGAGATAAACACATGACCTTGCTGTTTGGCGGATTTTAGCTGGTATATACCATCCCCATTCGTCACGGTCACCTCCACCCCATCAGACACCACAACATTTCCCACACCCGCACCATCACCCGAGGAAACGATGCCGTAAATTGTAGTGCCTTCATCCGGCTCGAAACCGATATTTTCAACGATAGTGATGTGGGTTCCTCCAAACGGTTTTTTCCGGGTGTCCCTTTTGATGAAAACTTTGTGATAACCGGATTTGCATTCACTGGCCAAACGTACGGTGAAACTTTCTGAAGAGGTACTGATAATGGGGCATACAAAAGATATTCCGGCATCCGATTCTAAAATAAATGAGTCTGAGGAGGATGGCGCTTTGCCGTTTTTTACCGTAAAAACGTATTCTCCTCCTTGAGTGATATCAATTAAGGCCGGGAGTTCAAATTGCACATCAAACTCATCCGCAATGTTTTCCTCCTTATTACTGCAAGTTATGTATTGAAATAGTATTACTAAAACTAACAGATATTTTCTCATATTTTTCATTTTGAAACGCTGATGTAACAAATTAATTCTATTTTGAAAGGTTAGGATTTTGCCTGAGACAGGTATGCAGAAATGGTTGCCAAACGTATAGTAGACCATGTATATTTTTCTAGCATTTCCGCACAGTTATGCTATCACTATCCATATAGGTCATTTAATTCTTTCATATATATACAGCTCACGTACCTCCTGTGTGTAGCCTTCCTCCCTGACAGGACCTTGCGACATTCCAAGTATGATTTGAGTTCCACGGTTATTTAAGACCACCAGGTCATCGTTGGTTGGATCGATGGCAAGTCCTTCGATTTCACCGGTGCGACGGAAATCATTCATTTCACGGAACAATGCAAGGCGTCCGGCCTTTGCCCCACCGGCAATAAGTCCCGGACGGGTTACCACCTTGCCATTATCATCCAACTTGACCGAGAATGGTGTGTCCCTGACCACCTCAGTTCCCTCAACCAGTCCGGTGAAAGGCACTTCACTTATGTCTGCGATGTAAATATTATCCGGGATCTGGTACATTGATTCACCATCATCGGCGGTAAACAACATCTTGCCGTCTGCGACAAAGATTCCCTGTGTCCAATAAGGAGCGGGACGACATTGCATTTTCGTGTAATATTTGCCGGTTTCAAGACTGTAACAATAAACATAACGGCTATCCACCCAATCGGACATCCATATCATGTTCTTTTCCCTGTCGATAGCAATTCCCGACACTTCCACCTGACCCGACTCCGGCGACCATGGAATATCGCGTTTCCATTGCAATGTTTCCGCATCATATACCGAAATGGCGATATTATATCCACGGCCATATTCAAATAACTCGACGCCGGCATAAATTTCGCCATTGAAAACGTCGATATCACCAAAGTGATTCGTTTTTTTAAGATCCTTGAAAGGTTTCTCATTCGACATCAGGAGATTGCCCTCCTTATCATACTTATGCAATGCCGTAGTATTGGATACATAATAATAGTTTTCATCAATCGCGATCCCTTGGCGTCCAACTACGGGAATAACTTTCTTTAAGCGGTACTCTTCACCGATATGCTGCGCCATAACAGAGGATAAGGACGCGATAGCCAGCGTAATGGAAATAATTGTTTTTTTCATGTTTTTATTATTTAATTGATTTTAAAATCTGAAAAGGCCCATTAATTGAACCTGATCGTAACCATCTCTTCCAAGGGCCTGTGAGGCCTTAGCGGAATAGAAACCGTGCTGATAATTCAATTGAATTTTTAAGTTAGGCGCAGGCTGGAAAGTAAAGCCTGCCAATATACGGTCATAGTTATTTGCAGTCATATCATTCGCTTTATCTTCATATCTATCATAACGAATGAGAGGAAGGAGTTTACCGTACTTTGTTTGGAGATTATATCCGGCAAGTGCATAAAAACCACGCTCGTCAAACATGCCATTCTCCCCCTTGAGGAAACCGTATTCGGCTCTCAAAAAAACACCGTTCGGGTCATTATACCATGCCCCGAGAATAGTTCGGTTCATGGTATTATATAAGGACCTTTTTCCTTCTCCATCGGTATAAGTATATTCACCCCAGCCATGCGAAGCTTTCACATTGAAATATTTAATTGGCCGCACAGTGATTGCGGCAACAACATCCTTGGATTTATTGGGATCATCTTTCATTGGAAGAGAGCCATTCGAAAGGGACAAGTCATAACTTAAATGATTGAAATCCTTTTCCGACGGGAAAAGATCCCCCATAATCATCACACCAAGGTCACGCCCGTAGTCTACGAAGTTGTATTCATAAGGATTCCTGCAAACCATCCGGTAGACAATATTCGAGAAATCGACTGTCTCCAGCGTTGCGGGAGAAATATCGTAATTCTCATATCCTAGTGGAAGATAGTACTGTCCTGCACGCACTTTGAATGCAGGACTGAAGGTATAGGTGGCAAACGCATCCATAACCTGGAGGTTTTTTTGTCCATTCGGGGTTAGAGAGCCGGGAATACCGTTAAAAGCCTCAATCTGGAGTCTAAAAGCCAGGTTTGGCGTCACCGTCCCGTCTACAAGCAGGCGAAGTCTCTTTGCCTGAAAAGATGAAGTCCCCTCGCCGGCCGTACTGTAATTCCAACCGGTCTGCAGATAGCCGGATATTTTCGGCAGCTTGGCAAGCACCACGGCAATTTCAGATTGTTGTTGTGTGTTTTTTTCAACAACCTTGTCCTCCTCCATGTTCACCATTGGAGTTGCTGAAGAATAAAAGGAAAAACCCACCATTAACATGACAATAAAAAAATGTTCCATAGTAAAAATATTATTATGAGTTGATTGTGCTCACTACAGTTCAGATTCAATCCAGACGGCCGTAGAATTGTGTGCTCGAAAGAAGGCGGCTGTCAATCACCAATGTGGTCCTTTTTCGAATCCGGGGATTTTCCTCCTCTCTGTCAATCCGGATTTTTCAGTCACTGTTTTAATTTATTCGCATTATTCGTCATCTACGGCCAATCTTTTTTTCTCCGCATTCCAGGTAAAAGCAGAAAACAAAATAGCAATTGCGCTACCAAACAACATCAGCATAAATGCGGCATTCCATCCCATATGGTCTACAATAAAGCCAATGGCGATATTGGCTCCCAATGCGCCCCCCAGGTAACCGAACAATCCGGTAAGCCCGGCCGCCGTACCGGCCGCTTTCTTGGGTACCAAATCAAGCGCCTGCACGCCAATGAGCATTACCGGCCCATAAATCAGGAAGCCGATGGCAATCAGGGCGATGTTGTCGACCATCACATTGCCTGGAGGGTTTTTCCAATAGACAAAAATAGCCACCATCACCAGCAACATATAAATTATCGTGGCCGGCGCCCTCCTGCCTTTAAAGACCTTGTCTGAAATCCACCCGCAGAGCAGGGTTCCCGGTATTCCCGCATATTCATAAGCAAAATAAGCCCATCCCGCTTCTGCCACCGAGAAATCTTTGGCCTCTTTCAGGTAAGTCGGTGCCCAGTCGAGTATACCGTAACGCACCAGGTAGACCATGACGTTGGCGACAGCAATCAGCCAAAGGAATTTATTCCTAAAGACAAATTTAAAAAATATTTCTTTGGTTGAAAATTCCTCCTCGTGGCTGGCCTCATAGTCCTTGGGATAATCATTCTTGTATTTCTCGATATTGGGTAACCCGCACGATTGCGGTGTATCCCTCACGAGCAACCAGGTAATAAAAGCGAAGAGCATCGCTATCATTGCCGGGAAATAAAGCTTACTGTGCCAGTCCCCAAAAATGGCAACACCCAGAATAGCAAGCGGGCCGACAAGACCGCCACCCACGTTATGCGCCACATTCCAGATAGACATTTTCGTACCTCTCTCCTTGACGGAGAACCAGTGCACCATCACCCGTCCGGATGCGGGCCATCCCATCCCCTGGAACCAGCCGTTCACGAACATGACCATAAACATGACTGTCACCGATGAGGTGAGTGCCGGTATGGTACCAAAGCTAAATATGGTAAGAGCGGAAAGGAGGAGTCCCAGACTCATAAAGACACGCGCGTTACTACGATCCGAAACTCCACCCATCAAAAATTTGCTAAGCCCGTAGGAGAGGGAAACAGCCGCGGAGATAAATCCTAATGATCCTCTCGAATATCCCATTTCAATGAGATCCGGCATCACCAGTGAGAAATTTTTTCTTACAAGATAGTAAGCTGCATAACCGACAAAAATACCCATAAAGACCTGAAAACGCAATTTTTTATAGGCAGGGTCTATTTTCTCATCGGCTATCTGCTCTTTGTGTGGCGGTGGCTTTAAAATACCTATCATGGTTTCTGTTTGCTTATAAATCTATAATCCATTGCATATCGAATTCCTAAGAAACTGTTTTGAATTTTACGAGTAATTCTTTCACGCTTATTTTTCGACTCTTTCCTATTGTTTTTTGCCCTTTTTCGCGCCTTTGAACTTTCATTTCTTTTAAGTGGCCCGCCACATTTCAATCAATGAAAATCCAAATCCATCAAAAAACGGCTAAAAAACAATCGATGAAAAAATTCAAAACAGCTTCTAATAAAACAAACTTATTTAGGGAAATTATGTCAGAAAATAATTCTGGGCAATAGACCTGTATTCCCTGACCTGCTCCTCTTCCCAGCTTTTGTCTTTGTTCAGTTCCTTTGCCATAATGGAAGCCACGAGAGGCGCCATCTCGATGGAAGCTTTCGCATCCATATACAAAGCCCTCACTCTACGGGCAAGCACATCGTCCACAGTAAGAGCCATCTCTTCACGTACGGCCCACACCACCTCAGCTGCCGTAAATTCCAAGTCAGGATGCAGCTTTTGCGCGTATTCGGGATTGTTTTTCTGCAACTGAAGAATATGCTCCTGGTCGCTTCCATAGATATAGAGATGGTTGCTTCTATCGGGATTGGCCTGATAACCATGCACCTTGAGATGTTTGGTTTTACAAGGTTTATGTTTCATCCCGTTTGTTTTTTCCGCAAGATTCACAGTTTCTTCAGCCATGATACGATAAGTAGTCCATTTGCCGCCGGTGATGGTAACCAGCCCCGATTCAGAGGCAAACAACTTATGGCTGCGCGAGATCTCTTTTGTTTTGGTCTCTTCGGAATGTTTGGTAGGGGCAGCCAATGGCCTGAGGCCGGCAAACACACACAATACATCTTTGCGTTGCGGTTTTTTCACCAGATATCTTCCCGCGGTTTCCAAAATAAAGTCCACCTCCTCATCGAGCGGCTTGGGCTCCATCACAAACTCTTTCACCGGCGTATCGGTGGTACCCAGAATAACCCGGTTATGCCATGGAACTCCAAACATCACCCTTCCGTCGCTAGTCTTGGGCACCATAATAGCATCGTCACTGTCCAGGAAAGAACCGTCAACCACCACATGGACACCCTGACTGGGGCGTACCATCGGCTTTTGCACGGGATTGTCCATCTTGATGATATCATCCACAAAAATTCCGGTGGCATTGATGACACATTTGCCTTTTAATTGAAAAGTACCACCACCCAGTTTATCTTCAACGACTACCCCTGTAACTTTACCTCCCTCTTTTGTCAAATTGGTCACACCAGCATAATTGACTACTGCCGCGCCATGCTCGACAGCTGTCTGCACCAGATTAATGGCCAACCGCGAATCATCAAACTGACCATCCTGATAGGATACTCCCCCCTTTAGCCCTTGCTGCTCTATTTGAGGAATATGCTTGATGACGCTTTTTTTACTCATGGGCAATGAGCGCCCCAGCGCCCTTCTCCCCGCCAGAAGATCGTAAACGGTCAAGCCAATTGTATAAAAAGGTTTCTCCCACCACAAATAATTACCAATGACAAAACGCTGATTCTTCACCAAGTGGGGCGCATTCCTCCTTAAATACCCTCTTTCACGCAAAGCTTCCCTGACTAAAGCCACATCACCCTGTTGCAGATAGCGTACCCCACCATGCACCAGTTTTGTGCTCCGGCTTGAAGTCGCCTTTGAAAAATCAGCCTGTTCCAGCAATACAGTTTTATATCCCCGCGTAGCTGCATCCACCGCAATACCGAGGCCGGTAGCTCCTCCACCGATCACGATGAAATCCCACGCTGATCCTGTTTTCGTATTTTTCAATTCATTTATATAACTCGTACGATCCATAATAAAAAGTATTAAAGCCCAAAAGTAAAAGAATAATTTATAAATTCAAAACTTTTTCGAAAGTTTTTTATAAGGAAACAAACCCAAACATCTCTATTTCGCAAGTTAAATCGTTGTGTTTTTCATGAAAAGCCTGTTCGACCGCAATATAAGCCGAACATCAACGAGCATTAATTTTAATAAAATCCAATGAGATGCGTTCGAGTAGCGGTTAATATCTATTTTTCAAGTTTATTGAAGTAAAACGCCCACTTAATCCCTATGCGACAAACACCCGGATAGAGGTTCAATAACTAAACAAGAGTGACTTCAATCCCTTTGTCCCGGATTATCTGAATTATATTCTGCGGCGCATTTTTATCGGTAATAATATGATGAACCCGTTCTATATCACAGATTTTCCCAAACCCCTGTTTTCCGAATTTAGATGAATCGGCCAACACAATCACCTCTTTTGCCGCATTCAGCATACAGTGATTCAAATGGGCTTCGCCAATATTGCTGGTGGTTAACCCGAATTCGATCCCGATTCCGTCGACACCGATAAACAGCTTGTTACACATCAGCCCCTCCAAAAATTGTTCGGTATAGGTCCCGATTACCGACGCGGAGCTTTTACGCATATCGCCCCCCAACTGAATAATTTCCACGTTGGGATAGTAACACAGTGTCAACGAGACTTTTACCGATGGGGTGATCACCATTAACGATTCTGTCATGGATATTTTGCGGGCGAAAAACAACAAGGTAGTGCCTGAAGCGATAATAATCCGGTCATTTTTATTCAGCAAGCGGGTTGCAGCTTCAGCTATCCTGATTTTTTCATCTACCATGATTTTCTCTTTTTCATCGATATGCCGGTCGCTGATCAGTGAACTCAACGGACTTGCACCTCCATGGCTTCGTAAAAGCATATTTCTCTTTTCAAGATCTTTCAAATCCTTTCGAATAGTCACCTCCGACACACCAAGCGTCTGGCTGAAATCCTGTACGGTAACATATCTCTTTTTCTCCAATTCATCTAAAATGACTTTATACCTTTGGGCACTGTTTCTTTTTTTAAGGGATTCTTTCATTGTATTATTACAAATTAGCTGTCAATTAATAGAATAACTTATTTTCTTCCGGCGTTCAAAGCGACGTACGATGTATTTATCTATGCAAAAGCAAAACTACTAAAAAGAATGCCCATCTCAAAATAACATTTGGAAAATAATAATGACAAGGGATGTTTAACCATATATTCAAAAATTTCCTATCTTTGTATTTCCAGCAAATGTGTAGACTACATGACTGTTCGGTGAGGGAGGCTGTGCCTTTCAGTTCCTGCGTACTAATTATTCGGTTAATAACAGTAGTGGGGAGGAACGCCCCCGGCCATTTATTAAATTCTTTATTTCAATGAGAAAGACTTATCTCTTTTTTTGCCTATTCTTTATTTCGGTATTGGTTCTTGCACAGGAAATAAGACCTGTGAAAAATGTGATCATGATGATCCCTGACGGAACCTCCGTGGGTGTTTATTCGGCGGCACGGTGGTTCAAGTATTATAACGGCATGGAAAACAGGCTCAATGTGGATCCCTATCTTACGGGGACGGTTTCCACTTTTTCCTCCAATGCACCGATCGGTGACTCCGCGCCCACCGGCTCCACCTACGCTACCGGGGTGTTACAACAGGTGGGCAATGTGGGGATTCACCCCGAAGTTTCCGATAACGACCTGTTCCGGGTGGATGCATCACGCACCTATCAGCCTGCCGCCAACATCCTCGAAGCTTCTAAAATTGAGAAAAAGAAAGCGGTGGGATTGGTCGTTACTTGTGAGTTCCCGCACGCCACACCGGCGGATTTTTCGTCTCATTATTACAAAAGAAGCAATTACAAGGCGATTGCCCCGCAAATAGCTTATCAGAACCTGGATGTGATGTTCGGGGGAGGTCACGGTATACTGACCGACGACATAAAAAATCATTTCGCGAACAATGGAACGACGCTTATCCAAGATGACAAAGAAGCGCTGCTCAGTTATAACGGCGACGGAAAGGTATGGGCACTGTTCGGCGAACGGGCTTTGCCTTACAATATCGACAGGAATCCGGATAAAGTGCCTTCTCTCGCGGAGATGACCGAAAAAGCGTTAGAAGTGCTATCGAAGAGCGAAAACGGATTCTTCCTGATGGTGGAAGGAAGCCAGATAGACTGGGCGGCACATGCCAACGATGCGGCGACCATCATCAACGAATTCCTTGCATTTGACGAAGCGGTGGGTAAAGTGATGGCGTTTGCCGAAAAGGACGGGAATACCGTAGTGGTGGTCGCTTCCGATCATGGTAACAGCGGCTTTTCCATCGGCTCCAGAAATTGCTCAGGATCCAGCAAACTTTCCCTTGAACAACTCTTCGGCGCCGTATCCAGATACAAGATCAGCGCGGTAGCCTTGGAGTCAATCCTGATCAATACCAAACCGGAAAAAATCAAAGAGACATTCAAAGAATATACCGATATCGATCTTACCGACGAAGAGATGGAAATGCTCCTCTCCTCGAAGAACTATAAGGAGGCCGATTACACCCAAGTAGGGACAAGCGACAACCTGGCATACAACATCGTAAAAATATTGAATTCGAAAACCTGTTTTGGGTTCACTACAGGTTCACACACCGGGGAAGAGGTGATGCTTGCCTCTTATCACCCACAAGACGATATACTCAGGGGAAATATAAAGAACACGGAATTGAACGAATACCTGCAAAAAGTAACAGGATTGGAAATATCACTCCGGGAATTATCCGACCGGATATTCGTCAAACACGACCAGGTTTTTGCAGGGATGAACTATTCGATAGAAAAGAAAGACCCTGATTTTCCGATACTTAAAGTGAGAAAAGGAAGAAATACCCTTGAAATAAAAGCTTTCTCTTCGGTGGCCCGGCTGAACGGAAAACCGTTCGACATAGGCTCCGTGACGGTCTATATCGATAAAAACGACACATTCTATTTGCCGACCGAACTTGCGAAGAAATTATAGATACCACCGGCCATAGCAAAAGGAAACAAATACAAAACAAAAAATCCACCGGAAAGTGGATTTTTTGTTTCGCATAGGCGGCGGGAGGGCTGTCAGCCTCACTCTTTGTCCGCAAGCCTCACTCTTTGTCCGCGATTACAAGATCGCCCTGAAACGCGATCGATTGCCTGTCCGTATCGTTCACATTGAGGCGGGCCGTTCCGTTCTCCCATATATCAAAGCGAAAGGCAAGGGGACGGTGCTGATCACGTATCATGACCGTTACATTCCAATTTCCCCTCTTGTCTCCCTCTTCCACACGGTAGTCAAAGTCGGTACTGGTAAACCGGTATCCGCCTTCGTCCGGATTCATGGGTGCGCGATAAGCACGGCCATAAAAAGGCAAATAAGCTTTCACCGTGTCAGGCGATATTTTCACATCATAATAAGGGGAAAGGTAGACCGACTTGTAACCGGTGGGGTAAGCATAGGTGGCTTTAAATGTAAAATCGGGTATTTCCACCGCGTTCCGTACATCTGCGGCGAGTTTTTCCTTCTCAGCAGATGTTTTCGCACTTCCACAAGCATGAAAAACCAATGCTAAAAAAAGCGCTTCGAATCCAAAAGACACCCATTTCTTCATCCTATGATCCTCCTTTGATAATTTGCATGGCGGTAATACCATGCCGCGGGTAAAGTAATCATATAATGAACAAATAAAAAGAGAATTTTGTTTACTCCTTCCCTGTTAACGTATTCTGAGCATTTCCTGTATTTCTGCCAGATTTTCCGCAATAATATCGGGTTTCAAGTCGGATTTGCCCACTATCTCCAAAGTCGTCTCGCCCGACATCACAAGGATGCCGACAGCTCCTGCATTGTGGGCCATACGCACATCCGTATAGATACGATCACCGACCATCGCCACCTCATACGGTTGGAGCGCATAACGGTCTAAAATTCCACTCAACATGCGGGGATCGGGTTTTCCGATCACGATATCCGGTTTTCTGCCGGAAGCACTCTCAATACAAGCGCAAATAGATCCGCAATCCACTAAAACGGTAGGTTTATCCGTAGGACAAACCCAGTCAGGATTGGTAGCTATATATGGGATCCCCAGGCTTGCCCACCAGGAGGCCCGACACAAGCGGGAATAGACCAAGGACATATCAAAACCCACCACCAACATATCCGGCACATCATCCGCATCGTCGGCCGTGGAAACAAAACCGGCTTCCTCAAATTCCCGTATCATACTGGGAGTTCCCAACATAAACAATCTTTGGACTTCCGGATGATGGACTTTGATGTAATCAATCGTTGCTTGAGCCGAGGTATACATTTCCTCTTTTGTCGCTTTTATCCCGATTTTCTCCAAATGGGCAAGGTAATCAGCAGTGCTTTTTGACGGGTTATTGGTGAGAAAAGAAAAGCCAATTCCATTCTTTTTTAAAAAATCAAGAAAAGGGATGGTGAAAGGGAAAAGAGTTCCCCCATTGTAAATCGTTCCATCCATATCCAAAGCAAAATGCCGGATTCTTCCCAAGCAATCCTTTAGCCGGGAGCTTGTATTAAGTCCCATTTTATCTATGTATTTAAACATACCTGCGTTAAATTTATCGGTTCCTTCTCATGCGTCACCCGTCTCCTCGTCGTATCCGTCAGCCTTGGCCTTCCACATCAGCAGGAAGACGAAAGCACACAAGACCGCTATCCCTATCATCCCCATGAACACATAATCCCAGCTCTTTTCCGGATTTATCCTGTTCATCACGTCCACGAAATAACCCACACCGACACCTGAGACAAGGCCGCTGGCATAGCCAAACAAACCAGTCAGTCCATTTGCCGTGGCTGCCGCGCGATTTGTCGCCTGGTTGGCCGCAGCTATCCCGATAAGAGCTTGAGGGCCGTATATGAAGAATCCGGCCATAGCCAGGGTAGAGATCATTACCCAGGAGGACGCCCCGGAAGGAAGGAGAAGGAAAAGGGTCATAAACACTGCCACACCGACCATACAGAAGACGCACGTGCGGTGGGCCTTACCCTTCAGGTATTTGTCCGTGAACCAGCCGGACAGCAGCATTCCCACAATTCCGAATATTTCAAACACCGCCACCGTCCAGCCAGCGTGCGACAATGACATCCCGTGCGCCTCCTTCAGGAACGTCGGGCCCCAGTCAAGCACGGCGAACCTCACGATATACACGAAGAAGTTGGCGATGCCAAGTATCCATATCCATTTGTTACGGTAGACGTACTTGCGCACAAACGCCCTGTATTCCGCCGAGGAATCCTTGCCTTTCCTGTTGACCTTGTGCAGTTCGGGAAGACCCACCGAGGAGGGGGTGTCCCTCAGGGAGAGGAACAGCCCGAGCGAACCCAACAGGGCTATCGCACCGGGTATCCAGAAGCACCATTTCCAGGCGCCCATATGAGAGGCCGACTCGAGCACGCTCCTCATCCTTTCGGCATCGCCCATGTCAACGTTCAGGTTGGCCGCAATCCGGGCGACGATCTCAGGATGGGCGCTCATGTCGGTTCCCATCGTGCCCATGATGTACCCGCAAAGGATGGCCACAAGGCTCGCCCCGATGGAGTGGGAGGTATTCCACACCGACATCTTGGTGGCCAGCTCCTGTGGCGGAATCCAGTGGGTCAACAGACGGGCTACGGGAGGAAATCCGCTCCCCTGGACGAAATTGTTCAACACCAGGATGACCCCGAAGGTCAGCACCATCGTGTTGGTGAACATGGGGCCCCCGGTCTCCCCCGTGAAGATCGAACTCAGGTCGGCCCCGAACCCGAAGGCGAAGTTGGCGATGGCACACAGGAACAGACCGACAGACATGTGGTAGCGGGCATTCATCCGGTCGGCAACGATGCCGTTCAGGAAACGCGAAACTCCGTAGACCACCGTCACCAGCGTCATGATGACACCGAAACTGGTTTTGGTGATGCCGTACTCGGCACTTAACCCGGGAATGGCAAAGGAGAAGTTCTTCCGCACGAAGTAAAAGAAGGCATAACCGATCATCGTGGCTATCAGGGTGCGTGTTTGCCAGTATTTAAAACTTTTGTGTGTCTTGGCTTGCATAAGTGGTAATCGTTGATGTAGTTGAGCTCATGTGGCGATATTGCCGGACAAAAATAATGCTTTATTTTATGTTGTCAAAATATTCTAAATTCAGCCGGTTGAAAGTCCTGTTTTTCCTAAATAACGTGAGCTCGATGCAAGCGGCTTAAAAATTAAGATCATAGCAGAAAAACCAGCAACTTTAGAGTGTTGAAAATAAACAAACTCGCGTTAAATAATTTTTTTGTTTTATAAAAAAGCCGCCATCGAGGGGAGAAGATGTGACAAATAGAGTAGCAACATCAATGAAAGCATGGCATATGCCACATAAATATGGTTTTTCAAGATCGTTCTCGAGTAGAAATAAGCGCTCAGATAGGAGGTCAATGCAAGGGAAAGCAAGAGGAAGAAAAATGTTTCCTGCCAGTACACCATCTGAAGAATCAATAAAAAAACAATCAGGAAAACCACAAACTGCATGAATGAAAGAGTGAGCGCCTTATCACGACTATATATCCTGATACTGAAAATCATATTGGATATAAAAAACAACCCCGCAAACAATACTCCTCCCCATTCCAGCATAGAAAACCGTGGGATTTCGGGTATTGAAAAGGAGACAAACTGCAGAAACGGCCTGACGAAACGGGGAATCTCATCAACCAGCCAATAAACAGAGAACAGCGTCACGTACACAAGGAAGAGACCGAACCAGGACGAAACAAACGAACGAAACTGGGGTCCCCGCATCGACCGCTCTCCGATCCACCATAAGGGAAATAACACAAAGGCATAGATCTGAAACAGTGAAGCTACCGCAATCAAGATGGATGCGCGAAAGGAAGAAAGATAAGCGTCAGGTTTCTGATACGACTCCAGAAGCGGAAAGAATGCCAGAAGAACAAAGATAATACTGATATAATCACCCGACATCACTAAAAAATAGGGATGAAGGCTCAATAAGCACAACGGCGCAGTAAAAGGCAGGTTGGAACGTGAACGAAGAAGATTGAACCTGCTGTTTAACAGGGAGAGGAGCCAGGCGATCACAAAAACAGCCAGCGTGGAAGTAATCAGCGAGACCAGTGGATGGACAAAAAGACACGCTATTGGCTCCCAAACATAATTGTCGCCAACGGAAGTAATCCGGGGCAACCCTCGCCTATGGAACAATGCAAGCCGCATACCCATCATTCCAAAAGCGGCGAGCAGAGGAGCAAAACGCCCCTCGACAAAAGCTGCACGAAACGACCTGACAACAGAATGCATGAGCGCCTTGGATTGTTATTTGCTGAGATCGAAACCTATATCTTTTCTGAAATAACTATTCTCAAATTTTATCTTCGCTATATTCTTATAAGAGGTCCCCAAGGCGTGATCCATGGTTTTCCCGTAAGAGGTGAGGGAAAGTACGCGCCCTCCCGAAGTAACCACTTTCTCCCCCAGCTTTTTCGTGCCGGCATGGAATACGATACTGTCCCGCACATCATCCAACCCCTCGATGATTTTTCCATTTTCATATCCTTCGGGATAGCCGCCGGAGACCATCATCACAGTGACGGCATGACGGTGGTCTGTCTCCAATGTTTTCTCATCCAATGTTTCGGTAGCTACCGCAGTAAATAATTCCAAAAGATCCGATTTGATCAGCGGCACCACCACTTCCGTCTCCGGATCACCCAACCGGACATTGTACTCAATCACTTTCGGGTCCCCTCCCACATTAATCAGCCCAAGAAAAATAAACCCTTTATAGTCTATCTTTTCTTTCTGTAATCCTTCGATAGTCGGTTCCACAATCCGGCTACGCACTTTTTCCATAAACATTTCATCGGCAAAAGGCACAGGCGACACCGCCCCCATTCCTCCGGTGTTCAGGCCGGTATCACCCTCTCCGATCCGCTTATAATCTTTCGCTACCGGCAGGATCTTGTACGATTTCCCGTCGGTCAGCACGAAAACCGAGCACTCGATGCCCGACAGGAATTCCTCTATCACCACGCTCTTGCTGGCGGCTCCGAACTTTCCGTTAAGCATCTCCCAGAGTGATTGCTTCGCTTCATTGAGATCATTGACAATCAATACGCCTTTCCCTGCCGCCAGCCCATCCGCTTTCAGCACATAAGGCGATGAAAGCAAATCGAGAAAAGCATTCCCTTCCATCACATTCTCCAGGGTAACTGTCTTGAAACGCGCGGTGGGGACATTATAGCGGGACATAAACCTTTTGGCAAAATCCTTACTTCCCTCCAACCGTGCCCCTTCTTTAGAGGGCCCGATCACAGCAATATGGCAGATATCCTCATCTTCATGGAAGTAGTCATACACACCCTCCACCAGGGGAACCTCGGGCCCGACGACGATCATATCTATGTCATGATCGAGCGAAAACCGCTTCATCGCTTCAAAATCCGCCACATCTATATCGATGTTCACACCCAACGATGCCGTACCGGCATTCCCCGGAGCGATGTAAAGATTATTCAGGAGTCTGCTCTTTTGAATTTTCCAGGCCAACGCATGCTCGCGTCCACCGGAACCAAGAAGAAGGACGTTCATATAATTTTCAATTACAAATTAGCCATCACCAATCACCAATCACCAATTACCAATCACCAATTATTAACTATTAACTGTCATTTACAGTATTCTTATTGACACATTGGCACATTAGTCACATTAGCACATTAGTCACATTGATTATGCAAAGCTACTAAAAAAATTGAAACTGTAATGTAACGAAAATTGAAATTCGGATGGATAGAAGCAGGGATAAAATTGATTTTGTCCTGCCACAATGCGGTAAAATTGTCGGGAGGTTGCTATCTTTGTGACTTCATACAACAAACTCCGTTCAACGGAGTGAAACGCAGTTAAATATCTCAAGCATGAATATAAACCGAATATCGGCTCTTTTTGGCATTCGCTATCCTGTCATCCAGGCCGGAATGGTCTGGTGCAGCGGCTGGAAATTGGCTGCGGCAGTAAGCAACGCCGGAGGGCTGGGACTGATTGGAGCGGGTTCGATGCATCCCGAAACGTTGCGTGAGCATGTTCAGAAATGCAAGGTGGCAACCGATAAGCCTTTTGGGGTGAACATCCCGCTGATGTATCCCCAGATGGATGAGATCATGCAGATCGTGCTCGGGGAGAAAGTACCGATAATCTTCACCTCAGCCGGCAACCCCAGAACATGGACAGCGACACTCAAAGCGGAAGGGATAAAGGTCGCGCATGTGGTCTCAAGCTCTAAGTTCGCGATCAAGGCCGCTGAAGCAGGTGTCGACGCCATCGTTGCCGAAGGGTTTGAAGCCGGGGGGCACAACGGGCGGGAAGAGACCACGACCTTTACACTTATTCCACAGGTGAGGAAAGCTGTCGATCTGCCGTTGATCGCCGCCGGGGGTATTGCTTCCGGCGAGGCGATGGCCGCCGCGTTTGCCCTGGGAGCCGAGGGGGTGCAGGTGGGTACCCGTTTTGCGCTCACCGAGGAGAGTTCCGCCAGCGACGCCTTCAAGCAGAAGTGCATCTCCCTGAACGAGGGTGACACTATACTATCGCTCAAGAAGGTGAGCCCCACGCGGATGATAAAAAATGAGTTTTACCGTCAGGTGCAGGAGTTGGAAGACCGGGGCGCATCCGCTGACGAGCTCCGCTCGTTGCTGGGGCGCGGTCGTTCCAGACGGGGCATATTTGAAGGAGACCTGGTGGAGGGCGAGCTGGAAATAGGGCAGGTCGCGTCGCTGATAGACGCTGTTGTTCCCGCCGAACAGGTGGTCGAGGGGATGATGAAAGAATATCACGAGACAGTGGAAAAGCTGAACAGGGAAGATCATAGGCTACTCCAACCGTGTGATAGAAAAAGCTTTGGTAAGCAAGACTCTTATCGCGACCAACGTATGGTCTGATTATTATGTCTTATTCATAGACGCCGCCGAGGAAGGGAAAGGGAGCGACATCATTACCATGCGGAATAAGGAAGGAGATTTGGCTGCGGTAAAAGTTATCGTGAAGTAAAAATCCCGTATAAAAAACAGACACATTTCGTGTGACCCTTACAACTTTCCGGCGGAAAAATGGTAACTTTGCATTTACAAATGCAATATAACTTGTTTTCTTCCGATAAATTCTCGTTTTTCAGTTTGAGCAGCGGCAGTTGCGGTAATTGTTATTACTTGGGAAACAGCCACTACGGGATGCTTGTCGATGCCGGATTGGGGCCGCGCGTCATCAAAAAGCGGCTTGCCCATTATGGAGTCGAGCTCTCCTCCATTATGGCGATTCTGGTCACGCACGACCATTACGACCATATCAAATCGGTGGGTTACCTGGCAGAGAAGCTGCATATCCCGGTCTATGCCACCCGTGAGGTGCACAGGGCGATCATGAACCACCCCCTTGTGCGCAACAGCCTCAACGGATCAACCCGATATATCGAGAAAGGAAAACCGTTTCAGATTGAAGATTTCCAGATCACCGCTTTCGACGTACCCCACGACAGTGTGGACAATTCCGGCTTCTTTATCCGGTTCGGCGACCATAGGTTTACCCTGGCCACCGATGTGGGCAGCATTACCGACGAGGTGGCCCATTACGCCGGAAAAGCCAACCACCTGGTGATCGAGAGCAACTACGACGAAGAGCTGCTCCACAACGGCCGCTATCCCTACTTCCTTAAACAGCGCATAAGTAACGGGACGGGACATTTGAGCAACCGGCAGACCGCCGAGTTCCTGGCAAACCACTGTGCATCGCATCTTCGCAATATCTGGCTTTGCCACCTCAGCGGTGACAATAACAACCCCGAACTGGCCTACCAAACGGTGGAGAACCGGCTGGCGGAAAAGGGTGTCAGAGTGGGACGGGATGTGACGCTGCATGTCCTGCTGAGAAACATTTTATCACAGAAGACAGAATTATAAACAGGCAAAGAGTTTTAAAAAAGTTGTGAAATCATCCGTTACACTTATACCTTACGGGGGACTGGCAAACCGCATGAAAGCCATTGAAGCGCTTATCGCCCTGACACTGGATACCGATATACATGCCACTGCCATCTGGTTTAAAGACCAAGGATTAAATTGTTCATTCGAGCAACTGTTCCAACCGTTGAAAATTCCACGTCTGACATTGCGGAATGCCACCCTCACGGATCATATACTGAACGACCGCCCACGGAAAAAGAATTTCTGGATTCCCTATCTGTTCCAAAAGACACGTTTCGGGAGTTGCTTGCATGAAGACCAGGTCACACAAAGAACATACAGGAATTTCGATTTTCGCCGGTGGGCACTGTCCCATAAAAGATCTTATCTGTCGGCGTGCCTGCAATTCCATCCCGGTGACGGGCAAAGGAGTTTCGCGTCTTTCATCCCTATTCCCGGATTGCAGGAGCGAATCGATGAAAGATGTAAAGATTTCACAACACATACCGTAGGCATCCATATCCGCCGCACCGATAATGTCATTTCCATAGAAAAAAGCCCTACGGAATTATTCATTCAACGAATGGAGGAAGAAATCGGAATGAACCCGGATGTACGCTTCTATCTGGCTTCCGACTCCGCCGAAGAGAAAAAAAGACTGGCAACTATTTTCGGAGACCGTATAATCACCCATTGGAGACCCGTTTCCCGTTCTACCTCCGAAGGAGTACAAGATGCTTTGGTGGAACTATATGCCCTGTCCCGCACACAAAAAATAATAGGGTCATACCATAGTTCTTACTCCGAAACGGCCTCCGAAATAGGCAAAATACCCTACGAGAAAATAGAACGGAAAGCATAAACGTTTTAATTCGCATTCAATCATTTAATATCCCGTTCATTTATGTCGCACGCCCCCATATTACTCTTTACGTATAACCGCCCGTCCCATACGCGGCAAACACTGGAAGCATTGTTGAAAAACAAACTTTGCAGTGAAAGTGAGTTATTCGTGTTTTCCGATGGATACAAAAATGAAACGGATAAAAAGCAGGTGGGGGAAGTACGGAAAATCATTCAGACTATCGAGGGATTCAGGAAAATCAACATTCTGGAAAACACCCACAACGTTGGATTGGCGAAAAACATCATTGGCGGGGTTAGCCGGGTGATCGAGGAGTACGGGAAGGTCATTGTACTGGAGGACGACCTGGTAACATCCCCCTATTTCCTTACGTTCATGAATGAAGCCTTGGATATGTTTGAGACCGAAAACAGGATCGGCCACATACATGGCTACTGCTATCCCCTGCCGGAATTGCCGGAAGCCTTTTTGATAAAATGGACGGGAAGCTGGGGCTGGGCCACATGGAAAAGGGCATGGCAACAGTTCAATCCCGATGGGAAAGCGCTGCTGGATGAAATAAAAAGCCGCAAGCTATCCCGGTCGTTCGATTTTAACGGGAAATATCCCTACACCCGGATGTTGGAACGACAGATAAACCGAAAGAACGACTCGTGGGCAATCCGCTGGAATGCTTCGCTATTCCTCAAAGATATGCTTTCGGTCAATGCCGGGAGATCGTTGGTAAAGAATATCGGGTTTGACGGCAGCGGAACACATAGCAGCAGCCAGAATATTTATGCGACGAATTTATATCCCAAAAAACTCTCTATCACTATTCCTGTAATAGAAGAAAACCAAGCTGCGCGAAAATCAATTGAAAAATATCATGTAAAAACCAATTCATTTTGGGCAAAAGTGAGACGAAGGATCCGAAAGCATTTGATATTCCGATAATAAAATGAACCGCACCCTCCCGCCTCTTGCCTATATTTAATTTTATTTAACCAACAAGGTGTTGCGAAATAGAGAGAAATTCCCCTATTTTGTTTTGCAAACGATTTACAACCTGTGCGCCACAGGTCATTATAAATATAATGGGCGGATCTATTTGGATGAACAGAACGGCGTACCTCCACGGTTCGGTTATCCCTAAAAAGCAAGAAAACGTATTACCCTTATCGAAGAAAGATGCAAAAATTCATCAACTCGGTTATGGCCATGAATCCGGTGGAATATAACCTCAAGCAGGTTGATATTGAACCGGTAGGTGATACTGCAAGCGTTCCACAAAAATTGTACGACCTGTCAATCACCGAGGGTAAGGACGACCGTTTTGGACGTGTGATGACCGGCAAATCGTTCAATGAAGACGCGACCTGATCAAGACAGCGTTGGCCCGCCGTACCTACCTGAATATAATCGTACTAAAAGCATCCATCAACATCCTGTGGCCCTCAGGGGGCCACTTCGGGCTGAAAGTGAACGACCTGTTCACTAATACAATGAAGAATTATTATGACACTAAAAGCCTATCAATCATTAAACAATTCTTTCAAAAAAGAACTTGTCTATAAAACCGGAATGAGCGCGGGTTTTTTCTCGGAATATAATTGCATGGTTCTCTCAATGTTATATTGTTTGGAACATAAAATACAGTTTAAACTTTGCTCCGGAGCTACGAACTTCCATCTGGAAGGTTGGAACGGTTTCTTTCTCCCTTTTTGTGAACAGGTAGAAGATAACAGTAAACATTTTAAGACTTGTAATTGGAATTATGCCCTTAAATTAATCATAAGAGACGGCAGGTTTTCCAACTACAGAAGCCTGATGCCATACCTGTTATGGACAAAAAAGAGACTCAAGACACAGGATGTCTTCGGACGCAGCAGATCCTCCCATAGGGCAAAAAAGAATTATCAAATACCGGGATTGGGAATCAACGGCAACATACAGGAAGCCTGTTCCAAATTGATCGAGATCACATGGCGTTATAATGAAAAAACAGAAAAAAGTATTGACGAATTGAAGAACTCAGTCAACATCTCAGGGGAATATATCGGGTTTCACATCCGTGGGGGAGATAAATTCATTGAACATAAAGTAGAGCCGGTAGAAGCCTACTTCGACAAAGTGAGTTACCCGAATATCAGGACGGCTTTTGTACTTACGGATGATTATTCAGTCATCGATTATATCCACAGGTCATACCCCGAATGGAATATCAAAACTTTATGCCGGGAGGAGGAAAGGGGATATTTCTTCAATGATTTCTTGTCGCAACCGGAGGAGGTGCGACAACAACAACATTTGAGACTATTCGCATCGGTTGATATACTTTCACAATCGCGACAGTTTATCGGAACATATAGCTCCAATCCAGGAATGTATTTAGGAATGCGTAACGCCAAAATATGCACCGGGGTTGATTATGACACATGGGTACTGCGGTGAATTAAAATAAACGATCGGTTTAATACTTCCGGGATGCATTATGAAAACATCCGGGATGAAGTAGCCTGGTCAGAAGAAGTCCGTTTTCCTGAAAAAACTGGTTTTACAGAAGGCATGCTGAAAAAATACTGGCCCCTGAAATTCCTTCTTTTCCCATATACCGGAATTTTGAAGTTCAGGAAATCCCGCCAGGTAATAATTCCGCTCCGTGTTATCCACCACCAGGTATCCGCCTTTCTTCACATGTGGAATAGCGCGTTTTATACAGCAATTACGCACTCGGCCGTCCACCACAACCATATCGAAATAATTATCGGGATATTCGTCAATGGCTTTTACATATCTCTCATAAGAAAGCCCGGCAGAATTCTTGTCACTGGAAACAAAATCATCGGGATTCCGGTAATCCCTTTCTGCCCAACCGGTAATTTTCTCTCCCGGAATCTCTGTATAATCCACATTATTCGCAGAAAAATCTTTCAGCTTATCGGTTAAAAGTGCGCTCCATTTCCGGTCATGCTCAATACTTGTTACACGACGGCATCGTCGTGCGAAAAAAAGGGTAGACCCGCCCGATCCCCACTCAAAGACCGTCATATCGGGTTTACAGATCGACGAGAGGAAGTCGATCGCATCATAGGTCATCCACGGCAATTCCCGCATGAGGGTAGTGTCTCCGGAACGTTTGTCTCCCAGCCACCGCCGGAATTGTTTAATATGTGACAGGGTAGCGTTTTGGAAAGCAAACGTCAAGGCAAAGCGGATATACAGTAAAAGATCTTTCATACGTTTGGATTATTTTTTCTTTGTGTTATTTGGAATCTTTTCAGACTTTTTTCTTGAGGCAAACCATTCATCGATTTCTTTTGTCATCTCCAATTTGAATAATTTGCATAACGCAATGTAGAGCAAGGCAATCAGTACCGGGTTTACAAGAACAAAAAGAAGGTTGTTTGTAACATAGCGGGTGGAAAAACAGGAAACAGCGGCACTGATCACAGCCATAAAGAGATAGGGAAATGTATCTTTAACGAATTCAGAGAGAGAGTAATGTATCACCTTTCCAGAAAATATTATTGACAGTATTAACGTTATAACCATATACACAACCCAACTGGCCGCCAACCCCATGATTCCTTTCGGAAAAAGAAGAACGATCAATAGGATCAGCACCCCCCCTTTTACGACTTCAAGTCCGAGAAAAAAAGCGGATCGTTCCTTTGCAATGAATAGCTCATTGAATATAAACGTGAAAGGCAAAAGCATCCCGGCCAGTGTCAATACCTGGAAATAAGGTACCGAAGCCAGCCACTTCTCCTGAAAAAAGAGATAGAACAGGGGCTCGGCAACCAATATCATCATAAGGCCTACCGGGAAAGAAAGGAATGCAATGGTTTTTACCAGTTTGCGCACTACCCGCTTCAGACGTTCGGTTTGGTCGTTGATTTCCGACAGGATCAGCATGGCCACCGAACGGAAAGTATTGGAAAGCGTAAGGAACGGGATCTCCTGGTATTTCTTGGCCTGGTTGAAAAACGCCACATGGTTCATCGGATAGAACACTGCGATAAGGCTTGGATAGATATTGTTCACCGTAGTGGAGATCATCGAGCACAACATTAATTTATAGCTGAATCCGAAAAAAGATTTCAACCGGGGAAGACTGAACTCTGTAATCGGCTTCCAAGATGTGGAAAACCACAAAAGCATCGTCCTGAAGAAAGCGAATAACACCATCTGCGCTACCAATGCCCAAACACCGTGTCCCATGAGACCCATCGCGATAGCAACGATATCGGCAATAAGCAAAGCCCACATATTTATCTTTGTGATCTCTCTGAAATTTGCTTTTTTTGTCAAGATGGTATAATGGATCGATCCGGCAGCATTGAAAACCAGCGCCAAGAATATAACCCTCGAAACGGGGACAAGCGCGGGGGCATTGAATAAGCCCGCAATAAAGGGGGCCAGAAAGAAAAGGATAAGGTAAAGGAAAACACTCAATCCGGCGTTAAAATAAAAAACGGAACTGTAATCCGTAGCGGAGATCTCCTTGCGGTTCAGCAACGCCCGCCCGAAACCACTGTCGATAAGGATCGTGGAGAACGCCGTAAACACAGCCAGCGATCCGATCAACCCGTAAGCTTCCGGAGCGACAATGTTCATCAGCACAAGCATGCTCGCGAAGTTGAGGATCTGTTGCCCGAACTTATCAACAAAGCTCCAGAACAGCGAACGGGTCGTTTTAGTCTTTAAAGCGGAATCAGCCATCAATACCATGAATTAATACTCCTGCAAAAGTACGCAACTTTTTAACAAGGATAAAGACAGAAGCCAAGAATGATGTGGAAGATGGGGTATTTTATGTAATCTTATGGGTGACAAGGAGTCGATCAGCAGGAATTTCCCCTCAACTATCATAATACGCTGAAATAAAAAAACGCATTATTTAACCTTTCTTAACCATAAATACACTGCAAAATACGGGTAGGACGGAAAACGTTATGTCGATTGTCTTTCCCGTGTTATTGGATACCAGTATGATGATACTACGTTACGACTCTATTACTCGGAAAAGGAATACCTGCAATACCGTCCCGCGGTCGACGACACTTCCTTCAAGGAAGAAATCGACCGGCTTTTCGGCGGAATAGCATGGTAATAAGGAAAGATCGAATTTTAACCATTCAAGAAAGGAGGCGTTGCCGGGAAAAGGGATGAATTCCCATAATTGTAACCTGAACAGTATAGTGACTCTGTTGCCAAGAAAATTACGGCTATCGGTAAATTACAGAGTTTTGCCCGCACTCTGTTATTCGCAACTCATTACGAATGAGGCACCTGTATCCTGGTCGTCACAGGATGTTTTGCTGCAAAGGCAAACACCCGACATACCCCAGGCTGTCGCTTCCCAGCTCGACTTAGCCAGGCTTCAACAGGAAGATCTCATGGACGAACAGAACGGCATACCTCCACGGTTCGGTTATCCCGAAAAAGTAACCATTACTCCCGCTGACGAAGGTATGTAAAAACCGCAACTTTTTAACAGGGATAAAGGCAGAGGTGTCGATCAAATATCACACAGCCTTATTTCATCACCGCATCCATATCAACGATCTGAATGAGCCCATTATACCGAACGTTGATTGCCGGAAGAGGATTTTATCATTCCATGATAGGAAGGGGCGGGATAACGCCTGATTTTTTATAGCTTTTCGACCTCCTCGGCGGAAAGACCGGTAAGGTCCGCAATAACATCCACAGCCATGTTTCTCGCTTTCATGTTCCGGGCGATTGCAAGCTGCTTATTCCTTTCGCCCTCCGCTCTACCTCTTTTCTCACCTCTTTTCTCACCCTTCTTCATACCCTCCTTCATACCCTCCTTCATACCCTCCTTCATACCCTCTTCTTTGGCTATCTCCTTGGCGGTACTCATTATGGATAAATAGTCGCGGTAAGCTTTGAGGTCGGCGTCATACAACCGGCGCTCCTCCCTCGTCAGGGAAGAGAGGTCGGCAATCTGTTCAAGTTTCTTGAAGACCTCCTTCTGGTCTTTGAAAGGGATTGTTTCCAATGTCTTCATATTTTTCAGGATATATAACCATTGTTCAACATTATTCTTGCATTCCTGTTCCTCTTTCGTGAAGAAAGGGAACTCTATAAATATAAAACGCAGCTTGTCGCTGAATTGTTCGCGCGTGTCGCGGTCGGCCAGGATGATATCGCTACGCAACTTCCCTGTTAATGCAAAACTCAGGAAAAACACCCCGTACACCGCTTTGACGTCGTAATTCCAGACGGATCCCGTTTCCCCTTGGTTGACAATCGTCTGGGAAAGGTAAAACAATGCCCTCTCGGGGAACGTTCGCTGTGGTTCATACTGCATTTCAACAATGAAATACTCTTTTTCTTCCGTCAGGCAGACGATGTCGCAAATTCCCCTGCGCCCTTCGGTGTGCAAAGGCTGCCGTTCCTTATCCATCAGTTGGATCTCCTTGATCTTTTTCTCTCCTTCGAGCAGGTCGTTCAGGAAGTCGAGCAGCAGGTCCTTACTGTTTTCCTGCCCGAAGAGCCGTTTGAACGCCGTGTCGTACCTAGGGTCAATAAACCGTGCCATTACACTTGTTTTTAATACCTTACAAAGGATTCATTGCTCCTTTGCAAAAGTAAATGAAAAACTTCTTATTCCAAAAGATTTCTTTGAAAAACAGCACCCTATGTCCTGCTCCTCCTCTTTGGGGACGGATCAGGGAAAGGCTTTTTTCTTCTCCATATCGACTTTACCGAAGAAATATGCAAAATACGATGCAAAATGTTTTTCCAAGAAATAACTTATCATCCAAAATCATTACTTTTGTAACAGTATAACAGATATTCAGACATGAAGGTACTTTTCATCAGCACATACGACATCCAGGGAGGGGCGGCCATAGCGGCAACCCGGTTACTGCATGCAGTGCGCCATGCCGGATGCGATGCCTCGATGGTGGTGCGTGCCAAACTGGGAGATGACACGACGGTATTTACCGCGGAAAGCAAAAAAAAGAGGAATACGTTCCCGTTCTATCGGGAACGCGGTGTGATTTATCTTTTCAATGGCCTGTCAAGAGAGGGCCTGTTCGATGTCTCAATCGCCAATACAGGAGTATCGATTACAAAACTTCCCCAATTCAAAGAGGCTGAGGTTATCCATCTGCATTGGATAAACCAGGGGATGCTCTCCATCAAAGAGATAGGAAAAATCTTCTCCTCCGGGAAAAAAGTGGTGTGGACGATGCACGACATGTGGCCAATTACCGGCATCTGCCACTATGCAGTCGCCTGTGACGCCTATACCTTCGGATGCGGGTATTGTCCTTATCTGAAGATACCCTCCCGATACGACCTCTCATTTATTATTTTCAGACGGAAGCATTCTACCTACTTAACCGGCAATATCACTTTCACTGCATGTAGCCAATGGTTACGGGAGTTGGCCGAGCAGAGCCCCCTTACATGGGGGCACAGGATCACGTCTATCCCCAATCCTATCGATACTGAGACCTACCGCCCGATGGATAAAAGCGAAATGCGTGAAAAACTGAATTTGCCACTTGATAAAAGGATTATCCTGTTCGCGGCAGTGAAAGCAACCGACAAGCGCAAAGGGATGGACTATCTGGTGGAGGCGAGCGGATTGATGGCACACCATTCGGAAAACCTGTTTTTTCTTATTGCGGGAGGTGGAGAGGAAGAGATAGAAAAACAACTTGCCCTGCCGGCAAGGAGTATGGGATATATTTCTCCCCAGCAGATGCCGGAGCTCTATAATGCCGTCGACCTGTTCGTCACTCCCTCCCTCCATGATAACTTGCCTAACACCATTATGGAGGCAATGGCCTGTGGCACGCCTTGTGTAGGTTTTCACACCGGGGGCATCCCGGAAATGATCGATCACCGGAAGAACGGATACGTGGCCGAATACGGAAACGCACAAGATCTGGCAAACGGACTACTCTGGACATTGTTCGAAGCAGATACCGGAACACTTTCCTCCAACGCCCGCAAAAAAGTGATGGAGCATTACGCGCAGGAGATAGTCGCGCAACAGTATAAAAAAATCTATGAATCGTGATGGTGACTAATGGACCAAGGAGACTAATGAGCCAATGAGAATAATGAGCCAATGAGAATAATGGGTCAATGAGAATAATGGGAATAATGTGCCGATGGAATTGAACGGTTCAATGATTTAATTGGCATATTGGCATATTAAATCATTGGCACATTATTGAATCTTGGCTCTAATTATTAATCGTATGAACGGAAACAACAATATAACCGATAAAGAATACTGGGACAACTATTGGAAGAATTACCAATACGACAAGATACCCAAAAAAGTAGTGTTCGAAAGGTTCATGCCGAAGCTGACAAGGGGAATAAGCTTTATCGAGATCGGCGGCTTTCCCGGGGTACATGCCGCTTATTTCCACCAACGGGGCATGCGCGAGGTGACCATACTCGATTTCCATATCAATAAAGAGATTGTCCGCAATTTCGAGAAAATCAACGGTTTGCCGGAGGGAACTATCCGGTGCGTCGATAGTGATTTCTTTACCTTCTCGTCCGAAAAGAAATACGATGTGGTTTTCTCGTCGGGATTTATCGAGCACTTTCAGGACACGCGCGATGTGATCGCCCGGCATGTGGACTTGCTCTCTGAAAAAGGGCAACTGTTGATCATCATACCCAACTTCCTGGGTCTGAACGGAGAGATCCAGCGACGGTATGACAAGGAGAACCTGGATGCCCACAACCTGCAATCGATGAAAATATCCTACCTGAAAAAGATCATGCAGACTTTCGATCTGTATGATGTTTCGGTAGATTATCTCGGAAAACCCATGCTCTGGCTCGAACCGAAACCGGAACACGTCAAGAGGAGAAAGTGGGTGAAAATGTTGAGTCACGCCATTAAACTATTTCCCATAAAAGGGAAATTATTATCGCCTTATATCGCCATATACGCCCGAAAATGATGAAACTATCCGTTATCACCGTCACCTTTAACGCTGAAGAAACGCTTGAAAGAACCTTGAAGAGCGTACAGGAGCAGACCTACCCTGACCTGGAACATCTGATCGTGGACGGAGCGTCGCGCGACGGAACAGGGGAACTGGTACACAAATATGCGAAGGGAAAGGGGAATGGACAAGAAGGAGAGGTGACTGCGGAAAGGAAGGCAAATGCGGAAGAGAAGATGAGTTCCCATACCCAGTTGAGATGGGTCAGCGAACCCGACCGGGGGCTATACGATGCCATGAACAAGGCCATCGGCATGGCTTCGGGCGATTATCTTTGCTTCCTGAACGCGGGCGACACTTTTCATTCACCGGATACGGTGGAGAAAATGATGCATTCACTCGATACAAACCAACCACCCGATATCCTCTACGGTGAAACAGCTATCGTGGACGACAGGGGCACTTTCCTCCATATGCGCCGCCTACAAGCGCCCGAGAAACTCAATTGGAAAAGTTTTAAACAAGGCATGCTGGTCTGCCACCAGGCCTTTATTGTAAAGCGTGAGCTGGCCGAACCCTACGACCTCTCCTACCGCTTCTCTTCCGATTTCGACTGGTGCATCCGCATGATGAAAAAAGCCACATCCATCCATAACACCCGTCTCACACTGATCAACTACCTGAACGAGGGGACGACCACGGCTAATCGCAAAGCGTCTTTGAAAGAACGTTACCGCATCATGGCAAAATATTACGGGCAGATCTCCACCTTTTCCCATCACGTCTGGTTTGTGATCAGGACAGTTTTGAAATAGCCGATTATTCTTTTGTATTTATTCCTTATGCAACGACGAAAACTAAAGATTGAAGAACTGAACCGCATCTCGGTCGAGGAGTTCAGGGAAGCGGAGAAGATACCGCTGGCAGTGGTGCTCGACAACGTACGCAGCCGCCACAACATAGGGTCTGTATTCCGCACGGGTGACGCTTTCAGAATAGAGGAACTGTTGCTCTGCGGCATTACCGGGACTCCTCCTGACGCGGAGATCCACAAAACAGCCCTTGGAGCCGAGGATTCTGTAAAATGGCGTTACTTCGGGGAGTCTCTCCCGGCTCTGGAAGCATTGAAGGAAGAGGGGTATACCGTCTTCTCCATTGAGCAGGCTGAAAACAGCATCTCGCTGGATACCATTGAATTGGATAAAGGAAAAAAATATGCGGTGATCTTCGGACACGAAGTGCATGGCGTAGCACAGGAGGTGATAGACGCGTCGGACGGATGTATTGAGATCCCACAGTATGGAACCAAACACTCCCTCAACGTATCAGTGACGGCAGGTATTGTAATATGGGATTTCTTCCAACAACTTAGAGGCTAGGGAACTTTTCAAACCAAAAATCGATATCCCTGAGGGAGCCCGCATATATCCCTATGTCCATTGCTTTAACTGTACACTCTCCCCGTCGAATTCCGCATAGGAAAAAAGAGTGATCCAATCACCCAGCATGATCACGCGGCTCTGCCCAGCGATAGGCAGATCGACCAGCACGTGGCGGTGCCCAAATACAAAGTAGTTGATATCGGGCATCTCTTTTAGCTTATCTTTCGCGAAACGGACCAAGTGCTCCCGCTCCTCTCCCAGATAGGGCGTTACCCCCCCGCTCTCACGGCTGCTGTTCGACCAGGTGTGTGCCAATGGGATAGTCCATCTGGGATGAATGCCTGAAAAACATTTCTGAAGGAATTTACTGTGAAACAGTTTCCGGAGAAGATGAAACGAACGGGAGTCATCGCCCAAACCGTCTCCATGGGCAAGGAAAAACTTTTTCCCTTCCATTTCGGTGATATAGGGTTCCAAATGCAGGATCATCCCGCACTCTTTGGAAAGGTAGTCTGTCAGCCATAGGTCATGATTGCCCGCAAAGAAATGGATTTCCACCCCCGAATCGGTCATCTCGCCCAGCTTACCCAGCAAACGCGTAAAACCCTTTGGCACCACATACCGGTATTCATACCAGTAGTCAAAGATATCTCCCATCAGAAAAATCACGGCAGCGTCATCGCTCACGCTATCGAGCCAGCGGCATAGTTTTCGTTCCGTCTCCATGGAGTCGGCATGCGATTTGGATCCTAAATGGGCATCGGCAAGAAAATAGATTTTATTTCTCACGATCAATTTGTTCAACTATCCCTTTCGACCAACTACATCATTCCCAGCTCCAACAATGCTTCTTCGCTCATCATCGACCGGTCCCACGGGGGATCGAAAGTGAGATTCAGGTCCACCTTATTCACCTCGGGGATCGATTCCACCTTCAATTGCACATCCATCAGGATATAATCGGCTGCGGGACAACTGGGAGAGGTAAAGGTCATCTCAATGGTCACATTATTCCCCTCATCGATATCCACATCATAAATCATTCCCAAGTCATAAATATTCACGGGGATTTCGGGGTCATACACCGTGCGGAGCATCACCACTATTTTATCTTGTAAAGCTTGTAATTCTTCGTTCATAATCTCATTTTTTTATTAAACCGATTGCCCGGCATATTGTTTAGTCGCTTCAGATGATTCCCTCATCGGCAAAACTGAAATAGTTCTCTCCACAGACGATAATATGGTCGAGCAGGGAGATGTCCATCCACTGGGCTGCCTCTTTTAATTTTTTGGTTAGATGCGTATCCTGGGGACTTGGCCGGCATTGTCCTGAGGGATGATTGTGTCCAAGAATAATCCCCGATGCATACCGGCTGAGCGCCTCCCTGAGCACCAACCGTATATCCACCACCGTTCCCGAGATGCCGCCCCGGCTCACCTGAATGGAACTCAACACCTTGTTGGAGCGGTCGGTCAGCAATGCCCATGTCTCTTCATGGTTCAAGTCGGAAAGCAGGGGATAGAAATGCTCATAGGCAGCCCTCGAGGAAGTGATTTTCTTCTTTTGGGGCTTTTCAACGCCCTTTCTGCGTCGTCCCAACTCAAGCGCGGCTATCAAAGCGACCGCCTTGGCCTGTCCAATTCCCCGGAAATTATTCATCAAATCCGACACACTCATCCGCGCCAACTGGTTCAAGTCATTACCGGCTTCCAACAAAATATGCTGTGCCAGTTCCACCGCACTTTGTTTATCGTTGCCCGAGCCGATAAGGATTGCCAGAAGTTCCGAATCGGAAAGCACTGAAACTCCTTTCAGCAGTAATTTTTCACGGGGACGGTCTTCCTCCGCCCATTGCTTGATACTTAACTTGCTCATAACGGACAATTTCGGGAGTAAACAGAGCAAATATACAAAGAAAATCCCGAAAAGACCTCCCTCTGTTTCAAATAGTTTTCACTCCCTGTCACTTACTTCAACTCTTTTCATTCTCAATTTTTCTCTCCTCACTTTTAACTTTTAATTTTGAGACTGTTCCGAAATCCCCAAAAACCGACTTCACAGGTTCCCAACTCATTGAAAAACAATAGTCGTTTTGAGGGAAATTTGGGTAAAAAAGACTTTTCGGAGGGAAGTCGATTTTTAACTTTTAATTTTTAATTTTTAACTTTTAATTGTCAGTTTTCAGCTTATCTCACAAACACCCAGGTGTCCTCTTTCGAAAGGGCCGGATAGAAAAAATATCCCTCGTAATCGAAAGCCTTCACCTCCTCCGGATCAATCAACCTGTTTTTAATGATGAAACGGGACATCAAACCGCGCGCTTTCTTGGAATGCACCACAATCTGCTTCAAAGCGTCATTCTCCTGCTGAAGAAACTGGATATCGATGATTTTCGCGCCTTTCGGCAACTTGTTTTTCCTGACTACCTTGGCGTACTCTTTGGATGCCACATTGATGATGGTTTTATCTCCTTTCCGGAGTTTTTTCGAGAGATGATCATTGACCGTGTCGCCCCAGAAATCGTAGAGTGTGTGATATCCCCGCGGCACAATTTTGCGCTGCATCTCGAGCCGGTAAGGTTTAATTGCATCCAAGGGACGGACAATGCCGTATAATCCGGAGATGATATTGAGATGCCGCTGCGCGAAATCGAAGTCCTCCGCGGAGAAATCATGTGCATTCAAACCCTTATAAGCAATGCCGTTATAGGCGAGCGCGGCCGGTTGTTCCGGCGTAGAACCGAGATCAAACGTCTGGAAATATTCATATACTTCACGCGCCTTTTTGGCGTTGATCTCCATTTCCGTGGCAATCTCCCTTTCCGACAGTCGCCGGCATACAGCTATCAGTTCTTCGGTTCTTTCCGCGAATAACGGTTTTGAGGGTTCCATGCCTCCCGTTTTACCGGAAAAGTCCATCAATTTGGCAGGTGAAAGAATGATTTGCATATTATCCAGATTATCAAACAATATATGTTATACCCAAAAATACAAACAACTTTGTCACAAACAATGTTGTCACAGCATGAAAACTCGTACGGAAAATCATTCCAAGATTTATCAACCTTTCACGGCCCTGTTCAAAAACGCATTAAGGGGATATTGTGTTTTGCAGAGTCGCACAAGCCGGTCGATCACCCCTTCTTGCAGGAAAAACTCATTTTCAAGAGCATAATGGGTAATAAAGTGTTTATTTTTCAATAGTTCGATTTCCTTGAAGTCTTTCGGATAACCTCTTGGTGGATTTTTAAGCCTGTCTTCAGCGGACAGTTCCGGGAAAGTTTTTTTGAATTTCCGGTGATCAAGGATACTCCTTATCTCCTCGGGCCGATGATAAATCTGGTTTCTGATGGATTCCAAGGCAGCCGGATCGGGACTATAAATACCACCGGCAAAGAATGATTCGTCCGGTTGGACATGGATATAGTAGCCTGCAAACCGGGTTTTCTTTCCCCCGTTTGCTATAAAGGCACTGAGATGTGTTTTATAAGGTGTTTTATCGGGAGAGAAACGGGTATCGCGATAAATACGAAAAACAGACTCATTGGCCGTGACCGATCCGATATCGGGATCGAGTTGGGCAAGCGGCACAATGAGCCTGTTAATAAAGTTTTCGAAATCGGCCCGGATTTTATCATACTCGAATTTATGCTCATGGAACCAGTTGCGGTCGTTATTTATCTGCAACCGGGCAAGAAAATCGAATGTATAGCAGAAATCCATACGCCTGAAGTTACACAACTACCCTCTGACACGCTCCACGTATGAACCATCACGGGTATCCACCTTGATCTTTTCTCCCGTATTAATAAAGAGAGGCACACGCACTTCCGCTCCTGTCTCCACAGTAGCGGGTTTCAGCGTGTTGGTAGCGGTATCGCCTTTGATGCCCGGCTCGGTATAAGTCACCTCAAGCACCACATGGGCGGGCATCTCCGCCGTAAGGATGGTTCCACTTTCGGCATGGATCTGTACTTCCACCACATCGCCTTCTTTCAGGAATTTCACCCCTTCGATCTGCTCTTCGGGAATAGGGATCTGTTCAAAAGTTTCGGTATTCATGAAATTATATCCCATATCATCGCGATAAAGATACTGGAAAGGACGGCGCTCGATACGCACCTCATCCACTTTCACTCCCGAGTTGAATGTTTTTTCGAGGATACGACCCGTAGTCACATTCCTCAGTTTGGTACGGACAAAAGCAGCACCTTTGCCCGGCTTCACGTGAAGAAACTCCACGATGAAATAGTACTGGCCTTCCAGATCGATGCACATTCCGTTCCTGAAATCAGCAGTTGTTGCCATAAAATATTAATTGTTATGATTTTATATTGATTTAGAGCGCAAAAATAGTCATTTTGCCTGAGATACACAAATGATTAAGTCCCGCAGAAATGAATCTGACGGGACTAATTATATTATGATAATAAAAAGAAGAAGGTGAAATTCAGATCACGTTCATTGCATCGAGGATCATCTTCGCAATAAACAGCACGAAAATCACCCACATGGTGATCGATATGTGCCTCAACTTCCCGCTCAATGCTTTCAGCAAGACAAAAGAGAGCATACCGAAGACAATTCCCTGGGCGATACTGAAAGCGAACGGCATCATCACGATGGTGAGGAATGCGGGTAACGCCTCAGTCATATCCTCGAAATTGATCTTCACTACGGAAGTAATCATAAACAGCCCGACAAGGATCAAGGCGGGAGCGGTCGCGGCAGCTGGCACCATCAGGAAGAGCGGGGCAAAGAACAGCGCCAGGGCAAACATAGCCGCGGTAGAAAGGGCAGTCAGCCCGGTACGGCCTCCCACAGCCACTCCCGATGCGCTTTCCACATAAGATGTAACCGTACTGGTTCCCAATATAGCGCCGAAGGTGGTACCCAACGCGTCGGCAAAAAGGGCGCGTTTCAATTGCGGGAAGTTGCCATTCTCATCAGTGATCCCTATTTTCGAAGCCACGCCCAACAACGTGCCGATAGTATCGAAAAGGTTTACGAACAGGAAAGTGAATACCACGATCAGCATGTCAAAAGTAAAAATATTCGTCCATTCGAATTGCACAAAAATGGGCGAAATATCGGGTGGAAGCGCAACCACGCTTCCTTCAGGAAAGTGTACCAGCCCGAGGACAACTGCGAAAATAGTGGCGGCGGCAATCCCGATAAGGAAAGCCCCATGCACCTTTTTGTAAAAGAGCACCGCTGTGAGGATAAGCCCCAGCAACGCCACCCACACATGGGGGTTAGACATGGCACCCAGCGTCACCATTGTGTTCTCATCCCTCACGATCAATCCCCCATTTTGCAGGCCGAGCAAGGTGATAAAGAGACCGATACCCACGGGGATAGCATTCTTAATAGCGCCCGGGATACTCTTCACTATCAGTTCACGGACGTTGAACAAGGTGAGAAGTACGAAGATAATACCTTGAATGAAAACAGCCGTCAATGCCATTTGCCAGGAGTATCCCAATCCTATCACCACTGAGAATGCGAAAAAGGAATTCAGTCCCATACCCGGTGCCTGCGCGATGGGCAGGTTGGGGATAAATGCCATAAACAGTGTACCCAATAAGGCGGCGAGGCCAGTCGCGGTAAAGAGCGCCTCCCTGTCCATTCCGGTTGCCCCCAGAATATTGGGATTCACCACCAAGATATAAGACATGGTAAGGAACGTAATGACCCCCGCCACGAGTTCCGCACGCACAGTGGTTTTATTTTGTTTCAGTTTGAATAATTTTTCCAGCATGACATTCTTGGTTTACGTTAAAAATTCCATTTGGTCGCAATGGTGGGAATGGCGTAAAACTTGCTTTCATTGAATTTATTGACAAAGTTATAACTCAGTTCAACTTCAGTGCCCAGTGCGAAGTGGGAGGTGAGATTGTACCAAAACTGAGGCTCGCTTAGGAACACAATTTTCTTTCCGGCAGCATCAGCACCTTCCGTGAAAGATTTATCCTCCGACCAGAGATCCATGAACCCCGCCAGTGAGAGTTTACCTCCGGCAAGAGTAGCGTTCCAGGTCACGGTCCACTGCGCATCATGGCTCAACTTCTGAAAAGCGTTCAGTTTATAGGCCACATAGGTGCTCATGAAAAAGCTGCCCAGTTGGAAAGGATAACCCAAGCCGCCAAGGTAAGAACTCGGTATGGAGAAACCATCACCTGTCCCCCTCGCCAACCCTAAACCGCCATTGTATTCAATATGGGGCAATAAGGGGAAATCGCCGATCTTGAATTCACGGGCAATCTCCGCATAAGCAAGACCGGGATTCCTTTTGTCAAAATTGAAATCGAAATCCACGAACATGAATGTGCTTCCCCACTGGTCGGGTTTGAACATCTCGAATGTGGCGGTCAGATAATTGACCGGAGCCACATTATCGCCATACAATGAGTTACGGGGATCGAAGTGCAGTTGCAGGTTCTGCGCTTGAATAGTCCCTGCCGCGCATAAAACCGCGACGGATAGAACAATGTTTCGTACCATAAAAGACTTTTTGTTTTAATATGTAAGTGAATCGAAAGAAGCGGCAAAAGTATTAAAAAAATGCAAAACAGCCTCATAAAAACCCCCCTTTTTCAGTTCAAGATTCAAAATTCAAGATTCAAGATTGGGGACATTCCAATCCCCATTCCTTTTTTCACCTTCCCTCCTTTCCCTCTTTCCTTCTTTCCCTCCTTTCCTCCTTTCCTCCTTTCCCTCCTTTCCTCCTTTCCTCCTTTCCCTCCTTTCCTCCTAATATTAGTCCCATTACAAAATTAATTTGTATTTTTGCCTCTCTTAAAAAAAATCATTCATTATGAGCGAAGAAAAGGAAAAAAGGTTGATAATCTACAACACACTCAGTAGGACGAAAGAACCCTTTGAACCGCTGCATCCCCCTTTTGTGGGCATGTATGTATGCGGCCCCACTGTTTACAGTGACGTACATCTGGGAAATTGCCGCACCTTTATCTCCTTTGACATGATCTACAGGTATCTTCTTCATCTCGGATACAAGGTGCGTTATGTGCGCAACATCACCGATGCCGGCCATTTGGAGGGTGACCGGGATGAAGGCGACGACAAATTTGCCAAAAGGGCCAAACTGGAACAGTTAGAACCCATGGAGATCGTACAGAAATACACCCTTGGATTCCATGAGGTAATGACACTCTTCAACACCCTCCCTCCCAACATAGAACCGACCGCTACCGGACATATCCTGGAACAGATAGAGATGATCAAGAAGATCATGGCTCAAGGCTTCGCTTATGAGGTCGACGGTTCTGTCTATTTCGATGTGGAGAAATACAGCAGAGAACATGATTACGGCCAACTCACCAACCGAAAGATGGAAGACCTGCTGGAAGGGACACGGGAACTGGGCGGACAGGACGAGAAGCGGGGCAGGCTCGACTTTGCCCTTTGGATCAAGGCGAAACCGGAAACCCTGATGCAGTGGCCCTCACCATGGGGATGGGGATTTCCCGGCTGGCATATAGAGTGTTCGGCAATGAGCACAAAGTATCTGGGCGCCACTTTCGACATACATGGGGGAGGGATGGATCTCCAGGCGACCCACCACACCAACGAGATCGCCCAATCAGAAGCTTGTAACCACACCGCACCCGCCAAATACTGGATGCATACAAATATGCTCACCGTGAACGGTGTCCGCATGTCAAAAACCGCCGGTAACGGATTCTCAGCCAAGGAGTTGTTCTCGGGAAACCACCCGCTATTAGAAAAGGGTTATTCCCCGATGACTGTACGCTTCTTCATGGCGCAATCGCATTACAGAAGCACGCTCGACTTCTCCAACGAAGCGCTGCAAGCAGCTGAAAAAGGATACAAAAAGTTAATGGAAAGTTTATCGGTACTAGGGAAATTATCTCCCGGGGCATCCTCTTCGGTGGATATCGCGGAGCTGGAGGAAAAATGCTATGCCGCCATGAACGATGATTTCAACAGTCCCGTGCTGATCGCAAATCTGTTTGAAGGGGTACGTATCATCAATTCGGCCAACGACAAAAAAGAAACCCTTACCGCCGCCGATCTGGAAGCACTGAAAAAACTGATGCATACCTTCATTTTCGAAGTATTGGGACTGCGTGACGAGTCAAAGAGCATGGCCGGCAGTGACGTGATAGAGGGACTGATGAATTTGATTATCGACATCCGCAAATCGGCAAGAGAAAAAAAAGAGTGGAGCACGTCAGACAAAATTCGCGATGAACTGAAAGCAATCGGCATTGAGATAAAGGACACCAAAGAGGGTGTGGAATGGAGAATCTAAAGAGATATTGTCAGAATTAACAAAAACGCAAGATGCCTGAGAAACGAGTAACATTTGCCTCAAAGATCGGAGTAGTGGCCGCGGCTGTAGGTTCGGCCGTGGGTTTGGGTAACATCTGGCGTTTCCCCAGCCAGACAGCCGACGGAGGAGGCGCCATTTTCATTCTGGTATACATCGGTTGCATCTTGTTTTTCGGCATACCGCTCATGGTGAGTGAATTTATGGTCGGCAGAGCCTCCCGGGCCAATACCGCCGGAGCCTTTCATAAATTGGCACCCGGCACTCAGTGGAAATGGATCGGCAGATTGGGCGTACTTACCGGATTTGTCATTATGGGATTTTACATGGTGGTGTGCGGCTGGACATTCGTCTTCATCTTTCAATCGGTTTCGGGACATCTCTCCGGTGTAAGCGACTTCCCAGCCAACTTCATGGACTTGCAAAGTAATCCCGTGAAACAGATTGTCTGGATGGTTATTTTCTCACTTCTCACCGCATTCTTTATCCTTTCCGGTGTGAAGAAAGGGATTGAGCGATCCGCGAAAGTAATGATGCCGATACTCTTCCTGCTGCTTATTATCCTGGCCGCTCGCGCCATCACCCTCCAGGGGGCCGTGCATGGGCTTAATTTCCTTTTCAAACCCGACCTGTCGCATGTGAAACCGACCGTATTCCTGGATGCCATGGGACAGGCTTTCTTCTCCCTCTCCCTCGGCATGGGTTGCATGATCACCTATGGCTCCTATTTTAATAACAGGACACCCCTGGTAAAAACGGCGGTACAGGTCTCCCTGCTCGACTCCCTGGTGGCTATTCTCGCCGGGGTGGTCATCTTTCCGACAGCATTCGCATTGAGTGCCAATCCCGGCACCATTGTCGACGAGTTGGTGGCAGGTGGCCCGGGATTACTCTTCATCACATTACCGGAACTATTCAACCAGATGCCGGGATCAATGGTATGGAGCACAATTTTCTTTTTCCTGCTCGCGCTGGCAGCACTCACTTCCACTATTTCCCTGATGGAAGCAGTGACATTGTATATCCATGAAGAGCACCCGATCTCCCGTAAAAAAAGCACCCTGCTGGTCACCGCGGGGGTGATCATTTTAGGTGTTTTCTCTTCATACTCTTCGTCGTTTTTCAACTTCCTCGATCTCTCTTCCGCTAAATTCATGTTGCCGATCGGTGGTTTTTTCATCTCCCTTTTCGTAGGATGGCATCTCGACCGTAAAGTTGTATACGCGCAACTCACCAATGACAGAACGCTCAAATTTGGCATGGGATTTCTGAGAACCTATATATTCCTGTTACGCTATGTAGTCCCCACTGCCATGCTGGCTATTTTTATCTATGGACTGGCCGGGTAACGCGATAATTGAAAGAGAAAAAAGTTTAAATCAATTAAAACAAAGTAAAAGCGGAAATAAACCGCTCAACCTTCGGTTTAAAGTATTATTTTTGCATCACTATTTCACCCGCAAATGCCGTTACAATATAAAATATTCCCACCCGATGCTCTGCGCGCGACAGTGCGGCTTCCCGCATCCAAGAGTATGAGCAACAGGGCGCTTATCCTGAATGCCCTCAGTTTGAGTTCATACCCCATCAGGAATCTGTCCGACTGTGAGGATACCCAAGTGCTTATAGACGCATTCAATTCCCAATCCAACCAGTTCGACATAAAGGCTGCCGGTACCGCCATGCGTTTTCTCACTGCCTTTCTGGCAGGGATGGAAGGCGAATGGATCATCAAAGGCTCCAAGCGGATGCATGAAAGGCCCATTTATCCGCTGGTGGAGACACTTATAGCCTTGGGAGCCGAAATTGATTATTTGGAAAAAGAGGGATATCCACCCTTGAAAATAAAAGGCAAAAGGCTGAAAGGAGGTGAAGTCTACCTGTCGGGCAATATCAGCTCGCAATTTATATCTGCCTTACTGATGATAGCTCCCGGAATGGAAAACGGACTGGTGATGCATATCGAACATGAAATTGTGTCCAAGCCCTATATACACCTCACGCTCAGCATGATGGAAAAATGCGGGGTGCAGGCCAAATGGGACGGCAACGACATCACCGTCAAACCGCAGGCGTACAATGCCGTGGAGTTTGTAGTGGAACCGGATTGGACTGCCGCTTCTTACTGGTATGAGATGGCATCCCTTATCCCCGGAGCGGAAGTAACACTAAAGGGTTTAGCAAGAAACAGCCTTCAGGGTGATTCCAACGTGACCAACCTCTTCAGCGATTTGGGAGTTACCACAGAATTCGTCCCGGAGGGCATTATCATCCGAAATACAAAAAAGAGAACCAAGAAATTTTTCTACGATTTTGTGAATGAGCCGGATCTGGCACAAACTTTTGCGGCCACCTGTTGTTTTATAGGCATACCGTTTCTTTTCTCCGGGATTCAAAGCCTGAAGATAAAGGAAACTGACAGGGTAGTCGCACTGATCAACGAATTGAAGAAGTTAGGCTACCTGCTCAAGGAAAATGAGATCGGGATGCTGGAATGGGACGGGGAACGTTGTCTGCCGGAAAAAGAACCGGCTATCGACACTTATGACGATCACCGTATGGCTATGTCACTGGCTCCCGGAGCCATTATGTCGGGATCCCTCATTATCAACGACCCCAAAGTAGTATCCAAATCCTACCCTGATTTTTGGAATGACTTGAAACAGGCGGGATTTACAATTGAAGAAAGGTAATTATCATGCAAAGTTTACTCCTTTTTACAGGTATTATACTCTTTTTCATGGCAGCCCTTAGCGTTACCAACTACCTGCAACGCAGGAAAGGAAATAACAGGGAGCGTGAAGCAACTCCCCCATCGATAGATCTGGGCGGCTGTTGCGGTGCACATGAAATTTGTGAACGGGACAGTCTGATTGCTGCTTTTGCGGAGAGACCGGAATATTTCGACGATGAAGAGCTCGACCGGTACGCTCACCGCGATTCTGACGATTATACTGACCGCGAAATAGATGAGTTCAGGGAAGTCTTTTATTCCGTGCTCGACCAAGAAAAGCCACGCTGGATCAGGAGCCTACAAATGAGAGACATCTCTCTTCCCGATCAGTTAAAAGACGAAGCGCTGATGTTTGTCAATGAATTGAGGGCGCAAAAAATGCACGCCTGTTGAACAGATGAATATCATCGAACTGCTGGATTATGCTTTCTTTCGCAATGCGCTGTGGGGCAGTCTTTTTGCAAGTATTGCCTGTGGTATCATCGGCACCTACGTGGTCACAAAAAGATTGGTGTTCATCAGTGGCGGCATCACCCACGCTTCGTTAGGAGGATTGGGAATAGGGTTCTATTTCAGCCTCTCCCCTATTTTGTCGGCAATGGTTTTCTCCATATTCTCGGCATTCGGCATCCAATGGTTATCACAGAAACAGGGAGTGCGTGAAGATTCGGCCATCGCCGTCTTTTGGTCGTTGGGAATGGCTATCGGAATAGTGCTCACCTTCCTCACCCCAGGCTATGCACCCAACTTGTCGGAGTACCTCTTCGGAAATATCCTCACCATCACCCGTAGTGATATTACCGCCCTGCTCGTGCTATCGTTGAGCCTTCTGCTTTTCTTTATCCTGTTCTATCACACCATTGTTTCCGTATCGTTCGATACCGAATTCGCCCGGACCCGGCGTTTACCCACACAGTTTATTGAATATGCCATGATGTTTTTCATTGCCGTCACTATTGTATTGAGCATCCGGTTAGTGGGCATCGTATTGCTCATGTCCCTGATCACAGTGCCGCAGATGACAGCCAATATCTTCACGGTGAACTATTCAAAGATAATTTCTCTCTCCATCCTGATAAGCTTTACGGGTTGTGTGACAGGATTATTGTTCTCCTATTATCTGAATGTTCCTTCCGGCGCATTTATCATTTTTGTGCTTATCATGATGTTTTTTATCGCCAAGGCAATAAAAGTTGTTACCGGCAAAACATTCAAGAGTGCGCCATAAGAGGATACCCGGGGAGACAAAAAATGCTGTTTACCCGACAGGGTTGACCTTCCATTGGGTTCAAACATACCAGAGAAGGCTATGATCAGGGCACAATTGGTGTCCAAGTTGATATTCCATTGGTTTCAAACATGCGGTAAGACAATAAAATACCATTTCTCGAGTTAATTAAAAGAGATAATTGGCCGGAAAGGAGATCATCAGTGTTGTCAATGGAGAAAATAAGGAGGAAAGGAAAAACAGGGTGTATGCTATGGGTATGGGCCTGTATTACTCTTTTTACAGGATGCTCCACCAGAAGGAACACGACAGCCACACGCGCCTATCATGAACTCACCACACGCTACAATATCTATTTCAATGCCGAAGAGGCTTACCACGAGATTTTAAGAGAGAGAGCGGAGAACTCACATGAAAACTATGGGGAATTGCTTCCTTTCTACCCTTCACTCCCTGATGCGGAGAAATCGCCCTCCGGAGGGATTTTCGATCCGGTGATCGAAAAAACCGAAAAAGCCATCCGTGAACACTCCATCACGGCAAAGCCGCGTCGCAATCCTGCCAAAGCCCACTCACAGGAATACCGGCAATGGCTACGGCAGGAGGAGTTCAATCCATTCCTGAAAAATGTGTGGATGTTGCGCGGAAAAGCCTTTTTACAAAACGGCGATTATGACAACGCGCTGACGGTCTTCTCCGGGATGCTGCGCCAGTTCGGTCACGATCCCGACCTGGTGAATGAAACGCAGATATGGATGTTACGTACATATACGGAGATGGAGAGAACATATGAGGCGGAAAAAACAGCGTACGCATTAAGCAATAAGAAATTGCCCATGCATTTAGAGAGACTGTTTACCGAACATTATACCTACTTCCTGATCCGGAAAAAAGAGTTTCCGGAAGCGATCCCTCCATTACAAAAAACCATAGCCGGGGAATCGGACCTCCTCACGAGAAAAAGATTACAATTCCTGCTGGGGCAAATCTATGCCATGACCGGGGAAAATGACAAAGCCCTCCGTGCCTTTGAAGAGGTGAAAGGACTTCGCACCCCTCCCGAACTGGCATCAAACGCCACTCTCTGGCAATCGGCCATAGCAAATGACTCACTGGCGCAGGTTTTCCGCCCTTCCGAACCCGATAACAACGCGGCAGGAAAGGTGACGGCCACGGTTACGCTTGCAACCGATTCCATTGCCGGAAATATGCAACACAGCCAAAATACTCACGCGCGGTTGTCTGATGGGAGAACTTTAGCGGAAAATGCCGCTTTGCACAGGCAATGGCGGTCCCGAAACGGATTATGGCAATCACCTCCCACCGGCTCCGCTGAGGGCCAGGACGGGCAAGTCATCCCTTTCAGTCCCGATAAAAACGGGCTGCATTATCTGTTGCTTACCTTCACTCCGGGTTCTATCGATAAAAACCAACTTCTCTTCACAATAGCCGATTTCAATTTTTCTCATTTCAAACTCCGCGGGTTCAACCTCTCCTATATATATCTGCCGGGGGCGGAAGCGCTTCAGATCGAACCTTTCCGGTCTTTTGAAGAGGCATCCCGATACACAGGGATAATTCTCTCCGACTCTCTTTTCCTGTCTGCCATCATGGAAACTACTCCCGTCATCATCTCCGAAGGGAACGCGAGACTCATGCAATCAGGGAAAAAATTGGATGAATACAATGCTTTCTATCAGGAAAATATGGCAACGGCCGCTGTGACTTTCCCATCAATAATAAAAGACGAAAGGATAGAAATTAAAGAAAAAAGGGATCAAGAACAGGAAAAGATTGTATCTTTGGAGGCATCTCCGGTCACTATTCCGGAACAAAAAGAGATATCCTCTCCACCGCAGCCACCCTATCAGGCTGATCAGACTGAAGGGATAACATCCGGGGAGAAGACTCTGCGGACAGAACCGGCCCGCCAGATTGAACGGGAAACGCCCGAATCGCTGAAGCGGAAACTCGAAGAAAATGCCGCCAAAGCATTACAGCAAGAGCAGGGAACGGCCTCCCGCAAAAACAGGGAACAATTGATAAAAGAGCGGGAGCGGGAACGGGAGGCCAGGATCCGGCAAAGGGAACAGGAATTGAAAGAGAGACAGCGGAAGCGGGAGGCTGCGCTGAAACAACGCGAGAGGGAAAGGGCCCGGAAAATAAGAAAGTAACAATGAGGGAAATAGTTTTTGCCACCAACAACCAACATAAACTCGACGAGATACGGAAAATTACAGAAGGACGGTTACGTATCCTCAGCCTCGCCGATATCGACTGTCATGAGGAGATCGAAGAAACCGGCAGCACCCTGGAGGAAAACGCGCTGATCAAGGCCGGATTTGTCAGGGAGAAATATGGTTACGACTGCTTTGCCGACGACACCGGACTGGAAGTGGAGGCGTTGGATGGCGCACCCGGTGTCTACTCGTCGCGGTACGCGGGAAACGGTTGCAACCCGACGGACAATATGGATAAGTTACTTACGGTTTTAAAGGGGGCAGAGAATCGGGCAGCTCAATTCCGCACCGTGATTGCATTGGTCATCAACGGGAAAGAGCATCTTTTTGATGGAGTGATCAGAGGGAAGATCATCGAAGAAAAAAGGGGCACGGCCGGTTTCGGATACGATCCCATCTTCATGCCTGAGGGGTATGATAAAACCTTTGCCGAATTGGGCAACGAAGTAAAGAACAGTATTAGCCACCGGGCATTGGCGATGGAGAAACTGGTCGGTTTTTTGCTGAGAAACTGATTGGGTCCTATTGAGCTCATCAGTATCACCCAGCAAATCGTCATATTTTTCACTTTTATTTTTTATTTTTTACTTTTAATTTTTAATTTAATAACCTATGTCAACCAACATTCGCACAGGTATTATCGGTTACGGACTTTCCGGCCGGGTATTTCATGCTCCTTTTATCGATGTACTGGAAGGATTTGAACTCACCAAGATCAGCACATCCGATCCCAACAAAGAAGCGTTGATTGAAGAACGGTACCCTATTACCGCGGTGGTTCCCGACGGAAAAGGGATCATCGACGACCCCGAGATTGACCTCGTTATTGTCACTTCACCCAATACCGACCATTTCCGCTGGGCACGGGAAGCCCTGCTGGCGGGTAAGCATGTGGTGGTGGAAAAACCATTCACCGTTGATGTAAAGGAAGCGGCCGAACTGATTGAGATCTCCGGGCGGCAGCAAAAAATCCTCACCGTCTATCACAACCGCCGTTTCACAAGTGATACCAAAACGGTGAAAAAACTGCTCGATAGCGGTCTCCTCGGTGAAATTGTGGATTATGAAACTCACTTCGACCGCTACCGTACCGAACCCCGCCCGAGAGGTGCATGGCGGGAAGAACCATTACCCGGATCGGGGATTTTCTATGATCTGGGTTCGCACCTTATCGACCAGGCCCTCTGGTTTTTCGGCATGCCGGAAGCGGTAACGGCCCAGATCAACGCGCAGCGCCCCTGGGCAAAAGCCGACGACCATTTCGATGTACGCCTCCACTATCCCACCTTTACAGCCACGCTGAAATCGGGAATGATATGCCGTATTCCAGGAGCCACCTACATGCTTCACGGCACCAATGGCTCATTTGTGAAGTATGGCCTTGACGTGCAGGAGGCGGCACTCGACGGAGGCGCCAAACCCGAAGGAAAAGACTGGGGACGCGAACCCGAAAACATCTGGGGTACTATCAATGCCGAGTATAAAGGAGTGAGGATACAGGGAAAACTGGAAAGTGAACATGGCGATTACCGCGATTATTTCATCAACCTGCATGACGCCATCCACGGTAAAGGACCTCTCGCCGTCAAACCGGAAGAAGCCCTCAATGTGATGCGAATCATTGAACTGGCTTTCCAAAGTAGCCGCGAAAAAAGAACGATAACGATTATATGACAAATCGAACAGAGATTTAACTTTTGTTGGGCAACATTGAAGGATAGTTTTTCATCTATTATAAAAATTACCGCCGCGGCAATTTGTCCGGCGGTAATTTTCATCTTACGAGCCCCTTCAAAATTCATTTTTAACATTCTCCCATTTTTACTATTTTTGTAATTGGGTTCATTGTTGGTTGCGAATGAGAGTTTTAGAAAAAAAGTTTTCCGTATATTTCCACACTTATTACCGTCAGCTTTGTCTGCACGCCTTGCATTTTACGGGTAACGCCGAGGATGCCGAGGATGTGGTGCAGGAAACATTCGCGAGTCTCTGGGATAAAAGGGAACAGATAGAATCGATCAGGTCGGTGAAATCATACCTCTACACAGCCGTCCGGAATAACTGCCTGACACGCATCCGTGACGCAAAACCCACTACTTCACTCGATATGGTCAGCTCTTATGAGGATCTCCCCGAAGAGGATCAGATAAGGCGCGCCGAAATGGAAGCCCGCATCTGGAAAATGATCGATGAACTGCCGGAGCGCCGTCGCGAGATTTTCCTGATGGCAAAACGCGATGGGATCAGTTACAAAGAAATTGCCGAACAAACCGGATTGTCGGTTAAGACCGTCGAGAACCACGTATTTCGCGCCATGCAATCGCTCCGTTCAAAGGATATCACGGCCTGGCTCTTCTTCTTTGCCTGATATTTTATCTCTTTTGAGTGAGGGATTTTGATCTTTTCGCATCTTATAAATAGCAACAGTTCGGCATTTTTTACTCAAAACTGCTTATAACCGACTGATTATTAACAGTAAATACACTTTTTAAAACAAATGTGACAATTGACTGATTATGTGGTTATGAAATAGAAATTTACCAAACTATTAAAATAGAAAATATCAATATAATCCAACATGATGAATAAGCTAATTATAATATCTCTTTCCCTTTTTTTACTATCTGTTCCACATATTGAGGCCCAGAGCGGGGACAGGGATATGGACGTACGGGTCGGGCTTGGAATTGGCAACCTCAAAAAAGAGAGTGATTTATTACTCCTAAGTGAATACGAGTTGAATGTGAAATGGTCAGACTATTTTACAATTGCCCCGTCCATCATGTTGAATCATGGCGGCAATTCGGATGCTGATTTGGCCGATTTTTTTCAGGTGAACCTCAATGCATTCGGTTCACCCCTTCGTAACGATCGTCGTAACGATTTCCGGATAGGTGGAGGATTAAGTTTTTACCGATTGAACAAGGGTGGCTTTTATGCCACCCGAAGCGCATTTGGATTGAATTTGATTATCGAAGACAGTTATATGATAAAGGACCGCTTTTTCATCGGAGTGAAAGCACTTATACAACCCTATTTCAATAAAGATTTCAATTCCGGAGTCTTTCTGAAAGCGGGCATAAATCTATAAAATATCCGGGAAACAGGAAAATTGACAATGGAAAAGAATAGGAATAACATGGATGAATCTATCGGTTTTGTGGCAAAACATTACCAAAAAGGGATGTTCAACACAGCGAAAGGGTGGAAACGGTTGTCCGCTTCGCTTCCCGGTTCTGGCAGACCACACCGCCAATTGCGCTTATCATGGATAGCTGCCGCAGTGATGCTACTTTGCGTGATAAGCGTGAGTGTCGTGAAAATAATGAATAGATCGGAGCAGTTATTCGCACAAACCGACAATACCTCTTTCACACTTCCCGATCAAACTGAGATCGTGATGCGGAAAGGGTCGGTATTGAAATACGACAAATATTTCGATAAAGCCGAACGACGGGTTTCGATGCAGGGGGAAATAGCATTCGCCGTCGCCCGCGATGAGGCAAAACCGTTCATCGTTTCCACACCTATGGCGCAAATAGAAGTGCTCGGCACGGAATTCACCGTCACAGCCGATGATGATGAAACCCGCCTCAGCGTAACGTCGGGCAAGGTACTTTTCACCCCTGATGATCCGGTGATCCCTTTAGTGTGCGCTGCCGGCATGACCGCGCATTACATCGCCGAGGGTAAAACCGTGAGAATCGCCTCCACCGACAGCGAAATGGAAATCAATGCCCAAACGAGATCTCTCACTTTCGAGAATATGAGACTGAGAGAGGTGGTGATGGTACTCTCACACTTCTATAAGATACGAATTGAATTGCCGGAGGGCGAATCGGAGTTGACTTTCAGTTCCTCTTTTACCCAGGCAAGCATTATCGAAATTATCAATATTATCAACCTCACACTCGACACGCATATTACTATTATAGAACCATAATGAGACGAAACATTCTTCTCCTGTTACTGGTCATCACCTTTCCATTGGCAGCAGTCAGTCAGGGAAAAATAGAATTGAATCTGGAAAACAGGCCGGTTACCGAGGCACTCCGGCAAATCGAAAAACAGTCGGGCTACACTTTCTCCTACAGTCCTTCTCTATTGAAAGACTTCCCTAAGGTCACCATCCGGATTGCGGATAAACCACTCGAAGAAGCACTGCAGGCACTTTTCGGAAAGACCAATATCCGGTTTGTCATACAGGGGAAATATATTATTCTGAAAAAACGCCCTGAAGAAATTACCATCAGCGGGTTTATCCACGACCGGGAATCACATGAATCGCTGATAGCCGCCAATGTGTACGACCTGATTTCAGGACATGGCGCCGTCAGCAATAATTTCGGATTTTACAGCCTCTCTGTTCCACCAGGGGAGGTAGAGCTTCGTCCCAGTTATGTGGGATATGCCTCCGGCGATTATTCCTTCACAGCTATGCAAGACACCGTAATTCATCTTTTTCTGCAACCGTCCTCACTCCTGAAAGAGGTGGTGGTGGACGGGGAGCTGAAAAATGCGGTACAACACGCCGAGACAGGCAAGATAAGCCTGAACGCCATGATGCTGAAAGCCATACCTGCTTTCATGGGCGAAAGCGACGTCCTCAAATCACTGCAGCAAATGCCGGGTGTGGCAGTCGGTACCGATGGTATGGCCGGGCTCTATGTGCGGGGCGGAAATGCCGATGAGAACCTTTACCTTGTGGACGGCAATCCCCTCTACCACGTCCACCACCTATTGGGGCTCTTTTCCACATTTAATCCCGAAGCGATGAAAACGATGGATTTCTATAAAGGCAGTTTTCCCGCCCGCTACGCAGGTCGCCTCTCCTCAGTGGTAGACGTGAGGATGAATGATGGCGATATGAAAAAGTTCTCAGGAACGGCTTCCATCGGTTTAATCTCATCCCGTGTGAATTTCCACGGGCCTATCGTCAAAAACAAAACGTCGTTCTCAGTCTCGTTCCGCCGCACCTATCTCGATTTGCTGGCCCGTCCGGCAATGTATTTTATCAGCAGGAAGAATAAAAAGAAAGACCCGGAGAATTACGATGAGATTGATTTTGCATACTACTTCTATGATCTCAACGCCAAAGTCAACCATAAATTCTCCGATAGAAGCCGCATTTATCTGAGTTTATATGACGGGAAAGACAAACTTTTCGCGAATAACAAAAGCAGAAGTAAAGACATACTGTACGGGGATTCGGGTTATACCTCTTCTCCCTCTGAAACAGGACACCCTGACATTCGCGCTTATCAATACGACTACAACACAAATATTGACCAAGGCCTAAACATAGATATAGGCTGGGGAACCCGTATGGCATCGCTCAACTGGACTTATGCGGTCAACAGCAAACTGTTCTCAAATGCCACGCTGGTATATAACCGATACCGGTCGGCTATCTCGCTTTTAAGTGAAAGCAAAGGAACTTATCTATTCAAAAACACGGAAAATCAGGAAGAAAAATCGGAAAATTTCTATCGCTCATTTCATCCGATATACAAGACCGGCATTGAAGATATAGGCTATCGCCTCGATTTTGATTATGCATACGATAATAATCACCTGATCCGGTTCGGGACGGCATTGTTGCGTCATGACTTCCGTCCTGAGGAGAGCCGTGTTTTCATGAGAATAAAGGGTGACAGAAGCAAGAACGACACCATTACTTATGCAAATGATCAGATCACGGTGCAGGAACTATCGCTCTATGCTGAGGATGAGATGGAATTAACCGAAAGATGGAGGGTAAACGCCGGCATGCATCTGTCAGGATTTTTCGTACAGGGGAAATCCTATTTGAGTGCCCAACCCCGCCTGGCAGCCCGCTACCTTTTGTCGGAAGAGTTCTCCCTGAAGGCATCTTACGGTAAAATGAGCCAATATGTCCATTTGTTGCAAAGTAGTTATATAAACTCACCCAATGACCTCTGGGTTCCGATCACCAAAAATGTGAAACCGCTCTCTTCGCACCAGTTTTCGGCAGGGATATTCGGACGTTACCGGGGATTTGACCTCTCGGCGGAGACATACTACAAAAGATCGACCAACCAGGTGGAATACAAAGACGGCGCGACCATACTTTCCAGCAACACAAACTGGGAAGACCGCATCGCCCAGGGTATCGGCATATCATACGGATTGGAGCTGATGGCAAAAAAAAGTCTCGAGAATACATCGGGATGGATCGGCTACACCCTCTCCTGGGCAAACCGTCAGTTCCCGAACGGAGAGATCAACCAGGGGAAAGTATATCCGGCCAAATATGATAACCGGCATAAGATCAACGCGGTTCTCTTGCATAAGTTTAATTCCAAATTCGACCTGAATGTCTCATGGATCTACGCTACCGGCAACTGGACAACCCTCCCGATAGAAGAGTATATTGATATGAACGGAAATAAGAGACAGTATATCCACCAGCGAAATAACCATAAGATGCCCAACTACCAGCGGCTCGATCTGAGTTTCAATCACTACCGCCACAAGAAAAAGGGCAGAGTGGGAATATGGAATTTCAGCATCTATAACGCATATATGCATCACAACTCTTTCCTGGTATTGCCTGATGAGGGTTTTGCTCCTAACCCCGACACTGTGGACGGTTATCCTCAAAAGAGTTACCCCACCTACCAGAGCTACTCTATCTTCCCCATTATCCCCTCATTTTCCTATACATATAGATTCTGACGAGATGGCAAAATCAATATACACCTATTTATCGATTGTACTGGCCGGCACATTGCTCTCTTTATGGGCATGCAAGAAAGAGATGCATCTTGATGTGGACAATCACAAGCCCAGGATTGTGATGAACGGGATTATTTCGCCCGACTCGATCATAGAAATAAGCCTCAGCAAGAGTTTTTTATATACCGACACGCTTCCGGAGAGAAGCCTGCTGAAGAATGCCTCGATGACCCTGTTCATCAATGGAGTGGAACAGGAAACGATGCGGATGGCGCGGGTGGACACTGTCCGCGGTCGCGACAGGTTTGGACATACCGCGCTAACCGGCATATATTGTTCCACGATACGCCCGCAGGCAGGTGATAAGATACGTATAGAGGCCTCCGCGGGAGAGCTTCAACCTGTCTGGGCGGAAACGACCATCCCCATTCCGGCTCAAATCCTCAGTGTTGACACAGCCACCTTTTTAACCTCCACGCATATCATCCATAACAGCCACGCGGATCCCGGCCTCACAGGAGAAGGTGCTTTCCGGAATATGCGTGTCAAAATGGCGGTGAGTGACAGCCACGCGGCAACAAAACGCTATTTCCGGCTTCAACTCAGGTTGATGGCCGAAAAGATCGGGGAATACCCCAACCTGCCGGAGCGATACCTTTATATATACACCGACGATGATCCCATTTTTAAAGAGGGTTATCGCAACAGCATCCTCGAAGACCTGATTTCAGAGGACTCTCCTTTTAAGGACACGAAATATTACAATTCGGCGCTGTTTTCCAATAAATTATTCCGTGACGACGGATATACTCTCGATTTTTCAATTGCCGACTATTACTATATCCACACCATTTACGAGAAAAAAGAGAATGATAACATATGGGGCTATCCGATCCATGTCCCCGTGAAAACCGAAATATTCAATCCGCCAATAGAAGTGATGTTCACGGCCATATCGCAGGAACTTTATCCCTATTTCCGGGAAGGGGATTCCAATCCCGACAGCGATAAAGAGTCGCTCAAAATAATCTCCGAACCGGAAATCACGTTCAGCAATGTGCACAATGGCATCGGGGTTGTCGGTTCGGTATCCGCGGCAAAAGCTTATATCCATATCCCGCCGTACCCCCTGTTTTAGCCGGTAAAAACCGGGCATTTTTTAGTTTTATTTTCAACAACCGCCCAATCCCTCGCTCAGCCCTTGCCAGTTTGGATTCCTCCGGGTTCTATTTGAACTTATGAAAAAACAGAACGGGGTTGTCTTCTTCCGACAGAGATCTATCATTATTCTTATCTGATTCGAACCGGCTATTAAAAGGAAGAATATGGGCAGCATGCAAGTAGCCAACTAAATACCCTTCGTGGAACATTACCGGAGTAGCAAATACGAACGGATAAATATCATTCAATTCTAGCTTAAGAGTTTCAGCAGTCAAGGTAGTTTTGCCTATTTTTGTGATATATCTGTTATGTTCGAAATTATATACCACATATAAAATATCATTATGTTTGTTTACATGTGTGACCCTTGTCACAACTGATTTATTTGACAACTCCGTATATATTTTATCAAATCCTTCTCTCTCGAAGTTCGGCGGAATTTTATCTTTTGTTATAAATTCCAAATTACATTCTTTCGATATAAAGCCCTTATTCAGATTGTAGATACAATAATCATATTGCTGACAAACTAACAACTCATTTTCAGTTGTTTTATTAAAAGGAGTGGGGGTAAAAGAAAAGCTCTGATTTTTAAGAAATGGCAAAAATTCTTTTGAATAGGAGATGGCATCTTCGTTTAAATTGGCCACAATAATATTGTAAAGCTTGCTATTGGAATAGTTTGAATACAAAAATAATTCTTTTCCCTCTATATGGAAGTAATCATAAAAATCATCCAGTACATACGATTTAACAAATGCCCCTGTTTCGGTATAAATAAAAAGTTTTTTCTCTATTCTGGATAATACATATACCAGCGTATCACTGATTGCGAAGTCAGCAATATCAAGATACTCATCGGGTCCTTGCCCTTTCCTGTCTATTTTAGAGATATAAAAACCATTCTTATCAAAAATGCTTATCACACAATTCCTTCTATCCAAAATATAAAATCTTTTATCTGTTATTTCTATTTTATCTATATCAGCAATAAGGTTTTCCTGCTTTGTTTCGAGGGTCACTGAATAATATCCATCAAAAACATTATCAATGGTGGCCTTTGCTTTTTGGGGATCAATAGCTATTGCTCCGTCTTCCATTTTTCCATTCTTGCAACTTACAAGAATAAAAACAAGAGTGATTGTTAGAATTTTTTTCATTAGATCATATTTATTAAGATATACTGTAGTTTTTACGCTTTACCCGCGCACCTGGAAACCTCGTAAAATTCGGCTTTTTCCCCTTCTTCCCCAAGGAAAAGAAATTTTTGATAATACGCGGCCCGGGCACCATCTTATTCACCACCACATGGTCGCCGGACATGATTGCAGGCTCCATTGAAGGAGTAGGGATAGTATAGGTATCGAAGAAAAAGACACGTAATGAAACAACAAGAGCAATGGTTCCCAAAATGATAAGCATCCATTGGATAACTGATTTTATCGTTTTTTTTGCTTTCAATTTTCTTAGATTTTTGAAGCAGTTAATGGCTAAGGGTAACTATCCTTGATTTAATAATTTTATATTTAGGCAATTTATGAATATCAACATTGTCATAAAACCACATTTTCCTGTTTGAATCCCAGGTCCATTTTTCATCATCAATCCGATAGAATTCCTCTATTTTATTCGTTTGAATCGTTTTTCGGTCATCACTATCGATTTTCATTTTCCCTACTTGGGCTTTTTTTGTAAAAGACGGGGGATATGAGCGTACGGTATCCCCGTTAAAGGTCCAAATCCCATTTTCCCATGCCCATCCATCTTCAGAAGTTTGATAACTGCCGGATGATTCTTCATAATTCGTTATCCGAATCTTTATTTCTGTCCCATTCGAAATATAGGTGCTATCTATCGTTTCTCTCAATATGTAAGATACTGGCACAACCATTATCCGATTGCCATAGTAATACCATACTTTCTTTTCTTGTGCCCATCCTTCTTCCATATTTAGGTATTCAATCTTTTCAGAAGAAATAATACGTTCATCTGATTCAGACGAATGTGTGACGGTTTGCGAATAAACTTCCATATAAGTAGTAACAAATAGGAGGAGTATTACAATACTTGTTTTCATAATCATACAATTTAATTAAATCTCTTTTACGAAAAATAATACCGGATTAGATTCCCTATATATTAGCCGCAAATTTGACCGAGCACAAAATAAGACAAGTAAAAAGCTTAACTTTGTATTCGTATGGCAAACGGAAGAAAATCAGCGAAGTTCAAGAGCACAGTGGTGCTGGAACTGCTACGCGGGGAGTCAGCTGAGGAGCTGAGCCGCAAGTATGGTATCACGATGGCGGAGCTGTCCGCCTGGCGTGATGAGTTCATTGAAAACGGGACGCAGGGGTTCAAGAAAAATCCGGACGAGTCCAAGCTGGCCAAGGCGGAGCGTCGCATCGGGCAGCTGGAGATGGAACTGGACCTTGTAAAAAAAAAGAACGCCTTGTTTGCGAAACTAAGAAAAGGATAGTTGCCCTCCTGTCTGAGGAGTCGTATGAGAAGACGGGCGAGCGGTATCCCATCAGCATGATCCTGCGTGTTGTAGGATGCTCCAGCGGTAACTGGTACGGCCAGAAGAGAGAGGCTCCACCCAAGAAGCGGGGGCCAAAGCCAACCCTGACGGACGAAGAAGTCCTTGCCGCTGTCCGTGAAGCGATTGAAGAGTCGCCATTTGTGAGCGAGGGATACATCAAGGTCTGGGTTCGGATGCGCCGCAATGGAAAGAGGGCGAGCAGGGAACGAGTGCTGCGCATTATGCGTGAGAACAACCTCCTGAGCCCGTACAGGCACGACAAGGCGGTGGTGCGGGTACGCAAACACGAGGGGAAGATCGTCCAAGGGAAGCCGGACTTGCTGTGGGGTACGGACGGGAAGAAGTTCTTTGTAGAAGACATGGGCTGGTGCTGGTTCTTCGGTGTTCTGGACCACTTCAACGACGAGTTGATCGCCTGGCACACCTGCAAGCCCGGAACGCGGTATGAGGCGATGGAACCGGTCAGGGCGGCCGTCAGGAAACGCTTCGGGACGGTGGAGAAGGATGTATGCAAGGGTACGGCCCTGAAGCTTCGCAGCGACCACGGCTCGCAGTACGACTCCAACGACTTCATGGCAGAGATGAAGTTCCTGGGACTGAACATGTCAAAGGCGTATGTGAGACAGCCGGAGTGTAATGGATGCATTGAAAGGTTCCATCGGACGCTTGAAGAGGAGGTCTTCAGCCTCAATCACTTCAAGACGCTTGAGGAGGCCAACGAGGCCATCCGGAAGTTCGTTGAAAACTACAACCGTCAGTGGTTGATCTACAGGCTCGGGTACAAATCCCCGCTCGAGTATAGAGAGGAGTACGAGCGTAAGGTGGCGTAAGCCCACTAAACACTATGAAAAACTTCTCAGGGGTAAGCCGCGGCGGCTGGGGCAGAATGCCCCATTGAGCCGATTGTTGAAAATAAAACTAAAAAATGCTCGGTTTTTACCGGCTAAAACACCCTATCTAATGTGGGTGCAATATTTTCTTTTAGTAAAGAAAAATCGTTATCATTTAAATTATCCGGACTAATTGAATATATTAATACATCTTCGTCCAATCCAACAAGTTCTGTAAAAGTTATACTTTCAAATGGCAACCCTGAAGGAATTTGAGGTAAATACTTTTTGAAACTATTAAAGACTTTAACGACTTGTTCTGATAAATCATAGATAGCGGTATATCGAATAGATGCTCCCGCAGTTTGAGAAAATGAAAAATAAAATTTGTCGTTAGTTATATGAGGATTAACCACATCGCCAAGATAATCGCAATTATATATCAGATCATTATATTCCAGAGGGTCCGACATTTTACGAATTTTCTCATAAGGAAGTGTCTTGTTCCGGAAATCAATATGAAAATATGGTTGAGGCTTTCCATTGTGCAGTTGATATATTATATTATCAAAAGGATAAATAAAATAAAAAACACCTTTTATGTCTTTTATGAATCTTGATCCATCAACTGCCGGAAAAAAGCTTTTCTGCGGAAGAAAACCTTCAATCCTTTCTGTAAGGCTGTCATTTAATAGCATTAAAGCATAACCTTCGGAATTTTCATCCGGATAACAACTGTATACCCAAAATCCATCTTCGTTCTTACAAAACCCTCTGAACCAGTATTTACAAGGCAATTCATTTATCAGATCTCCTGAGAGGTTGTATATAAGCATATTTCTTTTAATCCTTTCATGCGCGTAAATCAATTCGGAACCTTGATCAAAAAAAACATCGTTAAACATGATATATTCTCCGGGGCCTTGTCCTTTTTGTCCGATATTTCTAATAAATTCCCCATTAGATTTATTAAAAACGAAGATTTCACTCTTCATTAAATCAGCTATAAGAATAAATTGACTTGTCACATAAATCTTACTGATCTCTCTTATTATGGAATTCTCCGTCAACTCTAAATTAACAATATTAACAATCTCAGCACTTTCAGATATATCTAAACTCTCGCATTTGTTTATATCAACGCTAATGAAGTGAACTGGTCTTATTTTAATGTCATTTTTGCAACTTACTAAAAGTGTAAAAAGAACAAAGGCTATCGCCAACACTACAATTCCAAAAAAGATTTTCTTTTTCATTTTGAATCAAGTTTTTAAATTGATGTTTGAGTCATCTCCGAAAAGTTTTTTTCACCCAAATTTCCCTCAAAACGAGTATTGATTTTCAATGAGTTGGAAATTAAATTATCCTGATTCGTTTCTAATGGAATATATTGAACGGATTCTATGTATGTCGAAGCTTTTAGCATCACCTCCCTGTTAATTTCATCTCGATCAATGAAAATAAAAGTGTCTGCGGTTAAATTTCTTTTTTTGACATCTCCGACACATGAAAAACCAATGACAATCAATAGAACTAAATAATAATATTTTCTCATAATTGTTTTTTTGCACATGACATAGTATTATAGCAGACTCACAATGATGTGATAATTACAATTCTATGCCATGCACTTATTAAACCTCATTGATAAATGCTGAAATTTTTATAGAATTAGCCTTTTCTCAATAAAGTTATTGACTTCTTCTACATCTATAATAATCGCATTGGTTATTCAAATTCCCTGTAAATAGACAAGGATTCTCTTTTCCGTTATGCTTTACGACATAGTCAAAACCGAGTTTACAATATCCAATGCCTGGCATCCATATTTCAAAATCACAGCGGCTAAGTCTTTCTTCAGGATAAAAAAGGAAATCAATCAATATCAGGACACTGACGGGGCGGCTCTCCATAAGCCGTTCCGCATCTTCCAACAAGGCTGAAAACCCGGACTGCCGGGAGTTACATCCGGTCATCACGGTGATAACGAGTATCGCGCCGGCAAGACAATGAAACTTCGGTTTAATAATAGAGAAACATAGTTTTTACAATACCGACTATTATCCATTTATTAACATGTAAAGACAACAGGGTAACTTTTGTTCATCAAAAATAAGATAATTCTTAATATCCAAAGACGAAGTTAGCAACTTATTTTCATTTATCACTTACATTAATTAACAGATTTGCAATTTACAAAAAAACAAGAAAAGCGGCATTGTCGGATTGAAAGCCGTTACCGAATGGGAGATTGTGATCCCGAAATATAATCTACGCCGGGTGGTTCCTTATAAAAAAAATACTTGCTCCCGCGATACTGATCACCGCTCCGATTACCTGCCGGGCGGTAATTTTTTCTTTAAACATAAAGGCAATAGGCGTGCGGCGGATTGCTGTCAGCAATGAGGCCCGCCTAATGGTATAAACGAATTTCCTCAACGGATGGCTTCCACCAATTTCTTCACTGCCCCTCCAATGGTCTTTTCACTGCCCAGTAGGGAAATGAATTTACTTCCGATGATGGCTCCCGAAGCTTCCCGACAAGCGGCATCAAACGTATCTTTATTAGAAATACCGAAACCGATAAGACGGGGGTTTTTCAGTTTCATTGCATTCACCCGACGGAAATAGGCCAGACTCTGGTCACCAAAACTATTCTTAGCTCCGGTCACCGAAGCGGTGGAAACCATATAAATAAATCCGGAGGTGTGTTCATCGATCAACCTGATCCGCTCTTCCGATGTCTCCGGCGTGATCAGCATAATGACATGCAATCCATATTTTTCCGCAACCGGTTTATAACGCTCCATATATTCCGTAAAGGGCAGGTCGGGGATGATCAGCCCATCGATGCCGCACTTCACCGCTTCCGCGCAATAATTGTCGAATCCGAACTGGATGATCGGGTTCAGATATCCCATCAATACCAGCGGAATCGACACCTTTTCACGAATCGTGGCCAGCTGTCCGAAAAGACGTTTCACACTCATGCCGTTTTCCAATGCCCGGGCTCCCGACGCCTGGATCACCGGCCCGTCGGCCATGGGATCACTGAACGGCACACCGATCTCTATCAAATCCACACCTTGTTTTTCCAACGCCTCGATCACCTCTACGGTATCATCGAATTGAGGATATCCGGCCGTAAAGTAAACCGACAGGATACCGCTCTTTTTTTCTTCAAACAATCGATCTATTCTGTTCATTATCTGATTTTCCATTTGATTTTATCTTTTTCTTCGCAACTCCTAAAAAGCATTCACTTTGCTTTCTCCCTTCACAGCCTACCCAACTTAAAAGAAGTATGTTTCCGGCTTTATTACTCAGTGAATTATTATGCTATTAACCAAGAGACTGTTTCAATTCCACCGAAATATTTGTATAATTGTGCCGTTTATTTTCCTTGCCACTGTTTCTAACGAAATGCACTTATGAATCTCCGTAATAACTGTGTGTTTTTGACGGCGGGTGAGGTTTCAAATCCGCTGTTCAGGTCGATACCCACACATTTCGGATGTGAGAATCGTTTTACGGCCTCCACATCTTCGGGTGAAACACCTCCGCTCAACAGAAAAGGCGTACCTCCCCGGTAACCCGAAAGGATCTCCCATCCAAATTTCTTGCCTGAACCGCCATAAAGATTCGTACGCGTATCGAAAAGGAAATAGTCGCAACAACCTTCGTACTGCTCGGTGAGTCCCCAGGGGAATGGTTTATCGGTTGTGACCCCGAATACCTTGACCACAGGAAACCCTTTTTCCCGCAACGCTTTGCAATCATCGGGCGATTCATTGCCATGCAGTTGAAGGATATTTAACCGGTTTTTTTCGGCCAGTGCAAGAAGGCGGTCGGAATCTTCATTAACGAACACCCCTACTCTCTTCATCCTCTCAGGGAGATAAGCCAACACTTCTCCCACATAACGTGGTGACTGGGGATAGAAGATAAATCCCATCCAATCCGCACCCAACTGTTCCACCTCACGCACGTTGGCTGCCTCCCGCATGCCGCATACTTTGATTATCATATTTTTATTCAATCTCCAAACACCCAATACCAATTACTTATTACCAATTACCAATTACCAATTACGAATTGGCCAAATCATCACATCAGTCACTGCTTCCCGATTTATCGGGGTTGCCACAGTTAATTAGGTTTCACTCCAGTGAACGTTGTTTGCCATATTCGTCTCATTGGTCCTGCCGAATAACTTGTTCGATAAACTCCTTCAGGCTTTGCCCCGGATTGCCGCTTTTCATAAAATACTCCCCGATGAGGAAACCCCGGTAACCCGCATCCCGTAATTCCTTCACAATGCGCGCGTCCGATATGCCGCTTTCAGAAATCCATACCGCCTCTTTGGGCAATAGATCAGCCATCCTGAACGATTTTTTCAGATCGGTCACAAAACTCCCCAAGTTACGGTTGTTGACACCGACAAGGCTGTTGAGCGGCCCGACATGGCCGACCTCCCCCTCATCATGCAGTTCCAAAAGCACTTCCAGTTGCAGTTGATTCGCCAGTTCCGTGAATCGTCTACATTCCTCCCGGGTAATAGCCGCGGCAATCAACAATACTGCACTCGCTCCGGAAAGTTTAGCCTCGAACAACTGGTATTCATCCACAATAAACTCTTTCCGCATCACCGGTATCTTCACACCCCCGGTGGCTTGTCGCAGGTCGTTCATCGTTCCGCCAAAATATTTCTCATCCGTCAGTACCGACAGCGCTGAAGCGCCTGCCAATTCATAAGCCTTCGTAACCTCATCCACATCGGCAGATTGGAACAACCAACCCTTACTCGGAGAACGCCGTTTGAACTCGGCGATAACCCCCGACGGAGAATTCTTCAATGATTCCTTCATTGAGTAAAAGGGAATATCCCTTGTTTCCGTCAACATTTTCTCCAGCCGGGACAAAGGCAGTCGCTCTTTTTGCCCGGTAACCTCTTCTTTTTTGTGAGCGATAATTTCACTTAATATATCCAACATAATTAATGTGCTAATGTGACTAATGTGACAATGTGCCAATATGCTAATGTGCCAATGTGCCAATGTGCTAATTAAAATGCCCTGCTTTTACCCAGCCACCTTAGTCTCCCAGTCTTCCCAGTCTTCCCAATCTCCTCCTCTCCACAATCTCCACAATCTCCTCGTCTCCCGGTCAACCATTCATCTCAACAAATTTTTCCAGGGATCTCAACGCCTTTTTTTCATACAACGAGTCCTTGGCAATCTCGAGACACTCTCCGATCGGTTTTTCCTGCTCAATCGTCTGAATACCGAAAGCAGCATTGACCAGTACTGCGTTCGTCTGCGCCTCTGTGGCAGTGGCATGCAACACATTCCGGAATATCCGCGAAGCCTCCTCAAGCGTATTGCCACCATACAATTCTTCCTGGGAAACCCGCCGATAACCGAGTTCCTCGGGAATATAAAGTTGCTCTCCCTTGTTGGTGATCACTTTGAACTGACTTGTAAGAGATATTTCGTCATAACCGTCCATACTGTGGACGATACAGAATTTTTTCTTTTCCTCCTGATAGATATATCCGTATAAACGCGACATACCCAGGTTATAAACCCCCAGCATCTGGAATTGGGGTTGCACGGGATTTACCAATGGGCCCAATACATTGAAGAAGGTACGTACCCCCAAGCTTTTCCTTACCGGCGCGACCGCTTTCAAAGCGGGACTGAACAGAGGTGCGTGCAGATAAGCGATATGACACTCATCAAGACTTTTACGGAGTTTGTCACTGTCAGTGGTGAACTTCACTCCCTGCTGCTCAATCACGTTACTGGCGCCACTGATGGAAGTAGCGCCATAATTCCCATGTTTCACCACGTTATACCCCGCACCGGCAACCACAAAACAGGCGGCTGTAGAGATATTGAAAGTGTTCTTCCCATCTCCTCCGGTTCCGACGATGTCGAGTGCCCCATAATCAGACAAATCTACTCCCACCCGCATATCGAGCAGCGCATCGCGGAAGCCCAGTATTTCATCCACCGAGATACTCCGCATCAGGAAAGAGGTGATAAGCGAAGCGATCTGGGTGTCGGCCACATCACCGTTTACAATTGAGAACAACACCTCTTTGGCCTCTTCGCGTGAGAGGTAGTGGTAATCGAATAATTTATATAATATTTCTTTCATTTCTTTAGGATAAAGCATTCCAGAACCTTTCCACCGTTCAAAAAATGCGTTGCAACTTTTAATTCTTAAGAGACTGTGTGAGATTTGGGTTTGAGAATTCAACAACTTAACGGTCTAATTCCTCATTCTTACGTTCTTCGTCCTAATTTCCCAGTTCCAAGTTCTAAATTCCCAGTTCTTAGTTCTCATTTCCAAGTTCTTAGTTCTAAGTTCTCAGTTCCAAGTTCTCAGTTCTCAGTTCTTAGTTCCAAGTTCTTAGTTCTAAATTCTCAGTTCCAAGTTCTAAGTTCTCAGTTCCAAGTTCTAAGTTCTAAGTTCCAAGTTCTTAGTTCTTAGTTCCAAGTTCTTAGTTCTTAGTTCTAAGTTCTAAGTTCTAATAGTTCCAACTAAAAACCCCCTCAGCTTTCAATAAAATTCCTTATAATGTGAATCCCTTCCGGGGTGAGTATCGATTCGGGATGGAACTGCACTCCATGCAGATCAATCCGCTTATGTTTCATCGCCATAATACTGCCCGCCTCATCCAATGCGGTGATCTCTAATTCCGAAGGAAAATTCTCCCCCGATACGATCCATGAGTGATAGCGTCCCACAAGGATCTCCTCCGGCAAGCCGTGAAAGAGATAATCATTTCCGGTGATCTTTGCCCTTGTCTGTACACCATGAAAGACAAACGGAATATTTTCCAATGTAGCGCCGAAAACCACTCCGATAGCCTGATGGCCGAGACATACACCCAATATGCTCTTCGTTCCGGCATATTGTCCAATCAATGGCAGCAACAAACCCGCCTCCTCGGGGATACCCGGGCCAGGGGAAAGGATAACCTTGTCATACTGCGCTACCGATGAAAGATCGATCTTGTCATTACGAACCACGTCCACCTCGTTATATCCTAACGACTTTACCGCATGCACCAGGTTGTAGGTGAACGAATCGTAGTTGTCTATAATAAGTATCCTGCTCATTTCCAAATAGTTTAGGCGTTATACAATGTGACCGCCATATCGATGGCTTTTTTCAGTGCCCCCAGCTTACTATTCACTTCGCGTAACTCATACTCGTCGTTACTTTGTGAAACAACACCCGCGCCGGCCTGATACCACAACTCATTGTTTCTGCTTACAAAAGTACGGATAGTGATAGCCTGGTTCAGATCGCCATTCAGTCCGACGAAACCGATACATCCGCCATAAGCGCCACGGTTGTGCGACTCAATCCCGGAGATAAGCTGCATGGCACGTATCTTGGGCGCTCCCGAGAGTGTTCCGGCCGGAAAAGTATCAAAAAAGGCTTTGACAGGATCAGCGTCCTGGTTGAGTTGACCACTCACGCGTGACACTAAGTGTATCACATGCGAATAGAATTGTGGTTCCTTGAAAAAATCGACCTCCACATCGTAGGCATTCCTACTCAGATCGTTACGCGCCAGATCGACCAACATCACATGTTCGGCATTTTCTTTCGGGTCATTCAAGAGAAAATCCACCGCTTTCATATCTTCCTGATAATTGCCGGTCCGCTTCGTGGTTCCCGCAATCGGGTCGATACTGATACGTGATCCGCGGATCTTGCAATGTGTCTCGGGCGATGATCCGAAGATACGGAATCCGCCGAAATCAAAATAGAAGAGATAGGGCGAGGGATTGATGGAACGCAGTGCCCGGTATACCTTGAAGTCGTCACCTGAAAAAGGTTGAATGAATCTCCTTGAAAGCACTATCTGGAAAATATCGCCGCGAAGGCAATGCTCCACCCCGCTGCGTACATACTGCTTGTATTCCTCGTCGGTAATAGTACTCCGCTCCGCTCCTTCTGTAAAGAAGTTGTAGGTGGCAAAATTGCGCTGATTGATCAGCGACTCCACCTTGAAGAGCTTACTTATCTCACCCTCTTCCAATAATTCTATCAGGGTAATCTCATCGGTAAAATGGTTGAATACCAACAGGTACTTATAGAGGATATAAAGCATGTCAGGGGCATCATTCCTTGCCTCCTTGCTTTCACGCACAGGGATATTCTCGGTATATCTCACGCAATTGAATGTAGTATAACCGAACAGTCCGCACTGGTCTTCATTGTCGCCCGTCACCTCAAAGCGATCAATAAAATTTCTTAGCGCGTCGGAGATGGTAAAATCGCCTGACAGCGGCTTTTGCTCCTCCTTATCGTCCGGAGAAAGGAATGTGCATATCCCTCTGTTCACCTCCACCCGTGCGATTGGCTTCAATGCGATGTAGGACACGCTGTTCTCGTTGGCGTGAAAATCGGAACTCTCCAGAAGCGCCGACTGGGGGTAAGCATCTCTTACTTTGAGGTAAATACTGACCGGCGTGTGCAGGTCACCCATTATCTTCTTACTATTGGTTTTAAATTTCAGTTTCATCTGTTTTTTAGACATAAGAGCCAAGAATCAACACACAAGACACAAGAGTTTTTATTTAGGATATGCCTCATACCGATCCATTGGGGTAATTAGTAATTTGAATAATTGGTAATTGGTAATTAAAAACACTTTCAACTTCAGTACTTAAAATAAGTCTCCAGATCCTTTTCTCCCCTTCCCGATAGTGTCAACACCACAATATCGCCGGAAGAGAATGTAACCTTTCCGAGTGCCGCCAGGGCATGGGCTGATTCCAACGCCGGGATGATCCCTTCGTTGCGGGTAAGATCAAAAGCGGCCTGTAATGCCTCATCGTCGTTGATGGCCAATACCTGTGCGCGCCCTGTCGACGCGAGATGGGCATGTATAGGCCCGATACCGGGATAATCCAGTCCGGCGGAGATTGAATAAGGTTCGGTGATCTGTCCGTCTTCGGTCTGCATCAGGAGTGTCCTGCAACCATGAATGACGCCGGCACTTCCCAGATGAATGGTCGCCGCCGATTCGCCGCTATCGACCCCTTTCCCGCCCGCTTCCGCCAGCACAATACGCACCCTCTCGTCATTCAGATAATGGTAGATCGTTCCTGCCGCGTTGCTTCCTCCGCCGACACAGGCAAAGAGATAATCGGGATAATCGCGTCCCTCTTCCCGTTCAAGTTGTTCTTTTATCTCACGACTGATGACCGACTGTAACCTTGCAACCATATCCGGATACGGATCCGGCCCTATCGTCGATCCAATGATATAATGGGTATCACCCGGATGGGTACACCAGTCGCGTATCGCTTCATTGGTCGCATCTTTAAGCGTCATGTTGCCCGAAGTGACCGGCACGACTCTCGCCCCCAGCATCTCCATCTTTTTCACGTTCACCTGCTGGCGCTCCACATCGGTCTTTCCCATGTAGACAGTGCAGGGCATCCCCATCAGTGCGCAGACGGTGGCGGTAGCCACTCCATGTTGTCCGGCGCCGGTCTCGGCGATAATACGTGTTTTGCCCATCTCACGGGCAATCAATATCTGTCCGACCGTATTGTTGATCTTGTGCGCGCCCGTATGGTTCAAGTCTTCACGTTTCAGGTATATCTTGCAGCCATACCGCCCGGAAAGTTGTTTCGAATGGTATAGCGGGGAGGGACGTCCCACATAATCGCGGAGCAACTGCGCATAATCCTGCCGGAAGTGTTCGCTCTCCATAATGCGGAGGTACGACTCTTTCAAATCGGTCACACATTTGTGCAGGATCTCGGGGATGTACGCTCCGCCGAAGTCTCCGTAATACCCTTTTTCGTCAATTGCATAATTTTGCATATATCAAATTGTTAAATTATTTCCCAAACTACTATCCGGTGGATGATCCTATAATGGGACTTATTCGTTTCCCCATTCATTTCACTATGCAAACCGGCTCTATTAATGAAAAAAGCCTGTCGCAGGATTGCGACAGGCTTTTTATATTTCTGATTCACTATAAACGCATGATGCTCTTCCTTACGACTTCGGGAGTTGTAAGTAGCGCCACCAATATCCGTTTAATAATGAATTGCTCATTTTCGCTGAATTTTGTTTGCAAAGAAAAGTGTTTTGTGATTATGATGCAACTTTTTTTTCGTTTTTAACATTAATCATCGGCTAAACAACCATACAATATTCACAATCAACACGCATCTCATTAATTAATCTCTCGTAAGCTATTTCAAGTCCATATAAAATTTTATCGTACAGTTCTTTTTGTTTCTCTATTGTTTGCCATAAATAACTTTTCAAAAGATTAACTTCGCACTGTCCATAATAAAAAGTTGACCATCAATTGCCTTTGAACGAATAAAGTTCAAAGAATAAACGTTTCAATGCGTTCCCTTTATTAACATTAGTCTAATCCAGCTCAAAGGTGAATTCATCGTGAGCTTCGGTCCTCCAGGCATATTTCTGTGTGGTGGGGGAAATAGCGAACAGAGGCGAGAAAGTCTTTACCTTTATGGTTTTTCCGTCCGGTAAAAACTCAAGGATACGCAACCAGCCGTCGCCACCGTTACCATGCCATCCTCCACCAAGGGCCTGGGCGTTGAACACCATCTGACTCACCTTTTTTCCTCCCGCATTTTCATCTACCCTGAAAGCGGTATGACCTTTGGGATCGTCGGGAACTCCAATATGACCGGCAAAAACCATCCGGATATTCTTCGAGGGTTTCACTAACTTCTGCCATACGGCCTCCCCGTAGTTCGGGCCGGGAATCTTATAATTTTCATGCACGATATGCTTGTTGTTTCTATCCATATAGGAATGCGTGAGTAGGATCACGGTATGATCCGCATATTGCTCTTTTTCAATTACACCTTTCGCCCATTCCAGCGCTTCGTCACGCGGCGCAAATTCCAGCACAAGTATCAGAAACTTCCTTCCATGCGGACTGACAAACTCATAGGTTGCATTTGCCAGCGTAGGTCTCCCTTCGACATTCATTCCCACCTCACGGAGCATCTTCTGATTCAACCGGTTCTTATTAGGCGGAAAATATTTGTCGAAATGGGTATGACGGTTTTCCGCATTCACAATGCCATAATCGTGATTACCGATGGCCAGGATATAGGGCAGCTGCCCGTCTAAACGTCCGAAAGCCGCGGATACGGCCTCCCATTGGGATACACTTGTCTGGTTTACAACCCTGCCATTGGGATTGAAAAGGTCGTTCTGCTCCACCAGATCTCCCGGGCACAACACCATCTTTGTATTCAATACTTGCATATTATTTACTACCCAGGCAAGCATCAGATCCAAAATCGGCTGATTGTAATCGAATTTCACATAGGTCTGCACATCGGGAAGAAGAATAAGGCTCCACGAGTCCCCATCACTCAGCGAAGGTTTGGTATAATCGTTCTGTTGTGCCGAGAGTGTAAAACATAAGACAGAAACAAATAAAAGGAGTAACAACGATTTTTTACGCATAATATTCAATTCATTAATTGTATAACAAAAGGTAAATCAAAACACGGATATGCAAATATAACATAATCCAGCCACATTGACTTCAAAGTTTGCGGAAAAGAAATCTTTTTTGTATTTTCGTTGTTTACTTTTCAGATTAAGATTTGACTATGTGGATTTTGACTGCGGCAAGTATTAATTCAGATTCAATATCTGTGGATTTTATATTCAAAAATCTCCAGGTTCTCAATTATGAGTTTTGTCTTCCACGTGCTGACATCTTATTTCTGAACTTCACATTTTAAAATTCTGAATTATGCAACTTACATTTTTCATGGAAGGAATCCTCCGCAGCATACATAGCCGATGTACCGATAACAAACAAAGATTTGCTATACAGCCGCAAGTAAATATTACCCAATGGAAAATTGTCACGGGCGCCATGCCTTTCATGCTGGCTCTTCTCTTTTCAGGAGCCTGTGCGACAATACCGAAAGGGGTACAAGCCGTGTCGCCTTTCGATGCGGACAAATATCTTGGCAAATGGTACGAAATAGCCCGGTTGGATTTTAAATTCGAGAAAGACCTGAACAATACAACTGCGGAATACTCCCTGAACGAGGACGGAACTATAAAAGTGGTAAACCGTGGCTATAATTACGTAAAAAAAGAATGGAAAGAGGCTATTGGGAAAGCAAAATTCGTGGAGTCACCCGATATCGCCAAACTCAAGGTGTCGTTCTTTGGACCGTTCTATGCCGGATATAATGTGGTTGCATTGGATAAAGACTACAGATATGCCCTCGTCATCGGCAAAAGCCCGAAATACATGTGGATACTTTCCCGTGAAAAAACCATCCCCGAAGAGATACGAAAAGATTATCTCCGGAAAGCAAAAGAAATTGGAGTTAAAACCGAGAAACTTATCTGGGTAAAACATGACAAATGAAAGTCTCCGGCACATTGCCATAAGTGATGAGGGCAGGGAGCAAACAAACACACGCGCTCTGCAGACGGGAAATACACGGTAGGATCCAGAAAGGCTCCGATTGCTGAAAGACGGGAAGCGCGGATCAAAGTGAAGGCAATGCGAATGATCTACGGTTGGGAACAAAAGAAACCGATATGTTTGATGAAGTTAAAGAACTCAGAGCATTGACTAACGGGTCGGATAAAGCTTTCGAGAATATTTACGCGCAATATTCCGGAAAGCTTTACAACTTCATTATGACTATTTCACGCGGTGATACTTACATGGCGGAAGAGATCGTACAAGCCACCTTCATCAAATTATGGGAAGTTCGGGCACAGATCGATCCGGAAAGATCGATCCTCTCATATCTCTCAACCATCGCGAAAAATATGCTGATGAATAAATACCAGCGCCAAACAGTGGAATTTCTCTATCAGCAACTGCTATTGAAAGAACAGCCGGCCTATGATACCGCTACCGAAAAAGAAACCGACCGGAAATGGCTTGAAAATTATGTGGATGAGTTAATCGAACAATTACCTCCCTCACGCAAGAAAATTTTCATATTGAGCAGGAAGGAGGAATTATCGACCAGGGAGATCGCCCAGATGATGCATATATCTATAAGTACGGTTGAAACACAACTTTCACTCGCGACAAAATTTATACGAAAACAGTTCGAAAAGAATTACGACAAACTATTCCTCTTATCGATGCTCTTCCTCAATTTAACATAATTAATGATTGACGGATTAGTGGAAAACCGACCATAAACTGTATTAATAAACAGACAGACAAAAGAGATAATGAGAAAAAATCAACATATAGAGCTTTTTGAAAAATACCTGCGTGACGAGGCTTCGGAAGCGGAAGAGCAACTTCTCGCCGAAATGCTCCGGCATGACCGGCAGATCCACTCTATGCTGGAAGAGGGTTTGAGAAATGCCGATCCGGGGATGGACGAAGAAACGTTGAACCGTATGTATGAGCGCATCCGCACCTCTATCCCTGTCAAAAAGAAACCGCTCTTCGCCCAACCAATAGGGAGAAGATCGCTACGGTGGGCCGCTATTTTTGTCCTACCTCTTATCTCCGCATTCTCTGTATATTTCCTGATGAACGCCAATATCGCGGGAAACGGAACCCCTGTGACCGTTACCGCCGGCAAGGGCGAAAAGGCGGAAATAACGCTTGCCGATGGCAGCCGGGTTTGGCTAAACTCCGGATCTTCACTCACCTACAATGAAACGTTCAGCCGAAAAGAACGTGATGTATATCTCACCGGTGAAGCCTATTTCGAAGTGGCAAAAGATAAAAAACAGCCCTTTACCGTCAAGACGAATGAAATGGACATCCAGGCATTGGGAACGGCTTTTAATGTAAGCGCCTATGACACCGAACAGTTCTTCTCATCGGTCTTACTCGAAGGAAAGGTGAAAGTGTCAGCCTACGGACAAGAATATATATTGGAGGAGAATGAACGGGCAATATACGATAAAACTAATCACACTCTCACCACCGACAAAGTCTATGCTTCCGATTTCGTGGAATGGAAAAACGGCAACCTCTATTTCCAGAACCGTTCTTTCGAAGAAATTGCCCACACTTTATCACGCGTATTTAACGTTGATATCCGTTTCGTATCCGATGAATTGCGTTCCATTCGTTTTTCCGGAACATTAGGCAGCAATAGTATCCGTAATACCTTGGATATACTCTCTCTCACCTCTCCCATGCATTACGAAATGAACGGCACAACCATTGAATTGTATTACGAAGAATAAAAGCTATGGGTGTCCCGCGAAACATCTATAGGTCTCTGCTCGAGTAGGAATAAGATGGCTTTCGAAATTTAAGAGGGATATAATTACCAGAGTCTTTATTGTTAAAAAACCCTAATAAACGCTAACAGATTAGCGGTTTTATTTCACTCTTTTGTATTCTAAGTAGCAGGTTAAGGAATTGGTCATCCATTTTTATCCGGCTACCTAAAACAATATTTATTAAATCTATTTATTTATGGGGAAGAAACGATTTTTGAAGAAACATCCTTTTGCAAAACTCTCCATGCTTTTGCTTTTATGGATAGTAGCAGGTCAGCTCTTTGCGCAAATTACCGTGAATGTGCAGAATAAACCACTGCGTGAGGCATTAAAAGAGATTGAAAAAGTAAGCAGTTACAAATTTTTCTACAATGAATCTCTTGCCGGGCTGGAAAAGCAGATCAACCTACGGCTCACCAATTCAAGCATCGATGCCGCTCTGCAACAATTACTATCGGGCACCGATATCGAATACAGGCAAAATGAAAACAACATCATTGTATTGGTAAAAAAGGATGGCGGAAGTAACCAAGACCTGCCATCGGCCACAACACAGCAAAACAAGGTGACTGTAAAAGGAAGGATCATGGATGAGATCGGTGAGCCAATTATCGGTGCCAATATCATTGAGGAGGGTGTCCCAGGTAACGGTACTGTCAGCGACTATGACGGAGGTTTCTCGTTGAGTGTCACACGTAATGCCAAGCTGAAAATCAGCTATCTCGGATATGGCGATGTCATCCTAGACACGAGTGTCAGCACCATTTTCGATGTGGTGATGCAGGAAAACACGGCCATGCTCAACGAAGTGGTGGTGACCGCATTAGGCATCAAACGTGAGGAGAAAGCGTTGGGATATTCTGTCCAGTCGGTTACCGGAGACGGTTTACAGACGGTAAAGGGTGTCGATGTAGGAACTTCTTTAACCGGGAAGGTAGCCGGTCTGCTTGTCCGCAACAGCACCGAGTTTGCAGAAGCTCCCTCTATCCAGATCCGTGGGGAAGAGCCGCTCCTCGTTATTGACGGCGTAGCCTACGCCAATATGACATTACGTGACGTGCCTTCAGACGACATAGAGAGCCTCAGCGTATTAAAAGGAGCCACCGCCTCGGCCCTATATGGTTACAGAGGATCAAGCGGAGCTATCATGGTAACCACTAAAAAAGGATTATCTGCCACCGGTCTTTCTATCCAGGTCAATTCAGGCACAATGTTCGCTGCAGGCCACTTGGCTATTCCCGAGTTACAATCCGATTTTGGCCGTGTCGTTCGGATCAATGCGGACGGAAAAGCGGAATATGTCCGTACTGGCGACGGTTCGTGGGGCACACCTTTAGACGGACGGGAAGTCATCCAATGGGATCCCGTATCGAAAACAATGAGACCGATGCCCTATCTTCCTATCGGAAAGGATAACTTCAAGAATTTCCTTGAAACAGGATATATCCTGAATAACAACGTCAGCATCACGCAACAGGGTGAATACGGAAGTTTCCGCACATCCGCCACATGGATCAACAATAAGGGACAATATCCTAATTCAATCTATAACAAACTGACATTCGGTTTGGGCGGAGACATGAGAATCGACAAGTTCCTCCTGGCAGCGTCGATGACCTATAATAAGCAGGCCACACCCAACACCGGTTTCAGCGGATATACGGGTTATGATCCCATGTACTCGCTCCTCATTTGGTCTGCTCCTGATTGGGACTTAAGACAATACAAAGACTATTGGCTCATTCCCAATGAGGTGCAAAACAACAGCTACACGGCCGGCAATAACAATCCCTATTTCGACAGATACGAAAGGACGCGCAGCAGCAACAGGGACATCTTTAACGGGTCTGTTTCCATCGACTACAACTTTAACGACTGGCTCAAAGCGACAGCACGGACCGGGTTCGATATATACAGCGATAAAAAGGAGATAACCGTTTCAAAAGGGTCATTTCAGGGTGCAGGCAGTGCAACAGTGCTAAACGGTGGAACCGAGATTTGGGGAGAGTCCCAAAGAGGATCATTCAATACAGGTCTGGGAAGAGGATATAGTGTGAATAACGACCTGTTGATATCTGCCGACAAATCTTTCGGTGATTTCCGCCTTGAAAGTTTTATCGGGGGAACCATCTATTACAGACAGGATGACGGTATTGAAGCCCGTACCCAGGGAGGGTTGACTATTCCCGCTTTCTATTCGTTGAAAGCATCCGTCAATCCGGCGGCTGTGAGATCTGTCATTTACAGGCAACAGGTAAACAGTTTATACGGAAGAGTAGGTTTCTCATGGAAGAGCATGGTGTATGCGGAAGCAACATTGCGTAACGACTGGAGTTCGACACTCTCCGAATCCACCCGTTCATACCTCTATCCTTCAGTTTCGGGTAGCTTCATCGCTTCGGAACTGCTGCCTGATTACAATTGGCTCTCGTTATGGAAATTAAGAGGGTCTTGGACTTCATCCAAAACACCGGCCGGAATATATGCCATCAATTCGGTCTACTCCATCACATCCAACGCATGGGGTGATTTAAGTTCCGCCGCCTTCCCGACATCTATAAAAGGAACAGATGTACGTCCGGAATCAGCATCAACATTTGAAGTGGGAACTGCCATCAACATCTTCAAGAACAGGGCCTCACTCGACGTCTCTTACTATCAGAAGAGAATGTATGATTTCCTCCGGTCGGCAGCCATCAGTCCTGCTTCGGGTTATACATCCAATTTTATCAATATTGACGAAGAGATTACCCGGAAAGGAGTGGAGATCACGGCCAATGTGACACCGGTAAAAACAAAAGACCTTCAATGGGATGTAACACTGAACTGGTCTAAATATGCCCGCTATTATACACAGATCGACTCGGTTCATTCCACCGACAAACCGTGGGTAGCCGTAGGAAAAAGGGCGGATCATTATATATTGAACGACTACCAGAGAGACCCGCAAGGAAATATCATCCACAACAACGGTTTACCGTTATATAACTCATTCACATCACTGTATGGCTATGCCGATCCCGATTGGATTTGGGGCATAGGAACCTCTCTCAGCTACAAGGATTTCACCCTCGGAATCGCACTTGACGGACGTGTGGGCGGAATCGCGCAGACTACCACTGAAATGTATATGTGGAGGGCGGGGTCACATCCCAATTCTGTGGTACCGGAAAGGTTCCTCGATGCAAACAATCCCGGGACTAGTAATTATACCGGCCAGGGAGTAAAGGTTGTATCCGGGGAAGCGACTTATGATACCTACGGAAATATCACCAGCGACACAAGGGTCTATGCTCCCAATGATGTGGCGGTAACTTATCAAAGCTACATGAACGCCTACCACAAGGGTACGGCGTGGGGCGGTTCTCCCTCTCCGGTGGATGCCTATTCGACCACCTTCTTCAAGTTAAGGGAAATCTCTTTGACATATGACTTACCAAAAAAGGCAAGCAGTAAGTTCAGGGCAAAAAGTGCATCCATATCGGCTATCGGGCAAAATGTATTTCTGTGGGCTAAGCAGTTCAAGTTCTCCGACCCCGATGGCGGTTATGAAAATTTTAGCGATCCCTCGATCCGCTACTTAGGATTCAACTTAAAAGTGGTATTTTAACAAGCAATAAACTATGATTTTAAAGAAACAGCATATGAAAAGATTCAATAAATATATAACCCGCACCGGGGTTCCTATTTTGTCATTATTACTGCTTTTCGGCTGTAACAATTTTGACGAAATAAATTCTAATCCCGATGACACGACAACGGTCAGTGCTTCGCTATTGGCTACAAACGTGATATTGCGTTATACCAGGTTTTCCGGAAGAGACGCCAAAATAATGATTGGAGATAACGCACTTCCCAAATACGTGGGATATGCCAATGAAGGGCAAATGGATCAGCAGTACAACAAAATCGGAGGAGGTGATTTTGGGCTGATGACCATCCTGCCGAATATTGAAAAGATGATTGAATATGCAGAAGGAGGTATCATGGAGGATTCCTACAAGGGACTCGGTGCTTTCGCCAAAGCTTATACCTTTTACCGCCTCACCATGGAAATGGGAGATATTCCTTATAGTGACGCCGGACAAGGGGCACAAGGTATTTATAAAGTGAAATATGATCCGCAGGAACAGGTATTGAAAGGCGTGCTGGACGAACTTCGGGCGGCAGATCAATATTTTGCGAACGGAACCACTTTTCAAGGAGATCCCACTCCTTACAACGGAAATCCCGTCAAATGGAGGAAAGCGGTCAATTCTTTTGCCCTTAAAGTATTGATGTCTGTAAGCAACAAAGAGTCCATAGGTGGTATCAATGTGGGTTCTCGGTTTGCAGAAATTGTTTCAGCAGGAAATCTTATGGATGCTTCCACCGGATTTTACGGGCTTACTTACTCTTCCCAAAACAGGCATCCTCTTTCCGGCACGAACGATCTTTTTACCAGCCGGACTATCCTGAGCTCCCTGATGATAGACAACCTGAAGCTACTGAATGACAGAAGGATGTATTATTTCGCCGAGCCGGCAGGAGCACTTATTGCAGATGGATACGGAGCATCCGATCCGGCAGCGTACAGGGGTGTTGACGTAGAGATCGCATATGTCCAAATGAATGCAGGGCACAGCGCCAACCTCTATTCACTGATCAATAAAAGATACCTACAAGAAGAAGCTTCCGAGCCATTGAGGCTTATCACTTTTGCCGAACAGGAGTTGATCCTGGCAGAAGCCGTGCTGAAAGGATGGATATCGGGAGAGGCCAAAGCCTATTATGAATCGGGAGTGAAAGCTGCATTAACCGATATAATGACACAAGCCAATGGCAACGCTGCGCATGGCATGCCCATCACGCAGGAATATATCGACGCCTATTTCACCGGTGAAGCTGCGTTCAAAACCACGCTCGACGATCAACTGAAACAGATATGGATGCAGCGTTATATCCTGCAATTCATGCAAGATCCGAAAAGCAGCTATTTTGAATACCGCCGCAATGAATACCCGGAATTCCCCGTCAATCCGGAGACCAGCCTGAATGAGAACAACAAAAATGGCATTCCCATGCGTTGGCTCTACCCGGCAAGTGAAGCAAGCCATAACAGGGAAAATCTGGAACAGGCATTGAACCGTCAATACGACGGATATGATGAAATAAACAAAATCATGTGGATTTTGAAATAAACATTTAATTTTGATCGCTTGTTTTGAGAATTGTTCAGGAGTAAGTTCAGGAATAATTCCGAAAGAAGCGATTTTTTCACCGTTATATGATAACCATCATACGATTTTAATGACAAACAGATTACTTTCATTTATCCTTTTGGCTCCCCTTTTTATTGCCTGCGTCAACAAAAAAGCCGATACGCCCGATTACCAAACCATCACCACCCCTACCGGGACATGGGAATTGGTCTGGAATGAAGAATTTGATTACACGGGATTACCCGACTCCACCAAATGGAGCCACGACACCGAAGGCAACAAATGGGATTGGGGCAACAACGAGTTGCAGCACTATACTGCCTACGATTCCCTCAACACCTATGTGCATGATGGCCTGCTGACCATCACAGCCCGCGTCGACAGCATGGACGGCAAACGCTACACCTCCGCGCGTCTTATCACCAAAGGGAAAGGAGACTGGCTTTACGGCCGTTTCGAGATCAGGGCAAAACTCCCCACCGGAGTGGGTACATGGCCTGCCATCTGGATGCTTCCCACCGACAACGTGTATGGCGGATGGCCCGACAGCGGTGAAATAGACATTATGGAGAACGTGGGCTATAATCCCGATACCATTGTCAGTACCGCACATACCAAAAGCTACAATCATGTGCTGGGAACTCAAACAAGCGGATACATAGAGGTTCCCACTTGCCATTCCACTTTTCACACCTATATCCTTGAATGGGAAGAAGACGAGTACCGGGTCTATGTCGATGACCAGCCCCAACATTATACCTTCAGGAACGAAGGCACCGGATTTGCCGAATGGCCTTTCGACCGGCGGTTTCACCTCCTGCTGAATCTTGCAATCGGAGGTAATTGGGGCGGACGGATGGGGGTAGATGACTCTCTTTTCCCCCATCATTATCAGATTGATTATGTAAGAGTATATCAAAGAACCAGCCCATAACAGGGGAGGAAGTCATTAAAACCCTCGCTGCCGCATAGCTTCGAAGGTAAGCACGGCAGTGGATACCGACACGTTAAGCGAATCGATTTTCCCACGCATGGGGATTTTGATTCGCTTTGTCGCATTATTCAACCAGAAATCGGATAGCCCCTCTGCCTCGGTACCCATAACGATGGCCGAAGGATGTGTAAAATCTATGTTCTGGTAGAACTCGGCCGCTTGCAGCTCCGCCGCAAATGAACGGATCTTGTTAGCCTGTAGCCATGCTAACGCCTCTTCGGAAGAACAGACGGCCGTCTGCACGGTGAAAAGCCCTCCCACGCTCGAACGCACTACATTGGGATTATAGAGGTCGGTCTGCGGATCGCACACCAGCAGGGCGTCTACCGCGGCAGCGTCGGCGGTACGGAGGATGGCACCCAGGTTACCCGGCTTCTCCACAGATTCGAGGAGTATAAGGAATGGGTTGGCGGACAGGGTCAGATCACCCAACCCATGCGACTTTGGCCTGGCCAGCGCCACTATACCGTCGGAATTCTCGCGGTAGGCAATCTTGGAGAAGACCGTCAATGAGATGTCGAACACTCTCTCTTCGGAAAGGGAACTGAGCAGGCCGGGGTATTTTGTCTTTTGGAACATCTCCCGGCAAACATACACCGCTTCGGGCCGGTAACCGCCCTGCAATGCCAGCGATAATTCCCGCGCTCCTTCGATCACGAAAAGCTGCTGTTCCTTCCTCTCTTTACTTTTCGCTAACTTTACAATATTCTTTACCGCCGGATTCTGCAAACTTGTAATCATCCCCCTATCTCCTATCGTGCGGAGCACATTATCGCTGAAGCCATATTCGCGCGAAGCATACCATGATTGTAAGGCGCGAAGCGCGTTGCCATCAAAGGTGATCCTTTTTTAACAGGAAAGTGTCGATCACTTCTTTAAATGATTTTTTGGGAAGCGCCCCCATTCCCACCTGTGGCGTTTCATTCATGGGAATAAACAGGAACATCGGAATGCTTCGGGCCCCAAACAGGGCAGCCAATTCCGGCTCTTTATCCACATTTATCTTGTAGACATAAATCTCATCTCCATATTCCGCGGCCAGATCCTTAAGAATAGGCGATACGATCCGACAGGGACCGCACCAGTCGGCATAAAAATCCACTATCGCCGGCTTATCTCCATTGTAGCTCCACTCCTCGGGATTCTTCTCATAATCGAACACTTTCTCTAAGAAAGTTGCTTTTGTCAGCTCTATCGGTTTCGCGGTCTTCTTTTCCTTCGGCTCTGCCGCTGAGACGGAAACGATCACCATCAATACTGCAAAAAGTATGGTTATTTTTTTCATTTTTATCTTAATATTTCAGAGAGTAATATCCATCTTCTTTATCTATTCAACAACAACGTATGGACTAAAGTTTTATCTCAACGTTTAAAACTGAGCACGGTCTTTATATCTTGCCGCGTTTTTGCTCGGCACCCCGAACTCTTTGGCGGAAACTTCATCCGGCGCGACTTTCCATATCTTCACATTTCTAACCGCGGGGGCAGAATAACTGAATTCCCTGCCGGAATACTGACGCATGATGATATTCAACGCCTTCACTTTTTCATCGAAGTCTTCTTCAAACATGACCTTACCGTGACAGATTACACTCTCTGCCCGCATCCGATAGCTGCAAGCCACCTCTTCGTCCTGCCACACTAAACCGGGATCGGTGCAGAAAGTAATGCAGACCTGCGGATTCTTCTCCAATATGGAAATGGAACCTCCCTTCTGTGCGGAATGCAGATATACCACTCCCTTTTCATACCCGAAATTCATGGGCAACACATAAGGCCTTCCGTTTTCATCGGCCATCCCCAAGTAGCAAAGCTTGCACGCCCGGATCACTTTCTCGATACGTTCCTCACCCTCTAACGGATATGTTCTCATATGGCTTTACAATTCTTTTTGTGACGTGGAGGGGCCATCCACGGTAAGCACTCCGTTCTCATCGATTTTCATCTCATCGATGAAAACAACCCTTTCACTACCCGTGTTTTGGGTACGTCCATGATATACACAATACATCTTCTCACCATCTTTCGACCAGACCACCATATTATGTCCGGTACCGGTTACTTCTCCGCCCATTGCGACGTTCTTTTCGAGCACCGGATTGTTTTCCGCCTTGGTAAACGGCCCTAACGGATGATCAGCCACAGCATATCCTACCGCATAATTCTCCCCTCCGAAGAAATTTGCGGAATACATCATATAGATCTTACCGTTATGCTCAAAGGCGAACGACCCCTCGGTCCAACGGCGGTTCACCTCTCCCGAAGTCACGGAACGGCTCTCCCACTCCGTCTGCGGATCGTCCATGGTGGAGGGGGGTTGCAGAAGTAGTACCGGCTCGCCGACAACGGCGGTGAAATCATCGGAGATTTCCACGCCATACACCCAACTTTCCTCGATCTCATCAAAGAGATTTCGCTCACGCGCCCATTGGGCGACCTCGCTTTCCACCGGATTCTTGTAGCAACAACGGGAATAATAAAGATAAGTCCTGCCGTCATGCCGCAGTATATTGGCATCGATGATGGGATAGCCCGGATCGAACAACGGCTTGTCGGATATCTCGGTAAACGGGCCTGTGGGTTGGTTGGCCACCGCCACACCAATACGGAAGTTTTCCAGTTCATGGGTCGGATTTTCCTTCCAGTCGGCACTGAAAAACATATAGTAATGCCCGTCGATTTCATACACTTCGGGCGCCCAATAGTTCTTTACCGTCCATGAACCGGGTTGGTCTCCCGAATAGACCTGTCCTTCGAAATGCCAATCGACAAGGTTGCCGGAACTATAGGCAGCAAATCCTTTCTCCACACCACCCGTGCCATACATATAATATTTCCCGTCCGAAGCGGAAAGAATAAACGGATCACCAAAAGCCACCGGCAACGGATTTGAGTAGGTGACCGCAACCCGGCTCTGGGTGTTTTTATCGGAATTATGGCAACCGGTAAATATCCCAACCATTAATAATACGACTACTATCCCTTTGTACAGTTTCATACGATTATTTATTTTTTTTCTTGTCGGTGTATGTAACCTTTGATGTTCAAAATAATCATTTCCTTCGGGTGTGTAATGATTATTTTAAACATGTCGGTTTCATACGATTATTTTATTTTTTGTTCCTGAAAGGCGTTTCAGCGTTTGCCTCTATCTTTCCTCAAACCGATAACACCTTATCCTGACAGCAAAGATAAGTAAAATTGGTTAAGGCGGGAGACGGCGGAGTGTATTACTTTCAGGAAAGTATTTCAAAAATAAAAAAGGAGAACCTCATCAGATTCTCCCCTATCTCTTCCGGATCAACCCGGTGGAAGAGTGTGCCACTATTTCACCTTATCCACGATAGCCTTGAATGCTTCGGGATGGTTCATCGCCAAATCGGCAAGCACCTTACGGTTGATTTCAATTTCATTTTTGTGCAACGCGCCCATCAAACGTGAATAAGACATGCCGTGTTCACGGGCGGCAGCGTTGATACGTTGGATCCACAAAGCGCGGAAATTACGTTTTTTGTTTTTACGGTCACGATAGGCATAGGTAAGACCTTTTTCCCATGTGTTTTTGGCCACGGTCCACACATTCTTGCGGGCACCAATATAGCCTCTTGTTAATTTCAGAATTTTTTTTCTGCGGTTGCGTGATGCAACATGATTGACTGATCTTGGCATAATGTTACTTGTTTTGAATGATAGCGGCCCTGTCGCGCAGAGCTCTTGGAGGCATACATCCTGTTACTAAATCTTTTTTGGGGAAACTCACGCTTGCGAATTATTTCATCGCCAGCAGTGCCTTGATACTATTTACGTCAGATTTGTGAACCAGACCGGTTTGCGTCAGATTTCTCTTTTGCTTTTTGGTCTTTTTCGTCAAGATATGACTTTTGTAAGCATGTTTCCGCTTGATTTTTCCTGTTCCGGTAAGGGCGAACCTCTTTTTGGCACCGGAATTAGTCTTCATTTTTGGCATTTTGCTCTTTTTGAATTGATGATTATTATTATCTCTTTTCCCCGTTATCCGGTAAAAAAGTCTGCAAAGGTAATGATTTCATTCCCGTTACGCAAATAATTCAGTGTTTTTTTGCTTGCATTGTATTATTTATCACAACAACTCGGTATTTTTTCAAAGGGCCATTCATATCCAATGGATTATGACGGTAAAACACATTCTTCCTTCTATTGGTTGGTTTTTCCTGTTAAATACAGTATATTTGTAGAATATAAGATGCGTTTCGGGCAAGCCCAAGCAAGCTTGGCTTACCTCTCAACTTTCATTATATTTGTAGAATATAAGATGCGTTTCGGGCAAGCTCACGCAAGCTTGGCTTACCTCTCGACTTTCATTATATTTGTAGAATATAAGATGCGTCTCGGGCAAGCCCAAGCAAGCTTGGCTTACCTCTCGACTTTCATTATATTTGTAGAATATAATTGAGGGACGTTAAAATGCTTTGTTTTGATTTTCTTTTCAACACATCAGAGATACGGATTTTTCCTCAATTTATGTGCTTTTTCTATTAATAATGCGGATTAGCCACATTTACCGAAAAATCAACTTTTGAATTATAAATATCGAAGAGGTAGCATAATTATGGGTATTTCAAAATACATACTTCCTCCCCCGCTTTACAGACTAAGAAAGAGGAACTCCTCCATAAGGCGCCAAGGCAGAGTGGCCAAGGCCTGGAATCCAATTATTGATGCTTACTTTGAGGGGGAAATAGAAAAATATGATTTAAAACCGAAAAAACGGTTTGAAGAGGGAGAAAAAATAATCTGGCAGTATTGGGGACAGGGCATTCATGGCAGTTCGGTACCGGAATTGGTTCAACTTTGTTTTCACTCTGTGGATAAGTACAAGGGCGATTACAAAGTTATTCGGCTTTCAGACGAAACTTTAACGGAATATGTTGATATTCCGGATTTTGTCCTTTGGAAAAGGAAGAATAATCCGGAGTTTACCATCACCTTTTTTTCCGATTTATTGCGATTAATATTGCTGAACGTGTATGGAGGTGTCTGGCTTGACGCAACCGTTCTTTTAACGGGTTATTTGCCGCAGGAGTATACCGAAATGGAATACTTCTTATATCAACGCTCTGAAGAGGAGAAACATAAAAAATACTGGTCGAAAGTGGATCCTTTTTATTTCAACTGGCGTCCCGACTTCAAGGTGAAAATGCTCAGCAGCATTATTTTCGCGCGTCCTTCAAGTCAAGTTATTCGCGGTCTTCTCGACATAATGCTTTGTTTCTGGAAAAACAGCGATAAACTGTCCTATTATTTCACCCTTCAGGTTATCTACAATGAGATAATCACAAGAAAATTACCTCACCTGCGATGCCCCGTAGTAAACGATTGTATCCCGCATATCATTCAAAAGAAAATACAAAAAGGTTATCCTTACTTATCTTTTGAAGAGGCCGCGCATTTTACCTCCATTCATAAGATGTCGTACTATAAAAAAGAAGAACTTGAGGAGTTGAAAAAAAATTTGGCTCGCTTATAAAATTATAGAAAAGAAAACCGACTGGGATTATTATTCATGAGAAAATATTCCGGTAAATTTTACGAATAATATAAGATACCCGTCCCGAATTTACGCCAGGGATCTTTAAATTGCGCTCTTTGGCAAAACTAAGTACTTGCGCCTTGGCGTGTTTCTTGTCGGCGCGTCTTTTAGCCCGATGGGTTTTTTCTTTATTGGTAAGAATGGAATTTTCTGAAAGATTGTACAGGTATTCGGCTTTTGGCACCGTGACCAACTTTTCAGAAAGATAAACAGCCGAAAAAGAGAACAGTAGATCTTCAATAAAACGTCCTTCTTCAAATCTCAAATCATGCTCCCTGAGAAAATTCAACCGGAATAAATACCGCCACACATAACCCCATTTCCCAACATAGGTTACCGTTAATTTATCTTTGGTGGAAACATAGACCTGCTGCTTTTTAAAACGTTGGGTCTTATAACTTTTATGTTCTTGCACCATCCCCGCACAGGCAATATCCGCTTGTGTTTCAACAATGGCCTTCAACAGCTCCTCGTAGAAAACATCATTCACGTTGTCGTCGACATCAAAGAAGTGGATATATTCACCTGATGCCGCATCAATGCCCGAATTCCGGGCGGCGGATAGTCCCCTGTTTTTTATATGGGTGATAATCTTTACAGGATAATCGCGGATAATTTCGCTTGTTTTGTCTGTTGAACCATCGTCCACAACAATTACCTCCAAATGTTTGCAAGTCTGAGACATCAAGTTATCCAAACATGCCCTTGCATATTTTTCACCGTTATAAATTGGAACAATAACCGTAATTAATGGATTAATTTTCATTTACTTGATTTTTTCATTTTTTATGTCAAAGGTAAGGATGAATTTGAGGTTTTCACGCTTTTTGTTTTGTTCGAATTACAAAACTAAGCCAAATATATCTATAAACAAAAAAAGATATTAACGGATTTTCATTCTGGACAAGATATCAGCAGTTTCAAGGCAATAGAAAGTGATGTGGGATAACTGGCTTATACCCCACATAAAATTAATCCGAATCTGGATTTAAAACAGTCCATCGGAAAATAAATACTAAAATTACCGGAGAGATTTGGCAAGCGAAGGAGGAAGAACCCACTATTCTTCCTCTTTTTTATTTTCTTTTTTTGCTCCAGGTGCCGCCTTTTTCGGTGAGAACATGATCGACATACGCTTACCTTCCATGATAGGCATATATTCTACTTTAGCATACTCTTCCAGGTCGTTGGCAAAACGTAATAACAATACCTCGCCCTGCTCTTTGAAGAGGATGGAACGTCCTTTGAAAAATACAAATGCCTTCACTTTCGAACCCTCGTTGAGGAAGTTCATGGCGTGTTTCAGTTTAAAGTTATAGTCGTGATCGTCGGTCTGGGGGCCGAAACGGATCTCTTTTACTGTCACCTTTACCGATTTCGCCTTCTGTTCTTTTAACTTTTTCTTTTGTTGGTATACAAATTTCTGGTAGTCGATTACCCTGCAGACAGGTGGTTTTGCCGTAGGAGCAATTTCGACAAGGTCTAACTCCTGCTGCTCGGCAATTTTCAAAGCTTCCCTGGTGGGATAGATACCTTCCTGCACATTGTCTCCTACCAACCGGACTTCCGGTACCCGGATACGTTCATTGATCCGGTGTTGCTCTTTTGAGTCTTTTCTCATTCAAAAACTTTTAATGTTCTCTCTTTTACTGATGATCTCTCAATTATGTTCTTTTTTATATCAATATTTATAAACCTGATTTCCCGGGATTCATCATCTCTTCTACTTCACGGAAAATTTCTTCGGCAAATGTAATCAATTTTACCGAACCTTTGTCTTCCCCGCCCTGTTTTCTTACCGAAACCTCTTCATTTTCCACCTCTTTCTCGCCCACGACCAGTAAATAAGGAATCCGTTTCAATTCATTATCGCGGATCTTACGTCCTACTTTTTCATTACGGTCGTCCACCTCGGCACGGATATCGCGTTTCTTCAATTCTTTCACTACCTCGGAGGCATAATCGTTGAATTTCTCGCTGACGGGGAGTACCACTACCTGGGTAGGAGTAAACCATAGCGGGAACTTGCCGGCAGTATGCTCGATCAATACCGCCACAAAACGCTCCATCGATCCGAAGGGTGCGCGGTGGATCATCACGGGACGATGTTTCTGGTTATCTGCTCCGGTATATTCCAGTTCGAACCGATCGGGCAGGTTATAATCCACCTGGATGGTACCCAGCTGCCAGCGGCGTCCCAACGCATCTTTTACCATAAAATCGAGTTTGGGGCCATAAAACGCAGCCTCGCCCAATTCCACTTTTGCTTTCAGTCCTTTTTCCTGACAAGCCTCCACGATGGCATGTTCGGCTTTTTCCCAATTTTCATCAGAACCTATGTATTTTTCCTTATCATTGGGATCACGCAGGGATATCTGTGCTTCAAAATTCTCGAAATTCAACGCATTGAAGATGATGAAGATGATATCCATCACTTTCAGGAATTCATTTTTCACCTGGTCGGGAGTACAGAAGATATGCGCATCGTCCTGCGTGAAGCCGCGCACGCGGGTCAGCCCATGCAATTCACCGCTCTGCTCGTAGCGATAGACCGTCCCGAATTCCGCCAACCGCAACGGCAAGTCTTTATAGGAACGGGGAAAAGCTTTGTATATCTCGCAGTGATGCGGGCAATTCATCGGCTTCAGCAGAAACTCCTCCCCCTCTTCGGGAGTTTTGATGGGTTGGAATGAATCTTCACCATATTTGGCATAGTGGCCTGATGTCACATAGAGTTGCTTATGACCGATATGCGGTGTGATCACTTGCTCGTAATCGAACTCACGTTGTATCTTTTTCAGGAAATCCTCCAGGCGGAGACGCAATTGGGTCCCTTTAGGCAACCACAAAGGAAGCCCTGATCCCACAGTCTGGGAGAAATGAAAGAGTTGCAGCTCTTTACCTATCTTGCGATGATCCCGTTTTTTTGCCTCTTCGAGCAACACCAAATATTCATCCAGCATCTTCTTCTTGGGAAAAGTGATCCCGTAAAGTCTTGTCAACTGAGGACGCTTTTCGTCACCGCGCCAGTAAGCACCGGCGGAAGACAATATCTTTACCGCCTTGATATAGGATGTGTTGGGAAGATGGGGCCCCCGGCACAGGTCGGTAAAACCTCCCTGGGTATAGGTGGTGATGGTTCCATCTTCCAATTCGTTGATCAGTTCTACCTTATAGTTTTCATTCCGGTCGGAAAACATACTGACAGCATCGGGTTTGGATATACTCTGGCGTACTATATCCTCTTTGGCCGCGATCAGTTCCATCATTTTCTTTTCGATGGCGGGGAAATCCGACTCTTTGATGGTCACACCTTCACCGGGATCCACATCGTAATAGAACCCGTTCTCGATGGCCGGACCTATACCGAATTTTATACCCGGATAAAGTATCTGCAACGCTTCGGCCATCAGGTGAGCCGAGGAGTGCCAGTAGGCATGCTTACCCTCATCATCATCCCATTTCAGCAACCGGACAGAGGCGTCATGTTCTATGGGCCTTGTCAGATCCCACGTCTCACCATCCACGCTTGCGGCAAGCACTTCCTGCGCCAACCGTGGACTGATACTGTTTGCGATCTCTATGCCTGTTACTCCTTTTTCATATTCCCTGACAGATCCGTCGGGAAATGTAATCTTTATCATATTTGTCTCCATTAAAATGAAACTATCTGCCTCATCCTTTGCGAAATGGGTTCCAGGCAAGGCTTTGGTCGGCTTGTTCGGCTTATCGAAATAGTTCCATTCATTATTTCAATTCACATTACACTATTCCCGGGTACGGCAAAACGAGTGAACCCCTTCCGCCCTTTCTTATCGGAACAGTTTAAGAATGCAAAAATAGTGATTTTGTGCCATGTAAAGAAAAAAAGATCGCTTTTTCTATAGTGAAGCAGCGGATTGGATTATTTCTTCTTTGCCGTATGGCAATATTCTCCCGTCAAAGTGAACCCTTCGTCCCCTTGTACTCCACGTTTATTTGTCCGGCGAGCGCTTCTTAACCGTTCTTCACCGGTGAAGTGCCTTTGGAGGCATACATACCTTGCTACTGCATCCGTTTAATGATACTGTACGACTGCACGATACCCAGTTCGCCCGCTTTACGAAGATCGTCAAGCCCTTCCCGTGTCTCACCGATAGACAAGCGCGATATTCCCCGGTTAAAGTAGGCTTCGGCAAATTGCGGCTCTAACTCGATAGCTTTGGTATAGTCGGCAATGGCTGCGCGGTAATCTTTTTCAAGACTGAAAATCTCCGCCCGGTTGTAATAAGCATACATAAAATTGGTATCCAGGCGGAAAATTGTTTCATATTCCCTCAGTATCTCCTCATATTCAATCGATTTGGTGGAGATCTCCGGTAATCTGGGCTTGGCGGCTATCCCGCTCCCGGCAGACCCGGGAAGATCAATCCCCCTATTCCTGTCCATCATAAGTGGCTCGCTTTGCAGGCGGTCATACTCAATCTGCTTGGAGCGGATCACAGCCCATGCAAAATGGGCCACCAACAGGTCTGGATCCAACTCGAGAGCCCGGCGCATGTCCTTCAATGCATTTTCATAATCCTGCACCAGCATAAAATCCATTCCTCTTCCGAAATAAAGCGAAGCATCGCCCGGTTGCCTGTCGATCCGGGCGGAATAGTTATCGATCGAGCGGAAATGTGTCTGTACCTGAAGTTCATTCAGCGGCGCGTCCCGGTTTGTCATCTTCAGCAACCAGTTCAGGCCAAGTTCCCGATTGGCCTGATCCATCGTTTCGGAATAATATACCGGACGGCGTACTTCAACATCACGCTCATAATAAGTCAGCACGAATCGCGGCTCCAACTCGATCGGAGCACTCACATTTTGCACGCGTCCCCTGCTCTGGCGCTGGTATTTTGTATTCTCCGACTCTCCCCTGTCGGCTACCACCAAGAGGTTAAACTTGTCAATATCCCGGTCGGCCTGTTCACGGGTATCTTTGCTGCCCGATCTTTCTCTCGCCTGCTTGAAAGGCTCGGGGTTCGCCGTGGCCACCTTACGGGCTTTAGATTCTTCAGACCGCGCAAGCATGTAATCCTGCTCGGCTCCACGCAAGTCATTGAGTTCACGCTTCAACTGCGAACGCATATAATAACCGGTAAAGAAATCGGGATGCTCCTCCAGTACAACATTGAGGTCGTTCAAGGCATTGGCTTTGTCTCCTATTTCGTTGTGCAGCATCGCCCGGTTCAGGTAGGCGATGGTATTTTCAGGATCCAGTTCAATCACCTTGTCAAAATCGCGTATCGCCCTGTTATTATCGGCAACCTGAGCACGCAACAGGCCTCTGTTAAAACGGGCGATGAGGTTGTTTTCATCCATCTCTACCACCCTGTCGTAATCAGCCATGGCTCCACGCAGATCATTCAGATGATACTTCACCAATCCCCGGTTGATATAATTTCCCTCAAAATAGGGATCCAACCTGATCGCCTCATCCAGATCGGCAAGAGAGCTATTATAGTCGCCTTGTTGGAAATGAAGCAATCCACGGGCTGCAAAGGTCTGTGCAGTATAGGGATCTTTCTCTATCGCTGTGTTCAGGTCGGCCATCGCCTTCGTGGTATCCTCCATCTGGATATACATATGCGAACGGGCAAGGTATCCTGGGGTATAATCCGGGAAACGTCGTAAAAGCACATCAAAAAACTTCTCCGCGATATCATATTGCTTCATCTCAATATTTACGATACCCATATTGACCAGTGTAAGCCTGTCTTCGGGATAGAATTCGAGACTTCTCTGGTAATCTACCGCGGCCTCCTCATATTTCTCCTGATTCTGCCGGGCAGCACCGCGAAGCTGGTACGCGGCGGTATAGTAGGGATTACGCGCCAGACAGTTACTGGCATCTTCTTCGGCTCCCTGGAAATCGTCGAGCATAAACTTAGCTACCGCCCTGAAATAGTAAGGGTCGGCCAGATAAGGCTTGGCCGTGATCACCTGGTTAAAATACTGTATTGCCAGCACGTAATCTTCAAAATATAAGGCATTCTTCCCGATCATCATCACGCGGTCGGTATTGACCTGTGCGGATGCGGTGAGTGATGTGAGTAAAATAAAGGCAGCAACGATCGTTTTCTTCATCTTTTATCTTTTCAATGTGCGAATATATGGATTTTTCCGCATTTTTTGTCCCGATTCGCCTATTTGAGTGTTTCTTTTTCAATTCGTTTAATGGAACTTATCCCATTTTGCATGACGAATGCTGTCCGCGTTACGAAATACTCTCTATAATCCTGCTTCCATCACCGGTTTCCCGTATGGATAGCTTGACGGTATTCTCCGGCAATATTTGCTCCACCAGTTCCGGCCATTCGATAAAACAGGTATGCCCGCTGTAGAGATAATCTTCATAACCGAAATCAAACACCTCCTCGAGTTTGTGGATACGATAAAAGTCAAAATGGTAGATCGGTTCCCCGTTCCCTCCCTTGTATTCGTTGATAATGGCAAACGTAGGACTGGCAACAGTTTCCGTTACTCCCAGTTCTTTGCAGACGGCCTTGATAAAAGTCGTTTTTCCAGCTCCCATACCTCCGTAAAAGGCGAAAACAGTACGGTCGCCCATTTGATCGATGAATTCCCGCGCTGCCGGTTGAATTGTCTCCAATTTTTTTATTTCGATTTGCATCAGTTTAATGTGAATAATGTGAATAATGTGAATAATGTGAATAATGTGCTAATATGCTAATGTGCCAATGTGCCAATGTGCCAATGTGAATAATGAGACTAATTCGTAATTTATCTTGAATTTTGAATCTTGAATCTTGAATCCAACGTTATAACCGGAATCATCATCTCCTCCATAGAAATACCTCCATGCTGAAAACTGTTTTCATAATAGGACTGATAGTGATTATAGTTATTGGGATAAACAAAAAAATCATCATTCACGGCAAAGATATAACGAGTGCTCATGTTTGGGGATGGCAATCCGGCATTTTCGGGACGAATAACATCAAATAACACCTTGGGATCGTATCCCAGATTCTTTCCTGATTTATAGCGAAGGTTTACTCCGGTCTCCCTGTCGCCGACCACCTTCACCCCTTTTTTCACCCTTATAGAGCCATGATCGGTGGTGAGCACCACTTTATAGCCTCTCTCCGCTATTTTTCCCAGCAGGGCCGACAAAGGAGAATGCAGGAACCAGGATCGGGTAAGTGACCGGTAAGCCGATTCATCGGCGGCAAGTTCCCTGATCATCGTCGACTCTGTACGAGCATGGGAAAGCAGGTCGATGAAATTGAATACCAATAGGTTCAGGTCATATTTCTCCAGCTCCGGGAATCGGGCGACCAACTTTTCACCTTCCAGATTCCTGTTGATCTTATGATAGGAGAAGCGGCAACTTCTCCCCTGGCGTTGCAGATGCGTCTTAATAAATAATTCTTCATGAAGGTTCTTCCCTTCATCCTCCGATTCATTTACCCAAAAATCGGGAAACATTTCCGACAACTGTCTCGGCATCAATCCCGAAAAAACGGCATTTCTCGCATAAGGGGTGGCTGTGGGCAGAATGGAAAAATAGATATCCTCCCTACAGGTGAAAAACTCGCCTGCAATATCTTTCACTGCTTGCCATTGATCGAATCGGAAATTATCGATCAGTATAAAAAAAAGTTTTTCCCCCTTATCCACAGAGGGGAATACAAACCGCTCAAACAACTCGGGGCTCATCACAGGGCGGTCAGGATGGCCACGTCCCTCTATAATCCACCTTTCGTAGCTTCCGCGGATAAATTTCGCAAACAGGCGGTTTGCCTCTGCTTTCTGCGCCGCCAGCATCTCACGCATAGGACTCTGTATCTCATCGAGCTTCAACTCCCAAAACACCAGCTTCTTATACACAGATACCCAATCATTCACCGAGCGGCAATCCTCTATCTGGGCAACCAGAAGGCGGAACAGATCGCGGTATTCCTGTGTGACCACTTCCGCCATGCGGTCACCCTGTTCAAGTATTTTCTTTATGCTCATCAGCACCTGGTTAGGATTGACCGGTTTGATGAGGTAATCAGTGATCTTTTTTCCGATGGCGCGATTCATTATGCCTTCATCCTCGCTTTTGGTAACCATTACCACCGGCATTTCAGGATAGGATGAATGAAGCTCCGCGAGGGTTTCCAGCCCTGACAGGCCGGGCATCTGTTCATCCAGGAAAACAATGTCAAACCGTTGTGAACGGCATAGTTCAATCGCATCACGGCCGTTATTGACACACTCCGTCACATATCCCTTTTCTTCCAGAAAAAGAATATATGGTTTCAGGAGATCTATCTCATCATCTACCCAGAGCAATTGCGCTTTCACCATCGGTTTAAGTCCTGTTAATCTACTTGTTACCGGAAATTGAACATTTTCGTTAAGCAAGAGCAGAACAAATTTATTTGTTTTGCCGAGCGCAGAAAATGTCTAATGTAATTGAACATTTTCGTCAAGCAAGAGCGGAACAAATTTATTTGTTTTGCCGAGCACAGAAAATGTCTATTGTAATTGAACCATTTCGTCAAACTAAATGAGCAAAGATAAGCCCCATGATTTTTGCCATAACAAGAATTGAAAATCGAGGAGCCCGCGACTCAAATAGCCTGATGAAATAGAACAAATGTATCTATTTCCACGGTAACTCGCAATTTTTTTACTTTTTTTGGGACTCCATCCTGAGTATACGGAATTTTACAGATCATCATTCTTTTTATCGCATGAAAAAGCTTATATTTGCAGCTACTCAACCAGTAGAGCGGAAATAGGGCTTGCTTTGGGTTACCGAACGCCGATGAGGATCAATTTAACGAACTATATAATTTTAATTTATGCAGACGCGAACAACAAGACTATCAATTATGATCCTACTGGCCTTTTTGGCAGTAAGTTGCGGACAACAGTCCGGTGAGATTTTCAATGGTGAAGACCTGTCGAACTGGCATTTTGTCGTCGAAAACAACGCGGTACCGGGAGACCAGGTATACACGGTGAAAGAAGGAGTGATCTCGATAAAAGGCGAGCCGCTGGGTTACATGTATACAAAAGAGAAGTACCGCGATTTCACGCTCGAACTGGAATACCGTTGGGTGGGAGAAGCAAGCAACAGCGGTGTTTTTATCCTGATTGAAGATCCTGCAAATCCATTCCCCAGGGGGATAGAATGCCAGTTAATGGCCGGAAAGGCTGGAGATTTCGTATTACTGAACGGCGCCGAGTTGAACGAGTACTCGCTGCCCGAAGGAGTAACGGAGAGACCCAAATTTCCTGTAATAGAGAAACTACATCCTTCGAGCGAAAAACCTGACGGGGAGTGGAACAAAGTACAGGTCACAGTAGCAGACGGTGCCATCTCAGTCTACATCAATGATGTATTACAAAACGAAGCGACCAGCAAGGTGAAAGAGGGACACATAGGCCTCCAGAGCGAAGGTAAAGAGGTGCAATTTCGTAATCTGGTGCTCCGGAAAGTATAGAAAGGGAGAAAGAGCAAAATAATTAACCATTCATAATCATGAGTTTATCAGCTGCGACAAAACAGTATATCGACCTGGAAGAGAAATATGGGGCCCATAACTACCATCCTCTGCCGGTAGTATTATCCCGTGGCAAAGGGTGTTATGTCTGGGACGTGGATGAAAAGAGATATTTCGATTTTCTATCGGCCTATTCCGCCGTGAATCAGGGACACTGTCACCCTAAGATCGTGGAAGCCCTGAAAGAGCAGGCTGAGAAGCTTTGCCTTACTTCGCGCGCTTTTTACAACGATGCACTGGGACCATACGAAAAATTTATTCATAATTATTTCGGCTATGATAAGGTATTACCGATGAATAGTGGCGCAGAAGCGGTGGAAACGGCACTGAAACTGGCCAGGAAATGGGGTTATCTCAAAAAGGGAATTCCTGAAACGGAAGCGGTGATCATAGCATGTGAAGGCAATTTTCACGGCAGGACTATCTCTATTGTCTCTGCCTCCACCGATCCCGATGCCCGCGCCGATTATGGTCCTTATACTCCCGGATTCGAGGTCATCCCTTACAACGATCCGGAAGCCCTGGCCTCTGTTTTAAAGAAGAAAGCGGATTTTATTGCCGGATTCCTGGTGGAACCTATCCAGGGGGAAGCCGGCGTGAATGTGCCGGACGACGGTTATTTGAGGAGCTGTTACCAACTCTGTAAAAAACATAATGTGCTCTTCATTGCCGATGAGGTGCAGACCGGCATTGCCCGAACCGGCCGGAAACTCTGTTGCGATCACGAAGGGATCCGCCCCGATTTAGTGATCCTGGGAAAGGCCATCTCTGGTGGTGTGCTACCCGTCTCGGCAGTGTTGGCCGACGACGAAATCATGCTTACCATCCAACCCGGCCAGCATGGATCCACTTTCGGAGGGTTCCCTCTGGCCTGTAAGGTGGCAACCGCCGCATTGGAAGTAGTAGAAGAGGAAAAACTGGCTGAAAAGGCCGAATATCTGGGACAGATCTTCCGGGAAGAGATGAAAAAAATAGAAAGTCCTTTCATCAGTCTGGTCAGGGGGAAAGGATTGCTCAATGCCGTTGTGATTGAACCCTATAATGGAAAGCAAGCATGGGATGTCTGCCTCAAGATGGCTGAGAACGGACTGCTGGCAAAACCGACCCATGACCATATTATCCGCTGTGCTCCACCATTAATAATCACTGAAGAGGAACTCAGGGAAGCGATCGATATTATTAAGGAATCAATCAGATCACTGGAAACCAATGGATAAATGATTAGTTGATGTGATGATTAGAACTGGGAACTAAGAACTGGGAACTGAGAACTGGGAACTGAGAACTGAGAACTGGGAAATTAGAATTGGAACTGAGAATTGAGAAATTAGAAGATAGAAAGAAACGGTGAAGCCCGGGAAGTGGAGAAACGGGCAGGTAGGTGGGTGGATAAAATCCCCAATCCCCAAATAGCCTTGTAAATTAACCTTGGGCTTTCGCTCTAAAAATTAATTTTTATGCAAACAACATCCAAAATACTGATGGTTCGTCCCTTCAGGTTTGCCTTTAACGAAGAGACAGCACGGAACAACTACTTCCAGCAAGCTGGGGAATCCGGTTCTGTAGCCGTTAAAGCGCATGAAGAATTTGACGCTTTCGTGAGCCAGCTCCGCGGCAAAGATGTAGATGTGACGGTTGTACAGGACACATCCGAGCCATGGACTCCCGATTCGGTTTTCCCCAATAACTGGTTTTCGTCGCATATCTCCGGAGAATTGGTGCTCTACCCTATGTTCGCTGAGAACCGTAGACAGGAAAGAAAACGGGAGGTGTTGGACTTACTGACACGAAAAATGAATCACCGCAAAGTGATTGATCTCACACACTGGGAAAAGGAGGGTGAATTCCTGGAAGGTACGGGAAGCATGGTGTTGGACCGGGACAAACGGATTGCATATTGTTGCCGTTCACCACGCACTTCGGAGAAAGTGTTGGCTGACTTTTGCGCGCGGTTGAATTACGACGCGGTGGTATTCAATGCAAGCGACAAAAACGGGAACCTTATTTACCATACCAACGTGATGATGGCGGTGGGCAACCAAGTGGCGATTGCCTGTCTCGAGTCGATCAAAGATGATAATGAACGACGGAAAGTGGTTTCCAGACTGACTTCTGCGGGAAAAATCATTGTCGATATCTCCTTGGATCAGGTAGCCCGGTTCGCGGGAAATATGCTTGAAGTAAAGAGCCGGAACGGCCAACCCATCATGGTGATGTCGGCTTCCGCCCGCAATGCCCTGACGGCAGCGCAGGAAACGATCATATCCACCCACAACACCATCTTGTCCGCGCCCTTATCTACCATCGAGACAAACGGAGGAGGATCGGCGCGGTGCATGCTGGCGGAGATTTTTTATTAAAAAACAGGGCTTTTTATACTTTTTTTATTTACTTTGCAAAACGAATAATTTCGTCATGCATGTGCAAATGTCATTCGTCGGTTAGCGGATGACAATGTCAGGCTTGCAAACGAGTTCATAATCCAGCATTTTTTCAACCCAATTAATCAAAAACTATGTCATTCAGATCAGAACTAAAAGAATTCTTAATGCGCGGCAGCGTGGTGGACATGGCCGTGGGTATCGTGATCGGCGGCGCTTTCGGTAAGATCGTCACTTCTTTCGTGAACGACATCCTTATGCCTCCACTCGCATTGATCTCAGACCAGGGACAATTCGTAGACCTTAAACTTGTTTTAAGAGAGGCGGTAATGGACGGTGCGGAAGTGGTTACACCTGCCGTTACCTGGAATTACGGCGCTTTCATTCAGACGATCGTCGACTTCTTGATCATTGGCACGGCCATTTTCATGGTAATCAAAGCGATGAATTCTCTGAAGCGTAAGAAAGAGGAAGTGCCCGCACCCCCTCCCGCACCGACCAAGGAAGAGACATTGCTGACCGAAATCCGTGACTTGTTAAAGAACAAGTAGCCAAAGTCCATACCGTGTTATCCGGAGCGAAGCGGAACAATAAATCACCAAGACTGAAAATCCGCAACGCCCCGGGACAGGGTAACTGATACTCCGCCATTACTGGATCTCCGGAAGGTATTTCCAGTAACGTCTTGGCATGTGCTGCCGTTGCAGCTTAAGATTGATACGCTCCTTGACAGTGATACGCTGAAAATATTCTTTCCACATTTTTTGAAAAAAGGCCTCCTCGTCAGAGAGTTTCTCATTGTCGAGCCTGCCTGATTTTAGTTCCACAAGGTCTTTTTGAGAGAAGGTTATCTCCTGCACTGTACGCATATCATAGTACAGGCCTGTATTTCGCTCGGTATCGTAAATGATCCAGGGTTGACCGGCATAGCGCGATGTAAAATGCGGCACGATCAATGAAAGCACATTATAACGCGGGGAAACAGGAGCAAACCAGATGCCATCGGCTGTCTCCTGAAAACGGACGAACTGGATCAGTTTCCGGGCATCGGCACCCACCTTCTGTGCGATATCCTTTACTCGGAGCACATCGTCGTCACCGAAATTCATTTCAATCCCCTGCGGATGATCGATATTCTTACGGATATACCGGAACAGCAGCATGGTTGTCTCCGGCAGCTCCGATAACCAGACGCTCAGCAACATATTCCGCGCGAATTTCGATATTTTTTTCCCCAATCCTTTCCATACACGATTCGATTTCTCTTTTTCAGTATCCACATGGTACTGCTCATCTATGAACAGAGGTTTCTGATCCGATTCAGAAAGGATAAGATCGGGAAATTTTCTCTGCTCATACGCAAAAAAGACACATGAAAGTAATCCGTCGAAAGTATTGTCGTAAGTAAAAACAACCATATTATATTTCAAATTCTGCTGTGTCCAACCTCCACACCTCTGTTTCTACCGGGAACCCCGTCCCGGAAGAAGACACCTAAACTGCGGGAGATGCTTTGCTCCCTGCTATTCACCCCAATCTATCGGATATTGCAACAGTTCTGCCGCTGCTTTCTTCTGCTTTTGTGAGACCTGACGACGTACATACTGGGGCGTAAGCTCATTCACGGTCTGCATAGGCAATTCACGGCATGCGATAAAATACTGCGCCCGTTTCATCACCACACCGATCTTTTTGAGCTGTTCTGAATTCAACCTGCCGTACCGCCGCGAAGTGACGATCAGTTTAGCCGACTTCACGCCGATACCCGGCACGCGAAGGATCATCTCGTAAGGGGCCGTGTTCACATCGACAGGGAAAAATTCGGGATGGCGCAGCGCCCATCCCATCTTGGGATCGACATCCAGATCCAGATCGGGATGGGAGTCATCCACCAACTCTCCGGCCTTGAACTCGTAAAACCGCATCAGCCAGTCGGCCTGGTACAATCGGTTTTCACGGACCAGCGGAGGTTTGGACAGCACAGGCAGGCGGCTATCTCCGGAATTTACCGGAATATAGCCCGAATAATAAACCCGCTTAAAAGAGGGACGTTTGTACAGTGCCGAAGCTAACGAGAGTATCTGTTTATCATTGTCGGGCGTAGCGCCGATGATTACCTGGGTACTCTGCCCCGCCGGTACAAACTTGGGGGCGGAACGGAATTTTTTGCGGTCTTCCGCACTTTCCAGCATTCCCTGCTGGATAAACCGCATGGGAGCGAATACGCTGGGATAATCTTTTTCGGGCGCAAGCAATTTCAGGTTCTGTTCCGACGGAATTTCGAGGTTCACGCTCATACGGTCGACCAGCACTCCTGCCTGTGCGATCAACTCGCTACTTGCACCAGGAATGGTTTTCATATGGATATATCCGTTGAAGCGATGCACCTCACGTAATAGCTTCACCACCCGTACCATCCGTTCCATCGTATAATCGGGGTTACGCATCACCCCGGAACTGAGGAATAGCCCTTCTATATAATTCCTCCTGTAAAATTCGATGGTCAGCTCTGCCAGTTCTTCGGCTGTGAAAGCCGCACGTTTCACATCGTTGCTCCGTCGATTACCACAATAGGCGCAATCATAAATGCAGTGATTGGTCAGCAGTATCTTAAACAGTGAAATACAACGCCCGTCAGGAGTGAAGCTATGACAAATACCCCACCCTGTGGCCGTACCAATCCCTCCCTTCACATTGCCACGCGACGTGCCGCTCGATGCGCAAGATACGTCGTACTTGGCGGCATCGGCAAGGATTTGTAATTTTTCGAGCGTCTTTTCGTTCATTTTCACACAACTCTACCAGAACACTTATTGGAATGGATGCAGCTAAATCGGAAACTTTTGGATGTTTTGCGGAGACCTGCATATGTGGAATTAATTATCATTCCATTTGCAAAGAAAAGAAATAGAAATCAGATTGACGAATTTAAATTCTTAAAAAACCCATCGCTGTCAATAAGTTATTAACTTATTGATTTTCAATCAGAATAGACAAATTATAAAAATAATTACTTATTTTTGTAACCGATCGGTCGAAGTGATAGTCCTATGGATGTAAATAGATTATTAATTCACTTTTTAAATATAACAATTATGTGGAATGATTTAATACCGGCACTTAAACCGGCCTGCATCAAAACACAAAATTAAGCCATAGAGAGTTGAATAGCTGGATTCACGCTCGATCAAACTCGAAGGAGAAACTAATGAAAAAATTATTGCTTGAGTAAAATTTCGCGTGCTTTCGCCAGTATTTCGGGCGATTCCGCGGGCGGGTAACGCAGGTCGAGTGACCTGAACAGCGCGAGGATGATATCACCCACTGCCACACGTGCGAAGAATTTCTTGTCGGCCGGGATCACATACCATGGCGCATAGGGCTTCGAAGTCTTCTCCAGCATCTCTTCAAACGCCTTTTCGTAATCATCCCATTGTTCACGGGCCTGCAAATCGGCCGGACTGAATTTCCAGTTTTTATCCGGCTCGTCAATACGGGAGATAAACCGCTTTTTCTGCTCTTCTTTGGATATGTTCAGGAAAAATTTAAGGATAAGCATCCCATTGCGGTGAAGATGTTGCTCAATCGCATTAATATCTTCGTATCGGGCATCCCAGAACTGTTGATCGATATTCTCCACCGACCCATAACCGGGAATACGCTCATTAAGTATCCACTGCGGGTTGACTTTCGTCGCCAGCACATTCTCATAATGCGAGCGATTGAAGATCTCTATCATCCCACGTTGGGGTAACGCAATATAGTGGCGCCAAAAATAGTCATGTTCCAGCTCATTCTTGGTAGGGGTTTTAAAACTATGTACCCGGCAGCCCTGAGGATTAATACCCGACATCACATGACGGATTACGCCGTCTTTTCCGGCAGCATCGCGTGCCTGCAGGATGATCAGCAGTGAATAGCGGTCGTCGGCATAAAACATCTCCTGGAATGTCTTCAACTCCTGGATGTTCCGCTCGATCTCCTCTTTGGCCGTTTTCTTGGTGTGTCCTCCGTCTTCACAGGTAGGAAAATCCTTCAGGCTGACTTTCGCACCCTCCCGCACCCGCAATTTACTGTAATCGAATTCCATACCTTATCTGTTTTTTCCCGCATTGCTCCCCACTCCATCCAGTAATCCCTGATACCGGTTATCGTCGGAAATAATCCTCAACCCTTCCATAAAGATGTCGTTCTGTTCATTGATGATCCGAAAAAATGCCGACGAATCATACAGATCCCGGGCGATCAATGCTTTCAGTTGCGCGAATATCAACGGGCGGGAAGAGACGAATTCTTCCTCATCCCATTCTATCTTCTCCTCGGCGGCAAGTTTCTTTATTCTAGGGATCATTGCCTCGGTTACCTGATAATTCGCGTTGAAGCTATTGGCATCCGGATATTTTTGCAGCAACTCCCGGCGATGATTATCCACCTCGGATATGGCCAACTTGTAAATCACATTCATGCCGTTCAATCGGGCGTGCAGCATGGTGCCTCTCGTCGTGTCAATCGGCACAAAATAATCGGGCATAATGCCTCCGCCGCCGTACACGGTGCGTTTGTTCACCAATGTAGTGTATTTAAGCGAATCAGGGAAATGGATACTGTCAGCCTGAAACAGTTCGCCATGATTGTAACGATTCACAAAATCCCGGTTGTATGTATCCTGGTCGCCGTTCTCATACGGTTTCTGGATACTTCTGCCGGTAGGAGTATAATACCTCGCCACGGTCAGACGGATCATAGTACCGTCGGGAAGCGGCAACTGGCGTTGCACCAATCCTTTCCCGAAAGTCCTTCTACCTACTATCACACCTCTGTCCCAGTCCTGGATGGCGCCGGCCAGAATTTCACTCGCGGATGCCGAGGCTTCATTGACCAGTATCACCAGCTTTCCTCCTTTCAGTTGATCATCACCGGTAGCATTCATCGCATAGCGCGGCTGATTCTTTCCTTCGGTATATACAATCAGTTTACCATCCCCCAAAAACTCATCCACGATATCATTGGCTGTCTGCAGTATGCCTCCACCATTATCGGTCAGGTCCAGGATGAGGTGATTCATACCCTGCGATCTCAAATTCTGCTCTGCCTGCCGGAACTCATCACCCGAAGAAACACCAAAGCGACTCAGACGGATATACCCTATATCAGCGGTTACCATATAGGAAGCATCGATACTGGTGATGGGAATTCTATCCCGGACAATCCGGAAAGGCATTAATCCCGGCACACCTCGCCGAAGCACTTTCACATTCACCTCCGTTCCTTTTGGTCCGCGAAGCATGGAAACGATATCCTGGTTGTTCTTCTTCACCCCGGCAATAAGCGTGTCGTTCACGAAGATGATCTTATCTCCCGGCATGATACCGACCTTCTGCGAGGGGCCACCGGAAATAATCTCCATCACGTAAAGCGTATCGGTCAGCATATTGAACGATATGCCGATCCCCTCAAAATTTCCCTGTAAGGGCTCATTCATGGCCTTTACTTCTTCCTTGTTGAGATAGGTGGAATGTGGATCCAACTCTTTCAACATACCACGTATGGCTGCCTCGGTCAGTCCCTGCGCGTCCACGTCTTCCACATACAAACCCTGGATAAGTTGGAGAGTCCTTTCTAACTTCACACCTTCGGGCGACGGTCTGAATTGTCCATAAACACATCCGGTTAAAAACAGCGTACCTAAAACAATCGGTATTATTCTCTTTAGCATTTTTATTTTTTTGAGGATTTGATTTTTTTTAATTCGATTCCTTTGGGGATAAATCCACTCACATCGTGCCCGTAACGCAGCAATTCCCTCACATGTGAGGAACTGACATGGGTCAGAGCAGGTTCGGTAAATAGCACAAACGTCTCAATTCCCGAAATGGCTCGGTTCATGTCGGCTATCGTTTTTTCATATTCGAAATCCATTACCGACCTGATACCCCGCAGAATATATTGTGCCCCCACCTTTTGCGCAAATTCTATGGTGAGGCAGTCGTAACTCTCCACCCTTACCCGCGGCTCGTTTTCGTATAATCCGCGGATCATGCTGAGTCGTTGATCCAGGGGGAAAAATGACTTTTTCGCTTCATTAACCCCTATCGCGATCACAATCTCGTCTACCAGCGACAATCCCCTTCTTACGAGCGACTCATGACCTATGGTGAAGGGGTCGAATGTGCCGGGAAACAGCGCGATTCTATATTTAGCGACATCCATCTGAGACATATTTATTGGGGATATGGGATGTGGGAATTACTAATTTTCACCAAATCAAGCCACCTCGTCTTCTTCAACCACCAGGTTTTCAATAATAAAGGACTGGCGTTCCGGAGTATTTTTGCCCATATAGAATTCGAGCAATTCTTTCAGGAGGTCTTCTTTCCGCATGGTCACCCTGTCGAGGCGGATATCCTCACCGATAAAGTTACGGAACTCGTCGGGCGATATCTCACCCAGCCCTTTGAATCGGGTTATTTCGGGGTTGGGCCCCAGCTCATCAACAGCGCTGAGACGCTCTTCCTCGGTATAGCAATAAAGAGTTTTCTTTTTGTTACGCACCCTGAAGAGAGGTGTTTGCAGGATATAGACATGTCCCTTTTTGATCAGGTCGGGGAAGAACTGCAGGAAGAAGGTAAGCAGCAGCAGGCGGATATGCATCCCGTCGGTATCGGCGTCGGTGGCAATGATCACTCTGTTATACCGCAAGCCGTCCATATTCTCCTCAATATTGAGTGCTGCCTGAAGGAGATTGAATTCCTCGTTCTCATAGACGATCTTCTTTGTCAACCCGAAGCAGTTCAAGGGTTTTCCCCTTAGGCTGAATACCGCCTGCAGGTTCGGATCACGGCTTTTGGTGATGGATCCGCTGGCAGAGTCCCCCTCGGTAATGAAGATGCAAGTCTTATCCCTGTCATCGCCTTTGGCATCGTTGTAATGGATACGGCAGTCCCTCAGTTTCTTATTGTGCAGGTTGGCCTTTTTCGCCCGTTCGCGGGCCAGTTTGGTCACGCCTGCTATGGCTTTACGCTCCTTTTCCGAATCGAGGATCTTTTTCTGCAATGCCTCCACCGTATCGGCATTTTTGTGGAGATAATTATCCAGTTCTTTTTTGAGGAAGTCGTTAATATGTTTGCTCACTGAGATACCGTTGGGTGTCATCTCCTTGGAGCCGAGTTTCGTCTTTGTCTGCGACTCGAACACCGGCTCTTCCACCTTGATACTGATGGCTGCCACCATACCGTTGCGGATATCGGAGTACTCAAAGTTACGGTTGTAGAACTCTTTGATCACCCGCGCGGTCGCCTCCCGGAAAGCGGCGAGATGGGTTCCTCCTTGGGTAGTATGCTGTCCGTTGACAAACGAATAATACTCTTCACCATACTGGTGGGTATGGGTGATAGCCACCTCTATATCTTCACCGAAAAGATGGATAATAGGGTAAAGTTCTTCGGAGGTGAGGTTTTCGTTCAGCAAATCCTCCAACCCGTTTTTCGAGCTGAATTTTTTATCGTTGAAAACGATGGTCAGGCCGATATTCAAAAAGACATAATTCTTCAGTAACGGCTCAATATGCTCGTCGCGGTAATGATACTCTCCAAATATTTCCACGTCAGGGGTAAAACTCACATAAGTTCCGTTTGGATTGGTGGTCGACACAATCTCCCTGTCATTCGAGAGCACACCTTGCACAAACTCCACCGCCTTCATTTGACCCTCCCGGAAACATTCCATCGCGAAAGAAGAGGAGAGCGCGTTCACAGCTTTGATACCCACACCATTCAATCCCACCGACTTTTTAAATGCCTTGGAATCATATTTGGCGCCGGTATTCATTTTGGAGCAGACATCCTTCACTTTACCCAGTGGCACACCACGCCCGTGGTCACGCACAGCCACTCTTCCATTTTCAATGGTCACCTCGATGGTCTTACCGTATCCCATCATAAATTCATCAATGGCATTGTCCAACACCTCTTTCAGAAGGACATAGATACCATCGTCATACGAAGATCCGTCGCCCAGCTTCCCGATATACATTCCGGGCCGCCGGCGGATATGTTCTTGCCACTCTAAGGTGACAATATTCTCTTCCCTGTAATTATTATCGGCTATTTGTATGTCTTTTTCCGTTTCGTTCACTATTTTATTTCATTAAAATCAGACTATTTTCCACCATGAAATGGCTCAAGCAAACTTTACCCGCCCCACTCGGCTTATAAATAGCCCCTATAAATTCTTGATAAATGCCCTCCGTCTTTTATGCTGCTTCGTTTCAAGGCCATTCCACATGGAATGCACCTTACTGTTTGCTTCCAGTTCGGGATTGCTTTCAGCATATTCGAATCCCAACCGGTTGGCAGCCGGAATAAACTCATTGAACATCAACGCATTCAATCCTTTGCCCTGATATTCGGGGTCGACAGCCACCATCAACAGGTCGAGCACATTGGTACTTTTCCCTTTCAACGCTTTGTAGAGATGATACCAACCGGTAGGGACAAACCGCCCCCTTGCCTTCTGGAGTGCTTTGGCTATGCTGGGAAGCCCTATGCCCACGCCTACCAGTTTATTGTCTTCCTGACGGATTACCAGGGTGAGGAACTCCAGGCGTAGCATCGGAATATACATATCCACATAATAGTCAATCTGACGGTCGGTCAACTCCACATATCCGTAAAGATCTTTATAGGCATGGTTAATCAGTTTAAAAATATCCCTCGCGTAAGGATAGACTTCCTTTTTACTCTGTAAATGCTTCACATCGAGCCCTGACCGTTTCTTCACGATCTCCGAGGCGCGTAGGAATCGCTCCGGCATCTCCTTGGGAATGGTAATGAGGAATTCCAACCAATCCTGATCCTTTACATATCCCATACGCTCCATATGGTCTACGTAGTAGGGATAGTTGTATATGGCGGAGAGGGTACCCATCTGGTCAAATCCCTCTACCAGCATCCCTTCATGGTCGAGGTCGGTGAAGCCGAGCGGCCCGTGCATCTTCTCCATTCCCCGTGACCGCGCCCAGCTTTCGGCCGCACCAAAAAGGGCATCCACCACTTCATTATCATCAATAAAATCCACAAAACCGAATCGGGCATTGCGCTCGTTCCATCTCTCATTGGCTTTATGGTTGATGATAACACCAATCCTGCCCACGATTTCATCGTCGCGGTATGCCAGGAAATAGTTCGCGTCACAATGATCGAATGCCGGATTTTTACTCCGGTCGAGTGTGGCTCTCTCATCGTAGATCAACGGAGGAACAAAATATTCATTCCCTTCATAGAGATCGATACCGAATCGGATGAATTTCTTCAAATCATCTTTCGTCCTGACTTTATTGATTATAACTGACATGTTTTGCTTTCGTAAATATGATTTTTACACCGATGGCAAAGATAGTGATTTTTTTATTGAAAGATCAACAGGATTTTCATTCTTTCAACTTCTCCTTGTATATCTGCCATCTGTCTATCACGTCACGTACATAATTGATCGTTTCGTCGGCCCTGAAATAACCGTTCTTGCAAACCGGATCGCTGTAATACTGCTTTAAACGTTTCAATTGCAGATAACGTTCCACATTCCCTTCCCAGACCTCTTTGTCGCCACCGTGTTTTTCGGTGAGCGCCAATGCGTCGAACAGATGGCCGAGGCCTCCGTTATAGGCAGCTAAAGCCATTTTTATCCTCTCATCAGGGTTATTGATAAAACGGAAAATATGAAGCAGATTTTTCAGGTATGCCGCGCCTGCGCTGATGTTTTTCTCAGGATCAAAGAGCTGCTCTCCTTCCGCTCCCAACGAAGCGGCAGTAGCCGGCATTAACCCCATCAGCCCTGTGGCGCCCGCCCATGATTGTCCCTCCATCTCGAATCGCGACTCCTGATAGGAGACCGATGCAAGCAGCCGCCAGTCGATTCCCGACTCTTTCCCATATCGTTTGAAATAGGAATCAAAAGGTGAAATAACCCCATGGCCTGAAATCTCCCGGAAAGAGGGTTTTGAGGAGAGGGAATAACCTTTTGTTTCTTCAAAATAGCGTTTGATGATGCGCAGAAAAGCAGGTCCGGAAGACCGTTTCCCGATCCAACTGTCGAGCGAATCAGCAAGCAGGGGGGTATCTTTTCTCACCACCCACGAAGAACGCTGGTCGAAGCTGACCGGAAGATCCACATTCAGGTTTCCGAAATAGGTGTGATTGAGCAGGGCCAGGTCATCGTCAGCCACTGTATAGGCGACCTCTCCCCGGGAAACCATCCGGATCAGATCTTCCACAACAATCGTGTCACTGTCTACCCTGTCGATCAGAATACCTCCTCCCAGTTCGTCATTAAGGTTATTCATCCTCTCCAGGTATTTCGACTTATCGATCACCGTCACCTGCTTACCGATCAATCCGGTCACATCGGTCAGCAAGGTATCCCCCCGTCCCGCGCGTTGCACCAGCACCTGATGCGAAATCTGCTGGAGCCCGCAATAAAGCACCGAGTCTTTCAAGGCATTGGTGAAGGGCATGCCGTAGGCAATCAGATCGGCCTCCTTATTGTGTAGCATTTGCAACATAGCACCTGTATTTCCGGCGACGATGATCTCCGGGACTAACCCGTGATATTTGCAGAAATCACGGATCATATCGTAATGGTATCCCATAGGTTGATCCCGATAGATGAAATAGGAAGTGGAGGTGTTCAGGGTAAGCACGCGTAACGTATCCGACTGCAAAATATGAGGAAAGTCATACGCCCCCTCCTGCCTGTTCCATTTTCCGCATGACAGGCACAGGCCGGCGAGAAGCAGTGAAAACAACAGCACTCTGTTCCTTCGATTTGAACTATTCATTTTCAACAGCGTATCATGTAACTTCAGCGAACAATCCTTATGTTCGTCGCATACTTTTTTCAAGTAAAAAACGGGACAAATATAGTGAAATCCGGGAGAAAAGCCAAACTTGTTTGAGCTTATCCGAGGCGCACCCATGTTATGAAAAGATAGAAAAATAATCGGGTATTCCTTTGGTGCTCTTACAGCTATCCGCTATTTTTGCAATGAATTCACAATTGTTGCCTATTGATTGTATGAACGGGACAATAAACCGCATCCTACTATGCTTGTGCCTTTTATTTTCCGTTTCCTGTAGCCGGGAACGGGATGAAGGTCCCTACGACCAATCGGTGGAGAATGGGCTCGATACCCGAATCCGTGAACTCGAAATCCGGTACAACCTGGCGGAATCCGAGAACAAAGCGCTGAAAGCCGAAGCCCGGAACCGTTTAATGCTGACAGTAGGAGGTTTTGTCCTGTTGTTGGCAGTCATCCCCACAATTTATTTTGCCAAACAACGCAGTATTGTCAATCACCTAATTAATCAAACCGTTATGGATATGAGGAAAGTGTGTTACTCAATAGTTTTGATTTTCCTGTTCGGTTTTTCATGTGGAAATCAAGAGAGGAGCTCGCGCGATGAAACGTACGCGAGCACATTGCAAGAGTTGAGAGAGTTTATCGAGAAACCAGATAGCCTGCTTACTCAAAATGAACTCGTGAAAAGAGACAAACTGTTCAATCTGGTCTTAGAGAAAGTCGCTATTAAAAACAATCAGTTTTACAGCTCTGCTACTGCCAAAGATTTTATTGACAAAGGCCTTTCAAAATATTATTACGATATTTTAGAAAAATCGCTTGCGGAAACAAATCAATGGGTGAAAGATGAAAATATAACTAATCTGGATTCAATGGCCCAAAGTTCAATGAATTTTCTTTTCAAAAAGGAATGAAGCCTCCTTTCATTCATGTCATTCATGGCAGGATTGCCTTTTGGATCTTCGGAATCCAAGGACGCTCCTGCCTACATGAAGAAAGGCGGCACAAACATTTTCCCATTCCGGCAAGCCGCCTGCCGGACATACACACATGTCCAGCAGCAATCCAAGTGACGCAGATTATTACGTTAAAATAACTATCAAGGGATTGGACACTTTATTTATTACAATGGCGCATTTCATTATTATTAAAACTTGCCAAACTGTTGATTTTAAAATATTTTCTCAACTTTTGAATTTTGAATAAATGAGGATTTTTATTATTCTATCCATTCTATTCTTATTTCCAAAAAATATCGTCATGTCCCAATCAATAGATCATATAGGTGGAGGACGATATTTAAAGACAATTGAAAACAATGTGCTTCATCCGGGAGTAACGGAAGAGGGAAACAGGTATAATCTGGAACATAAATCGGTAATTGATCGGTTGTTTTTCGGAACACAAAACTCTTTTGTAGAGTTTGTTTTTACGGATTCTCCCGAGGGGAGCAATGACGCTGTTGCATTCCGTATTATAAAAAAACAGCAAGACAACTCCTATGAATTGGAAGTGACGCGTTTGCAAAATGTGCTTGATGTGTATTATAAAAAATTAAAGTATGTGGTATCGGAAAAGACCACACCAATAACTACTCCTTTTTGGTTATCAACAGCGATTTCTAATGAAACCAAGGATCAGATAAAGGAACACAACAAGCAAGCAGCCCTTCTAAAAAATAGTGATGATCTATACAAACCTTATCGTCCCACACCCTTGAAACTTCAGATTAGTAAAGAGTTCGCTGAACAATTGCACAAAAGAACTTCAATACTGATCGAAAATTTCAAAGGAGTAGGAGTTCCCTTAAATATTACGGATGGCTCCGAAGTTACATTCCGTTGCGTTATGGACGATGAATTATGGACTTTATGGATTCATTGCCCTCAGGGAAAGGCGCTCCGGTTGTCCGATTTTTTCAGAAAGATGATAACAGACGGATTCGACAATCGATTCATTGAGCTGGAATACCTCAAATTATTGGAATAAATTGAATGAACTACCTCGTCCTCTTGCGCCGAGGTAGTTCATTATGGAGGAGCTGTTCAAAGTGAAGATAACGCCAAAAACTTATTACAAAATGAAATATTTTCTCGAAAGTGTTCTTTTCGCGTTTTTCGTCTTTTCCTCGGGCTGTTCCCATAAAGAGGACAGCCCGTTGGAAGAGGTTCTAACGGAACGTCCATTGACCTGTTTGTAGAGAACTATACCGAACAGGTAGAAATATTTATCCGGGAAAGCCCCATTTACCATATTGTGGAAATAAAAGAATTAGAAGACGAAGGATTAATATAGTAAACACCCTATCTTTACATTTAATAAAGATAAGGAATTTCACATAAATAAAATGATATATATACATAAAGTAAAGAATATTAAACCTATTGAGGAACGGAACACTTTTCCCTACAATATTCACTCGATCGTGAATTTAAATGAATTGGGATTTCGGAAAAGCGTCACATTTATCACGGGTGAAAACGGATCAGGCAAATCCACATTGGTTGAGGCCATAGCCATCAATGCGGGGTTCAATCCTGAAGGGGGAGGTCGTAATTTCAATTTCCGGACGCGAGATTCACATTCAAATCTGTTTTACCATTTAAAACTGATCAGATCAGCATATCGTGAAAAGGATGGTTTTTTTCTTCGAGCGGAGAGCTATTACAATTTTGCATCAAATATGGATGCATTAGACGCTGAACCCGGTGGTACCCCGATAAAACAATATTATGGGGGAAAATCACTTCATGAACAATCACATGGGGAAAGTTTCTTGGCTTTACTCGTGAACAGATTATATGGGAAGGGACTTTACATATTTGATGAACCTGAAGCCGCATTGTCGGTAAGCAGCCAGTTCAAGATGCTAGTCAGAATGAAAGAATTGGTGGACAAAAATTCACAGTTCATCATCGCCACGCACTCTCCGGTCTTAATGGCATACCCCAATGCTGATATATACGTAGTTTCAGAAAGAAGGATTGAATTGATTGATTACGAAAGTACGGAACAATACAAATTAACGAAGTACTTTGTCAATAACTACCGGAAATTCCTTTCTGAGTTAGGTCTATAGTAATAGCTATGCTACAAATAACACTTTGCCAAATCATGCTTAGAAAAATTCGGGAATAATTTCAAAACAGTTTCTAATAATATTATTCATATATGAAATCATCAAGGAAAGTGCCATTCATTTTTGTTTTTTGCCTTGCCAATATCTTTATGTTGACTTCTTTCACGGGCAAGTATAGTAAGGAGAAAAAAACAAATTTATTCGAATATGGCAGTGTAATGACAAGTGAGGATAACTTGAAAAATCTTTTCAAGAATTTTCCCATTTTTATAGAAAACGGAAAAGATATTGATTTTATCTCCTATCGGTTCGTAGGAACGATACGGGATAAAAAGGATGCGAAAAAATATGTTCAAAAAAATTTTGATGATTTAATTCCTATCGGATGGCTTATGTCTTATCCTGATAAAAACGGGCACCTCAAAGAAACGTCTTATGTCAGATTAGACATACAACCAATTCGTGAAACCAAATCAGAATTAAAAAAAATGGCAAAAACAATCTCCGAAGAATATATACACCCTGGGGATGAAGTATATATGGTTAGCTATGTTTTCAATTTGCAAAAGCATGTCCATTACATATTTATAAATCCAACGACTAAAAAGGTTTTACTGAAAGGAAATATCTTTGGAATAGAAATACCCTCATCACATTTTGAAAATATTGAATCAAGGAAGAATAAACCATAAGTTATTTTTTAGATTTATTCTTTATTTTAGAGATTACGACAATTTATGGACAGATGGATCCCTCTACACCCGGTTCGGGGAAAATTACCAGAATAAAGGATTCAAGTGGGAATACGGTTCTAACATTTGATACTGTTCCAAAAAGTGTGTCCGAGTAGGTAAAAATAAGAAAGTCTGTAAATTTAAAGTACAAAAATTATACACTAAATTATAGCTTCGACTCTTCGGAGGGGACTCATCGGCAGTTTTTCTGTTACACAAACAGGGGGGTATCGTGCAAAGCACCTGTAGATTAATCGTGTGATTTGAAAAACGGATAAAAAGATGAGACATATAGAACCAAAATTTCTCATTTTCCCGCTATTTTTCTTATATTTGTCCACTTGTCTTACACCGGACTCACGTTGATTAAAAACATAAAAACGAATGATTATGAAGAAGTTATTTTTATTATCGATTTTGACAATCGCTTTCACCGCGAGCGTTGTCGCCCAAGACAAGCTCTCGGATATAAAGCACTTATTGGAACTGATCAATTCCGAGCAAATGAGCCAGAACATGCTCAATGCAATGATTCCAGCTTTAAAACAACAGATTGCCTCGCAGGTCAAGGAAAACAGCGCGAAGGAGAAAATCGATAAAATGATGGATGCCTTGACGAACGAGATGATGGAAGAAGTGAAAGAATTAACGCATAAACTGAATAGCGTGGAGTTGGTGAATATCTACGACAAGCATTTCACTCAAGAGGAGATCAAGGATTTAATCGAATTTTACGAGTCTCCTACAGGCAAAAAGATCCTCGTAAAGAGTCCCGAAATCGCCCAGGAGTTGATGAACGTCATGATGATCAAGTATATGCCCGAATTTCAAATGAACTTAAACAAAAGATTTGAAGAACTCAAACAATGAGGATATCAGATAATACAATATAACTATAAAAGCAATTAAGAGATGTACATCATCTCTTTCAAGAAAGAGGTTTTGAACAATTCAGGAGATTTGGCGGAGGAGTTGTATTATTGTCCGGTAAATCTTTTCAAATTAACCATATTTTAATGGGGGCGATAACAATGAAACATCCATAAGTTGCGGGCATTTAGACACAAATAAAGGCTCTTATGCGCAAAAAGACAACTTATTAATGCATAATCAATATTTATAAAATAAGAAAAAATCGCTATTTTTGCAGGGAACCGGGTGCGAGTTGAGTAATGACTATGAGTGCGTCATTTACAGTGAACCATTGAATTGAGAAGTGAAATATCGAAAATGAAATGAAGATGTTACAATCAAAAATCAAGACCGATGAAACCCTGTCTCAGGATCCTTCTCCTTGTCTTATTCTTCGGCTTCACAGGCATGGCGCGGTCGCAACAGCATGAGGATTGGCGTGAATTCATGGAACAGCTGGCCGAGGAGGAAATGAACGAAACCGCCATTGAAAACATGCATGAAGAGCTGCTGCAACTGGAGAATAACCCCATGAACCTGAACATGGTATCCCGCGAACAACTGGAAAATTTCCCGTTGCTGTCCATAGAGGAGGCCGATGCCATTTTCCGTTTCCTGGAAAGGAATCGCCCCCTTTACACGGTGTTTGAGTTGAGGAATGTACCTCTTCTCAATATCAAAACCGTGGAAATGATTCTTCCCTTTTTCCATGTAGGGGAAATGGGAAAAAGAGAAACCCGCTTACAGGCGACTGATATGCTGAAATACGGCCGCCAGGAAGTCCAGTTCCGTTTTGACAAAACCTTGACGCCCCGCGCCGGCTACGGCGAGTTTCCGGACAGTATCCTTGAACGGTATCCCAACCGGAAATACCGAGGGGAGGATTTTTACACCTCTCTCCGCTATTCATTCCGTTACCGCGACAGAATACAGATGGGTTTTACCGCGGAAAAAGACGCGGGAGAGCCTTTCTTCCAACCAGACTATCCTAAAGGATATGACCACTATGGCGCCCACTTGATCATTCATGACATAGGGCGACTAACCACGGTCGCCCTGGGAGATTACCGGCTCTCTTTTGGCCAGGGATTGGTATTGAACAACGACTTTATGATCAGCAAATCATGGAGCAGTGCCAATATTGCCCGACGCACATTGCCACCCAAACGCCATTTCTCCACCGCCGAAAATGGCTTCTTCAGGGGTGCCGCCGCAGTAGCAGAATTGGGAAATTTCTCCGTCACCGGCTTTTATTCCGATAAAAGGATCGACGCCAACCTGTCGGACGAAGGCGATATCACCTCTTTTAAAGTGGATGGCCTGCATCGCACCCCACTGGAAATCGAGAAGAAAAAGAATACGCGGGAACAGGTGGCCGGAGGCAACATCAATTTCCGGAAAGATCGCCTGCAACTGGGTATCAGCGGCATATTCCATCGATACGACAAGATGTATAACCCCACACTCCGGGACTACAATCTTTACTCCTTACGGGATTCCTCTAATCTCAACGCAAGTATCGATTACTCTTTTCAATTCCCGGGATTGATTTTTGCAGGAGAGACAGCCATTGCCAGAAACGGCGCGGTGGCCACGTTGAACACCCTGCGGTACCGCTTCTCCGGCAACCTCTCTTTTTCCCTGCTCCACAGGCATTACCCCATCTCTTACAATGCCCTGTATGCCCAAGCGTTCTCGGAAGGGGGCAACGTACAAAACGAACAGGGATTGTATGTCGGCGCGGAATTCAGTCCATTTTCAAAATTCTCAGTGACCGCTTATGCTGATTTCGTCCGGTTTCCCTGGTTGAAATATGGAATAGACACGCCGTCGAATGCGGTGGACCTCTATCTTCTGGGAACCTATACCCTGTCGCGTCAATCATTTCTGGAAGCACGATACAAGTACAAACAAAAGGAGAAGAATACCGCCTGGCCGGATGAAAACAGCCGGTCGGTACTCCCCTATGCCACCCATAAATTCCGCTTCAGGTACTCCCTCGATCTCCGGAGCGGGTGGAATTTCCAGACTACCGCCGACAGGGCGCATTATAAAGAGAAACACTTCCCTGCCGAAAACGGATTTATGCTCTCACAAAATATCGGCTACCGGGGAAGGGGACCGTTAACCGGAGACGCTTATCTGGCCTGGTTCAATGCCGACACCTACGATGCAAGGCTTTATTCCTACGAACGGAACCCGCTGAACACCTTTCACATGCCCTCTTTTTACGGAAAAGGCTACAGGCTGGCATTTTCCGCGAAATACGCGGTCAACGGCAATCTCTCTTTCTCCGTGAAATTCGGACACACCCGCTATTTCAACCGCGACACCATCGGAACCGGTACCGAACTGATCGACGGGAACAACCGTACCGATATCTTCACCTACATCAGATGGGTGTTTTAGGGATGCGAAATAGTTTGTACATTTGTGCACAAAATCAGAAAAGGCATGCCCACTCCACTCCTTCAAATCGACAAGCTGACCAAAAGCTTCGGTGATCTGGTATTATTCAGCGATATCTCTTTCGGCATTGCAGAAGGGGATAAGATAGGACTGATTGCCCCGAACGGATCGGGCAAAACCACCCTGTTGAACATACTGTCCGGCAAAGAGCCGTACGAGAACGGAAGGGTGGTATTCCGCAATGATATCCGACTGGCTTATTTGGAACAGTCCCCGGTTTTCGACCCTGAAATGACGGTGTTGGAAACCTGCTTCAGCACCGATAGCGAAACAGTGAAGCTGATCGCCCGCTATGAAGAGATGATCTCTTCCGGCAACCAGAAAGGGCTGGATGAACTGCTGGCACACATGGATCTCCACAACGCGTGGGATTACGAACAGCGTATCAAACAGATATTGACACAATTAAAGATCACCGATTTTCATCAGAAAACAGGAGAGCTCTCCGGCGGACAAGTAAAACGGGTGGCGCTGGCCAATGTGTTGATCAGCGAACCGGAACTGCTGATCATGGATGAGCCGACCAACCACCTCGACCTGGAGATGGTGGAATGGTTGGAAGAACATCTCACCCGCAATAATATCAGCCTGCTGATGGTGACGCACGACCGCTATTTCCTCGACCGCGTCTGCAACCAGATACTCGAGATCGATGAAAAACGGCTCTTTTCCTATAAAGGCGGCTATTCCTATTATTTAGAGAAACGGGATGAGCGGGTCATGGCGCAAAATGCCGAAACCGAAAAGGCCAGGAACCTGCTCAGGAAAGAGCTGGACTGGATGCGGCGGCAACCACAGGCCAGGGCCACCAAAGCCAAATCGCGCATCGACGCGTTTTATTCGCTCGAGGAGAAAGCCCAACAGAAAAAGGAGGAACAAAATATCCGCCTGGCCGCAAAGGGCAGCTATATCGGGAAAAAGATCTTCGAGGCGAAAGAGGTCGGCAAGCGGTTCGGCGAGGTCAGGATCACCGAGAAATTCAACTATATCTTCACCCGTTATGAAAAGATGGGCATCGTGGGAAATAACGGTACCGGAAAAACCACATTCGTGAAGATGCTGCTGGGACTGGAAGAACCCGACAGCGGCGGTTTTGACATCGGCGAGACGGTCAATTTCGGCTATTACAGCCAGGAGGGGCTGCAATTCAACGAACAGACAAAAGTGATCGATGTGGTACAGGCTATTGCCGAAGTGATCGACCTGGGTGACGGCCACCGCCTGACCGCCTCCCAGTTCCTGCAACACTTCCTCTTCCCGCCCGAGAAACAACATAATTATGTATACAAACTCAGCGGCGGTGAAAAACGGCGACTCTACCTTTGTACGGTGCTGATCAAAAATCCCAATTTCCTGGTGCTGGACGAGCCGACCAACGACCTTGACATTCTTACCCTGAATATACTGGAGGAGTATCTTGCAGGCTTCAAGGGATGCCTTATCGTAGTGTCGCACGACCGCTATTTCATGGACAAGGTGGTAGACCACCTGCTGGTCTTCCATGGCAACGCCCAGATTCAGGACTTTCCGGGAAACTATACCCAATACCGGGAATGGAAAGTGGCGGAGGAGAGAAAAACGGCAAAAGAAGAAAAAACGGCCGGCGGCAACCCCAAAACCCCCACATCAGTACAGGAAACGCCATCCCACAAGAAAAGACCCGAAGAGAACAAAAAACTCTCCTTCAAGGAAAAACAGGAGTTCGAAGGGCTGGAACAGCAAATTGAACAATTGGAAACGGAGAAGGCTCAGATCAGTGAAGAGCTCTCCTCCGGAAACCTCTCTACCGAAGAACTGATGAACCAATCGAACCGCCTGGCCGAACTGATCGATCTTATTGATGAGAAAACCATGCGCTGGCTCGAACTCAGCGAACGCGATTAAAAACAAAAATGCAGTACAACGAACTATTTGCCCGCACAGAACTGCTGATTGGCAGGGAAGCGATGCGATCGCTCGCCGCAAAAAAAGTAATCCTTTTCGGGGTGGGCGGCGTAGGCAGCTGGTGTGCCGAAGGATTGATCCGCGGCGGGATCATGCACCTTACAATTGTCGACCCGGACAAAGTGGCGATTGCCAACAGCAACCGACAGCTAACCGCTACTACCCGAACAATGGGACAGTTGAAAGTGGAAGTACTTAAAAAGCGGCTTCAGGAAATCAACCCCTCCGCCACTATCAACGCAATCCCGGAAATTTACAGCGCCGGCTCATCCTCCTCATTTCAACTCGAACGGTATGACTACGTGATCGACGCTATCGACTCACTAGCACACAAAGCGCACCTGCTCACCGCGGCATCGGAAAGCGGAGCCACGGTCTTCTCCTCTATGGGCGCGGCACTCAAGATAGACCCGCAACAAATCAGGGTGGCGGAGTTCTGGAAAGTACGTGGGTGCAAGCTGGCATCGGCATTACGTGACCGCCTGCGGAAAGGAGAAAAATTACAAAAACCGATCTTGTGTGTCTACAGCGAGGAACGACTCCCCAACAGAGGCAGGGAAGCCCTGCCCCATGCCGATGAAAAAGGCAGCTTCCGTAAGGCGCAGACCAACGGCACCATGGTGCAGGTGACCGCCGTCTTCGGCTTCACTCTCTCGGGCCTGGTAATTCAGGATATCATCAAGAACGGGAATTCCGGCAAACCATCACCATTCCTTTAACTTTCGATGCCAATGGATTGAGTGACACCCGGATTATGGAGTTACACACAGATAGAAGCAACGCGGTTCCATTATTTTTCCTGACTTTATGAATACGTCACCCATTTTGGTTTAGCCATTCATCGGTCTCGATGATGTAAGCGATGTCTCGCTCTCGCTTCGATGTGTAGATGGTCTTGGTCAGAGTCTTTCCGTTTTCTGGAAGGTCGACGTCAAGGGTTACGATGACCTCAGCGATTCTCACGACGCTATCGACAGAGTGCGGGCATCCGGAGGCTTTAAGCAACCTTTCAAGTTTCTCGTATACCTTCAGGACGACGAAGCTGATGCATACATGCGCTTCAATCCGCCTCTCGGTGAATTGGAACATCGGCCGCACTTGCGGATGGCCTCATTGGCCTCGTCCAGTGCTTGAAATGATTGAGGCTGAAGACCTCCTCTTCAAGTGTCCTGTGGAACCGTTCGATGCATCCGTTGCATTTTGGCCACGTCACAAACGCCTTTGACATGTTCAGCCCCAAGAACTTCATCCCAGCCATGAAATCGTTTGAGCCATACTGGGAGCCATGGTCACTCCTAAGTTTGAGGGCCATGCCCTTGCAAACATCCTTTTCAACCGTTTCCGACTCGCCGCGTAACAGTTCCAGCACCACTGTGCTCTTGAACTTCGCTGATTTTCTTCCGTTTGCCATATGAACACAAAATTACTCTTTTCTTGGTCTTATTTTGTGCTCGGTCAAATTTGCGGCTAATATAGTCAAGTAGAACATCTTCTTTGCATTTCAAATCGTCACGCAATTAAAATCTCTCAAAACTGCGATCTACAAAACATTTTAATGTGCTATTTTTGATTTAAGTGCCCACTAATGTCATAATTTATCAATTAAATCAACAGGCAACTCAATAATTTTAGCTATTTCTTGTGAATGATACCCCTTTGATTTCATGTTACGAGCTACCTTTAGTAGCTTTGGGGTCAATTTTTTATCATCGAAAAACATATTACCTAAATACTCTAACGCTCTTTGAATCTTTTCTTTACCCTCCTTGCTATTTATATCAATTCCTGCAAATTCAGATAGGCCGGAATGTAGAACAAGATAATATATTCCTCCAATAACCAAAGCGGAAACAGCATCTATCTCAACCTGCGAATTCTCAAATATTTTTTTATATTTATCCACGAGTGGCAATGTATGAAATTCACGTAATCTGGCGGTTCTTATAGTAGTATCATTGAATGAATCTATTTCCCAGCGTAATAACTGTTGCATTCCTTTATTGCCTTGCAGCGATTCGAGTAAATTAGTCAGTATAGATATATACTGCTTTTGGGGATTATCTACAAACTCAATCTTTTTTATGACTTCACCAAACCAATAATCGTACTTTTTTACAAATTCATCTATAAATTCATCCAAATCCTTGTAACGATTATAAAATACTATAGGTTCAATTTCTGCCTTTTGCATAATTGATGTTACGGTGATATTATGAAATCCCTTTTCCTTAATAAGCTCTAATGCGGCATTATTAATGATGTCCTCTAATTCTTGTTTAGTACGCCGCTTTCTGCGTATTTTTAACTGGCTCCCCATTTGATATGAAATTAATTTTTCTATTTATCTCAATCAAAGCATTGACAAGTTGGTCTAAATGCTGCTTTTCATGAGTAGCAAGAATACTGACTCTAATTCTTGCTTCTTTAATCCTGACAGCCGGATATACAATACCAACTGTAAAGATACCACTTTTCTGTAACAAATTTGCTACTTCATAGACTTTATTGTTATCTCTTATCATAATAGGAAAAATAGGAGAAAGTGATTTTCCAATATCAAAACCATTCAAAGTCAGATTCTTTCTAAGGTAGTTCACATTATCCCATAATTTGTGCCGGATTTCAGGCATATTTCTTATAAGTTCCAAAGACTTCAATATGGAAGCTGTAACCTGTGGTGTTATTGCTGCCGAGAATACATTACTATCGGCATAATACTTGAGGTATTGTATCAACTTCTTCGATGATGCAACAAATCCTCCCACACAACCAAAGGCTTTGCTGAATGTTCCGGAAATAATATCCACTTTACCCAAACAATCAAAATGTTCCGCAGTTCCACGGCCATTTACGCCCATAACTCCCATGCCATGTGCATCATCCATCATTAGCATTGCATCATACCTCTGACAAAGATTGATAATTTCCGGTAATCTGGATAAATCTCCATCCTGAGAATAAACACCGTCAATAATTACCAGTTTTGTCAAATATTTATCCTGTACATCTTTTAATACTGTCTCCAGATGTTCTAAATTATTATGCCCTATACGTTTCACATTAGTCCCTTTTAAACCGGACAGTGCACTTGTATGAATAAACGGGTCTATAATAGCGATGTCATTCTTTCCCAGAAGCGCATTTAAAACACCTGCATTTGCACCAAAACCGGAAGAAAACAGTATGGCATCTTCCTGGCCGGTAAAATCGGATATTTCCCTCTCTAACTGTTCGTGAATATCAAGGTATCCTCCAATAACTTGTGCCGCACAAGCCCCGGTTCCATACATAGTAAGTGCTGATATACCTGCCTGAATAGTTTCAGTACGTTGGGACATTCCAAGATAGTCATTGGATACGAAAGAAATGACTTCCCGATCCTGGCTTAACTTCATCTTGGCTCCTATTCCTGAATATGATTTGATCCAATAAGTCTCATACCCAAATTGCGCCAACTGGTTAATATACTTCTGAAATTCTTCTGCACGCTCTGTGGCAGATAGATTCAACGACAATTCAAAGTCTTTTAAAGAATAATAGGTAGTTTGATTTTTCATAATGCAACGATGATTGTATTTTATAAATTGCAAATGTATGAATTTTACAAGAAAAAAACATATAATATGCTCGTAAATTATAATAATGATATCCCTCTGAAAAAGTTTGAATACATTAGAGATTGTAGGGTAAATCCTTTTTGATCTTCAAAATGGTTAGAACGTAAAACCCAAATATAAAGCCGTAACGTCACATAAGATATCTCGTTTCCATGAAAAGGATGTTTAAATATTCAGGCAATAGAGTCATCAGCATCCATCTTTATAGTTAGTATATATTTATAATTCTAAATTGTTAAGCTTTATAAAGCTGTTTTTGTTAATAATTACAAATTAAATGTAAATTGGATACTATTTAAGCAACAAAATTGATATCAAATACATTTATACAATATAAATTGTATATATTTGGATGCGCTATGAGAATACGTGATTAGCAATTTAAAATTTACCACTTATGAATTACAGTAAAACACTAAACAAGAAACATCAATTGGTAGTTTTGTTGACTATCTTGATCAGTCTTTGTATGGCATTCTCCATATATGGACAAGATTTCCCACAAAACAATGACATGCGCAAATCTCTGGACTTCATGTTCGAGCATTTAGACAGAAATTCTGTCCCAAAGGGTCTACTAAGAGACTATGCGGTTGAATATGAAGATCTTGATCTTTTTATCGGTAGAGGTCCACTGGAAGATGATAATATCGGAACAGTAGTACGCTTTGGAAACTTACTCAAAACTATTAGCTCTTCTGCAGTAAAAGAAGACCCCCTTGAGGGTCTTGAGAATTCTATCAAAAACATTAAACGAAAAAATAATTCTGGTGAATTGACTCTAGGAATTATGCTTTATGAATATGCAAGAATTAAAGCAAATGCTTTGACCGACGGACTTATTCGGTATGAAAATGGACAAGTTTATAATACTAATAAGAAGGAAAGCCCATATCAGTCAGAATTTGTATTTGCCGGATCTTGTCTGGAAACTTCAACCCAACAATCTAATGTGACCTTTTCTTTACCTTCCGCTTTATTTCTTACAAATTGTAAAATAAAGAATTTAGAAATTGATTTCGGTACGGGATTTAAGAATATCAATCCGGATAAAAAAGTAAATGCAAATTTGAAAACAGGCATCAATAAAGTAATCATAAGAGCTACATTACAAGATGGTCAAATCTTATCTGCTCATACTATAATACAAGTAGAAAACTTAGTTTCAGAAATCCAAACTCGTGCTATCACAAATAAAGATAGTTTGATTGCACATTATTCTACAACTATCCAAGGTCAAAATTACAGAGGTATCTCAACTTCTGCTGAAGTTACCATCAGCTATGCACCGGGAAATTATTCTCTTAGAAAGCCCTTAATCATAGTTGAAGGATTCGATCCACGTGTTGATGCAGCAACACCAAAAGGTAGCTGGAACTTTAACAGGATCAAACGTGAATCGAATATTATTGCTTTAAATAAAATATATGGTTACGATATTGTATATGTAGACTGGGTTAAGTCTCAAGAATATATACAAGCAAATTCTTATACACTAAAAAGTGTAATAGAGTGGATCAATAGTAATAAAATAGGTAATGAAACTAATGTAATAGTGGGACATAGTATGGGAGGATTAATAGCTAGGTATGCCCTTAAAACAATGGAGAACCAAGGTGTTCGACATCAAGTTTCGACATACGTCAGTTATGATTCACCACATCTGGGAGCACATGTCCCTTTAGGTGTACTCTATGCATTCCATGGCATATTATCCTTTCTTGAAGGACATAGTGTGATGGATGCGCTTATCAACACATTTACACCTGCGAATGCATATATCGGACTAGGTAAATCTATGGCTTATTCCACTGCTGCTCAACAAATGCTTGTACACTATGTAGATCCAGCCGGTAACTATAACAATCAGGAACATATTCAATGGCAAAATGAGTTGAAGACGCTTGGCTTTCCTAAAGGTGATCTGGGGACAAGTTTTAAGATGCTTGCAGTATCTAATGGTAGTTACAGTCAAGTAAGCGTTCCCCCATATTATTTACAAACAAGTTTTTCAGCAGGAACAGATATTGGAAGTACATTTTTGCCAAGAGTATTAGGGTTAGCTGTGGGAATTGGACTTAATGATATTGTGGCAGGTCTTCTTACTGTCTTACCAGGAAGAACAAGTATTAATGGTTCATTCGATATTTATCCTGCTCACGCGAGTGGGGATTTAGTAACTAGAATCAGGCTTCAATATAAAAAGACATTTCTGTGGATTGTTCCCATTTCAAAGAATTTATTTTCTTATGATAAAAACTATCAAGGGGGTCTTTTCTATGATACTTATCCAAGTTCTTCTTATGCACTCATTCAAGATGATCAAGGTTTACCTATTACAGAAAAAGATAAAATGGGTATTCCTCTCATTTTTGATTTTGGATATGATGTGAAACTAAGTCCCCGTATTCCATTCGTTCCGAACTCAAGTGCTTTAGCCTATGGAGACGGTATAAACATCATTCCGGCTAACTTCCTTTCACCTCCTCATGGTACTTCCTCCCCATTTGGTGAGAATTATTATACACACTCAACCACTCGTTCACATTCGTTTTTTACGGATGATGCTTTAATCTGGATGATTCAAAGACTCTCTACTTCTATTGTTGGGCCTAAAGTTGGTACTAATGGAGCTCAATATAGCTTATCGAACACGACAGGAAGCGTAACCTGGAGTAGTAGCAATACTTCAATTGCAACGATTAATTCGAGCGGAGTTCTTACAGTTAATGGAACAGGTATAATAACTCTTACAGCTAAACATGGAGGAAATACATATAGTCAAATGATAATGGTTGGAATGCCACGGTATATACTAACCGCCTCCCATGAACCTGGTGGTTATGAAATAAATGCCGAGTGCATTGATAATCAATTTAAGGATTATCTATCAAATCTTAATGGAGTTCTAACATATAATTGGGGTGTAAAATATCCTAGTCGGGAAATTCGTTGGCTTGAAGCAGATGTTCCAAGTTTGAAAATAGATTTACGAGGACAAAATGAAAGAGTAATTGTATACTTGGAAGTAATAGATGCCCTCGGAAATAAATCGGCACTGCAACATATCGAAATAAATTCACAAGATGTATATGTAGCAGAGAATCAAAACTTATATATAGACGCACAAGGTGTGTTATACAAAGAGAATAAAACAAAGTATTTATATAATTCAGCAAGATTATATATTTCATATAGAGCAAATATTCCCGACAAATACAAGGAAAGAGAGTGGATGGCTACAACCACCATGGTTCTAAAACCCTTTAGTGTTACTAGTGTAGTTGACGCTCGAAGTGGGGGGCCTCTGATTAAAAATATTCTTCCGCAAGATGAATTAGATTATATTAAAAATAATTCAACCAATAACCAAGTATATAGGTATACTCTTATATTGTTGAATTATAGTAGCCGGGCAATTCAATTTGTACCTGTAACATTTACATACGTAACTAATATATAAGATTATGAGTGAATATAGGCTTTTAATAAAACACTTTGTTTGGATTATCGTGCTTTCCACATTTATGTGCGGATGCGAGAAAGAACTTAAAGGATACGAAAAAATAGTTGGTACAGCAACAATTAACGGTAAGGATTATAAAGAGTCAACTTGGTGGGCTTGGAATTTCAAAGGATATCCTTCGTCCATGAGACTTTATGAAAACTATAAGATTTTTCATTTTATAGCAAGATTGTCTCCGGAAAAAGTCGATGAACCCTCTTATTCGATTTACTTTTATGTTACTGTTGAAGAGAATCAATTCAAAACAAATCATCCCTATAAGATTGATTTTTATTCCGATGAATTGGTTGTTGAATCATTAGACTGGTGGGATATATTACCTTATCTTTCCAAGAATAGGAACAATGTTCTTATTGAAGATGTAGATGGAATTGCTTATGCATTTTCAAACACATCCGATTTATCTACACCATTTAAAGGTGAACTTGTTTTGGAAAGTATTGATAATCAATCAAAGGTTTGTCATGGATATTATTCCCTTATCTCTCCTGAGAATGGTTCAGTGAAACTTGTGATTAATGGAAAATTTGAGATTGTGACGGCTATTATTAATCATGAATATTAAAATTTTATTGCTATGAAATCAAATAATAAATTTTCGTTTTTTCTTTTAATTATGTTAGTTGGTTTAGTATTGTCATGTAATGATGAAATACCACGTGACAATAATGAAACCATTGTCCCGGACGAGAGAGTATCTATAGAGTCAGATAATGAAGCCCTTTATAGATATCAAACGAATAAGGAAATCATACTTCACAGTTTGATTCAATATGATGAAAATAAGCAAATATATTTTCTTGATGCTAGCGAGAAAGATATTGAAAAACTTGGTATTTCCAGTGAAGCTTATCAAGACGGACTATTACGAGTAGAACAATTGAACCAAATTAATATAGAACGTCAATGAGTTGTTTAATTTTTAAACTATTAAGCGTATGAAAACATTACTTAGAACATGGGTTGTAACCCTTTTAGTATTCGCAGGTATATTGTATTCCTGCTCGGATGAAGATTATCAGTCTTTGGATAATCTCTCCGCAACTGGTGAAGTTGAGTATAAAGATGCTCTCGATTTTATCGCGACGCTATCACCTCAACAGCAAGAGAATCTCGAAAAAACTGGAGATATTTTTCTTCCAGAGCAACGAAAGGATTCTTGGAACGATATTATAGCTGAAGATGTCCCAACCCGTTGGGGTGTTTTCGATAATCCATTCAAGCCACAGACTAGAGCTGCCGGGATTTGGGGGTCTTATCCGGCACAGTATTGGACAATGGTCAGGTTGAAGATAGCAGTCCTTAGTTTACGTGTTAGGGATGCAATTAATGCTGCAGTAGATGAAATTGAAACCGAAACTAATGTGAGGTTCTACAATTCACAAAATGACCCAAAATATTATGAACCCGGTCATATTGAATTTCCAAACGTTTTCATTGATTATTCAAACGGTAATAACGAGGGTAGTGGCAGTTTTGGTTTAGTCGGTGGCGAACAGAAGATTTTTGTTCCACGTGACTTTGATAATCCAAATCTATATACGGATGAAGAAGTTATTGCTTTTTTGATGCATGCTTTTTGTAATGCTGCTGGTATGTTCAATGAACAAATGAGAAAAGATAGGGACAGTTATGTTAGTATTAACTTAAACAATGTGAAGGACGGTTGCAAAATTCAATTCACTAAACAAGACAAAAACTATACGATGTTGGGGAATTTTGACTATAACTCTATAACAATGGCATCTTCCAAAGCATACAGTAAGAATGGACTTAATACTATAACTAAAACAGGAGGTGATTTAATCGCAAAGAATTATCATCTCTCTCAGTTAGATAAGAATTTCCTGAATAATTTTTATTTACCCTATATTGCTCGAAATGATCTTTGGATTGAACTGGATAATACCGTTTACTATAACGGTAGAATTCTAACAAATGCAGAGAGATTGGATTTGCAGAGGCAAATGAATCAGCAAAGAGGGCTATATGGTGATCCTCCTGCAGGTGGGCGCATAGAAAGTCAACCGTGGTAGTTATATCGTCTTATTATTGATCTGAATCAGGTGCAATCATCTCTACCTTTAAAGATAGGCTCCGAAACTGACAACCCTATTTTTCAAAAGCAGATTTTAATGCCTGTATAGAAGAACAGGGCTGTATTCTATGTTTGAATTGATAATTTTAGAAACATCTATTCTTGTAATAACACCTGTTGATATTGTACCGTAATACATTCTTATCATAAAGTACTGTTAGATTATAATTTAAAATTTTATTTGTATGAAAACAAAAAAGCAAAGTATCGTTTATCTTTTAATGACGTTTCTATTATTTTACTCTTCAACGTCTGTTCTAAATGCTCATTCCGGTAGTGAAATCGAAGCCAGTAGTGAAATCCAATCCGGGACACCCATCTATATGCGACCAAATACAACTACGCGCATTGGATATGTTTTTTACCCGCAGGCAACCAAGCATGAGTCTTCAATTGATATAATGGTTTATAACTGGGATCACGAGGCTGTGGTTTATATTGAAGGAACCAATATTTATTATAGATTTAATGTTAATGGAACGGGTTATTGTGGCATAGATATTTCGAGTTTGATTAAAGGAAGGGCGTATAACATTCTTGTAGATTTTGATGGTGTGGAATATATTGGCACCTTTGTGAAATAAAATAAAGCTGCTTTTTTATATTTTTTATAATAATGTTTCCTTGGCCAGTTAATGCTATTAAAATATTATTTTATCCATTTCACATGCAAGCCTCAATAGTTGCCTGATAATCGCATAATTAGGATAATAAAGTAGGTGGTACTACTTTATTATCCTACTGCTCAAACTACTCCCCGAAAGAACGGCTGTACTGTTGACAGATTCCAATCGTAGGACGGACCTTCCTCCACCAAACTTAGTATTGGTTACCCGTTAATTGTGTGGGAAAAACTTGCGATCTCCAAAATCTGAACCTGATAAGAATGAATACATCCCTACAAAGACAGCAGATAAAGGTGGTATCCTACCCTATCTGAACAATCAGAGAGAGAGAAAGTGAAACAGAATTTAATTTATATTACCAGTACTTTCTGTGACGAGACTGTGCCATCTCGGGTCCTGACTTTTACTATATAAACTCCTTTAGGAAGATGGGATGACGAATAGGAGCCCCTGTTTATACTGATATCAATGGTCTCGTGATGGATCTTTATCCCCGATGAATAGAAAATCTCCCATTCGACCAATTCATAGTTTGATTCGATAAATATCCGTTT
>NZ_RDSD01000039.1 GCF_003712195.1 Proteiniphilum sp. X52 | reverse complement strand
TGAAGAACTAAACCCTGTTTTAATTTTCTATAAAGAAAAACAGGAATGAATATAAAATATCATATTGATTTTCAATGTATTATAAAAAGTGAGTTATAAGTGAGTCAAAAAATTGGTTTAAATTATGAACTTTGCCACCTTTGCGAAATGGACAAAATGAACTTATTGAAAATGAAGAAGCAAAAACTCCTTCTCCTTCGGAGGAAGGAACTATAAATAATCATATCATTCATTTAAATTTGTGTCGATGGAGAAAAGAGTTTTATCGGGGCTGTTCGCCCTTGCACTCCTCACAACCGCAGGTTTGGGAGTGAACAAAAGTTTGAAAAGTCATGCCGGATTAAGTGATTTGGCATTGGCAAATGTGGAGGCGTTGGTATTGCCTATTCGATATGGGGGTATCTTATAAAGGAAAAAGGATTTGGTAAGTTTAAGGCTAAGTAAAAGTTCTCTCTTGCAGTTATATGAAGAGAGATCTTTTTTAAAAATCTCTTATAATGTTTGAGGAGCAAGATGAAACATCACTTAATTTATTATGTAGTTTGGGTATTTCTTTTTTGTTCGTGTAACAAAAGCCACAAAAAAAAAATAATAAATGAATTTAAAGAGGAGAAAAATATAGAAAATGAAGCTATTAAACTTAAAAATGATTCTATATTTTCGATGGTTTTTGGAATGATTTGTCTGAACGATAATTTAATTGCTTATGATGTGGATAATATTTTTTTATTTTCTATTACTGACTTAAAAAAACATGAGATGCTGTCTAAATTTGGTAAATTGGGACAAGGACCAGAGGATATTTCGAGTTTACCCACAAGTGTTTCAATTGTAGACCAAACTAGCATTAGTTTTTTTGAATCCAATAAAAATATATTGTACACTATTAACTTAAAAGATCCGGTATCTCCCACGATTCAAAAAAATGAATTTTTAAAAGAATCAGAGGAAATGTTCATGAGTTTGTCTCCCATAAAATCGAATCTATTCATTGCCACTGGGACTTTCGCTAACGGAAGATATTTATTAATGAACAAAAATGGAGAAAAAATCTCTTATAATTTTGATTACCCTCACGTCCCCAATAAAGAAAACTTAACTAATGCTCATAAAGCAATGGCTTTTCAAGGCAAATTGATGGCAAGGCCTGACGGGGAAAGGTTCTTTTTTGCCTGTGAGGATTCTGAGATATTTGAAATCATAAAGATTGAGCAGGATAATAAATTGAATAAAATATATGAATTCCATGGGGAGTTAGCTCATTTTAAAGCTGAGGGAGATGGAATTACAACAATTGCATCCGCGATTGACCGAAATTCAAATACTAAATTTGTAGACGCATATGGTACTCAAAATTTCATATATCTTTTATATGCCAATAAAATTATTGGGAATGACATTTATAAATCTTATCTTGCAAATACCATCCTTGTTTTTGATTGGAATGGTAAAGCCATAAAAAAGTTGAATTTGGATACAGATCTCAGTAAAATAGCCGTGGATGAATTTGATAAAACTTTGTACGGAATTGATCCTAATAGTGAAACATATCTCGTTAAATTTCCACTCTAGCCCTATTCGCCCTCGCGCTTCTGGCAACCGCAGGTTTCGGAGTGCACAATAGTATGAAAAGTGATGTTTGTCTTACGAACTATAATCCATGTGCTTATTTTTTCACTTCTGTTGAGAGTTTTAACGGAACAATAAGATGATTATATGAGAAAAGTATATATTTGTTTACTATTGATATTGATTACGGCTTGTAAGAATCAAAGTGATATAAAAGTTGTATCATTACCTCAACCGAAGGTTATTACTCCTGAAGTGCTATCTGACGAACTTATTATGCAACCACCTCTTGAGATGAAGTCATATGGGGATTATCTGTTATTTACACAGCCAATGATGGGTAAATCGCTTTTATTTTATAACAGAAAAACAGCCCATCAATTTTATTGGGGGAAAATCGGTAGTGGTCCTGATGATTTTATGTCGGCTTCTTGCATTTATCATAACTATCATGATAGCGTGATAGAAATCTATGATACGAATCTGCGAAAAATGGTATCTTTTAAAACGCTTATCGAAAACGATTCAATTTCCTTAACCTCTAAAGAGAGATTTCAAGTCAATACAGATTCAATTTCAACTTTAGGACTCCATAAGATGGAGAACGGGTATTATGTAAGCCAAGCGTTATTTGGACACAAAAATATGTTTGTGCTGTTTGATAAAGATTTGAAAATCATTAAAACTTTTGGTGAAAAGCCGATAAAACAGATGCCTGATGCGAATTACTCCTATTTATACGGTTGGTTTGCCTCCAAAGGTAATAAATTGTATTTTGCTTCCCAGCCTACCGGCTATTTAGCTTGTTATGAGATAACTGATAAAGGTAGCGTCAAAAAAGAGTGGGATGCATTTTTCACTACCCCAAAATATGATACAACTCCTGCTTTCAATTGGGCAAGGGATAATCAGCAAGGTTTTTACGATATTCAATTGAGTAAGCAGTATCTTTTTCTTTCATTTAGCGGTAAATCTTTTGAGCAAGGAGACGTTTTTCCCCAAAGCATCGTTATACTTAAACACAATGGCGAATTACAGAAACATATAAAACTTGATGAAGACCATATATTGCTGAAGTTTACTTTGGAGGGTGACGACATTTATGCTGTTGGACTTGATCAAATGATAAAGTTTAACTGGAAGGAAGCGTTATAACGAATTGGAGATTCACCGTTGATTTTCAAACTTAAAGGAGCGAGGAAAAGTATTCACGATATCGGTTTAATATAGATATGGAGATAATAAGCCTGGATTGTGAGGATTTCATCGCAGCATTGGCACAACTTGAAGACGGCTGCGATGAGTGCCATCTGGATAATTATGGACGGGAACCAAGAACGGAAAGGTGCATGTTGGATTTAGGCGGCGGTATGTTTACAAGTAGTGTTAAAAGGATTTGTAAGATTACAGCTGACGCATCCCGCACTTGCACCCCTGTGGAATGCGGAGGCTATTTTTAAACTTGCTATTTTTTAGTCATGCATATAGTACGTTATTTATTGTGGATTGCGTTTGTGCCGGGTATTACATTTAGCTGTGTCAAGAAAGAAACAATAAGGCAAGAAGCGGATTTTTCATCCGTAAAAAGGATTGATGTCCCCCCCGACATCACCAGAGATGAGATTCAGGACATTATTGAATTGGATTCATATATTCCGTTATCAAACGAAACATTAGTCGGCCAAGTGGAAAAGACAATTATTCATGATGACCGTATTTGCATTCTTGACAACGAACCTAAAATTATCTGTTTTAACATGAAAGGAAAGGTGATGTTTAAGATTGACGACAGAGGTGCCGGGCCGACGGAATACCAAAACCTGAAAGATTTTGCCATTGATAGATATTCGGAAAGAATCATCGCCTTCGATGATGAAAAGAGAAAGTTGTCTTTTTATGATTTGAGAACAGGAAAATACTTATCAAGTATTCCAACACTATATATGGCTCCCACCGAAATGGGGTTTATTGACGGTGCGTTCTTTTTCAAAAACATGGACATGCGCTTTGATGTGCAAAAAGAACATCAGTTTTACCTGTTGCATTCAGAGAGCGGGAAGCAAATTGACACAATGTATCTTCCACACGATGCGGTCGCGGATTTTAATTTCGACATGAAATCTTTTTTTTACAACGAAGACAAATTGCTTTTCGTGCGCCCATTCGATAACATCGTTTACGCATTGCAAAAAGCGGGAATCAAAGCTGCATATGAAATAAATCTTCCTAATCGGCTGCCGATGAAAATGATTGAAGAAAAAATAAGGCACATCGAAATTCCAAACTCCGGTTACGCTTATGGAATAGGAGATGTGTATGTGGCAGGGAAAATACTGTATTTCACGTTTTCAAAGGATGGCTTTGTTGTCAGTACTTTTTTTGATCTGTCAACGAATACATTTTTGTATAACGGTAGTCGGGTTCTCGCAAACGCAAGGGAAAATCTTCCCGTCTATTCACTGATGAATGGGGTTTACGATGGAAAATTCTTTGCTCTGATACCCGCCTCATCGATCATTGAAAAAAGAACGGCACATCCGGAGTTTTTTCATGGAGAGTTATCAAAAATAAAGGAAGAGGATAACGATGTATTGGTCTTTTTTACGGTAAAAGATCTTCAATAATGGATGATCCGCCATCTCAAATCATCGTGAGCGGAAATATTGCATAGGTAAACTGATTGCATTAAGCATTTATTTCTCAACACACTTTTATGTATCCAAAGAATGAATTCAATATATCTATAGTCAGTGATATAACAATGCTGTTATTCGCGGGAATAGTATTTGCAACTTATCAATACGGGAAGAACCTTTCGCCGGAGTTCCTCCTGTTTTTTATTCAAATAGTGTTCCTTTGGTTCATTTTAAAGACCATATACCGGTTTTTCCCACAATGCAAAATGCTTGTATCAACTGGCCTGTTACTTTGGGGGTTGATTGAAGCCGCATGGGGATTGGGGCAGTTATATCATTATTTGCCAACAAAACACGTCTTGTTTAAAACCACGGGCTCTTTTTTCAATCCCGGGCCGTACGGCGGATTTGTTGCATTGATGTTCCCATTAGCCCTGCACTATTGGCTATTTTACAGGGATAAAAACAAACTGACCCGTTACCTTTTCCTTTTCGCCGGGGCGGTTTGCCTGATGGTGTTTCCCGCCACATTGAGCCGTGCGGGATGGATCGCGGCTATCGTGGGATGCCTGTTCGTACTCCTGTCAGACAAACGCGTTGTTGTAAAGTTACGCCTATTTTGGAAACGCCGCAGGAGACAGCGCATCCTTGGCGCAACCATTCTAAGTCTGTTTCTGTTTGTAGCTGCTTACGGCATTTACCATCTCAAAAAAGACTCTGCGGACGGACGCCTGTTCATGTGGAAGATCACCACATTGGCCATACGGGATTCCCCCATGAAGGGAACCGGGTTGGGCGGATTTCCCGCCGCTTACGCAAAAGCGCAAATAGAATATTTTAAAAGTGGAAGAGCAAATGAGACCGAGAAACTAGTGGCGGGAAGTCCGGAATATGCCTTCAACGAATATTTGCAGATATTCCTGGAACAAGGGCTGTTCGGGTTCATCCTGTTTCTTTTACTTTCATTCCTGATTATTAAATCGGGTATTCGAAACAAACAGATTGGAGCAACCGGAAGTTTCGTGGCCTTATCGGTATTCGCTTTTGCCTCCTATCCCTTTCAGTTGTGCCAGTTTCCGGTTGTTTGGGTATTGTTAGGGAGCATCTGCACAGCCGGATCAGGCAGTAAAAAAAACCGGACATCTCTTTACGGATCGAAAAAAACAGTCCTCTCCCTCCTGTTAGCGGGAACTTTATGTTTCGTTTCTGTGATGTGCGCTTCACGGCAAAAAGTGTTTTCCCAGGCAAAAAAAGAATGGAAGAAACTCCAACCCCTTTACACCGTGAAAGCATACGACAGCGTGACGGACGATTACGCGGCACTTTACCCTGTGCTGAATTACGAGCCGAAATTCGTTTTTGAGTACGGAATTGTGCTGAACGCAACCGGACAACGGGAAAAAGCCGACAGTGTCTTTGTCCGGGGCCTTGAAAAAAGTTCCGACCCGATGTTCTATAACGTGAAAGGACGTAATCACCACGAAATGGGGCAATACCACAAAGCTGAAAAATGTTATATAAACTCCACCTGGTTGTTACCTGAACGCATCTACCCCTACTATTTACTGACAAAACTATATGCCGACTCGGCCCATTATCAACCCGAAAAGATGCTTCGCGCGGCAAGCGCCGTGCTGGAGAAGGAACCAAAAGTACACTCCATGGCCATCAACGAAATGCGCGACGAAGTAAGAAAAATACTGAAAGAGAAAGGAGTAGCCCATGAATAAGTCAGGAAAAATAATATGTAAAACAGGCAGCATCCTTCTGAATCTGTTTTACTATGCCTCCATCGTTGTATTCGGCTTTGTCGTTCTCCGCATTTTCGTATTCGGCTCTTATAAAATACCGACGGATTCCATGGAACCTACCATTGTACCGGGCGATTATGTGCTGGTGAACAAGCTGGCTTACGGCGCCCGGTTGTTCGACCTGTTCAGCGCGGTGGAAGGGAAAGAAGTAAAAATCAAACGTATGCCGGGTTTTACCCGGATTAAAAATAACGATGTGGTTGTTTTTCATATCCCCCACCCCAACACATGGGACAAGATTGAGATGAACATGGCCAAATACTTTATTAAACGCTGTATAGGCATTCCGGGGGACACACTGTGTATTGTGAACGGCATCTATACCGTGAACTCCGACACGACGAAACGGTTGGGAAATTATCCGGGGCAACGGGCGTTGACTGATAAACCGATAGAGTCATTACCAAGAGGAGTATATAATACTTTTCCGTGGGATTCCGTGTTGAAGTGGAATATCAAGAATTTCGGCCCCCTCTATATACCCCGGAAAGGAGACAGTCTCATAATGGACAGGACAAATTGGTTGATCTACAAAAAGATCATCGAGTGGGAAAAAGGCTATTCACTTTCGTTTGAGAATGATACGTTGCGGGATAACGGAAAGCCTTTACAAACATATACTTTCAACCATGATTATTATTTTATGGGAGGCGATAAAGTGGAGAATTCACAAGACTCGCGTTATTGGGGATTGCTTCCCGACGACCTGATCGTCGGGAAAGCGTCACTGGTTTGGAAATCGGCGGATCCTCATTCAGGAGCATACAATTGGAATAGGTTCCTGAAACGGATCAGATAATACCTCTTTCAGTCCCGATGGAAAAAAACTAGCTGCTGCAACACAAAGCTTAGGAGTAATCTCTTTTTGTGAGATTACTAACCATAATAAGCTTTTTAAAAAAAAGGAGATAAAATATTTTCCTCCTATTTTCATGGTAATGGAAAGAGGGAATATAGCTTATGATAGAAAAAGTAAAATAGGATTTTGCGCATTGGATTCTGACGATAAACATGTTTATGCGCTATATTCCGGAAAAACTTTTGAGAAAGCGGGTATGGAAAGTCATTATTGTGAACATTTATTGGTCTATAATTGGGATGGAGTGCCAATTAAATATTATCATTTGGAAATTCCGTTATTCTCGATGAAATATGATAGGGATAATAATGCTATTTACGGAATAGGGTATAACCCTGAAGGCGTTTTTGTAGAATATCATTTAGATGATTGAAAGTTAAAAAGGGAATACAATGTAAACTGGCTACAGGGTCAAATTAAGTATGAAAAGTGAAACTAATTTTACGAAACTGATATGAATAAAAATATTTTTTATTTGATAATGATCGTTTTTTTTCTGCCATATGGCTGTAAAAATAAATCAATAAAGAATGATCCGGAAGAAACCACATCTATCCAGTTTGATATTCAAAGAGAGCTAAAAAGCATTCACGATATCGGTTTAATAAAAGATGTGGAGATAATAAGCCTTGATTGTGAGGAAGTCATCATTGGTAATATCGATGAAGTGGTTAAATTCGACACGATCATCTACCTGATGGATAAGACCCAAAATATGAGTATTTATATATTCAATCTTGAAGGTGGTTTGATTCATTCTATCTCCAATTTCGGAAATGGCCCAGCAGAATACATCCAACTGACGGATATGTTTGTCGATCCGGCGGATTCTTCCCTTAATATTGTAAGCAGGATAGATAAAAAATTATTTAAATATGACTTGAAAGGGGAAGAATTGCGGACAATAGGAAAAAATCCGAAATCTTTCACTTCCATGAGAAAAATGGACAAAGGATATTTGGCTTACATGGGTAATTATAGTGAAGACAGGACAAAACCATACAATTTATGGTTATTAAACGAAAATTTAAAAACCGTAGATCACTATTTTGAAATAGATAAAATATGGGAAGGCCAATATTCCACAGACGGTGCGGTTTTTTCCGCTTATAAAAACATGTACTACTATATTACCCCTAGGGATTACAATATCTATGTGATCGAAAACAACAAACTGACAACAAAATATAATTTCAATTTTGGCAAGTGGTCATTGCCGAAGATAAATGAAACCGATGTGGTCAATGAAAAAAGGTTATTTGAATTGAAAAATGAATATATATATCGTTTTTACAACTTTCAGGAAACGGAAAATCACCTTATTGTGAAATTATTACATAAAGGGCGATATCTATTAGGTGTTTATAATAAAAATAATAAACAAGCTAATATTGTGACATTAGATCCTTATGAAGGAAAATATTTTTTGGTTCTATATGAAATACTGTGGGTAATCGAATTTTAGTTTTCCGCAGATAAAATAAATCATGTTTATAAAGTTTCT
>NZ_RDSD01000038.1 GCF_003712195.1 Proteiniphilum sp. X52 | reverse complement strand
CGTTTTTTGGGGTGTTTTTCGGCGTTTTCGGCGATATTGAACGGCAATACTCCGTTTTTTAAGCCGATTTTAAGCCGCTTCTCGCATCAAAAAAGGGTGGATAGAACCGTCCTGAGTGGGTGGGCATGCTCCGTTTTCGCCAGATATTGTTAAGAGTTAGGTTTAAGATATTGTAAATAGATATAAGTATGAAGAATTTAATGTTTGCAGATACAGAACGAATAACCCATCATTTGATGTTAAACGCTTATTTTAATCCTGACCTTGGATTATTCCATGGCCAAATGGGTACTGTTTTGGCGATGTCAGAATATTCCAAATATATGAATAATGAAGTTTATTTTGACGTGGCTTCATGTTTGTTGGACAATATTGCAGGGAAAATGCATAAAAATTTGCTTTTTTCATTTGCCTCCGGACTCTCCGGAATCGGTTGGGGCATAGAATACCTGATACAAGGGGTTTCCCGAGAAAGCCTTTTCCGCTTCCTCAAGAGTGGAAAACGATTTGTAGAGGGCGCTCTCGAAACCGGAAATCTGTGCTTTGCAATCATCCCAGGAGTGATAAATCCCTGGTTTCACCCCTTTCCAAACGACGTAGAACTTCTTTTTCGCCATCGACCGGGCCTCACATCGATTCGAGGATATAGGGGGTTAACTCCTCTTCCAGTTCCTGATGGCGGGGTTGCTCCTCTATCATGACGATGCTGTCCACGATGAATTTGGTATATCCCCGCCAGGGCAGCGCGCCGAAATACTCTTTGTAATGCAACTGCACATTCTTGCCGCCGGATGTCATCAGTTGTTCCGCAATTTTTTTGCCGAGCACGGAAAATGTCTAATGTAATTGAACTTATTCGTTAAACAGTCGGCTTCGGGCAATCATGCAGGCACCGATGATCCCGGCCTTGTTCTTCAGTTTCGAGGTCACGATCCGGGTGTCTTTATTTACCAGGTTCAAGGAGTGTTTTCTGATGGAACTCCGTATGGGAAGCATGATAAACCCTTCTGTTTCGGCTACTTGCCCGCCAATAATCACCAACTCCGGATTGAAGATATTGATGAGGCCGGCAATATATTTTCCCAATTTATACCCCACCTCCTCCACGATCTCGATACAGAGAGGATCTTCCATATTGGTAGCCTTGATGATGTCGGTAAGGGTGAGTTTATTGATATCTTTTATCTGCTCCGTGAGGAGAGTGCTTTCTCCTTTCGAGATACGCTCCATCACCATCCTGTGTATTGCTAAACCGGATGCTTCTGTTTCGAGGCATCCTTTTTTCCCGCAATGACAGAGAATCTCATTCTCGAAAATGGGAAAATGGCCGAATTCACCGGAAAAACCTGATTTTCCGTAATAAGGCTTGCCGTCGATAATAATACCAATGCCCAACCCCCAGGAAATATTCACAAAAATGACATTCTGTTCCCCTTCCGCCACACCCTTCATATACTCGCCGTAGGCCATGGCACGCGTGTCGTTATCAATTCCCACATTGTAATTCAGCTTTCTGGTAAGTGTTTCACTGATAGGTCTTTCGCTGAAATAAAAACTGCTGTAACTGTATCCCGATTCGGGATTTACACGGCCTGAGATGTTCAGGTTGATGTTGAAAATCTTTTTTTTGAGTTCTCCGGTCTTGTCAATAAATTTCTGAATGTGGTCACAAAGAACATCGAACGACTCCGTCGTGTTTTCATAAGTGTAGGGTGTGCCCATCTGATAATCAATTATATTGCCTGTAAAGTCCATCAAGGCAATGTTCAGGTGATGCCGGCTCATATCCACCCCCACAAAATAGGCGGAAGCGGGATTTAATCCGTACACGCTCGGATGTCTGCCGCCAGTTGTCTGGATCTTGCCGAATTCGGCTATCAATCCCTGATCCTTGAGTTCGGCGATGAATTTGGTTATGGTGGGCACACTCAGGTCGAGCTCTTTGGATAATTCGGCGATGGTGTCATTCCCTGTGGTGATAAAGTGATTGATAATGTCTTTCTTTATCTGAACATTCTTCGGGCTTTTATCGCTTTTTAAAAGAAAATTCTTTACCATGATATAATCCGTTTAGTGATAAATTCAGATCACACCGATCCTTTGTCGCGGAACAATTCCTCTTGTCCCGGGAAGTTTCCGCGATGAAAACAAACAAAGATATGAACTTTTTCGTTAAGCGAGCGCGGAACAAATTTATTTGTTTTGCCGAGAATGGAAAAAGCCTGATGTGATTGAAAAAATGATCTGATAACGGCAAAAAATAAAGAAATCTTTGCGATATGCCTTTCCTATCTTTTCTTTTTTGGTACTTTTGTACAAAATAGCGATAATGCCTTTATTAGGGACCTGGTTTATGGAATGGAAACCTAACATTCAACTATAAATAAATAATCTATGAATTACTTTTATCTTGTGCCAGTCGCCTCTATTGTGGCGCTGATTTTTGCATATTACTTCTTTAAGAGAATGATGAAGGAGAGTGAGGGCACGGAGAAAATGAAAACCATTGCCCGTCACGTCCGGGAGGGTGCCATGTCGTACCTTACACAACAGTACAAAGTGGTGATCGCGGTGTTTATTGGGCTGGCTCTTCTTTTTGCTGTCATGGCCTTTTTTGGCTTACAAAACAACTGGGTGCCGTTTGCTTTTCTAACCGGCGGTTTTTTCTCTGGCTTGGCGGGTTTCTTCGGTATGAAGACGGCCACTTACGCCTCGGCCAGGACGGCCAATGCCGTGCGTCGTTCGCTGAACAGCGGATTGCAGGTCGCCTTCCGGTCGGGTGCCGTCATGGGGCTTGTGGTAGTGGGACTGGCGTTGCTTGATATTTCCGCTTGGTATCTGATCCTGGATCATTTTGTGGAGGATGCCGAGGCCGGGCATAAACTGATCATGATCACCACCACCATGCTTACCTTTGGGATGGGGGCTTCCACGCAGGCCCTGTTCGCCCGTGTGGGCGGCGGTATTTATACCAAAGCGGCCGATGTGGGCGCCGACCTGGTGGGAAAAGTGGAGGCCGGCATTCCGGAGGATGATCCGCGTAATCCGGCCACCATCGCCGATAATGTGGGAGACAATGTGGGTGACGTGGCGGGGATGGGTGCCGACCTCTATGAGTCGTACTGCGGCTCCATCCTTTCCACGGCGGCCCTAGGGGCATCGGCTTTCGCGATGACTCCCGCGATGCAAAAGAATGCCGTCTTTGCTCCTATGATCATTGCCGCCATCGGTGTGTTCCTTTCGATCCTCGGTATCTTTTTGGTGAGGACCAAGGAGGACGCCTCGGTGAAACAGCTGATGGATTCCCTCAACCGGGGTGTGAATGTGAGCGCGGCCCTGATCGCGGGCGCTGCCTTTGGTGTCCTATACCTGCTTGGGTTCAGCAACTGGGTGGGATTGTCTTTCTCGGTAATTGCCGGCCTGCTTGCCGGGATTATCATCGGGCAGGGTACCGAATACTTCACTTCGCATTCCTATAAACCCACAAGGGATATCGCTGCCAGCGCGAAGACGGGCCCTGCTACGGTAATTATCTCCGGCATGGGCACAGGATTCATCTCAACGGCGGTACCGGTGATCACCATAGTGTCGGCCATCGTGGTCTCTTACCTTTCCGCCATCCGTTTCGATGTGCAGAATATGATTTCCGCCCAAAACCTGAGTCTGGGGTTGTATGGCATCGCCATCGCCGCGGTGGGTATGCTTTCCACCCTGGGTATTACACTGGCTACCGATGCTTACGGCCCCATCGCCGATAATGCCGGAGGTAACGCCGAGATGAGCGGACTGGAGCCGGAAGTGAGGAGACGTACCGATGCCCTGGATGCGTTGGGGAATACTACCGCCGCTACGGGCAAAGGATTTGCCATAGGCTCGGCGGCATTGACCGGACTGGCGTTGCTGGCATCCTATATGGAGGAAATACGCATCGGGATGCTTCGTCTGGGAAACGATGTGCTCAATTTTGCCGATGGAGATACGGTGGAAGTGGCAAAAGCCAGTTTTGTGGATTTTATGAACTATTTCCAGGTTACACTGATGAATCCGAAAGTACTTGCAGGCGTTTTCCTCGGATCGATGATGGCGTTCCTTTTCTGTGGACTCACAATGAACGCCGTGGGAAGAGCGGCACAAAAGATGGTGGAAGAAGTGCGACGGCAATTCCGTGAAATAAAGGGAATATTGACCGGGGAGGCCTCTCCCGATTACGCGCGTTGCGTGGCCATCTCTACCAAAGGTGCCCAGCGGGAGATGCTGCTGCCCTCCTTGTTGGCGATTATCGCGCCTATATTGACCGGTCTGTTGTTCGGAGTGCCCGGAGTGATGGGGCTGCTGGCTGGCGGCCTGGGCGCCGGTTTCGTGCTTGCCATTTTTATGGCCAATGCGGGCGGAGCCTGGGACAATGCGAAAAAATACATCGAAGAGGGTCATTTGGGCGGAAAAGGCGGAGAAGCACATAAGGCCACTGTGGTGGGCGATACGGTAGGTGACCCCTTTAAAGACACTTCCGGCCCCTCCCTCAATATCCTTATCAAGCTGATGAGTATGGTCTCTATCGTGATGGCCGGCCTGACTGCAGCATGGAGCCTCCTGTAGGTCGCTCCTTTTTAGCGTTTATTATTAATAGCGATGCCTTTGGGTTCGGTAACATTTTGTATATTTGCAGCATATAGGATACACCTCGGAAAAGTTCGACAAGTTAGACTATTCCTGCGTTCGGCAAAACGAGTAAACTCGTGCTGCGCTCTCTTAACGGAATAGTTCAAACGAGCTTGGCTTTTCACTCGGCTTTCGCTATATTTGACGCTCGAAATCACACTTTTCAAGAGGTATTATTAACATTCAAATATAAATCAATTATGAGCTTTCTGACGAACGACAAATTAACGATTGTAGGAGCTGCCGGCATGATCGGTTCCAATATGGTGCAAACAGCCGCCATGATGCGTTTAACGCCCAATATCTGCCTTTACGACCCGTTCGCGCTCGGTCTCGAGGGGGTAGTGGAAGAGATGCGTCACTGCGGTTTCGAAGGAGTAAACTTCACTTATTCCACCGATGTGAAAGAAGCATTCACCGGTTCCAAATACATGATCTCTTCCGGTGGCGCGCCCCGTAAGGAAGGCATGACCCGCGAAGACCTGCTGAAGGGGAATGCCGAGATAGCCGCCCAGCTCGGGAAAGATATCAAGGCCTATTGCCCGGAACTGAAGCACCTGACCATCATCTTCAACCCGGCCGATATTACCGGACTGGTAGCCCTGATCTATTCAGGAATGAAACCGTCTCAAGTGACCACCTTGGCGGCGTTGGACAGCACCCGTCTGCAAAGCGAGTTGGCAAAACATTTTGGCGTGGAGCAGAGCAAAGTGACCGGCGCGCGCACCTATGGCGGCCATGGCGAGCAAATGGCTGTTTTCGCTTCCACTGCCAAGGTAGATGGCAAACCCCTGACAGATCTCATTGGAACAGACGCTCTTTCCAATGAAGCATGGGCTGAATTAAAAACACGCGTGACCAAAGGTGGTGCCAATATCATCAAGCTGCGTGGCCGTTCTTCTTTCCAGAGTCCCTCTTACACTTCAGTGGAGATGATCCGTGCTACAATGGGCGGCGAATCTTTCCGTTGGCCGTCAGGATGCTACGTGAACATCCCCGGATTCGAACATATCATGATGGCGATGGAAACCATGCTCGATAAAAACGGTGTTTCATTCGGAGAGGTGAAAGGTACCGATGCCGAGATCGCTGAACTGAAACAGAGCTATGGACACCTCGTGAAACTGCGCGACGAGGTGATCGCCATGGGTATCATCCCCCCGGTGGATCAATGGAACAGCGTGAATCCGAATCTGTAAGAAAACGAAGTTTGCCCTAATATTATACAGTATAGTTAAAAACCGGCTCTGAAAAGGGCCGGTTTTTTCATATACGGAGCATATCTACCAATTATCTTATCATGAACTCAAATCCATGTTAATAAACATTTCTTCAGGTTTATTTTGTAGATTTGCAGGAAGAAAATAATTTATACCAAATGGCTCAGATTTACGATAATATTCAAACAATTAAATCTCGGATTAAAGATTGATTTAATTGAATGAAAAACCCTTGCGCTAAAATAGATTTTTTAGTTGATAATAATCGTATATATAAATAAAATATAAACTTTTTAGTTGAATATATAAACATTATACTATATCTTTGTGTTACCATAATGAGAACCAGACAAGACGTTGAGAAGTTCTTGGAAGAGATCAGGACCAAAGAAGCTTGCGGTTTGATAACCTTTATGTTCCTGAACCAGCGGCAAAAGAATGCGCAAGCATTACTTGATTTGGATATACCTCCGGATAAGCGGAAGGAAGTAATTTTACAATTGAAGGCTGAAGATTTCTACAGAATAGAAGAAGGAGTCTATCAGGAGCAATACGAAATGGTGGCTTTCGGTAAAATAGTAAAAGGTATTGAAGTGTATATAAAAATCTCTGTCACCAAAAGAAACGTAATATGTATCTCATTTCATAAAGCGGAGCATCCCATCATCTATCCTTTTAAAGATTAAAGTTGAATAGCAATGTTAAGTCCGTTTACAGAGAAAGAAATGTTCGTTCGGAAGGAATGGCGTGATATGACATTCCGGAAAGAAACGTTCAAGGTGTGTTTTCATACATGGAAGTGTGAAGATACGGGTGAAGAGTTCGAAGATGAACATTTCGCGCAATTGAATTACAATCAGGTCATCAATCAATATAGGGAGAAATATAATATTCCCTATCCCGATGAGATAAAATCCATACGGGAAAAATATGATCTATCGGCAATAAAAATGTCGCATGTTTTGGGATTCGGAGACAACACATACCGGCAATATGAAGCGGGAGAGGTGCCTACCCAAGCCAATGCCCGATTGATTCAAATGGCTGCCGACCCGAGAAAATTTCTCGATATGATTGATCTTTCTCACGCATTGGAAGGTAGCGCCCTGGAAAAAGCAAGACGCAATGCGGAAAGATTGATTGATAAGGCCGATAAGGAAGAAGCAGTAGTCATAAGCTATCTTTTTGACGGTAAGCGGCGAAGTAGGTTCACCGGATTTGGCAAGCCGAATTTTGAGAAATTTGTGGAAATGATTATATATTTCTGCACCAATCAACGACCGTGGAAAACGAAATTGAACAAGTTGCTGTTTTATGCGGATTTTACCTTTTTCAAAGAATATGGTGTCTCCATAAGTGGATCGGAGTATTACGCGATTGATATGGGCCCTGTCCCAGATAATTTCAATAGTATTTTTGAACATCTGACAAAAACTGATCTGTTGAAAGTGTATAACAAAATATTCTCTGATGGGGGAGTGGGGGAAAGGTATCTTCCCGCAAGAGAGTTCAATGATAAGTTATTTGAAGAGCCGGCACTGAAAATACTACAAAGTATTAATGACAAATTCAAAGATTTCTCTACCCAGGAAATGATTGATTTAAGCCACGAAGAGATTGGTTGGCAGCAGAGTTTCGACGATTCGCATCGTCCAATCGATTATTTATATGCATTTGAGCTAAAGAATTAGTACTCTCATGTAATTTACCCTTTCCTGGAAATAATCATTTACTGAAATTGCCAAAAACAGCTTTTTTGAGCAGTAGGAAAATTTTTCCGATAGCCATACTGAGCAACCCATCATATTGATTATGGGGAGGGTGCTTTACAAAACAAATCCCCCGATCTTTTGCAAAATCCTTAAAGAGAGAAGCGACTTTCTACTTATTTCACCTGTTTCGCAGACGATAATGCGTCAACCCCAATCCCGACAAAGTTGTTTTACCCGAAACAATTATATCATTGAGATAGCAGATAAAGTGGTCTTTGGGTTTTTAGACGAAAAAGGGAGTCTATATCGCTTGTATCTCGAAGCCAAAGCGAAAGGTAAGTACATTCAAATAATAAGTAAGATATAGGTAATCCTTTTTAATAAGATAAAACTTTTTCTGATGCGAAAGTTATCCAAATCATCTTTTCACAAAGGTCCTGACCAATTCCTTTTCCGGTGTAAGCATTGTAACCTTGAATCCCTTACTTTGCAGTAGGTTGATCAATGGAACCGGAGGAAAAGGAGAGATCAGTTCCATACATTCTCCGGGCAACAACTTTTCAGCCTGTGAAATAACCAAATCTTTGGGATGATCCCCTGCTTTGATGATCGGGCGTACATCCAGGGTAAATACAACCGACGTTTCGGAGATTTCGTGTGAGAAAGGAACAGACGCCTCTTCCCCGTCAGGACAAAAATCTCCCCCCAATTCAGGCATTCCGGCCTCTTTCCGTAATGTGTTTACCATGTCTGCTACATTGACATTACCCACTTTGGCAGCCTGCCGCAGCGAAGTTACTTTAGCCACTGTATTTCGTAGTATAATACTCCCCCAAAACTGGACACCAGGTTAAGACATGACGATGAAATGAAAAAACATTATCTTTAACAAAAAAAATTATGTCCACAACAAGAAGAAAATTCAGTAAAGAGTTTAAAGCTAAAGTCGTATTAGAATCTCTAAAAGAACGCGAAACAATAGAAAGTTTAGCTAAGAAGTATGAACTGCT
>NZ_RDSD01000037.1 GCF_003712195.1 Proteiniphilum sp. X52 | reverse complement strand
TCCACTTTTTCTCGCATGTATGCCATTATCCCTTCCAGCTCAATTTACGGTAAAGGCATACAAGACAACGGACCAATTTTAGTTTTTCCTTTCTCGCTCCATCAAGATTTCTTCTACAGGCACCACTCCTTTAGAAAAGTCAGACAGATCAGATTTTCCAGCTCCGCACTGCCCTATAAAAAAGACAGGGCGGGGAATCACTCCTGGCCCTGTCCGGTCCTTTCAATAGTGTTTAATTTAATGTAGAGTTTATGATAAATTGAACTGAAAGGTCTTATTGTTTTATCATTCATTACGAATGACAATAATCAATTCATGTTTCAATTAATCTTCTATGAAGATCAATCTTTTATACCTGGCATTTCAATTGGATTAAAATCAGTTTCATCTGCCGGGACATCCCACCATTCCATATAATTATAATCGATAGTACCTTGCTCCAAAGTTACGGTTGCAGGTGTTACACTAGTATTTACAAACAAAAAGTTTGCATTAGTGCGCCCACCACCTTCCGATACGGGTTTAAGGATACCCCACCGCCTTGCATCGTAAAATGCCGTTCCCTTCAAGAATAAACCGATACGCCGTTCTTTACGAAGTTCTTCCAATGCGGCAGCCTTGTTCAATCCGGTACCGGAGACCGCAGCCAATTCGGCATTCTGATAAGTTCTTATTGCATCGATATGTGCCAGCCCCGCATCGATCTGGTCCTTCCGGATTTTTGCCTCGGCAAGCATCAATTGCGTTTCCTCATACGTGCAAGCCATGGGCATTTCTGCCACGCCAGCATCTAAGCTGGCATAATCACCATTGGATATAACATCGTATCTTGTACCATAACTCATGCCACGGGCATTGGTATAAGCACTCGCTCTTTCTTTGATATTACGTGTATATCTGGCATCACCCTCTTTAAAATCCTGCACCAATCGTTCAGAAACAAATTCCCATCCTGCAAGCAAGCGATATGGCGCCCATGCCGTTTGATATACGAAACAAAGATCACTATTCGGGTCTGTAATTACATTGAATATCTTATCGTCTTCGCGAATACCATTCGACGCAAGTGTCTCGATTTCAGTTAATTCTGCGGAAGTCAGGTCTTCTGCATATTTATTCACTAAAATATTTCTCGCCAAATAACTGTTGATATTTCTTTCTAACATGCGTGGAGATATGAATCCTCCATGCTTAGCCCGAAAGGGAGAAGGTATGAACGAAGTCATGAGAGTTCGGTAAGAGGTATCATCTTCATTGATGCCGGCAAGTAGCGTTTTTGCTTCTTCAAAATTTCTATTTGCTTCAGCTATAATTTCGGCGTGGGAAACATATCGCCCCGCCTCGCTATATATATCGGATATAGTACCTTGCGAATAAATGGAGCCTATGCGCGAATAAGCAAACCCTTTCCACCATAAAAACCATATTTTAAAAGTGTTCTTCTTTACTGCTATCTCGGCCTCGGTACCTGTAAAATTAACATCATCAAGTTTACTCATCATCAAATTTGCATGCCCTATTACGCCATAATTAGGGAACCACTCATGTGCGAACGTATTATCACTGCTGCCATAGTCCCGTGAATTCCTTGACCGAAGCATTTCAGGTTGTGAAGAACCTTCAGGGGGAGTGATTACCTGCCCGTTTGAGCGGGTTATGGAACTAACTTGATTTACCCATCGCCAACCAAAGTTACCATGAGGAATGGAAAGCGCGTCGCCCATTACATTATGGTCGGCTTGCACAAACCACATAAAATAATAGATTCTAAGCGGGTTATAAACCCCTAAAGCCGCTTTTTGCATTTCTGACTCAACACCCAGCACTTCTAATCCCGGTTCATTGGGATTTTCTAATTTCAGGGTGTCTTTGCTACAAGAAGCGATTAGAATCCCTGCAAATAGAATGGATAGTAAATATATTTTTTTCATATGACTCATTTCTATTTATGTGATTAAAATCTTAATGTCAATCCCAAGTTTATAGAGCGCGTGTTGGGGATAGACCACAAATCAATGCCCCTGTAGAGCGGATCATTAAGTCTCGTTCCCACCGCCTCGGGATCAAGCCCAGAATAAGGAGTGAAAGTAAGCAGGTTCCGTGCCGAAACAGTAAACAAGAGACCTCTCACATAGTTGTTTTTCAGTAACGGTGCAAAATCATACGATAAGGATATATTTCTCAATCGCAAGAAAGAGGCATCTTCCACAAAAAAACTGTTCACTTCATTCGTGTTATACAAACTATTGTGATATGCAACCCAGGCGCCTGTTTCTCCGCCAATAGTCACCTCTTTATCGAAATCGGCATGGATTTTATCCCTGTAGAGGAACTGACGCGATACATTATATGCCTGGGCACCTTTCACCCAATCGAGTTGGAAGGAAAACGTCAGATTTTTGTATAATGTGAAATCATTGAAGAACGACATCGAGAAATCGGGAGTGGCATCGCCAATCTTTGCCTGCTCATTCGTGAATTGCACTTGTTTCGATGTCTTGTTTACCACCATTCCTTCTACAAGTTCATAATTTGATGCATCTGCCTCAGCTATATAGCGTTCACCGGCAGAGTTTGTCTGATCGATAGAAGTCAACGGTGAAACGCCGTAAAACGCACCTACCGGTTCTCCTTCAACAAGTGATGTCTGTCCGGATCCGCCCGCACCGATCACGATAGGCAAATGGTTTGCAATATTATCCACAATGGTTTTCCCCTTACTGAAGCGGGCACCGAATGTCCAATCAAAAGACTTGGACTTATATACATCCAGATCCATTGAAAGTTGAATACCGTTACTCGACAAGTCAATGGCATTAGTTTGAATAGCCGCGGCGCCGCTTGAAGGGGGAAGTCCTATTTGATAGATTGTTCCGGTACTTTTACGTGTCCAATAAACCAACGATCCGCTTACCTTATTCAACCATGCGCCCTTATGCAAACTGATCCCGTAGTCAAGTCCGAATTCCGTCTCCCTAGTCCTTTCTACTCCAAGTTGTGGGTTTCGTGAGGGATAATCTGAATCTCCGGGCAGATAAAAATAGCTCTGGTCGCCCAATACATCGCTTTTTAAAGTAATAAGACGGTCGTATGCTGCCGGTTGTATTCCTGCCTCCCCATATGCCATACGAAGTTTCATCTCATAGATGCTGGGATTTTTCAATATTTCCGAAAGGCGGAAATAGAAATCGGCCCGGGGAAATGTAAAGGGTTTGGAACCTTCACCAAATGCCGAAGAATAATCGGAACGGAAACCAATTGACGTTCCCATAAGATCGGCATAATCAAATTTTTGGTTTACCAAATAACCGAAAGTGATAAACTTGGATATGTTATCACTTGCGGTTTTTGTTCCGGCGGTTGTAATTGTAAATGGCGGGTATAATCCGAATCCGGTACCTGTTCCGGTGAGCCGCTCATAATCGTTCCGCCTCCAGTCATATGCTATTTGAGTAGTGGACTGAAGCGGGAAGTCCATGTTGAAATCTTTCGCCAGATCGAAACGCAGGAATGTGCTCAATAATGAATTTTGCTGGGTTTCCTGTATCTGTCTTTTTTCCAAATTGCCGGTCAAAGGCGGAATACCTGCACCCGGAGTATTTGTACTCTGTTGATTGGCTATAAAATCATTATAGTCGTAACGATAATGATCGACACCATATTTATAATCCAACTCAACGAACTTATTTATTTTATAGTTCAAGTTAATTCCCTGTATAACACGCATGATATCGGCTGTTATATCTCTGTATTTATACGTATAAAAAGGCATTACAGAATTACCTACTTCCCAATTCACAGGAGGATTTCCGCTTGCATCCGTATATGTCAGGTCCACGAATGACGGCACAAGCAATGCAGAGCCCAAACCACTGTAAATATTATTCCTGTTGTTAATACCTCCGGTCGTATTCTTACTTGCTATTAATTGCGTGATGGAACGGATGGTAAAGCCTTTGAATATTTCAGAACCGATATTAGCCGTTATGTTCTTTTTGTCATATTTACCATGGATAGGGCTTTCCTGATCCATATATGCAAGAGATAATGCATAATCTATTTTCTCAGCAGCCCCCACAACATTCAAAGCATGAGAATGGGTGATCACATTTTTCTTGAAATATTGATCAATATGATCATAAGTTTCTTCCTTAAACGGTTTATCATTTTTTGATGTTGGAGTTACCGCATCAACGGGCTTGTTCCAATATCCCGTTTCAGGATCGACAGCTATCCTGTTTCCTGACGCATCGGCTATATATCCATCGGAAGTAGTTGGATAATAATGGTTTTTCGCGAAAGCAAGATTTCCCCTGAGAGCATTGTCTATGCTTAACGAACCGGTATAGGTTATGTCGGTACGCTGTCCGACTTTCCCTTTCTTTGTGAATATCTGAATAACACCATTTGCTCCTTGTGCTCCATAGATAGTTGCGGCAGCAGCTCCTTGAATAACCTCTACCCTTTCCACATTCGATAAATCCAAATCAGCAAAACGAGAAGAAGAATTTCCCGTACCAATAGCCAAACTACTTGAATTTATCTCTACCCCATCAACCAGAATCATGGGTTGTGTGGAGCCAAGCGAGTTGATACCGCGCAAAATAATATTCGCCTGTTGTCCTGGCTGTCCAGATGTTGATTGGATCTGTGCCCCAGCAATCCGTCCAATCAGGGCAGCGTCCACACTATTCGCGGGCACTCTTTTCAGAGCTTCCTCAGAAACCGATTCTACCGAAATGGCTACCTTGCGCCTGTCAGTAGCCGAACCCAAACCGGTTACTACAAGTTCCTGCAATATTTCTGTGTCCGTAATCATCTCCACGCGCACATTCGCACTTACCGGCACTTCCTGTGTCCGCATTCCCACATAAGAAACAACCAGTGTTCCACCGGAAGGAGCAGACAGGCTAAAATTCCCGTCCATATCGGTTACTGTTCCCTGTGACGTCCCTTTGATCTGGATGGTAGCACCGATCACCGGTCCACCCGCTTCATCCACCACGGTACCACGCACCTGGGTCTGAGCCACAGTAAGCCCTATCCCCATAAGGAACAGGGCCAAAAACATCATTAGCTTTCTTTTCATACTCTACGTTTTTAATTAATAATTAATTCGAAATAAAGTTTTGTTTTTATTACCAACCCTGCTTCTGGAAAATATAAGAATGACTGTCGGTTTAACAAGACACAAAAAAACATGCCGGTCTTTAGCGAGATCGGCACAAAACTAAAGCGCATGCCAAAAACATATTTCGGCATGAAGCTGAAAAAACAAATAAAACGGGATAATAAACTTTTAAAAAGAGATGAAGAAAACTTTAAGAGATTATACGAGAGCTTGCCTGCCCCCCCCCCCGTTAGTATTTATTAACAAATAGGGAGATGTTGTATTATTTCCTAACTTAAACCTCATTTTTCTCTACTTTCTCAAATGTTTTGTTGCAAATTTATATCATTCTGTTTTTATTTCACAAATTTTTCCGTAAAAAAATTGGTTTTTAACATACTAAAGAGTAAATCTAAAAACAAAAGTACGAGAAATCAAAAGGTAAAAAACAGGGCGAGGAATCGCTCCCGGCCCTGTTTACTGCCTTTCAACAATGTTTAATTTTTACGTAGAGTAACTATAAATTTTTTGCTGAAAGGATTCATCTATTGTTTTTTCTTAATAATTAGTTTCCATCAACGTGTTAAAGTCGGTTTCCACTTTAGGAATTTCATAAACCCATCCGGATTCACTCTGGGTTCTGGTAAGGAAACCGCAGAAAGTGGCATCATAGTTGCTACCTTTCCTCTCACATGGCAGATTAAGTCGCTTCAGGTCAAACCATCTAAAACCTTCTCCCCAAAGCTCTATCCTGCGGTGGATCATAACCTCTTCAGCCAATGCCGTTCCCGTATTTCCCAAATCTACATATTCGGGATCACGCTGAGAAACAAAAGCAAGGAAGTATTTTTTCGCCTCCGTATTCTCATTTGCCCGCGCATACGCCTCGGCGGCTATCAGGTAAAGCTCCGACAAGCGCATGAAAGCCACGTCCCCTACAGCATTGGCCGTTGAACGGGCAGTAAACTTCCGGTTTTGATATACGCGTCTGTTATAATTGCTGGCCGGCACACTGGCTGTTCCGGTAGGATCCCACCATTGACGGCGCAAATCGGTTTCCGACATCATATCATAAGTATCCTGACTGATGCATTTGATCCCGGTTCTGATAGAGGACGAATTGAAATTCCAAGACATATAAGCATAGAAAGAATAAAAATAAACCGTCTGATCGTCCTGGGTCATGGCAGCATAGAGCGCCTCATCAGTTTCTGTGGTTATGTTGGCAAAACCATGCATCAATTCATTGGGCGTCATTAACTTACACCCTTCTTTTTCAGCCATTCCAATAGCTTGCGCGGCATACTCTCCCGCAGCAGAATAGTTTTGTTGTGTCAAGGCAACCCGGGCCTTAAGCCCATATACCACTTTCTGCGTATAATGATTGACATCATTAGCCTCATACCCCTCCAACAAGGTAAGCGCTTCATCCAGATCACGGTGAATCTTTACATATACATCCTCTACGGTATTACGCGCCATCTCCACTGCCTCCGAAGACTCCCGGTAAGGGACTCCCGGTTGTGAGTTATCGGTTCCCGCGACATATCTTTTGGCATAATATTGAACAAGCTGGAAATGACACCAAGCCCGAATTGTCAATGCTTCCCCCTTGATATATTTGGCCAGCGGATCCTGGGAGCCTGAGAAATTGGCTTCCAGGCTTTCGAGAATCATGTTGGCATTCAGGATAAACTGGTAATAGGTCCTCCAAATTCCGTTGTTGTAGGCAGAGGAAGGATTGGTATTGATAGCCCAAGTGAGATGACTTTGATGCCATGTCTGGGTATCCCAAGTCATATCGTCACCATGTGCATCCCTGGAGAGCATAAAACCAGGCTCTCCCCCCATCCCCTGGTTTCCCAGGTCTTGTGACACCATTTTGCGATGAATTCCGTTCAAAGCGAGGTACAATCCATTTAACGTTTCCGAAATGGTCGGAGCGGAAACCGAACTCGTGGGAGTAGTATCCAAGTAATCGTCGCCACAACTGGCAACCATCATGGATAATACAAGCCCTATTGTAATTAGTCTGATATATTTCATACGATTAATTTATTTTTTTCTTGTATCTGTATAGAACTCTCTTTTAATCATTGACTTGTACAAATTTTTTCGTGAAGCCATAGCAGAGTAAATTTATTTACTTTGCCGAGCGCAGAAAAAGTCTAACTTTAGGGAAAATGATTATCATGCTCGTTTCATATGATTTTTTCATTAAAACGATAAATTCAATCCGAATGTGAGTATCCGTGCCGGCATATATTCGTGATAGGTTAACCCGTTATAATTTCCTTGCGGATTCAACCCCGCACGTGCCTTCATCATGAACAGGTTTTCCGCACTCAGGTTGAGACGAATGTTGCTTAAATCATAAGCCTTAACCAAGTTGCGAGGCAACTCATAAGCCAATGACAATGATCTGAAATTCAAATAACTGGCAGAAACCAACCAGCGGGTAGAGTAACTCTGTCCTATATTCGTTGCATGGGTATCATTCCTTTCAAGGCGAGGTACATCTGAGATATCCCCTTCTTTCCTCCAAGCTTTCTTCACATCTTCATGCATGGAATACCCGTAATTACTCATACTCATTAAACTGGCATAATTCAAATCCAATATTTTCCCTCCGATTGAATAGGAGAACATGGGTGTAAGTGTAAAACTCTTATACCTGATATTGAAGCTGAATCCTCCGTATAGTTTAGGTATGGAAGAGCCACTAAAATCATATTTGGCATAGCTGTAGCTATTGGTAAGTTGTTTTCCGTCAATCTCAACGATTGAATTCCTGGCTGCTGCGGTCATTGTACCGTCGGACTCATTATAAGCCTCTGTATCAAAATAATACAATCCGTCACCATTGGCGGGGTTCACGCCGTACCACTGCCTGAGCCAGAATTCATACCTCGATTTGCCTTCATATAGTTTCTTACTGCCATCGATGATTCCGTTCTCACGATTATCTTCCGGCAGGGAGACGATCTTATTGGTAAGAAAAGTTCCGTTGACAGCCATAGAGAGACTCCAGTCCTTCTGCTTTACAATCTGATAATCCAGACCTAATTCCCATCCGGAGTTCCTCACTTTACCTATATTCTGAACCTGTGATGTTACCCCGATTGAGGCAGGAATGGAAACAGGGAATAAAAGATCTTTCGAGTCTTTTCGGAAATACTCTATCACACCCGAAAGCCTGTCAAACAGACCGAATTCCAGCGCCACATCAGTCGAAACCTGGGTTTCCCACAACAGGTTGATATTGGCCAGGTTCGAAAAATAAGCACCCGCCTCCAATCCATTATTGATTCCCAGTGAGTACAAGGTCTGATAAGGATAGTAATCCGAGTAACCGTCCTCATCCAAAACGTCATCAACCCCCGTCTGACCGTACGAAGTCCTCAACCGCAGATTATTCACCCAGTGGAGATCCTGCATGAAATTCTCTTGGCTAATTCGCCATGATCCGCCCAACGAATAGAAATTCCCCCATCTGTTCTCCTTTGAGAACCTGGAACTACCATCTCTCCGGTAAGAGAATGATAAATAATACCGGTGATCGAAATCATAATTCAACCGTGTAAAATAACCTTCCTTTCTATATAAATTGGTATAGGAAGACAAATTGCTTATATTGGTAAAATTGGGATAATCATACACACCTTCCACAATTTCATTGGTCTTCATTGAGTAATAATAATCATACTTATAAGAATTATTCTCATGTCCCAACAGAATATCGAAATTGTGCAGATCATCAATAGACCGTTCATAGGTGATTAATTGATTGAAAGTTTCGGAAAAGGTGCGCGTGGACAATATATTCAAACGTCCTGGCCCTGCAGTTCCATCACCCACATAAGGATTTTCGTACACCTTGCGGCGCAAATCAGCGTTCTCAATACCATAATTGGCGGTAATATTCAATCCTTTCACCGGAGTCAACGTAATATATGTCCTACCCACAACATTTACCCTGGAGATATCCCGCATATTCAGTTCCGTTTCCGCAACCGCATCCCGACCGTTATTGGATAAACGCGCTCCTTCATAATCATAAACATATTCATCGGGATTGGTAGTAGAATTTCCAAACTGATCCAAATAAGCGCCTGTTCCCAGATCATGTCTATGTACCGGGTAAATAGGCGCCATAACGCGTATGTAACGAGCCAGATTACTATAACTACTGCTATTGTCTGAAGTCGACGTCGAGTAATTGGAATTTATCCGTGACAACGCCAGGTTCACACCCGATTTAAACCATTTTTTGGGAGTAATATTATAATTCAACCGTCCCGAAAAACGCTCAAAATCCGTCTTCAACATGTATCCTTTGTCATCCAGATAACCTATGGAAGCATATGTATCGCTCTTATCGGTCGTGGAATTATAGCTTAACACATACTCCTGCCGATATCCCGTTCCATAGGCGGCATCCTCCCAATCGAGGTCATCTCCCCATTTCAGTTGGGTGGCAGCGGGATTCAACAACCCGTCGGTACCGACCACATCGCCGTCGGCCACACCGGTAAACGGATTATATTTTAACGTATTCACAATATTGGCGGATGCCAGTTGTGCGGCTTCAGACGAGCTATTGCCAACACTCACATAACTGTTCTTCAACATTTCCCATTGCAGGGGATAATATTCCCATACATTGACTCTGCTATAATCGCTGTATGCTCTCCGCGATCCTCCCTGTGTAATACTTAAATTGACACTGGCGCCCGCTTTTCCTTTTTTCGTGGTGATAAGAATAACACCGTTACCGGCACTGGAACCGTAAAGAGAGGTTGATGCCGCATCCTTCAATACAGAAACCGATTCTATGTCGAAAGGATTAATATCCGCAATATTACCATTATACACAGCTCCATCAACCACATACAAAGGGGCATTCGATGCGTTTACCGAACCGAATCCCCTTATTCTTATGGAAGAAGAAGAGCCAGGTTGTCCAAGCGCGGACGTTGCCTGCACTCCGGATGCATTACCTTCCAACACTGAAGTAATATTGGTGATAACTCGGTTTTCTATAGCTGCGGCATTCACGGTTGCAGCTGATCCCGTAAATGAAGACCGTCTTGTTGTTCCATAAGCGACTGCAATCACCTCGTCAAGCATCTGAGAGTCAGTGGTCATCTCCACACGCACATTCGCACTTACGGGCACTTCCCGCGTCCGCATTCCCACATAAGAAACAACCAGTGTTCCACCGGAAGGAGCAGACAGGTTGAAATTTCCGTCCGCATCGGTTACCGTACCCTGTGAAGTACCTTTAATCTGAATCGTAGCTCCGATCACCGGTTCACCCGATTCATCCACCACGGTACCACGCACCTGGGTCTGAGCCACACTAAGCCCTATCCCCATAAGGAACAGGGTTAAAAACATCATTAGCTTTCTTTTCATACTCTATGTTTTTAATTAATAATTAATTCGAAATAAAGTTTTGTTTTTGTTACCAACCCTGCTTCTGGAAAATATAAGAATGACTGTCGGTTTAACAAGACACAAAAAAACATGCCGGTCTTTAGTGAGATCGGCACAAAACAAAAGCGCATGCCAAAAACATATTTCGGCATGAAGCTGAAGAAACAAATAAAACGGGATAATAAACTTTTAAAAAGAGATGAAGAAAACTTTAAGAGATTATACGAGAGCTTGCCTGCCCCCCCCCC
>NZ_RDSD01000036.1 GCF_003712195.1 Proteiniphilum sp. X52 | reverse complement strand
AATTGTACAAGTGTTTTTGAAACTTATTTATAACTTTTTCCCGTTAAATTCTTTAGGAATAACTGCGGATAATCATTAAACAATTCCTCTGCCGATTTGTTGAGTCGTAAGGTGCTTTGCTTGTGGAGCAAGGAAAAAAGATTGAACCCGTGCGGAGTCTTCTTTTGTTTTTTGTATCTTTGGGGAGTTAATGTGCCAATGTGCCAATGAGAATAATGTGCCAATGAGAATAATGTGCCAATGAGAATAATGTGCCAATGTGAATAATAATGAAAAAGAAGTCAAGAAGTTATTATTTGTTTTTTCACTTTTAATTCTTCATTTTTAATTTTTAATTCTTCATTCTTCATTCTTCACTTTTCATTCTTGGCTCTTGGCTCTTGGTTCTAATAATAAAGATACAATGAAACGGTGCGTGCTTATTTCCCTGTTATTCGCCTTATTCGTTGTAGGAGTCTTTCCTGCAACGGTCGATACGGTAAGTGTTTTCAGCAAAAAAATGGAAAAGGAGATCAAAACGGTGGTCATTAAACCGCAATCATATGACGGGGAGAATGCTTTCCCCGTTCTCTATTTGTTGCATGGTTACAGTGATCGGTATGACGGATGGGTAATCAAAGTGCCTCATATCAAGGAGTTGTCTGACCAATATGGAGTGATTATTGTCTGTCCCGACGGCGCTTTCGGAAGCTGGTATTTCGATAGTCCTGTCGATCCGGCGTTTCAGTTTGAGACCTTCGTGTCAAAAGAGCTGATCACATGGGTGGATAACAATTACAAAACCGTTGCTTTGCGCGAAGGACGCGCCATTACCGGCCTGAGCATGGGAGGTCATGGCGGGCTCTACCTGGCTTTCCGGAACCAGGATGTGTTCGGTGCGTGTGGAAGCATGAGCGGCGGCGTGGATATTCGTCCCTTCCCCAACAACTGGGATATCGCCAAACGGATCGGCTCACAACGTGATTATCCCGAAAGATGGGAAGAAAACACCGTCATGGGATTATTGCATTTGTTGACACCGGATGCGTTAAAGATAATTATCGATTGCGGGACGGAAGATTTCTTTTTCGCTGTCAACCAGCGGCTGCATGAGGAAATGCTGTATCGGAACATACCGCACGATTATATTACCCGTCGCGGGGCACATAACTGGGAATACTGGAGCAATGCGGTGAAATACCAGGTGCTCTTCTTCAGTGAATATTTCAAATCCCGGCATAAGAGTTTAAACAATCAATAACAGGAAAGATGAGAAAATGGCTATTATCTTGTCTGGCGGTAGGCATCAGCCTGTGGCTTTCCGCCCGGCCTTCAGAACCTTTCAGGTTCGCACTGGTTACCGATACGCATGTCAGCAATCATGAGAACAATGAAGATCTCCGGCGTACGGTAAGAGACATCAATTCGCTTACGGATATCGCCTTCGTGATTGTGTCGGGAGATGTGACCGAATTCGGTTCGTACGATGAACTGCATACGGCGAAAACGATGCTGGATGGCCTCACCGTTCCTTATTATACAATCCCCGGAAATCATGACTCCAACTGGTCGGAAAGTGGGACCAACGATTTCTTGCGGATTTTCGGCAATGAAACATTCGGTTTTGAATACAATGGCTACAAGTTTATCGGACTGGCTTCAGGCCCTAATATGCGTATGGGGCCGGGACAGATACCACGGGAGAACCTCACCTGGTTTTTCGAAGAGCTGGAGAAAACCGATACCGGCATGCCTGTTATTTATGTGAACCATTATCCGATGGATGACGGCTTGAACAACTGGTTTGAAGTGATGGACGCGTTGAGATCCTATAATGTGCAACTGATGTTGTGCGGACATGGGCATGCCAATCGGGCAATGAATTTCGAAGGAATCAATGCGGCGATGTGCCGCTCCAACCTGCGGGCCAAAGAAGCGTATGGAGGATATACTATTATCACTGTGGATGCCCATTCTATTACTTTGCAGGAACGGAAGGCCTCGGGTGAGACACTTGCTCCCTGGCTTACCTTTCCGGCAGGACAACGACCTCGATGGGAGACCCATCCGCCTCGTCCCGATTATTCTTTTAACCGGGATCATCGCTCTGTTTGCGAAGTCTGGAGTGTACAGGAAAAAAGCGATATGGGTGGCGGCATGGCACTCCATAACGACTTGCTGATATATACCAACACTGCCGGAGAGGTCAAGGCGGTGAGGGAAGGGGATGGTGCCACGGTGTGGGCCTATAAGACCGGTGGCAAGATCTATTCTACTCCTGTTGTGCATGAAAACCGTGTATGGGTCGCCTCTTCCGACTCCTACCTGTACGGACTGCGTGTGCAGGATGGGGAAAAACTTTTCCAATTGAAAAATGATAAAGCGGTGGTTTCTTCTCCCGCCTGTTCCGCAAACAAGGTGATGCTCGCCGGTGGAGACGGTCGCTGCCGCGCGTGGGATGTCTCCACAGGAAAGCTCCTCTGGGAGTTTGATAGTGTGAGGAACTTCGTGGTCACCCGCCCGCTTGTAAAAGATGGAGTGGTCTTTTTCGGCAGCTGGGGCAATGAATTCTATGCCCTCGATATCGAAACCGGAAAACCATGCTGGATCTGGAACAGCGGACACTCGAACCGGATGCTCTCTCCTGCACAGGTGGTCCCCGTTGCCACGCATGGAGGGATCTACCTTGCATCCCCCGACCGATATATGACCGTTTTGGATGAAGTGACAGGAGAGGTGATATGGCGCTACAATGATCCGCAACACAGGGTGCGTGAATCAATCGGCCTATCGGAGGACGGCAATACTGTCTACGCAAAGACCATGGATGGGAATATCCTTGCTGTTGACGCGACCGTTCCCGAAAGAAAAATAAAATGGATATCGTCGGGAGAGGATATGGGCTATGAACTTACCCCCACGCCGGTGGTGGAGAAAAACGGAGTCGTCTACGCACCCACCGATAAGGGGCTGATCTATGCCTACCGCGCTTCGGATGGCACATTTCTTTGGAAGTACCGTATTTCCAACGGACTCATCAATATGATCCTGCCGACGGACAATAACGAATTGTTTGTCTCGGCGATGGACGGCCGGTTAGTGAAGTTAAGGGTGAAATTGTAATGATCGAATCTTTGAACATGGACAAACGTTTGTGGTGGCTGGACAAACGTTTTTGGACGCTGGGCAGAGGTAGTGATACCAGCCGAGGGTCGGTAATACCCGCAGGACTTTCAGCTTGGTTCCTTTCTCGGAAAGCACCTCGATAAAGGGCATTCCACGATCTTTCCCTGTTTCACGTAAAAGACGTATCCCGATACGTTTTCGTATCCCATTTCCTGTATATGCTGTGCATAATATCGCACCTGACGGACGTGTTTCGAGTCCTCCGTCTCGCCGAACTTGTAATCGGCTACGATCACTTCGTCGGGGCCGATCATTACCCGGTCGGGGCGGCTGAATCCGGCATCGGGGTGTAGCACTTGGGTCTCATTCAGCACGGTATATTTGCCGGAATACCAGTCTGAGATCTCCGGTCGGGATAAGATCTCTGTCAACTGGCGGATCGTGTTATCCCTTTCGTCTTCTGCCAACTCCCCTGCGGAGACCTTTTGTTCCACTGCCCGCGGAATATCCGCCAGGGTCTTTACGTTGCTTACAATGTCGTGCATCATCGTGCCATAATCGCGGCTGCCATCGTCACTGAAATAGCCGATGGAGTTGAATCGCAATTGTAGCCGGTCGCCAAAAGGAACCGATTGCCATTTCCCTGTCTTATCACTGTTCACAACCGCTTTTTCTTCCGGTTTCCGTGCTGTCGCCGGCTTGCCATATTCAAAAACAGATTCTGTCTCCCCCTCATCGAAGTGTTCATTTAAAGAAATATAGTCTCTTTGATGACCGGGGTTCGTAGACTCTGGAGTTACGGATTCCGGGGAAGCGTTGTGGCCGGTCAACGCCGAAGCGGGTAGGGGAGCGGGGTCGGTAATGCTTCTCCATAAGAGATCTGCCGCGTCGGAAATGGTTTCCGGTTTCCGGGGGATGGGGGCGAAAGCGATGAGCCGGTGTCTGGGACGGGTAAAAGCCACGTAGAGCAGGTTCAGGTTGTCGATATAGGTAAACCGCTTTTCTTCCAGGTAACTATCCCTGAAGATGGTGTCTTCAAGTCCCTTTCCGTATTTCAGCGGGGCAATACCCAAAGTGTTGAACGGCGCGGATCCGGGTTTGCACCAGATAATATCGTTATGATGTGTATTGTGGTCCATACCCCAGCTCACAAACGGCATGATCACGGCGCCAAATCCCAACCCCTTCGATTTGTGGATGGTAATCAGCCGGATGGCGTCTTGGTCTTCGGGCGAAAAAAGCGCTTTCCTGTGGCCGGTCTCATCCCACCAGTCCAGAAAGCCGTTTAAATCCGCACCAGCGCTCTCCTTGAATTTAAGGACTATATCCAGAAAAGCTTGCACATAGGCGTTTTCTTTGGCATCCAATGCATCGGCTGTCAACGTGAAGAAATGCTCGGTCATTTCGTAGAAAGGCATGGATGCCAGTTCACCGAGATGACCTTTTATCTCCTCGGGGAAATCGCCGCGGCCCTCTTCACCATAGAACTGTAGGGCCTCGTCCGGAGAAGAGCGGCGTTGAAACCGGTAGAATTCGTAGATAGCCATCATCCTGCAAATTTCATCTTTGGGGTTCCGGAAATAGCGCATCAGCGCGATGATGGATTTCACGCTTTGGGCACTGCGGACAAGAAGCGCTTCATTGGAAATAATGTCGTAACGGTAAGGCGATTGCGGGTGTTGTTCGCGGTAGGACAACAGCGTTTCAGCCACCTGCACCGCTTCATGGTTCCATCGTACTATGATAGCGATATCTTTCAGTGCGAACCCCTGGTCCTGGAGCGATTCAATCTCATGCGGCAGCCGCTCCAGCACATCTGCTTTCCAGTCTGTCTCCTTGTCATCCTTCAGAAAGGTGATCCTCACTTGCCCGCCACTGTCCTCTTTTTGGCGAGGAACCTGCTGATAGAGGTCGGCGTAGGCATTGGTGATCTGTGTGTCGCTGTCGTGCCCGTTATTGCCACCCCCTTCGGTATGCCGCGGATTTTCGGAGGAGGAGTTCAAATCGTTTTGCAGGTTGACAGCTGCTTTCGTGAAAAAGGCATTGTTGAATTGCACGATATGTGCGTCGCTTCGCCAGTTGGTATCTAATACGTGCTCCCGGATATTGCCGGCCTGAAAATCCTCTTTTACCTGTTCCTCGAGCAAACGCCAGTCGGAATTGCGGAAACGGTAGATACTCTGCTTCACATCGCCCACGATCAGGTTAAGGTTTCCGGAGGCGAGGCTTTCTCCGATCAACGGCCGGAAGTTTTCCCATTGCATACGCGAGGTATCCTGGAACTCATCTATCATATAATGATGGACGCGGGTGCCCGTCTTTTCATAGATAAAAGGGGAGTCGGTGCCGGCGATGATGTCGTTCAGCAGTTCCGTTGTGTCGGAGAGGAACAGGGTGTTGTTTTCCTGTTGCAGTTTGCGCAGTCGTTGTTTGATGTCGTTGAGGATACCCAAGGTATAGAAATTACGGAGCAGATGTTTTGCAGTCTGGTATTCCCGGTCGTTATCCGACAGGTAAATGATTTGCTTTACACAATCGTTGAGGCCGTCGCTGTAAGCCGATCGGATAGCACTCTCTTTCTCATTGCCGCTGTGCCATAGGTCGATGTTGTCTGCCAGTGCGACAAGGCGTGTGGATGGTTTCTCCATGTTTCCGCCTGCCAGTTTGGTGAATAGCAGGAAGCCGGAATTCCTCTTATGTTTGAAATCGTCATACGATAATCCGTATTGCCGCATGATGCTGAGCGCCTTTATTCCTACCGATTTCACCTCGTTCTCGTGGCTCTTTGCGACACGCATAAGCATTTGTTTGTAGGCCTCGAGCTGTTCCTTATCCTGAATGGCCGACCGCTCCTCATCGGTAAACGATTTATATGTCTCGTTGAACAATTGCTTCGCCAGATCCAACACTTGACGGTCGATCTTCCAGCTTTTCCCCTCTTCGATATTGTGCTGCATGAATCGCAGGAGCCATTCCGCCAGCGTCTTGTTTTCCGGTTTATCCAGTTCGGAAAGCATCAGGTCGATCGTCTCGGTCAACAGGGATGTCTCATCCAACTCGATATTATATCCCCCGGCCAAACCGGTCTCACGGGCAAAGGTGCGCATGGTCTGCTGGAAAAAACGGTCGATGGTGCTGATAGAGAAAGAGGAATAGTCGTGTAGAATAGTTTCCAGGACGGTTTTTGCTTTTGCGCGGACATCTTCCCGGGGCATCGAGAAATCTTTCACCAGGTCCGCCAGATAGGGGGAGTCTTGGTTTGAGGCGAGGCGGTACAACTCTTCCACGATGCGCGACTTCATCTCATCGGTCGCCTTGTTGGTAAAGGTTACGGCCAGGATGTGGCGGTGATTGTTTGGCGCGGAAAAAAGCAAACGGAGATATTCACCTGTCAGACGGTGTGTTTTGCCCGATCCGGCAGATGCTTTGATCACGTGGAGCAGATGTCTGTCTAATGACTGCTGATTTTCCATCGATCGTTCTGCTGTGTTGTGAACCGATTTCCGTGGTTAGACGATACGTGATTTGGCATATCCTTCCTTCTGCAGGAGAGCCAGTATCTTTTCGCGATGATCGCCCTGGATGATGATCTCTCCCTCTTTGGCTGATCCGCCCACGCCGCATTTTGTCTTCAGCATCCTGCCCAGTTCCTGCAGGTCGTCGTCACTTCCGATAAATCCGGTCACAAGGGTTACAGCCTTTCCTTTGCGGTTCCGTTTGTCGAGGCTGATACGAAGCAACTGTCTCTCTTTCGGCTGTGTATTCTCCTCCTCGCTTCCCTCTTCATTGTAGTGGTAATCGGGATTGGTGGAGTAGACAATATCTAATCTTTTTTTCCAGTCGTTCATATTATCACGGAATTTACATGTTGAATTTTTTCCACTATTTCTCGCCATGGCACGGTACTCCGAAGATACGCATTTTCCCTTAAATATGCTTTACCTCTAACGATTCAATCACGTTCATGATATAATCTCCCATCCGTTCACATTCCGAGATGATATCCATATAGAAAACGCCGTTTTGATACGAGTAGAGATTCTGGTTCAGATTCTCTACATTCTCACTCTTGAGGAGATTTCGCTTTTCATTGATGCTGTTTTCGATATGTTTACTGTGCAATAATTCCGATTCCGTTATTTTTTTGTTTTTGAGCAGGGACTGCATATTTTCAAATGCCTTGTCCAACAGTTCGTACATGCAGTTGATATTGGTGAGAATGCTCTCTTCAAAAACAGTGTCTGCTTCCATCTTTCGTTTCAAATGCCGGGCAATGTTACAACTTGAGTCGGCAATGCTTTCTATTTCCGTCACCCCGCGGAGGATGGCACGTACCCGTTCTTTACTCTGATTACTGAGCCTTCCTTCTGCCACTTTACCCAAATAAGAACCTATTTCAACCTCCATCTGGTCGCAGATATCCTCATATTTCTCAGTACGGTTGTACAGTTTAAGGAACTTCTTGTCGTGATGGTTCAAATTGGTTAATTTCTTCACGAAACCAAACATTTTCCGGACACGTTGCACATATACTTCCACCTCTTTTTCCGCCTGGAGGATGGAAAGTTCATCTGTGGAGGCCATTCCCGTGGAGATATACTGCAGTATGAATTCCTCATCGTCTTCTTCGCCTCGTTTGGGTCTGATGACGGTGAGACAGATCTTCTCATACAATTTCACAAACCAGATCATGATGAGCACATTACAGATGTTGTAAAATGTGTGGAATAGCGATAAGCCATACGAGGTGGAGGCTCGATAATCAAGGTATTCACTTTGCAAGGCTGCCAGTTCGGGCGAGAGTTCCGATCTGGAAAGTGTGGTGATCTGTGTGTATTCGTCCGGAGAGAGCGAGGCGAGAAATGACTGCATCCCGCTGGGGTTGATGGATGTAATTCCTCCAATGATCGTGTCGACAAGCTCCACAAAGAAATTGAACACAATTGTCAACCAGACAAGACCCAACACATTGAATATGAAATGGGCGAATGCGGCTCTTTTTGCCGAGATATTTGCCGGAATAGCCGCAAGATTGGCGGTAAGGGTCGTGCCCAGGTTTTCTCCCATCACCATCGCGGCGGCACTTGGGAAGTCGATCCATCCTTTTGCCGCCATGATCAGGGTAAGGGCAACCGTAGCGCTCGAAGATTGGACGATGACGGTCAGTATGGTGCCGACAAGCAGGAAGAATAATATCGAGAGAAGCCCCCTGTCGGTAAAGTTTTGTAGGAAAGATAATACTTCGGGATTGTTTTGCAGGTCGGGCATGGAATGTTGCAAAAAATCAAGCCCCATAAAAAGAAAGGAAAATCCAAAAATGAATTCTCCTAATGACTTATTCTTGCTTTTTGAGGAAAAAATGAGTGGAAGCGCAATCCCCATCAAAGGAATCGACAACGCACTGATCGACAGTTTACCAAATCCAAAGAGGGCAATCATCCATGCGGTGAGTGTGGTTCCGATGTTGGCACCCATAATTATGCCGATGGATTGAACCAGACTGAGCAATCCCGCGTTCACAAAACTCACTACCATTACCGTGGTGGCGGAGGATGATTGGATAAGGGCGGTGATTAGTATTCCGGTCAATACGCCCGTCAGACGGTTTTTTGTCATTGCTGACAGGATATTCCTAAGTTTATTACCGGTAAGTTTTTGGAGGCCCTCGCTCATGATTTTCATCCCATAAAGGAAGAGTCCCAGCGAACCTACAAGTTTTAAAAAATCGAAGAAACTGTAGTCCATGTTCGAAAAATAGCGTATATTAGCGTGCAAATATAGTGAAAGCCCAGAGAAAAACCAAGCTTGCTTGAGTTTTTCCGGGACGCCTCCTGTGTTCCGGAAATATAATGAAAGCCAAGAGAAATGACAAACTTGTTGGAGCATTTCCGAGGCGCGTCTTGTATTTTTCAAGTTTAGATAAAAACTTCCTGGCAAATAAATGTGAAAAGTAAAAATAACAATATGACAGATACGGTATGTGTGCATTGCCTTAACACAGATGTATATAAAGAGGTGAAAATCGGCTCAACATTAGAGGAATTGATTGATGTTCTCGGGATTACATCGCCTTACCTGATTACCAATGCAAAAGTAAATAATAAGACGGAGTCGTTATCTTACCGGATCTACCGGCCGAAAACAATAGAGTATGTTGACCTGACCCATTCTTCCGCCATGCGTACCTATGTAAGGTCGTTATGTTTTATTTTGGCCAAGGCGGTGAATGATACGCTGCCCCATGCCGAAACCTATATTGAACATGCTGTGGCCCGGGGATACTATTTTCAAATAGAGGCTGACGTGCCGGTGGGAAAACCCGAATTGGATGCTGTTCGTGAGAGGATGCGGGAGATCGTGGACGCGGATATTCCTTTCGTGCAGGTGGAAGAGGAAACTGCTAAAGTGGTGAAACTGTTCCGTGACCGGGGGATGGAAGATAAAGCCCGGCTGCTCGAAACGTCCGATTTCCTCTATGCCCGCTACTCGAAACTGGAAGAGTATATCGACTATTTTTACGGCAGCCTGACACCCTCCACCGGTTATATTACAATGTTTGATATTCAGCCGCACAATGGCGGTTATCTCTTGCGGGTACCCAACCGTGAAAATCCGATGGAGCTGGAACCCGAAATACAACAGGAGAAATTGTTGAAGGTGTATCGGGAGCATCTCCAGTTCTTGAGGATAAGCCAGTTGGATAACGCGGGAGATCTGAATCGGGCGAAACAGGAGAATCGTATGTCTGAAGTGATCCAGGTGGCGGAGGCCTACCAGGCAAAACAAATCGCCGCCATCGCCGAGGAGATCACCGACCGGTTCAGGGAGGGAGTGCGTGTCGTCCTCATATCGGGACCCTCCTCTTCGGGAAAGACTACCTTCCGCAAACGGCTTGAAGTGCAATTGATGGTGAATCTGCTGAAGCCGGTGGGTATTTCATTGGATGATTATTTCGTTAACAGGGAACAGACACCTTTGGATGAACTGGGGGAGAAGGATTACGAATCGCTTTACGCGCTCGATCTGGAGCTGTTCGAGCAGCATATGCTCGCGCTTATGGCGGGCCGGGAGATTGAACTGCCCTTCTATAATTTCATGACGGGTAAACGGGAGTTCAAAAAGAACTACCTGAAGATGGAGGAGAACAGTATCCTGATCGTGGAGGGAATTCACGGGTTGAATCCGGAGCTGACCGAGCATATCCCCCCTGAGAAGAAATTCATGGTCTATGTTTCTGCGCTGACGACCATCTCACTGGACAATCACAACTGGATCCCAGCTTCCGATAACCGGCTGATTCGACGTATCGTACGTGATTACCGCTACCGGGGCTATTCGGCCGAACAAACCATTTCCCGTTGGGACAGTGTAAGGCGTGGTGAAGATAAATGGATCTTCCCCTACCAGGAGAATGCCGACGTGATGTTCAACTCGGCCATGATCTATGAGCTGGCAGCTATCCGGCGCCATGCGGAACCCATCCTGCAACGTGTGCCACGTACCGTGCCGGAATATTCCGAAGCATACCGCTTGCTCAAATTCCTGGGTTATTTCAATTATATTACCGACCGCGAACTGCCACCCACTTCCCTGCTGAGGGAGTTTTTGGGAGGAAGCAGTTTCCGGTATTAAGAGTGTGGAAAGGTGCCCCATGCTCGACACACCCACAGGTGATTTTACTGATGTATTGATTTTAGATAAGAGTCCCCGGTCAGACTGGGCATAAATATGACAGAAGATATAATTTGTGCGATATCCACTCCTCCCGGCATGGGAGCGATAGCCGTGATCCGTCTCTCAGGCGAGGGAAGTGGTGCCCTGGCCGACCGGATATTTCACTCTCCTTCGGGACAAAAACTGAATGACGCTCCTGCCAATACTATCCATTTTGGAAGGATCATGATGGACGATGAAGTGCTGGATGAGGTGCTGATTTCCGTTTTTCGCGCCCCCCATTCCTTCACGGGGGAGGAGAGTGTGGAGGTCTCCTGTCATGGGTCGGTGTATATCCAGCAGAAGATCATGGAACTATTACTTGCCCATGGAGCCCGGCTGGCGGAAGCAGGCGAATTCACCCGTCGCGCGTTCCGTAACGGCAAGTTCGACCTGAGTCAGGCCGAGGCGGTTGCCGATCTGATTGCTTCTTCCTCACGGGCTTCGCACCGGGTGGCGATGAACCAGATGAGGGGAGGTTTTGCCAGAAAACTGTCCGACTTGCGCGATAAGTTATTGCAGTTCGTCTCACTGATCGAGCTGGAACTCGATTTTTCGGAAGAGGACGTGGAGTTTGCCAACCGGGAACAACTCTACCTGTTGACCGAAGAGATTGAGCGGGAGATCGAGAAGCTGGTCGGTTCTTTCCGGTTAGGAAATGCCATTAAGAGCGGTATTCCGGTCGCTATCATCGGGGAGACCAATGCCGGCAAGTCTACCTTGCTGAATTTGTTGCTCGATGAGGAGAAAGCCATTGTCAGCGATATCCACGGCACCACGCGCGACGTGATAGAAGATACCATGAATATCGGGGGTGTCACGTTCCGGTTTATCGATACGGCCGGTATCCGCCACACTTCCGATACCATTGAGACAATGGGGATCGAACGCACATTCCGGAAAATCGAACAGGCCTCCATTGTGCTGTGGGTAGTCGACCTGACCACTCCGCGGGAAAAGATTGAGTCGCTGGCAGAGTCCATCGTCCCGAAGACAAGGGAAAAGCAGCTGATCCTACTGTTTAACAAAGCCGATCTGATAGCGGAAGAGGAGCAGGCGGACATTGCAGGTATCCTTCCGGAAGTGGAGGGTGACAGGCTTTTTATCTCGGCTAAGCAGCATCATAATACCGCCCGGTTGCAGGAGTTACTGGTGAAAGCCGCCGCCATTCCCGCTATCGGCAAGGAAGATGTGATCGTTACCAACCTCCGTCATTATGAAGCGCTCAGCAATGCCCTCGAAGCCATCCTGCGCGTAAAAGAAGGCTTGGAGATCGGCATCACCCACGATTTCCTCTCCCAGGACATCCGCGAATGCATGTTCCACCTCGGCGAGATCACCGGCCAGATCTCCACCGATGAAATACTCGGCAATATCTTCAGTAAGTTCTGCATCGGGAAATAAATAGCTGATAATCAAAATTATAAATAACAACCAGTAATCATAACCCGCTATAAATTAGCGGGTTATGTTGTTTTGAATATTATCGTTATTGCTTGTATATATGATATGTTATACATATTTTAGTACCGTATTTGTATCGCGAATACGAAATAATTGTTTCAGTAGTATTTGTATTCATAGGTAATGTATAATTGGAACTTTAGTGATACAGCAAAAGGATATGTAAAGCCGGAATATTACAGCGTTGAAGAGGCTATGCAAAAATATGACTTAACTCGTGACGCATTATACCATTACATTAAGTATCATAATATCTCCAAAATAAAAGAGGGAAGATACATCAAAATATCAAAACCGGAATTGGACAAATTATTTGAAATGCAAATCATCGAATAACTATGGCAACTATACCAAAAGTAACATTGAGAAAAAGAGTTGTGTGGGGTGCGAAAGAAAGTTTGTATCTCGACTTCTATCCGCCAATACGTGATCCTTTTACAATGCGCATGACACGTCGGGAATCATTAGGCATTCATATTTATGCCAAACCGAAAAATGAAATGGAGCGGGAGTTCAATCAGGAAATGATAATGAAAGGAGAGGTGATTCGTGGATTGAGAGTACAGTCTTTGATTAATGAAGAGTTTGGTTTTCTTGATAAAAACAAGAAAAAAGCGGATTTTCTATCTTACTTAAAATGAAGGCTCGGAAAAAAGACCAGAAATGGATGAAAATATATCTGCACTTTAATAAATTTGTGAATGGTAAATGTTCTTTCGGGGATGGGAAGCAACAATAAGGCTATTGGAAATCGCGACAAACGATACAAGTGACACTGTGGAATGGTGGATTTATGAGACAAAGTTCGGAACAGAGCCAAATATGAATATTATTGAGAAAAGGGATGGTGAAGATGTTTCAGTATCTTTGTCTACAGCAAAAGAATTGTATAACTATGTAAAAAATAAATGACTATGGCATACGAAGTAAATAAAATACAATCGCAGTTTGAGGAATTAAAGTCAATCATCGTTTCTCATAAAAATAGGGCATATCAGGCTGTTAATTCGGAGCTTATCATTACTTATTGGGAAGTAGGAAAATATGTTTCTGGAAAAACTAAAACGGCCGAGTGGGGTACCGGTGTCGTTGATCAATTAGCTAAATATTTGAAGGAGAAGCAACCTGACTTAAAGGGTTTTGACAGGAGAGCCATCTATAGGATGGTGAAATTTTATGAAATCTATAGCTCTCCGGAATTTGTGGCGATTGGAAACCCACTTTTAGAAAGATCTGGAATTCAGGCGAATAAAATTGTGGGGATTGAAACCCCACAATTTGGAGAGTTGAAAACATTACAAATTCTAACTCTTATCAATTGGTCATCTCATATTGAAATTTTAACTGGATGCAAAACGCACGAAGAGAGATTATTCTATATTTTCTTAACATACAAAGAGAAACTATATGTAAAGGAATTACGGCGACAGATCGAAACAGGTGTCTATGAGCGCAGCCTGTTGGGTGAGAAGAAACAATCGCTGAAATTAAAAGAGACTTATCCCTCAGCCAAACAGCTATTCAAGGATAGATATATGGTTGATTATTTAAACCTTCCGGAAGGATATGGTGAAAAAACGCTTCAACAAGGACTGGTACAGCAAATGAAAAAGTTCATTCTGGACTTAGGAAAAGATTTTATTTTTATGGGTGAGGAATATTCTCTTCAGGTTGGAATGACTGATTTTAGTGCAGATCTTCTCTTTTTCCACAGAGGATTACAATGCCTCGTAGCGATAGAGTTGAAAACGACAAAATTCAAACCGGAATATATCGGGAAATTAGATTTTTACCTTGAAGCGCTTGACAGAGATGTGCGTAACGAAAATGAGAATCCCAGCATTGGTATATTGTTATGCAAAAGTGCCGATAGTGCCGTGGTTGAGTATTCATTAAGCAGAAGCATAAGCCCAAGTTTGATTGCAGAGTATGAACAGAAATTGATACCCAAAGAAGTATTAAGAGCACATTTGAATGAATATTATGACGATATAAAAACGGCATTGGAAGAAAACCATGAAGAATAAATACCTTGAATATATCATCATCTACCTGTCTGTAGTTATTGGCTGTATCTCTATAGCTGCGCTTGTCAGGCTTGCAGCAATTGGAGTAGGGGCCGATGGGTTTACTGCTAATATTGTTTTCTAGGGCGTTACCGGATTGGGTATACTTGCCTACTGTATTCTTACACTCGCTATTCAGGGACTTTTAGAAAAAACATTCAAACTATTTTTCCCAAAATCAAAGAAATCAAAGGAACAGCAGGCTATAGCCAAATCTCTTTCCTTACATGAAATACGTGCCGAGAAACAAAAATAGGTAGACCGGCAAAAAGCCGAGAAACTGAATATCGCAACCCTTTACATACAAAAAATATTTGCTCCATATATTTCAGACACTGGTATGAACAGGTTATGCAAATACATTGAGTTATATTCAGAAGGGACGTCTTATGAGAAGATAACTATTCAACCGGTAAGAGCAAAAGGACTTACTGCTATTGATATTTTTCATTTCGGCTGGAACATCTGGAAGCATTTCACTGTAAGCAAACAAGATGAAATAGCCATTTTTCTCAAGAAAATATTTGCCGACCATTTGAGAGGTGTTGAACCTGAAACAATTAAAAGGCATCTGAAAGATGATGAATTGAAAGGAATTGTTAAAATTCAGGAGAATTTGCAGGAACATAACTAACCATTAAATACCATTACCCACAGTGTTTCTGAAGTGTTTTCCCTGTGTTTTGTAACACAAGGAAAACACTTTTTATTAAAATAACGCCAGATATTAGTATTCCTAAATTAGCAATAGAATTGGATCGGACCCCGGATAGCATAAGATATTATTTGAGGTAATTACTTCAGAATGTTAGAGTTAGTCATGAGGGCTCTAGTAAATCCGGCAAATGGATTGTCCTTTAAAAATTTCACGGTACAAACTCGATAAAAATAAGAAATGCAACTTTCAATAAATCAGGTGAATACATTAAAAAAAAGGCACTTTTAAGTAAGTGTCTGATAATCAATAGAAAATAAATAGAGCTTAAGTGAAAATTTGTGCCGTTTATGTGGTAATTAATTTATAATTAATTAGTTGCATTTTCTGCATCGGAAAGTAACTATTCTGACCTATAACTCTCTATACTCTCTCGGCGACAGGCCTTTCATCCTTGAGAAGAACTTGCTGAAGGAAGAGGTGTCGGAGAAATGGAGGCGGTTGCTTATTTGTGCGATGCTCATCTTTGACGTGCGCAGCAGGAAGGAAGCCTCCATCAGGAGCATATAGTTGATATAGTCAATGACGGTGCGTCCGGAGACCTGACGGACAACCCGGGATAAGTAAACCGGACTGATGCAGAGCCTGGAGGCGTAGAACGGGATGTCATGGTGCTCAATAAAGTGGTCCGGCAACAGGCGGATGAATCCGATGAAAATGTCTTCGACACGCTGTGAAAGCTGACGATGCACGATAGTCCGGTCCTGCACATTCTGCAGGTCAAGCAGAAAGATGGCGTAAAGCATTCGCAACACCTCGCCCTTATAAATGTGGTCGGAATGCTGGTAGTGTATTATTTCACACATTTTTTCTGCAAGATGCCGGGCGGCATCATCCGGCAGCGTCTGCTTAGGCTCGCGCAGCTGAACGACAGGAAGGGTTGCGATGTGCACAAGGTCATGTAAAACGGGTGCATCGATGGCTGCGTGTTCGTCAGCCATCAGGCAGTAACCGTGAAAATCGTCGGAAGTGGCGGTTACGGTGACGGGGAGACAAGGCGAATAGGTGTACAGGTCGCTGGGGTGCAGCGTCAGTTCACGGCCATTGTAGTGAATCGTCATCCACCCTTTGTCAACCAGCATAAAGGCAAAGCAGGAAACAAATCCCTGCGTCAGGTTGGCACGAAGGATCTTTGACGCATTTGTCTCCAAGCAGTACATCCCGTCATCCCAGCCTTTTTCGGGCAAGTCTTTGCCAACAAATATGGGCAGATATTCATTCAGCGTATACATATCGAGTGCAAAGATACAAATAAAAGTCAACTGTATCGTTTCAGACAATTTATGTATCGTTTCAGATTTTTCATAGTGTATAAAACAGCGTAACTTTACAGTCGGAATAAATCGTATAACAAATTAACATACAACATTATGGATAAGAAGAAATCTATTGAGGCATTGCAGTTTTTCGTAACCCATCTGGCAGAAGGCGCCATCGTTCACAAGCAGCAGGGCATGATCTTCAAGTCACAGGGCATCACCAAACTCGGAGAGAAGTACATCGGCCACTTCAATGAGGAGATGGGCTGGGTAGAGAAGTTCACAGAGCGCATCCTCGACCTTGGCGGAGAGGTCAAGTTCGAAGGCATGAACAGCCGCGACCTTATCTGCGACCCCGTCGAGTATATCAAGGCCGACCTCGCCATCCAGGAGCCAGGCGTTGAGCTGCTGATGAAGTGCATGGAGGGCGTGAAGGACGATCCCACCACCTACGACATGCTGAAGGCTTATCTGAAGGATGAGGAGGAAGACCTCTACTGGAGCCAGGGCGCAGTGGAGCTCATCGAGAAGATTGGCACGCAGAACTGGCTGTTGTTGCAACTGTAAAACACCAAATAGAGAAAAGATTATGAAAGACCAAGTATTACAAGCCATGCGTGAGTTCGGTGCACCCGTCAACGCTGGCAAGATTGCAGAAATTACAGGTATCGACCGCAAGGAAGTGGACAAGGCTTTTGCCGAACTGAAGAAGGAGGGTGCCATTGTGTCGCCCGTACGCTGCAAATGGGAACCTGCCAAGTAATCACTCACAACCACGCACAAACGAATAGCCCCGACCATATGGTCGGGGTTTTTCGAAGATGTTTTTGAGGGTTTCCATAGCGCAATTTATTGCACTTTCTGAATTTGGAAAACTGCGGAAAAGTGCGACCAAAAATGAACCATACTTGGACCACGCTGTATTTAACTAATTGATTATTAATAAGTTGCTGAAAGTGTGCCGGCAAGTAGGCTATAGGTAATTGATATTCAATTTGTTAAAAGCTTTTGTTAAAGTATTTTGACACAATTCTCTGTTTTTGTAATTCACTTATTTTCAATATCTTGCAAAACCTGTAAATAAAAACATCACTTCCCACGGTGGAAAGTGCGGAATATGGGGGTAAAAAAATGGGCTCGGCTCAATATGCCCGTCGCTCTTCCTCGGTCTCGAAGGGGGAGAACCCCGACGTATAGAGGTCGGGGATGCCATAACGGTTGATCCACTCACGAAACTTGCGGCGGAAATCCTCACCGGCATAGTCCAGCCCTGCGGCAGCAGAAAGTCCTGCGCCAGCTCCAATCAGCACGTAGTCGGCATCAGCAATCAGTTGGCGGAATTGTTGAATCTTGTCCATAACCATCAGCCATTAATCGTCTATAGATGTCATAGTCCTTATCTAAGAAGACGTTGAAAACAATTTGAGTGATGGATGATGCCTTATGTGCGGCAATCCACTGCTTCACCGTGGTAATGGCAATCTCTGCTGCCCGTTGATTGGGGAAGTTGAAAACGCCAGTGGATATGCAGCAGAAGGCGATGCTCTGCAGATGGTTCGAATCGGCAATATCGAGACAAGAACGGTAGCACGAAGCCAATAGTTCCTCTTGTTCCTTCGTCGGGAGTGAGCCTTGTGGGATGATAGGCCCCACGGTGTGGATGACGTGCTTGGCAGGCAGGTTATATCCGAGTGTTATCTTGGCTTGTCCCGTCTGTTCATCATGCCCCTGAGCCTTCATCAGTTCATTGCATTCCTGACGAAGCTGGATGCCTGCAGCCGAGTGGATGCAGTTGTCGATACAGTTATGAAGCGGCACCCAGCAACCGAGCATCTGACTATTGGCCGCATTCACGATGGCATCTACTTTCAGACGCGTGATGTTCCCCTGCCAAAGCAGAAGACCATTTCCGTCAAGTTTTACTATGCCCTTTTCTTCTGCCTGGGATTGGAGTTCCTGATCCTGGGCTGCGAGGAAACTCTCAGATGCAGGTATCGGCTGACGGATGTTCATCAAGGCACGCATCAATCGCTGCTTATCGGCAATAGAAGCGGGTATAGCATACTGCTGCGCGCAATCCGTCATCAGCTGTCGCAAGACAGAGTCAAGATTCTCAGTTCTATTCATCATGCTTGTTTACTTTTTTGAAAATTTCTCTCCAACAAAGCCGTCGCCAATTTCGCCTGTTATCAGGTTCATGTGCTTCAGAACGGGTGGTGTAGGACGGAGGTCGTAATAGTTCATCTCAACAATGGGCAGGCAAAAGTAAGCCAGCTTGTCATAACTCGTATAGAGGCGCGACAGCACTTCGTTGTTCTCATAAATCCATCGTTTAGTTTCTTCAGGAACATCGAAGTTGACCATTCCCACACATCCGACTGATATTTTATCGGCAGAAGCGAGAATTTCCACGTTTGGATTCTCCAGCAACTGACGATGGACGGCTTTCTGTGCCGATGTGGCAAAGTATAGCGTTGTTCCCTCCTGCTTCATGATCTGGAATACACGAATCTTGGGCAGATTGCCCTCGCACGTGGCAAAGGCAATCTCGTTGTGGTCGCGCAGGAATTGTAATGCTTGCCGCAACATGGTTTAGTAAGCTACGGTGAAACGCTCTTTGTGATGTTTCGGTGTTTCCAGTTCATCCACCATTGCCATTGCATAGTCTTCAACGGAGATGAAGCTGTCACCTTTCTCATCTACAAGCAGGTCATCCTTGCCAACACGATATTTTCCTGTGCGGGTACCGGGCTGCAGGTTACCAAGATTAGCAGCGGGAGAAAGGAAAATCCAGTCAATCTCATCCTCTTTCATCAGCGTGTTCAGGTAGAACTCGCCAAGGCTCTTCACGCCGGGTATCCATGCCCCGGGCAGCGTGCCCGTGTCCATTAAACGAAGACCAGGCTTTACGAATAGTGTTCCGGCACCGCCAACGATGAGAAGTCGCTCCACACCTGCGCGCTTGGCTCCTTCCACAATCTTGGGGTAGTTCTCCAGCGTCTCTTCATACTGACGAGGATTGGTCCAACCAGGATTGTAGGCCGAAATGACAGCATCCTTGCCAGCAGCCAAACGAGCCAAAGATTCAGGGTCGGTGGCATCAGCCACCACTACCTCCACATTCTGTTTGTCTGCCAGACGCTTTACATCACGAACGATTGCTGTCACCTGGTTACCACGATTAACCAACTCATTCAGAAGCGCTGAACCTACGAAACCTGTTGCACCAATCAATAATACATTCTTTGCCATAATTCTTTTTTTTGGGGTTAAACTTAATTCTTTTGGCTCTATATGATTTCGTATGGGTAAATTAGTTTTTCTACTTTTGCAAAATGGATTCATTACAATTATTTACATTAG
>NZ_RDSD01000089.1 GCF_003712195.1 Proteiniphilum sp. X52 | reverse complement strand
GAATGAACCGGCTTCTGCTGTCGTTTGCAATACCGTTCCGTTGACAGAAACGGAAGAGTCGACAGGTACAATGGCATAGGGATCATCCAGCCTGTTTTCTTGGTCCGCTTCCCCCTTCAACAGGACCGCCTGCGCTCGCGGTTGTATCTTCATCCCGCGGTGTAAACCCTCCAAGCTGATCCGTATCTCTTTGTTTTCTTCCGATAGGTTGGTTAACTTCACGATGATCTCTTTCTTATGGGTCAATTTTGCTCAACCTAAGTATTCTTTCCAACTCCTTATACCCTTTATCATCTCCCGATTGATGACCACCTCCACGTTGTTAGAGAGTTCCAGAAACTTGTCATACCCTCTTTTATTGATGTTTTCTTTGGTTATCTTCCCGCTAGAATAT
>NZ_RDSD01000035.1 GCF_003712195.1 Proteiniphilum sp. X52 | reverse complement strand
CTGTTGATAGCCGCTGTAACGTATGCTCCTGATTTCAAGTCAAGAATTTACAATAGGAACTATTGCGGATAATCATTAAATATTTTAACTTTGCAAGCGTCAAACAAAGTATTTTGAAAAATAAAGCAATCCATATAAACTCCCGGATTCTGCGCCTCCTGCGGGAAGGAGATGAGAAGGCCTTCGAATACATCTTCCATCATTATTACAATCAAATTTATACCTTTGTCCTGAGCACGCTTTTTGACAAAACGTTTGCCGAAGATATCACGCAATCCGTTTTTATTTCTCTTTGGGAAAAAAGGGAAAGCATTGATACGGGATCCAATATAGCCCCATTTCTTTATACTATTGCCCGGAATCGTGTGTACCGACAGACTGAGCAGTTGTTATTGAAATATAAATACGAGCAATCTCAACAGGAAAATACAGTGGAAAGCGCTGATATTGAAGCGGAGGTAAATAGCCGTTTTCTGGAAGAGATCCTTTCGGAACTTATTAAAAAACTGCCTTCGGAACGACGTAGAATCTTTTTATTGAGCCGGAAAGATAATCTATCGAACAAAGAAATCGCTACCCGTTTGCAAATTTCCGAAAAAACGGTGGAAACACAGATAAGGCGTTCTCTCGTTTTTTTAAGGGAAAAGATGAAATATTACCTTAATTCGTTATTCCTTTAACAGGCCTGTTTTCTGGCATTTCCCGGTTTCGTTTTGTTAATCAAGATTAATTAGTCGTTCCTTATAAATTCGAATTAAGCTGAAAAATATATTTTATCTTGGTGGAAAAACCATCGGAAAATAAAATATAAAAATTTTTCTTTCAACTTTTCCATCATTTTCTTCAAGTTCCAAGCCGTAGCTGCCAGGTATGCGTTGATTTGTATGCCTTTTTCAGCCCACAAGTAATTCTGTTCCATACGGAAATCCTTTTTAAGATGTCCGAAAATAGGTTCAATTGCCGCTCTGGCTCTGCATTTGTTCCGTTTCTGCCGTTTTTGACAAGGGGTGTCTTTGACTTTGGGCTTGCCGGGTGTAATAATGCTTACGTCTTTTATCTGCTTTCGTCCTTTCCCGCCACGGTCATAAATGAGTTCTTTGGGTAGTTTCAACTTATTCTCTTCCATCTGTTCGAGTAACGGTTCTATGGTGTCGCCGTCGTATGGGTTTCCCAAAAATGCTTTTACCGCCGTGATGATTTTCCGCCCTTTTCTGCCCGTGGTGATCATCCCCACTTTATTGCCGAACTCATACTGCTTGTGTGCCTTTCCCTTGGCAATACAGCGGGTAAAGGGTTTATGCAGACTGTAGATTTTATCCTTGTCGTTTTTCTGTTGATTCACTGCACGCTTGCAGAGTGAAAGCGTCTGTTCGTATCGTTTCTTTTGTTCCTCTGTCATTTTACGTTCAAGTTCCCGAAGTTGGATATTGGCGATCGTTTTCAAGCGACGTTTGGCTTTGTCTGCCCGTTTCTTACGTTTGGGATGCTTGCCGTTGTAAGTGTCTCGCAGCAGTTGTTTACTTTCACGGGTGTACCGCTGACGTTGCATGATGCCTTCACTCCCTGCAATGGCATTGCACTTGTCGATAACCTTTTTGCAAAGCTTGGCATCGGTAGGAAAGGTGGTGTTGTTTTCTTGAACAGTAGTGTCCGAAAGAACAAACCCGGTTTGTCCCGGCAGTTTTTTACCGTGAAGTTGTACGCTGTAAGCGAATATTTTTCCTATCCCTTCTTCTCCCACACGGTTACGGAAATGGACAAAATCGCTCGGATCAAAAGGAAACTCATGTTCGAAGAACTCGCATCCACAAAAGTACTGGAAATAAACATCCCGAACCCAATACTCGGGAATACGCTCATCGCCAAGATTGTACAGGTGCTTCAAAAGCAGGCAGCCGACCATCAAACGGATGGGAACGCTTGGCGCACCTCGTTGTGAATACAAAGGTGTAAATTCTTCCTCAAAATATGACCAATCGATCTTGTCTGCCAAAAGAACGAGTTCATGCCCCATATCGATGAAATCTTTCAGCATCGGGCGAAACAAATCGCGTTGTCCTTTTTCCGGTAATTTTCCTAACATGATTTGCAGAGTTTTAGTACCTAAAGATACAAAATATTGCAAAAAAACACAACTGTTTATGAGGTTATTTTGCTGAATATCTGATAAATATACGCTTTTAAGGAGCGACTAATTAAATGTTAAAAACGATATTCTTGTAAGGATTTTGCACTTATCACGTATAAAGTAAAATAGATATGTCAAATGAAACTGTAGAATTAATTGAAAAGTTTCTCTCCGGCACCCTGTCGGGCGAGGAAATGCATCGATTGCTACACGCTTATCAACAAAAGCAAATAAGCGAGGAGCAATTCGATGAATATTATGCCGGCAAATGGAAAGATGCCGCACGATATCCATCATCGCTTGCCAATGAAAGCAAAGAGAGGACATGGAAACAATTTCAGAAGCATATACGCGAAAATGTCCCAATGCTGCCGAAACGCAAAAGCAGATGGGTTTCGTATGCAGGCGTGGCAGCTGTTGCTATCTTGTTTTTTATGCTGGGCATATCGCTTCAACAGCTTCGTGACCATTCCCGGCAAGAACTTATCGTGATGGTGGAGAACGGACAAAAAGCAAGCGTTCAACTTCCCGACGGTTCGCACGTGCATCTCAATTCGGCAAGTGAGCTCCGGTATTCCCCGGATTTTGGGAAGAAAGACCGGACCGTGAAGTTAGTGGGAGAAGCTTATTTTGACGTGCAAAGCAATCCGGACAACCCGTTTATCGTGCTCACCCGTGCTGATTTACAGGTAAAGGCGCTGGGAACGAAATTCAACATTAAATCGTATCCCAGCGATGAACAAATAACCGGAACGCTCGTAGAAGGCAAAATTGAAGTAAGCAGCCCACTGTTATCCGAAGTACTGAATCCCCACGACCGGATCACGTACCACACCAAAGAGATGACGTTCAGCAAGTCGCGTATCGACAATGTTGAAGAGGCCATTTTCTGGATGACAGGTCAATTTGTATTCGACAAAGAAACACTGGAGAATATTGCCAAGATGCTGGAACGTACTTATAATGTAACTATTTCTTTTGCATCTCCCGATATAAAAGAGATACAATATAGCGGGAAAATAAAAAATAACAGCATGGAGAACGTACTGAATCTTATCACCATTGTTTCTCCTTTACAATATACTATGACCGGGGCGCACATCACATTCAGTAAAAAATAGAATTAATAATCCACAAAAAATTTAACGCCTATGAAATAAAAACAAGAAAGACGACCTAATTACACGTAAAAAAACCGGAGCAATGTGAGGGCATCACTCCGGTTAGCGAATGCAACATTCCATTAGTAGGATAATAGCACGACAGCGCCTTAATAAAGAAAAACGCTGAAAGACCGCATTCATATACGGATACAAAAATACTAAATCAGAGAGAATCACGTGCTTTTTTATCCTTAATTATATCCTAATATAAACTAAAATCAAAAAACATTATTCAATGAACATGCAAATCAAACGAGTTGGCGTTAGCTGTTTGCTTCTTCTACTGCTAAGTATCGGGCAAAGCATAGCGCAATTGAGTATTTCCGCGACAGACACGGAAATAAAAAATATACTTCGGCAAATCGAGGAAAAAAGTAACTATACATTTTTCTATAGCGATGACTTCTTAGATATAAACCAAAAAATGAACATCCATGCTAAGGATGAAACAATTGAAAACATACTGAATATATTGTTTCAGAATACAAACATTGATTATCGAATTAATAATACACAAATAGCGCTGTCCGAGAAGATTGTACAGCGAGAAACTCCAGCAAACACCGCACAACAACAAGGAAGAAAAACCATTTCGGGAACCGTTCGCGATAACGAGGGGGATCCGATTATCGGGGCAACCATTATGGAAAAAGGAAATCCCTCGCACGGTACAATTACCGATATAGATGGCAATTTCATCCTTACAAACACTCCTGAGAACGCAACACTTCAGTTTACCTATGTTGGGATGAAACCACAGGAAATTCCTTTGAGCGGAAGAACAACAATAAATATTGTAATGGAAACGGATGTGGAATTATTGGATGAGCTTGTTGTTGTGGGTTATACAACCACCTCTAAAAGATCGCTGATATCATCCGTATCGCAAGTGGTCACGGAAGAACTGCCCCATCTACCATCTACAAATATCACGCAGTCGCTGGCAGGCAGAGCGCCCGGGTTAATAGTAGAATCGGGATCAGGACTGAACGCCAGATCATCCGTCTCAATCCGCGGAGGAGGGGATCCGATTTACGTAATAGACGGTGTGATCAGAAGTGGGACTGATTTTGCAAACCTCAATTCGGAGGATATCGAATCGATTTCCATACTAAAAGATGCCTCTTCTACTGCAGTATACGGGGCACGTGCCGCGTATGGGATTGTACAGGTAACCACAAAATCCGGGAAAACCGGAAAACCGCATGTAACCTATGCGTTTCAGCAAACCTGGGGACAACCCAGTTTCTGGGCAAACCGTGTGAGTTCGTACGAGAATGCCCTGAAAATAAATGAAGCCAGAATAAACGAAGGACTCGATCCTCAATATTCTGACGAGGCACTGGAGAAATATCGTACTGGATCTGATCCGGGACAATATCCGAATACCGATTGGCGTGCCGCGGTACTGAAAAATTGGGCGCCCGTACAACGCCACAACATTGCTCTTACGGGAGGCACGGAGCTTAACAATTATTATACCTCCGTGGGTTATACGGATATGAACTCGCTTTTCAAAAGCGGGCGTTATACTGTAGACAGGGTTAACTATAACCTGTCCAATACAACCAATATCAAAGATGTGGGACTGAGAGTAACGGCTCAACTTTCAGGATTTATCGAATCGAGCGATGATCTTCATACCTCGGAAGGAAGCGGTCATAATTTAGTCATACAACAGACAGGGATGATGGCTCCGGATGAAATTGCAGTCAACAAATACGGGTTACCCTACGATGTTGCTTTAAATCCCGTCGCAATCTCATCGCAAGACGCGGGATATATGCAATCGAAACTTACCGTAGTCAATGGTCTGCTCAATGTTGAATGGGCATTGCCCTGGGTTGAGGGATTCGGGTTGAAAGCAACCGGAAACTATAACTGGTATGACAGGAACAATAAGAACTGGAGAAATGATGCAGCGAAATACGGATGGGATTCCACCGAACCGCTCTATGCCGCAAAACCCCAGTTAAACCACTCAGATACGCAGGGGTTGAAATGGACTTTACAGTATTTTGCCAACTATAACCGGATTTTCGGCGATCACAGTTTTAATGCGCTAGCCGGCTATGAAGCAGCATATGAAAGAGTGAAAGGGATAGGGCTTAACAGATATAACTACACCCTTCCGATAGACCAAATAAACTTTGGTCCGACCGATGGAATGGACAATTCGGCATCGGAAGTGGAAACCGGACGTGCCGGTATGATTGCCCAACTGAAATATGGCTTTAAAAACAGATACTATATCGAAGGAGCATACAGACACGACGGGTCAGACATATTCCCTAAACACAATCGATGGGGAGACTTCTTTTCATTTTCCGCCGGATGGACATTGAGTGACGAACCTTTTATGCAGGCTTTGAATGAAAAAGATATACTTGATCTGATGAAAATACGTGTGTCCTACGGTCAGGTGGGTATGGATCAGGGAATTACCCGTTTCAGCTTTCTGGATTTGTACAATTATAACGCCACCGGATACGTATTTGATGGAAACATGTATCCCACTCTTTACGAAGGAAGTACACCGTCTGTCAATATCACGTGGTATAAAGATAAACAATATGGTCTTGGCTTCGATTTTGCCAGTTTAAATAATAGATTGTACGGTATGTTCGACTACTTTTTATTCATTACCGCCGGATATATGGCCGATCCTGACCCCCAATCGGCAGGATACATCGATCCTTACGGACGCGGACTTCCCCAGATTGAGTCGGAAGGAGAAAAGAGACGCGCCGGATTTGACTTCCAGCTTGGATATCGTGACCACTTCGAAGACTTTAAATATGATGTTGGATTTAACTTTACAAAGTATGATGTCTATTGGTCGAACTATCCCTGGGAAAGCCTGGATACAAAGAAAAATCCCTATACACGCCAAACCGGACAGTATGAACACTTCTCCCAGGTGGGATACCACTATATCAAGACCGCAAACAGTGCACAGGAATGGCAACAATATGCACAACGTCAGGGATCGACAAACCTGACCGGAGGAGATTTTATATACGAAGATTTCAATGGCGACGGCCGTTTAACGGGAGAAGACCAATACCGGATAGGCTACTCGTCAAAACCGCTGATCAATTACGGTATCATTGCAAATTTCAACTATAAAGGGTTTGGCCTCAATATCCTCTTTCAGGGTGCCGGGGAAAGAGATATCCCAATTGATAGAAATATGTGGAACTATAATTACTTATCGAGGTACGATTATCAGCTGGATTACTGGAGAGAAGATAATCAGGGAGCAAAATTCCCTCGTATTGTTTCCTCTCAATCCGTGAATGGTAACAACAACCTGATGCCAAGCGAAGCATGGACATTTAACGGCAGCTATTTTCGTTTGAAATCGCTGATCTTTAGCTACGATCTCAAATATTCTCTGTTAAAGAATACGAACTGGCTGAATATTTGCCGTCTTTCTCTCACCGGACAAAACTTATTTACCCTTTCTGAGGCAACGAAATATGGTATTGATCCTGAAGTATCTAATATTTACAATGTTTATCCGATAGAAAGAGTGATAGGCATTAATTTGAATCTTGGTTTTTAAAATTAAAGATAAATGAAACATATATATAAACTATTTGCAAGCCTCTTGGCTCTTTTGTTACTCACATCATGCAATGATGTGATGAACACACGTCCATTTGACACTCTCGACAGCGATCGGGCATACAGTTCTCTCGAAACTTTTCAGGCGGTCTTAAGCAGATGTTATGCAGATGTATTGGGCTATTACAGCGGGCAATATGCCAATATGGAAGCTTATACCCCCAACGGTATCAAAAGTGATCTTCACAACAGGGACGATTTCCCTACAGAGAGTGGAATTGATGCCAACACATGGAATGCCGGACAAGGCCGGTTTGTACAGCTACGCCGTATAAATCTGGTGATTGAGAATGCCGAAAATTCCGAACTGTTATCAGATGCTTCCAGAACCGAGATTATAGCTGCCGCCAGATTTCTGAGGGGATTGATGTACTTCGACATGACCCGGAAAATGGGACGGTTTGTTCCGGTAAATCGGGTTTTCGAACTGACCGATACAACCGATATGAGAATTCCCCTCACAAAAGATGTGGCGGAAAGCTACGATTATGTGATGCAGGACATCAACGCAGGCATCGACGGATTACCGGAAACGGATCTGAGCGGAAAACTGACCCGATATGCAGCCCTTGCTTACAAAAGTAGGATTGCGCTCCAGGCTTACGCATACACAAAAGATGAAGGCTATCTCACGGAATGTATCAACGCTGCAAACGAGGTGATCGAATCGAATCAATATGCATTGACTTCAGACTATGAGAACATGTTCCTGTTCGATGGTAAAGATGACAAAGAGATTATTCTGAATCGTCAGTACCTGAAGCTCAACACCACTGTAGAGAATTTTAACGAAATGATCAGTGTAGTACCGAACGTAAAAAATGATGAAGTAACCGGATCCGGCGGCTCTCCGTTGCTGAACGATCCGAAAGGACGATCTTTCGAAGGTTGGGGTGTTTACTTTCCTACCCAGGATCTGGTAGACCAATACCTCGTAATTGATCAACAGGATGGAAGAGCAAAAAACTGGTTCGAAACATCGCAGTATTTGAACAACGTAATAGAACTGCCTGCAAGCGAGTTGGAATACAATGCCTTTACAATAAATCCCGATTACGACGGCACAAGCGCCACCACTGAGTATATCGGTTATCACCCGGTACCCGAGAGAGACGATCTGGGATCGAACAGCAAAGGTGAAAAAATCGATAGATATGGAAAGGTAACAACCGATGCCAAGATCAATGAGATCATGTACAATAACAGGGACATGCGCTTTTATGCAACTATTGTTTACGACAGTTGTATTTGGCTGACCAATGAATTGGTAACTCTTTGTGTTCAGGGCAACTTGTGGAGCGGAGTGCGCAAAGATAAAAGTTCATCGTGGTATACCACCGTTTCGAATTACTATTGGAGAAAAGCGGTCGCCAATGTGGAACCGAGAGTATATTATAACAACAAAATCGACTACCAATTTATTCTTATCCGTTTGGGAGAGGTCTATCTGAACATGGCAGAAGCAAATCTTCTTAAAGGAGATATTACCGGTGCGATCGCGGCCCTCAATGAAACGAGAACAAAACACGGTGGTCTTCCGCCCTCCACCGCTTCGAGCCTCGATGAAGCATGGAAAGACTATATCCGTGAACGTAGGGTGGATATGGCTTATGAAGGAGATATTTACTGGTCTTATTTGCGTTGGGGTAAATATGGAGGGCCGGCAAACTATGGAGCTGCCCCCGGCAGTGTAATTCGTGATCTGGATAAACCGGTTCATAAAATTCAAATCAAGAAAGACCGTAAAGAATTCTTTATCGGACAGATCACGGTGAACAATGCCTGGAACCGAAATTTTACTACTAAACGATACCTTTATCCGATTCCGAGATCGTTCATGAACGGACGGGCGGCATACGGTATCATCGATACACAGAACCCCGGATGGGAATAAACAGCATAAACACAATGAAAATGAAAAATAAAATATTTTTGATATTGTCAAGTATGGCTTTAAGCCTTTTCCTTTCCTCCTGCTTGACTTCAAACACAGAGGTGATCGAAGAATACGCCGATAATTCAATCAATGATGTGGCTGGGGTATGGTACAGATACATCACTACCGAAGGAGGTACCTCCACAAGAGAGGTATTGGTAAAAGTGGAGTTGGATGGGATTACCAAGACAATTGATAAGGAAGCGAGAAAAGTAATGATCAGGGTGGCCCCTTCCGAAAGCAGGTTGAACTCTATTCCCGATCCGGCCAGAAGCAAAATGGGAATAGACAACGTTGCCGTGGTAGTTGTTCTCCCTACAGCTGCCAGGATATTCCCCATAGGCGATGCTCCAAAGTTGGGCACTAACGGTGATTGGTCCAAGCCAAACAAATACATGGTGCAAGCAGCTAACGGAGACCAGGCGGAGTGGACAATTCATATTACAGAATTCATCAAGTAATAATACCATTGATAATTCGTATAATGTCTGATTAATAAACTGCCCAAAAAAAGAGAAGTGAACCCCAGAAGTTTTTGTCTAACTTCCGGAGTTCACTTCATAATAATTACACCTCATGACATGATTATAGCAAGTTTCATACATCTTAATGTGAAAAATAATAGAGATGTAGACGCCAAATCCAGAAAGCCCTGTAGAATTTCTAAACAATAATAGTAAAGCAGTAACGGCATTACGGAGTGACTACCGACCGATACAAGTTGATACATCTCACTACAATATCAAATAAATGAGAAATGTATGATCTGGAAACCGATATTTTTCAAGTTCATTGAACTATAACAAATAGCTTATAAACTACTTACAAAACCTGACTCATTTATTTTATCTTTATGTATTCTTTATAAAAAACATATGGATTAATTATTTTAAAGATATGAGAATCTCATTAGCATTTTTTCGATTAACGCTATGCATACTGGCTGGATTGTTGGCCCTTCCCCATATCTCATGCGAAAGCAAGCGACCTAAGAAAGAGTGTCTCACCTTTGAAGAGATGCAAGACCCGACAAACGACACCTTATCCGACTGGTCGAATGTGCCTAAGGGGCTGCAGGCATCGTTTATAACGATCGACGACAAACTGCCGAAATCGGTGGCGCCCCAGGTGCCACTCAGTAAGAGCGTAACGGTTACCGGTTGGAAAGGTGAAAAAGTGTCGGCCCAACTGCTTTTATGGTCCGCTGCGGATATCAATCAGGTAGAGTTGGGATTCGCTGATTTTGAGTCGGGAAGAAGCGCGCTGCCAGCATCTGTTGCACAGGCAAGGTTTGTTCGGTACGTGATGACCGACGAGTTCGGTCCGGGCTGCGGACACCGTAAACCGGAAAATTTCACGGCCTCTTTGGCCGCTGATATGCTGGACAACCTGGAGTGTTTCAATATGGAAGTAAAGAGTGTAAGACCGGTCTGGCTTACCTTCAGTATCCCTTCCGATGCTGTTGCGGGGAACTATAAAAGCCACCTGAAGCTGTATGCCGGGGGACGTTCCGTAGAGGATTTTGAAATAGCGCTGGATGTAGTGGATCAGGTGTTGCCTGAACCGTCGGAGTGGCTCTATCACCTCGACTTGTGGCAACATCCCTCTGCCGTGGCCCGGGTGCGCAACCTGGAAGTGTGGAGCGACGCCCATTTCAGGCAAATGAAACCGCTGATGAAAATGCTGACCGATGCGGGACAGAAAGTGATCACCGCTACCCTGAACAAAGATCCGTGGAACAATCAATGTTATGATGCTTATGCCGATATGATCGTCTGGACGAAAAACAAAGACCGGAGCTGGACTTTCGACTATACCATTTTCGACAAATGGGTACAGTTTATGATGGACCTGGGTATCGATAAGATGATCAACTGTTACTCGTTACTTACCTGGAATAACCAACTGCATTATAACGATGAAGAGAAAGGTGAACTGGTTACCCTGGAACTGAAAGCCCAATCGAAAGAATATGCGGAGTTGTGGAGCGTATTCTTGAAAGATTTCACCCGGCATCTCCAGAGTAAAGGGTGGCTGGAAAAGACCAATATAGCCATGGATGAACGTGCGCCGGCAGATATGCAGGCTGCGTTGAAAGTATTAGAGAGCGCTGCTCCCGAATTGGGTGTCTCTTTGGCGGACAATCACAAGAGTTACAGGCAGTATCCATGGATAAAGGATATTTGTGTGGGAGCCGGTGACAAGGTAACCAAGAAAGAGATTGCCGCCCGCAGAGACAAAGGGTTGGTCACCACCTATTATGTGTGCTGCGCAGATAAATTTCCCAATATGTTTACCTTCTCCGCCCCGGCAGAATCGGTCTATGCCGCATGGCACGCCGTAGCTGCCGATTTCGACGGTTTCCTGCGTTGGGCCTACAATTCGTGGGTGGAAAATCCGTTGACCGATTCGCGTTTCAGGACATGGCCGGCCGGTGATACCTACATGGTCTATCCCGATGCAAGAAGTTCTATCCGCTTTGAACGCCTGGTGGAAGGGATTCAGGATGTGGAAAAGATTCGTGTATTGCGCAAACGGTACAGTGAAGAGAATACGCCTGAATCATTGACAAAACTGGCTCAACTGGAGGAAGCGATCGGGTATTTTATTACACTGGAACCTTCTGCCGACTGGCAGGATAGGTTGAACGATGCCAAGAAATTGTTGAACAGGCTATAACACCTTGTCATACCGACACCATCGTTCTTGCAATATCTACCGAGGCAATGAGAAATACCAGGTTGAGCGAAATGTGAAATCAGCCCTATTCTTTTTTAAAACACCTATAAATGAGTCTACTTGAATAAGTCTTTTTTGTCGAAAATAAGTAAAAATTCAACTTGATAATCAGATTTTCACAAAATGTTTTTTTAGTGTTTTGGACTTTTTAAAGTGGCCTCATAAATGAAGTGTTCACAAAGAAAAATTAGAAAATGACAAGTCCTGTTGCAGCTAAATGACTGAAAATGTTTAATTTATAATCATATACTAACAGATATAAAGAAATGGATAGAGAGGTATTTTTAAAAGAGATAGACTGGCCGGAAATAGGGACAGCTACTCCGCTTCCGGAGCCGTCTATTGAAGAAATAGAAAGCCGCATATGTAGATGCCGCAGGATGATGAGAGAACGGAACCTTACCCATCTGGTGGTTTACGGAGATCGTGAACACTTTGCCAATTTAATGTACCTTACACACTTTGATCCCCGGTTTGAAGAAGCTATTCTAATTCTGAATCAATCAGAGACTCCTCTTATCCTGGTAGGTAACGAGTGTGTGGGACATCTGACCGTATCCCCGCTTTACAATGCTGAAAAACTCCGGTATGAAAGATATCAACCCTTGTCATTATTGGGACAGCCACGCAATGACAGCCGGCCATTAGATGCTATTTTTAAATCGGAAGGGATAGACAGAAACTCGCAAATAGGATGCATAGGTTGGAAATATTTTACCGACAAGGAATTCGTTGATTACCATCTGCGCATTGAAATTCCGGCCTATATCACCGACACCCTTCGCGCTATTTGCGGACATACCAATGTCGTAAATGCATCGGATATATTCATGTCACCTTCTTACGGTTTACGTGTAAAATGTTCACCTTACGAGATCGCGGTATTTGAGTTCGCAAACGTAATGGCTTCGGAGGGGATGAAAAACTTACTGAAAAATCTCCGCACAGGGATTACGGATTTTGAGTTGATCAAAGAATATCAGTACACGGGATACCCTCTGAATTGTCACATAGGTATTAAGAGTAGCGGTAATCAGCATATCGGACTATCTGGTCCTGTCGGTGCAGAAATACGCAGAGGTGATCCTTGTTCTACCAATATTGGCTATTGGGGGAGTAATATTTGCCGTGCCGGATGGGTTGCAGAAAGTGAGGACGATCTGCCGGAAAAGGCCAAAGGATATATAGACAATTATGTAGCTGCGTATTTCAGAGTTTGTGCCAAATGGTTCGAGAACATGAAAATAGGCACTAAAGGCAAAGTATTTCGTGAACTTATAGATAAATACTTACCTTTCGATAAATTTGCCGTATTCCTCAATCCGGGACACCTTATTCACATGGACGAATGGTTAAGTAGCCCTATCTATGCGGGTTCGGAAGAAAAAATACAATCAGGGATGTATATGCAGGTCGATATCATCGTTCGTTCTCCAAACTATTTTTCTACACGTATGGAGGATGGAATAGTAATTGCCGACAATGCGCTTCGTTCACAACTCAGAGAGCTATACCCTAATGTTTATAAAAGATGTATAATCCGGCGGGAGTTTATGATCCAGCAACTCGGTTTCACTTTACCAGAAGAAGTTCTTCCTCTGTCAAATACGACAGGAATTATTGCTCCTTTTTTTCTGGATTATAAAAAAATAATGAGTTTCAAGCCCTAAAAACATAAAGTCATGAGAAAATTTTTAATATTCGGCATGTTGATATTATTGACGTTTTCCTGTAAGAAAGAAAATGATAAAATAAGAATATTTACTTGTGGCATTCGTCACGAATCCAATACTTTTTCTACATTACCAACCACAGAAGAGAATTTTAATATCGCGCGAGGGGAAGATGTCCTCAAAGATCATGAGTGGGCTGAAACGGCCGAAAAGGAAGGGATAGAATTAATCCCTTCCCTTCATGCTTATGCATGGCCGGGAGGAATAGTAGAAAGGACTATTTATGATAAATATAAAAAAGAGATACTTGAAGATTTAAAGAAGGCCGGGAAAATAGATGGGATTTATCTCGATATGCACGGTGCGCTTCATGTTGAAGGCTATGATGACGCTCAAGCTTCGTTTATCAAAGAGGTAAGAGATATTGCAGGAGACAATGTGCTGATCAGCGGGAGCTTCGACCTGCATGGGAATCTGTCGGCAGATTTTGTAAAGAACATTGATATACTTACCGCCTATCGTACTGCCCCTCATCGTGATGGTGCGGAAACCAAGGACAGGGCAATGAGTTTACTGATAGAGTCTCTGAAAAGAGGATTAAAGCCACATATCGAAACCGTTACTATTCCGATCCTGATACCGGGTGAAAAGGGAATAACCGAAGTAGAACCTTTACACTCTATATATGCACAACTATCCGAAGTAGCTAAAAAAGAAGGGCTAATGGACGCTTCTGTATTTGTAGGTTATGCATGGGCCGACTTACCACGTTCGGCAATGCGGGTGTTTGTCGTTGCCAATAATACTAAACATGCCGAAATAGCCAGAACAGAAGCTCAGAATTTAGCCCAACAGATCTGGGATAAAAGAGCCGAGATGAAACTTGATGTCCCGTCGGGAAGTATAGACGAAATGATCGCATTAGCAAATAAATCTGAAAAGGAAACAGTTTTTATCTCCGATTCGGGCGATAATACTACAGCGGGAGCCCAGGGCGACAATCCTCAGGTATTAGCGGTACTACTTAAAAGTAAGACAAAAAGAGCCTTATTTGCAGGTATTGTAGATGCCTATTTCCTTTCTCAATGCGTGGCGTCAGGCGTTGGCAATGAGATAAATTCTACAATCGGGGGTAAAAAAGACAAGACTTTCGGGTTTGCACTCCCTGTTAAGGGAAAAATAGAATTCCTTTCTCCCGACTCGATTATGCAAACGGATAGAGGTGCAGCCGTTGTTGATGTGGAAGGAGTCAAGCTTGTCGTGATGAAGTCTCGCCGTTCATTTGTGAAAAAGGCTGATTTTGAAGAGGTAAATCTCAATCCACTGGATTACAAGATCGTTGTTGTTAAATTGGGCTATTTATATCCAGAACTCAGGGATCTTGCTCCGGAACATCTGATGGCATTGACTTCCGGTTTCTGCAATTTAGAGATGACGGCTTTGCCATTCAAGAACGTTGATTTGAAAAGCTATCCTTTTGATGTAAATAGAGAGTGGAATGCCAGGTGATTTCTATATAAGTATCAATGTCGTTTAGTTAAGCTCTTATCATAATCGTTTGTAATTCATATGATACTGTCGCTTGGGTTTGGGTTTTCGTTTGACAGATCTGTTAGGGCGGATGATTTCCCTTGTCTTGTAAACGATTTGGTCGAAAGCCTCCAGGGCCGGCCGGATATCTTTGCGCGCGAACACCCCTGTCAATATATCCCTGGTCATTGCCAAGGTATTGGTCCTGTTGATTTTTTGACCATGTCCGCGTTGTTCATCCGCATGGTATTCTTCCCGTACTTTCTCCTCTATGGGGAAAGCATAAGCGGCGGCAAGGGTCATCAGAAAGATTTTCGCGTAAAAATCCTGTTTGACCGCCGTGGCTGTTTTCCCGGAGAATTCCTCCACCCTGCACTTTAACAGTTTATACCCCTCTTCCTGGTTCCAACGGTAATGGTACAACTCCTCAAAGTCTTCATAAGGATATTGTTCCATGTCAGTCAGGGAAGCGCGCAATATCTCACTCTCCCCGTTGGGAAGTTCTATTTTGACCAGCCGGCAATAAATTGTTTTGTTGCCCCATCCCGGATAATCTTTCAGCAGCTTGTGGTCTTTCTTTGGAAGGCTGAATGCCACGACAGCCTCTTTCTTTCCGCTTTGATTAAACCTGTTGACCTCAAGCCACCAGTTATCTTTCATCCGGACGCAAAAGTGCAGCTTTTTTGCCTGCAAAAGGAAAAACAGGCTGATACTCGGGTAACCCCTGTACTACAAGAGCAGGTCATTCTCCTTGACATGATCCAAATGCTTATGGAGCAACTCTTTTTCGCTACAACTGTAAGGCGCGATCCCGGAGTCAATCGTCAGCAGGTTTAAAACCTCGTAAAGTGTCGAACAAAGCGCCATCGAGCGTTCACTGTCCGCATTTGGGCCGAAACCGTAAACGCCAAACTCACCCTTTACCGTCTGATGGTTGGGCAGCATCAGGCGGGAATCATCCACTGACAGCAACCGCATACCGTACCAAGCATACACTTCATTAATGGAATAAAACGTGTCGACCGCTTTTTTATTCAAACGTTTGAAACTCTCCGGGTTCAATTTCCCCGCGCCTGGGAAAAAGCCCCTTTGGTGACTTCCCGTAGATTGTAATCACTTTTATTGAGTGATTTATAAAAACGGTCCTACGTGTGTTGGATGGAACTATTGACAGACATGACCAGCAATATTAAATTCTTGAGCTTGAGCTTTCTCCTCCGGGTGAATACCCCTGTAAGGCTGCCTTGCGAACAGCTCGTAAACTCTTTGCTTTCAAGTTCATAATCTATTTCTTTTGTTAATGTTTCACGTTCGTCTGTTTTAAGTTCCCCGGGTGAATAACCCCCTATATACCCTGTAAAGATAAGAAGATCGCATCAAACTCGAAAACTTTGAATACTGCTTTTATCAACAAAATAACGCGATGCCTTAACTAAACGACATTGATATTACATTTGTAATTCAGAATGCATGGAATGGAAAAAATTAGAAAATTATTGCCGCTTGCTTTGGTTCCGTTGGCCGGGTTGTCGGCACAGCCCTCCTCGGCTCCCAATGATCGTCCCAACATCATCCTTTTTATGGTGGATGATATGGGATGGCAAGATACTTCATTGCCTTTCTGGAAGGAGAGAACGTCGCTTAACGAGCGTTATCATACTCCCAATATGGAGCGGTTAGCGTCGCAGGGGATGATGTTTACACAAGCATACGCGAGTGCGGTGAGCTCGCCAACCCGCGTGAGCCTGATGACGGGCATGAACGCTGCCCGTCATCGTGTAACCAATTGGACCCTCCAAAAAAACAGCCCTACTGACAAAAAAAGTGACCTCCTGCAATTTCCGGAATGGAATGTAAATGGTATCTGCCAAGTGCCGGGTATCCCTTTCATGTATGAAGTAACGTCGTTACCACAATTGCTCAAAAACAGCGGATACCATACTATCCATTGGGGTAAAGCCCATTGGGGTGCCATCGACACGCCGGGTGAAAACCCTCACCATTTCGGCTTTGAGATAAATATCGCGGGACATGCCGGGGGTGGAATCGCCAGTTTCTACGGTGAACAGAATTACGGAAACCGGGACGATGGGAAACCCTCGCCGCTGCAAGCTGTTCCCGGCCTGGAAAAATATTGGGGGACGGGGACTTTTGCCACGGAAGCATTGACGCTCGAAGCCCTGAAAGCCCTTGACAAGGCCAAAAACCTGGGCCAGCCCTTCTATCTCTATATGGCACACTACGCCATACACATCCCCATTGACAAGGATCCGCGTTTCTATAAAAAATATATCGACGCCGGACTTTCTGAAAAAGAGGCAGCTTATGCCGCTCTGATAGAAGGGATGGATAAAAGCCTGGGAGACCTGATGGATTGGTTGGAAGAGAATAAGCTGGATGAGAATACCGTGATTATCTTTATGTCGGATAACGGGGGATTCTCTACTTCCACCCAGTGGCGCGATGCGCCGTTGCACAGGCAGAATGCGCCCTTGAACAGTGGTAAAGGGTCGGCCTATGAAGGAGGTATTCGTGTGCCGATGATCGTGAAATGGCCGGGAACCGTGGCTCCGGATACCCGATGCAACGATTACCTGATCATCGAAGATTTTTTTCCTACCCTTCTTGATATGGCACAGGTGAAATGTCGTGAAACCAAACAACCGGTGGATGGGATCAGCTTTATACCGATGCTGGAAGGTAAACAGACCGATTATAACGGACGTGCCCTTTACTGGCATTATCCTAATCTATGGGGTAATGAAGGTCCCGGCATTGGTACCACAAGCAGCATTCGTAAAGGAGACTGGAAATTGGTCTATTATTACGAAACCGGTAAAAAAGAGTTGTTTAATATCAGTGACGACATTGGTGAAACCACGGATCATGCTGTACAAAATCCACGATGGGTACAACAACTTTCAGAGGAGTTGGGAGAATACCTTCGCCGTGTAGAGGCACAGCGCCCGTTATTTAAAACTACCGGGAGATTTTGTCCTTGGCCCGATGAAATTTGAGAATGAAAACTCCTAACCAGCAAACCGTACAAGAGCTACTGCAAAAATCCGGCTATGAAACGGCAATGATTAAAAAATGGCATTGGGCCGGCCAACCTACACATTTACTTACTTAAAACAACGGCCAGTTGGGGTCTTCCGTTCGGGCCCCTTTCATGATCTCTTGGAGTTCTGCCGCTTTTCGCGGGAAGAGATCGATAATATTATGATTTTCCGAAGGATCGGAGGCGAGATTATAGAGTTCGAACCGCCCCCCTTCACGGATATCGAGGTGCAGCAGTTTCCAGTCCCCCTGTATGAGCGCCTGGCGGCCACCCAACTCATGGAATTCGAAATAGAAATAATCGCGTTCTGCCTGCCCTTCTTTGCCAAATAACGCGGGCAGGATATTGATCCCGTCGGTGTTTTCAGGAACTTCCTGTCCGGTCAGACCGGCAAACGTGGGCATGTAATCCCAGAAGGCAAACGGGAAATTGTTTTCCTTGCCTGATGGCACGTTTCCCTGCCACGAAATAATGGTAGGAACACGTATAGCCCCTTCATACAAATCCCGTTTATATCCCCTGTATATTTCATTACTATTGAAAAAATCCGGGTCGCCGCCCCCCTCCCGGTGCGGCCCGTTGTCGCTGGTGAATATGATGAGCGTGTTCTCGTGAACTCCCGCTTCCTCGAGTTTCTCGATGATCTGCCCCACATACACGTCGATACGCGTAACCATGGCCGCGTGCGTGGCACGCGGATGCTCCTGCGACCGGTAGCCCCCTTTCGTGAACGCCGTCCGGGCGTCAACCCCCTGGTAGGGAATCTCCGGGAACTGTCCCCTGAATCCTTGTATTATCGAGTCTTCCGGCACGACCAACTCGGCGTGCGGAAGCATCATCGGCACGAAGAGGAAGAACGGGGTCTCCTTCTGTTGTTCGATAAACTCCAGGGTTTCTTTTTGGATCAGGTCCTGCGAGTATGTAACGGATTTGCCGTCGGCATTTTCGGGAAACATCACCTTTGTATGGTTGCTCCATAGGTGAGCAGGGTAATAATTATGCGCCAGGCGTTGACAATTGTACCCGAAGAATCGGTCTATGCCCTGGCTCATGGGATCTCCCGTGGAACCGGGATAACCCAATCCCCATTTACCAAATGCCCCGGTGGTATAGCCGGCATCTTTAAATAGTTGGAAAAGAGTGTATGCCTCACCCGGAAGCGGGGCCTGCCCTTCGGGTTGTATCTCTTTATTCCCGCGAATGGGAGCGTGTCCGGTGTGCAACCCGGTCATCAGGCTGGCGCGCGAGGGGGCGCTCACGGTCGTGCCCGAGTAGGAGCGGGTGAACCGGGTCCCGTTGAGTGCCAACCGGTCGATGTTGGGCGTTTGGAATTTTTCCTGGCCGTAACAGCTCAGATCCCCGTACCCCAGGTCGTCGGCAATAATAAATACCACGTTGGGTTTTTGTTGCGCGTTGAGCGGGCCTAATGTCATGAGGGAAAGACCCGCGGTAATAATTTTAGTATTCATGTCGTATTATTCGCGTTGCTTTTAAAATTGTAGGCTTGAAGTGGGCTATCATTCATCAAAAGGAAATCTGAATCTTTCCACTTCCGCTTTTACACGTGCTTCCCGGATTTTTTCCTCCAATCGGGTTACAATATCGGGATGTTGTTTTGCCACATCGAACAATTCCGCCGGATCGGTATACAAATCGAATAACTGCATGTTTTTGTTTCCCTTGTGTACATTTTCGACGATACCTTTCCAGTTATCCATCCGGATAGCTATCGATCCCTCGTTCTCGGGGAACTCCCAGTATAAATAATCATGAGTTTCGAATTGTTTTTTACCGATGAGTTCCGGCAGAAAACTGATACCGTCCGTGGCAGCATTCGTTTTCAGGATTTCAGCAAAGGTAGGCATAATATCCCAGGCGGCGGCCATGTGGTTGGAGATGTATCCCGGGGCAGAGTCAAGCAGCAAGTGCAATTTACATTAATTGTTTGTAAAACTCAACTTTGGGTGTGTTAAAGTCCAATTTTTTCCTCGGTCTTTCATTCAGCCTGTGCTGTATCCGCTTCAATCTGTCGGGTGGATAGTCCTTGAAGGACGCCCCCTTGGGGATGTATTGCCGGATGAGCTTGTTCGCGTTTTCGATCGATCCTTTTTGCCATGCCGAATAGGGGTCGGTGAAGTACACCGGGGCTTCCAGCATCTCCGTGATCCGTTCGTGCGCCGCGAACTCCAAGCCGTTGTCCGTGGTGATCGTCCTTATCACGTCCTTGTAGGGTAGCAACATGCGGCACAGCACCTTGGCCAACCCTTTCGAGTCCCTTCCGCGGGGCAGTTCCCCGATCATCACGAGGTTCGTCTTCCTTTCCGTCACCGTCAGTATCGCCTCCGACTGGTCGGCCCCTATCATCGTGTCCATCTCGAAGTCGCCGAAGCGCTTCCCGTCGGCCTCCACGGGCCTTTCCCGGATGCTCCTGCGGTTGGGGATGCCTCTAACGGAGCCCACCGGTCTCTTGCGGTGCTTGAGCCTGTGACGGCAATGCTTGTAAAGGTCGCCCCCGGCCTTCTTGTCCTCCCGGATCCACTTGTAGATGGTCTCGTGGGAGACCCGGATATTCTCCTTCTTTCTCAGGTGTCCGCTGATTTGCCCGGGCGACCAGTCCTTGCGCACGAGCCGGATCACCTTTTGTTTGATCCATTCCGGGGTAGCCCGGTTGCCGGGCAGGCGTTCCCTTCTCTCCATCGCCATCTCGTGGGCCAGTCGCCACGAGTAGCCCCCGCGCTTGTCCTTGTTGCGCTGCAACTCCCTGGACACCGCTGAAGGACTGACACCTATCAAGCTCGCGATCGTCCGCTGGGTGTCACCGTTTTCTAAACCTAAATAAATCGCGTACCTTTGTTCTGAAGTTAACTGTTTGTATTTTTTCATAAGCAACATAATAGTTAATTTTAGGGAGACTTCGGTCTCCTTTTTCTTTTATGTTGCTGTCCGACTCTCTTCGGGGGCTTGCGCGCCCCCGGCCGTTAGGCAACCCCCCCCCGGTGTTTTTCATGATTGTTGTGAAGAATCATTTCAAAAAACAACACGTGGATGTTGCACTTCTAAGTTGAACTTAGGCGGTTTTATTTTCCCCGGCCATGAAGCGATAAGCGGTACGCGGATCCCGCCCTCGTGCAGCGAAGCCTTGCCCCATCCCCGTTCGCTTTTGAATGTACCCGCGCTTCGGAACCAGGGCGAATCGGTCCCGCCGTTAAAGGTGGGGCCATTATCGCTGGTAAAGATGATCAGCGTGTTTTCGTACAGGTTGTTTTCTTTCAAATGCTCTATCAATAGCCCAACTTGTTCGTCCAGGTAAGAAATCATAGCCGCGTAGGTTGCCCGGGGATAACGGGCAGGATAATATCCCGCTGTTCCCAAATAAGGTTGCTCATCGCCAAATTTCTCCACGTAATGGTCAATCCATTTTTCAGGTGCCTGCAACGGGACATGGGGCAGCGGGGTAGTCCACATCAAAAGGAAATTATTCTCCTTGTTTTCACTAACAAACGAGAGGATCTCTTTAAACATCAAATCCGGCGCGTAATCATTTTGGATAAACTTCCGATAACTGTTTTCATCCAAAGGATCGGCTGATTGATCCAATTTAGTCCCGGGTTGAATGATATTTTTGTTATTTAGATATTCCCGGTTTTCGTCCCGGTACAAAAAAGGCGGGTAATAGGTGTGTGCCTGACGTTGACAGTTATACCCGTAGAAGAAATCGAATCCCATTTTGTTGGGAGTGCTTTCGGAACCGGGGTATCCCAATCCCCATTTTCCGATGCAAGCGGTGCGGTATCCCGACTGTTGGAAAAGTCGCGGGATGATAACGGTAGACGCGGGCATTGGACGTTGCCCTTCAAGGAAAGGATCATCGAACATGGCTTGATGACTCCCCACATTCCCTCTTTGTCCCATTTCGTCGTTTCCCCTGATATAAGCATGTCCCGTATGTTTTCCGGTAAGCAGCACGCACCGGGAAGGAGCCGATACGGGGGAACCTGAATAGAACCGCGTGAAACGCGTGCCCCGTTCGGCAAGGGAGTCGATATTCGGGGTCTCTATTTTGGTTTGCCCGTAACAACCTAAATCCCCGTAGCCTAAATCATCGGCGAGGATGAAGATGATGTTCGGTTTTTGCTGTCGGGCGGAAACGGGCAAAAGGGTCAATAAGCCAAGTCCGACTGTAATAAATTGTTTCATCTGTTTTTGTTCGTATTTTATTTCATTAAAAATAGACTATTTGAGTCGCATGCTCCTCGATTATTAATTCTGCGCTCGGCATAAATGTCTCTGCTCTTACTTAACGAAAATGTTCAATATTATTGTTTGTTTATTTATTGATCCCCGGCTTGTAAAGAGGGTTTAATTCAAAATTGACAGGAGCATGTACTTTTTGTTCCCAACTTTCTAATTTTATCAATAAATCTCTTACCTTGGATGTGTATTTTTTTGACAAATCATTTGATTCACCGGTATCTTTCTTCAAATTATACAGTTCAGTGCGGGCATCCTCAAAAAAGCGGATTAATTTCCAATCCCCCGAAATGATCGAACTATAGGGTGTTGCTCTGAATGAGTCCGAATTTCCGTATGATTCTAAGTATGCAGGAAAGAAGAAAAATAAATCTCTCCCCCGCTCCGGATTATGCTTACCCGATAATTCTCCTTTTAATGAAACGCCATCAATTGTATGTGTGATGGGAATTTCCGCGAAATCGAGTAAAGTAGGGAATAAGTCTGCCCCCATCACGTTGATATGGTTTGTACTGTTAGCCTTTATTTTATCCCCAAATGAAATTATTAGCGGCACCCTGTTGCCTCCTTCATAGGGAGTACCTTTTCCACCTCTTAACGGATAGTTGTCGGAAATTCCATCTAACATGCCTCCATTATCCGACATAAAAACAATGATTGTATTAAATGATTATCCGCAGTTATTCCTAAAGAATTTAACGGGAAAAAGTTATAAATAAGTTTCAAAAACACTTGTA
>NZ_RDSD01000034.1 GCF_003712195.1 Proteiniphilum sp. X52 | reverse complement strand
TTGCGGAAGTAGCTCAGTTGGTAGAGCATAACCTTGCCAAGGTTAGGGTCGCGGGTTCGAGTCCCGTCTTCCGCTCAGATATATAAACGTCCTAAAGTAAAATCTTAGGGCGTTTTTTTTATACCGTGTCAGCATTCAACATGTTCCGATGATTCTGATTCTTCTCTTGTTAGGTTTTATTAGTACTGCTTTGTAGAACAATAAGAAACGACATTTGTTTCACTTATATCCAGTGCACTGTGGATTATTCAATTATCAATTAAAAAAGAAAGGACTCAGTTATGAATTTAGAAAAACAAGCAGAAACATTGAACGATTTGATATTAATCAATAACGACAGGATAGAAGGTTATCAGAAAGCCATTGACGAGTTAAAACCTGAAGATTCCGATTTGAGGATCTTATTTCGGGAAAGGGTTGAACAGAGCATGCTCAATCGCGATGAATTGGCTCCCGCGGTGGTTCGTGGGGGAGAAAAAATTGCCGAAGGCACCATGGTGTCTGGTAAGATTTACCGCGCGTGGATGGATGTGAAAGCCTTTTTCTCAGGAAATAACCGGAAAGCTATTCTCGATAACTGCGTTTTCGGCGAAGAAGCGGCTTTGCGTGCATATGAAGAAGCCTTGAACAGCGAGGATCTCACTCCCGAGCAACGCGCGATAGTAATCCGTCAACAAGCGGAAATACAGGTCTCGTTCGATGAGATCAAGGCCATGCGCGATATGTTGGGTTAAATTTTTCAGCATGATAAGGATGGGTGCCTGAAGGCATCTATCCTTATTTTTCACGATCTCCGGTTTGGGTTTTCACCCATTACTCATTTTCAGTTCGTTTCACTTGTCGGCAAAAAGAAGCTGCCTCAAAACGAGACAGCTTCAAAAGAAAGATAATGATCATCCTAAGGAATGAACCGCTTGAAAAGAATTTGAATTTTTAAAATTCATCAAATTCCAACTCGCCCTTGAAATCCAGGCTGACGGTGTGTTCAAGGCCGTCGCCATACTCACCCTCGCCTTTTACCTTGCCGTCCTTGAGCGTTATCTCAAATTCGGTACCGGTGCCGATGCGCTTGACCAGGAGCGTGCCGCTTAGGAAGACCGGATATCCGGTCCCTGGTTCACCAAAAGTTTGAAATAATTTTTTGGGATTACGCATTTCGACTGCCCAGTACCATCCGTCGTGCTCGTCTTCCTTCCGGGTAAGATCCAAGGTCTTGCCGTTGTGGTGCTCGCCGTCAGCCATGATCTCAATGTACTTATTTTTGTCCCCGGACAGGAAGAGGTAAATGTCGTACCAATTGTCTTCCTCCAAGTCCGATTTATCTATGCCCGCGCTGAGCACCGGCATCGTCACGCCGTCAAGAGTAACGATGTTGGTAAAGGTGGGGGTGCCGCTACCACCGCTTTCAATGGCAGCCTTGAGCTCCTCGAGTTTCTGGATGATCTGGGCGAGGGCTGCGGCAGCATCGGTGTTGCCGGCATTCACTTCGGCGATGAGGTTGTTGATGGCCGTTGTAACTGCGGCTATCTCCGTGGCGATGGCGGCCTGCGATGTGCCTTGTGCCTCAAGCTGCGTCTTCATGGCTTCGAGGGCCGCTACCACGGCGTCGAACTTGCCGCTGTAGTCGGGCAGTGCCTTGATGGCAGCCTTGAGGGCATCGAGTTTATCGCCGTAGTCGGGCAAGTTTTCAATGACGGTCTTGATGGCGTCGAGTTGCGAAGAGTAGTCGGGCAGTGCCTTGATGGCCGTTTCGAGCAGGTCGAACTTGTTTTCCAGCGAGAGCGTCTGCGCCTTGATGGCGGCCTCGATGGCGGCAAGTTTCGTCTCCAGCGAGGCATTTGCGGAGTTGATCACGTCGACGATGGCCTGCAGCTTGGCAGCCTGGTCGGCGTTCATCTTGTCGATGGCCTCAATGAGCTTTTCGATAGCTTCGGGCTGCTTGAACGTGCCGTTGTTGATGGCTTCCACCAACTGGGTGAAGTCGTTGTTCACGGTCACGTTCATCGTGTAGTTGATCTCGGGCGCGTCTTCCTGGCATGAAGTGAAGAACGCGGGCGTTGCCAGCAGCATAAGGCCGGCAAGCAGGATGGATTGAATGTGTTTCATATCTTTTTAGTTTTTAATTGGTTGTTCGTATTCATTTTTATCGGGTCGAAATTAGTCAAGGGGTTTCACCTCGGCAATTCTGACAGTGCCAAACACGCTTCCCCTAAGAATAACATCCATTGCCCCGGTTTCAATTTCTCCGTGGTTAAGGCGCTTTTCATCCTGGGCCTTATAGTCCGCAACCCGACTAATCTTGCTTCTTATTCGCAGTAGCGGATTCTTGTAAATGTATTCTCCGGGATTCAAGTCCCCGTATTCTCTTGTTTTGCTGCCCTGGAATGTGAACCACCAAGGGTCTTGCGCTTTTTTGGAACTGTTGCCGTTGATAGTCTTGAAAATATCGGCTTTGCCATTTATCACTCGGAAACACTGCACGTCAAGTTGCACTTTCACATTGCCATCCAATATCTTTACATCCTTGACATTGATATGGGCGGATAATCTTCTCGGGCATCTGGTGTATCCGATTTGATACTGTGTCCCGGAGTACAAGGGTTTGATGACTTTCCCGGGATAGGGGCCTGTGATGAGCTGTAACGTATATTTTGTCACAACGCCTTGATTGCCTTGGTTGAACTTCATGTTCTCGGCCATCGCCTTTTCCAATTCATCCTGGCTTCGCTTGCTCCTCAAGGCGGCGATGGTCAAGGCTGTTCCGCCGATATTGAATACCTCATCGTTGGTGTAGCTCGATGATTCGGCCAGCGACTGGCTTGAATCTGCTTTTTGCCCGTATCCGGATACTTTTTCTGAGGCGTCAAACGTGAATTTTTTTGCAGAGTACTCCTTCATGTAGCTGAACGTTCTTCCGTAAGTGACAGAAGTGACAATGGCAATGGCTTTTCCTTTCAACTCATTGCTCAGTTGCTGCCAGGTCACACTCTTGTCAAACAAGGACGAAGGGTCTTGTTTCCAATCGTCTTTGAGTTTGATGGTGAAGTAATCCTGGTCTAATGTGGTAGCCTGGATAAACGACTGTTCCGACGAGGACGTTTTTGCTTTCACATTGAGGTTGCATCCTGCAAATGAAGCGTCGACGGCCAAGTCCATCATCAGGCTCTTTTCGCTGGTATGAATCTTTGTCCTGATTCTTTGCACACCGGGAGCATCATATTTCGGATCTTTTAACAGCGCCTGCATAATGTTGTTCTTGGCTGTTCTTACAGCGGAATTGTTGGGATCGACATCGCCCTGGGACGGGTTGCCCCCGGCAAGGAAGTCTCCGTAGAGGGAAATCTTGCTTCTTTTGATTCGTCCCAGCGGATGAGGTGAACCGCTTGTTATCTGGTCATCGACCACAAGTATCGCACCCGGGTAGATATTCTCATAGCCGCTTCCTCTTACATAAATCTCTTTTTCGCCAAAAGGTTCCGCCTTCTTGTCCAGGATATAGGCGAAGTCCCTGTCCGGAAGACTTTCAAATGCCTCAGGATAAACCGTCTTGTCATTATACATTTCGTTGTTGATCAAGTCTGCGGGACGGTAAGCTATGGAAGCCAGTCCGGCGTTGATTTCCCTGCGCCTTTGGGCGTCATTGCCGGTGCTGCCTGAGAGATTTGCAGTAGTCACATATAGATTGTTGTAACGTGAGAAGCTTTGTCCGTCATATACCCAAACGACAATGCAATAGCTTGTGTTAGGGAACAGTCCTGTTATTTTATAGGTATTGATATCCGTAAAATAAGGACTCTGTTTTCTATTACCGCTATCGTACGACGGTCCCTGCGTCCAGGTAAGAGTGTAGCGGAGATCCTTCTGGGCTGTTTCCTTGTCGGTGGCCTTCTGCCATGAGACTTCAACGCTGTTGGCATTGATTTTATCGATAATCACCGTTTTATTGGGGACATAAGGTGCGGTGTTGGGTGCCGCGTCGGGCAGGGTGGTCACCTTGGTTCTCGCATAGGTGTTTTCATAACCGTCCGGATCCCTCACGTATACGATAATTTCATAAGTCGTGTCGGGGGTGAGCCCTGTAATGGTGTAAGACGAGTTGTCAAACTTTCTTTCACCGATCTTACGAACATTGTTGTCCCATCGGTAAGGAGCAACGCACCATGTAACAGTGTATTGCAACTGGCTTTGCGGGCTTTCCTTGTCGGTAGCCTTGTTCCAGCGAATTGAAATGCTGTTCTTGGTTTTGCTGACAATCGTAATCTCTTTGACAGCAATTTGGGGCTGAGTATTTGCCATAATTGTATGCAATTGACCTTATACTATTGCGAGGTTTTTTATCATTAATTCAAGTTTCGCAAGCTTTTCCGTTTGGCACTAACGCTCCATTCCCGCGGCTTTCGCGACCCGTCTGCCGCTTGTCTGCCAAATATCCGGTTGTTAGTGCGGAAGGCCTTATTCTGCGGTGATGGTCACCCGCCGTCCATCGGCCGTGGGGATTCCATTCTGCGATCCGACGGCCAGCGCCGGCTTGAGATCTCCGCGCGCCAGCCCCTCTTTCACCAGTGCGTCGATGACCCGTTGCAGGCGCCGCTCGCTGAGGGCCTGGTTATAGTCTTTCGTTCCGGGCGTGCTGGCCTCGGCCAGGAGCGAGAGCTTGCGCCCCTTGACGCCTCGGGCAAACGCTTTCAACCTGTCGCTTTCCTCACGGCTGAGGTAGGAACTGTTGTGGTCGAACTGCACGACGTGCGAGGGCTGCTCCACCATGGCTGCCGCTGTGGGCCTGCTCTTTTCGCAATCGTCCAAGCGGCGTTGCAGGTCGGTGTTCTCGCGCCGCATCCGCTCACGGTCGGCGACGGCCTTGTCGGCCCTTGCCCGCTCGGCTTCCGATTCACGCTGCAGGGCGTTCATGCGGTCGTTGAGTGCGGCCGCCTGCTCGTCGTGGTAGCGCTTCATGGCCTTTGCCTTGCCGGGCACGAAGTGGTAGCGGATGGTGGCCAGGGCGAGGACGAGGTTCTTCGGGGCGATCTCCTTTCGGTTCAGCAGCCAGTCCATCTCCCCCTTCACTCCCACGGTGAACTGTCGGCTCACGTCGGCCTCCACGTGGAGCGAAGCCGGAATGTAGGGCTTGCCGAACTTCTCATGCCGGTTTTCCGTCCTCACGTTGCCCGTGATGGTGACGGCCGAGGAGTTGTTCACGGCGGCCTTGTCTCCGATGGCCACGGTCGTGCCGTCCTGCGTCTGCGTGGTGCTGAAGTAGATGCCGTACTCGTTGCCGCGCGCCAAGGTATAGCCCACGCCCGTGCCTGCCCAGATATTCAGCCACCGCGCCTGGCGGTCCGGCCACAGTTCCATGACGTTGAAGCCCACGCCGAGCTTGGCATTGTGGTAGTTCATCAGGTAGTTGCCATAGGCCTTCACGGGCACACTCCTGGTGTCGAGCGTGGAGAAGCGCTGTTCCCGGCGGTAACGAGACCAGAGGTACTCGGCTCCCACGCGCACCCAGGGACGGATGGTGAAGTCCACGCCACCGCCCACCGCGGGCGACTGTTTATAACTGCGTTTGGCATCGAGGTTTGGATACCACACGTCGGTGGCCCACGACAGTCCGCCCTCGGCATAGATGCTCCAAGTGCGGGTGCGCGGCTCGCTGTTTCGGTCTCCCGGCACCTGAGCTCCGCTTCCGCCTGCCGTCTGAGCCTGTGCGACCGTGGCCATGAGGATGGCGAACAGGGTGAAGAGACCTGCTCTTGCCCATCCGCCGCCAATCGGCGGAATGAGCGGGTTCGTTCGTATTTTGTTCATAGACAAGAATAAACCTCCCATTGACCCCTCGTGAGGGGAACGCCGTGTCGGAGGATTGGGCGTTCGGGTTAATAAATGTTTGTTTGCTTGAGTCTCTTAAGGCAGGCGCGGGAGAGGTTCGCGATGCGCTGCCAGAGGGTACGGCCGAACGGCCGTCGGTCGGGCGGCTCCCGCCCCCTGTTTTCGGGTGGCGGACTCTCGGGATGGGGGAGCTTCTCGGTTTTCAATCCGCGGTGCTCGAACTCGATATCTATCATCTCGCGGATGGTGTCGAGGAGTTGCGCGCGGTCTTCAGAGAATTGCTGTGCCTCGTCAAATTTCCGTCGCCGCTTTTCCGGTGGTATTTTTCTTTCTGTTCGGTCCATAGCCGATATCTCTTTGTTTTGCGGCAAAATTAAGGGTGAAACAGGCTCTAGATAGTGTTATAATCGGACAAAAAAGTGTTCCTTTCGGACATCCTGCATCTGCCCCGATTGTTCTAATCGGACATTTTTTGATCGTAACATTTTGATAATCATGAGAAACTCATGCACACTATCGCGCATTTCAAGCAATAGTGGTTTTCATCTTTCGAAAGGAGTTTTTCGGCATTTCCCTGCCGGTTTCGGGAAAGGAAGCAATGAGTCGATGGGGAAAATTTTTATTGTGTCATGGAAGTTTTATCAAGATCATATTGATGGTTATGGAGCTTTTTCTATCTTTTATATAAAACAACGGTTTTATATTGTTTTTTCATTTTTCGGGAAAAATGTTAACTTTGCAGACAGATGGTTCCTGCCACCGAATGGCTAACCCGACAAAGGATATGCATCTATGAACGGACCTGAACATCCTATCAATGGGAGCGCCACAAACACGACCGTAAAGCCACTTTACGGCCCTTCCGCGAGGCGTTTATATTTATGGGGAAAATGCCGCCCCATTTCAAGCGTGTTAGGAGCGTTTATCACAATCTCTCTCCTGCTCGTTTCGTGCGGCAAGAAACCGGAGACTTTCTTCTCTCCCCAGGACAGAAGGGCGGCGGACAGCATCGTTCGCTCCGCGCGCACGCCCGACTCGCTTGCCCTGCTGCAAAAGCGGTTGGAAAGCCGGGGCGACAGGCTCGGTAGTGTCATCGCCCTGAGGGAGTGGGGCAAGGCGCTGCGCAACGAGAGCCGCTTCGAAGAGGCGCTGGACATCCACAGCGAGGGACTGCGACAGGCGGAAGCCATCGGCGACACGCTGGAATGGGTGCAGGCACTGAACAACATCGGTACCAACTATCGTCGCATGGGCGTGCTCGACGTGGCGCAGGAGTACCACTATCGGGCATGGACGCTCAGCAACGAATGCGCCGACACGTCGTTCATGGCCAAGAAAAACCGGGTGGTGTCGCTTAACGGACTGGGCAATCTCTACTTGACGCTGGGCAACTACGAGCGCGCCGACAGCGCCTTGCGCTTGGCATTAAAAGGCGAACAGGAGTTGCATAGCGCGGTGGGGCAAGCCATCAACTACGCCAATCTCGGCTCCATCTTCGAACATCGCGGACAGACGGACTCGGCGTGGGTCTATTACCGCCTGTCGATGCGGTACAACCAGGAGGCCGGCAGCACCCTCGGCATATCGCTCTGCCATACCTATTTCGGCTCGCTCTACGAAAAAGCCGGGCAATACGACAAGGCAACCCAAGCGTATGAGACCGCCTACCAACTGATGAAAGCATCAAAGGATGAGTGGCACGCCCTGAACACACGCATCGCCCTGGCCGGCATATACATGACCACCCATGATGAAGCGAAGACCTTGGACTATCTCGGCAAGGCAAAGCAAATGGCGGAGCGCATCCACTCGAAGGAGCATCTGGCGGAAATCCACACCTTATATTACAAGCACTACAAACAGCGGGGAGATTACCGTACGGCCCTGGCCGCCTATGAACAGGCAATCGCCCTGCAGGACAGCCTGTTGGACATGGAGAAGGTGAACCGCATCCAGAACACCAGCCTCAACATCGAGCGCAATCGGCAGACCAGGGAGATGAATGAGGCAAGACTGAAACTGGAGCAGGAACGCGCGGCGCGCCATGTGGATTACGCCATCTTTTCCTTCGTCGTAATCGGGCTGACAGGTGCGCTGGCGACTTTCTTCTACATTCAGCGTGTTCACCATCGCAATCACCTGGCATTGAAAAGACTTTCGCTCTTGCGGGAGAACTTCTTCACCAACATCACCCACGAGTTCCGCACACCGCTCACCGTGATACTTGGACTGAGCCGCGACCTGCAATCCACCGATACGGAAGAGATCAAGGACAAGGCCCAGACCATCGAGCGGCAGGGCAAGGGTCTGCTCACCCTCATCAACCAGTTGTTGGACATCTCGAAAATCAAGTCAGCGGTGGGCAATGCCGACTGGCGCAACGGCAATATCACGGCTTATCTGATGATGGTTGTGGAGAGCTATCGCGACTTTGCCCGGAGCCGTAATATCGACTTGCAATTTCTGTCGAAAGGTGAAGTGAGGATGGATTTCGTGCCGGATTATGTGGCCAAGGTACTCAACAACCTGCTCTCCAACGCCTTCAAGTTCACGCCCGAATACGGCAAGGTGAGTGTGGTGGCATGGCGCGAGGGCGAACGTATGCTCATCGACATTGCCGATACGGGCGGGGGAATGGACATGGAAACCCTTGCCCATGCCTTCGAGCCATTCTATCAGGGTGGGAACGACGTGCATAACATCGGGACAGGCGTGGGACTGGCACTCGTGAAACAGATTATGGACGCCGTGGAGGGAAGCATTACCGTAGAGAGTGCGCTGGGAAGGGGTACCACCTTCCATATCAGCGTGCCCATCCACAATGAAATCAAGCACACCATCACCGACACGGAAACCACGAACATGGCAATGCTGCCCCAGTGCGAGTCGGCACTTGCCGACAGCGAGGGCGACGACAGTCTGTGCCGACTGCTCATCATCGAGGACAATCGCGACATCGCATCCTATATCGGCTCGCAATTTGCCGGCCGCTATGCCGTCAGTTATGCCACCAACGGGAAGGAGGGACTGGAGAAGGCGCGGGAACTGGTGCCCGACCTCATTATCACCGACTTGATGATGCCCGAAATGGACGGATTGGAAGTGTGCCGACAGGTGCGCGGCAACGAAATTATCAACCATATCCCCATCATCGTCGTGACGGCAAAGATCACCGAAGAGGAACGCATAAAGGGCATAGAAGCCGGGGCGGACGCTTATCTGGCCAAACCGTTCAATGCTGACGAGTTGCGCACCAGGGTGGAGAAACTGCTTGACCGCCATCGCCGTCTGCGCGGCAGGTTTAGCCAAAATGCCGGCACGGACAAGGAAGAGGAAGCGCAGCTCACGGATGCCGAGCGCCGCTTCCTCGCCAAAACGGTCGATTTTATCTACCTCCTTCTCGACGAGCGGCGGCTGGATGTGAATGCGCTGGCGGAGAAACTCTGCATGAGCCCCCGGCAGTTCCACCGGAAGATCACAGCCCTGACAGGAGGATCGCCTGCCTCGTACATGCTGAAGATAAAGATGAAAAGAGCGCGACACATGCTTGAAACAAACCCCGGACTGACCATTGACGACATCGCCGACCGTTGTGGCTTTGAGCATACATCCAATTTCTACCATGCCTTCAGGAAGATGTACGGCATCACCCCCACAGAGTATAGAAGAGGTGCGCTCTCTTGATGCCTCATGAGACATGGATACTCCTTCAAATCTACTCCGACTACGCCTCGTCACTCATCTCTATGATTGAACCAAACCTTCTTTATTACTGTTCTATATGATAAAAGCGGCGACATAACCCACAGGGATAAGAATAAAGGGGGGGGGAAACGTCTAACTTTTGTGAAAATAAATATTTTGGTCATATGAAGTCTATTTGGAATGGAGCTATCGGATTCGGACTGGTGAATATTCCCGTCAAGATGTATTCCGCGACGGAAAGCAGCACGCTCGATCTGGACATGCTCGACAAGAGCGATTTGTCTAACATCCGCTTTAAGCGGGTGAACGAAAAAACCGGTAAGGAAGTGGAGTGGGATAATATTGTGAAAGGCTATAAGCTCAATGACCGTTATATTGTACTGGATGAGCAGGATTTTGAAGCTGCAAGCCCGGAAAAAAGCAAAGTGTTTTCCATTCAGCAATTTGTGGATGAGGACGAAATAGAGAGCGTTTATTTTGAAGCTCCTTATTTTTTGGAACCTCAAAAAAACGGGGAAAATGCTTACTCGCTACTGTTACAAGCGTTGAAAAAGACCCGCAAGGTAGGTGTGGGCACATTCATTATGCGCAACAAGGAAATATTGGGTATTGTAAAACCCTATCACGACATTCTTATTGTCAATAAGATACGTTTTCCTGAAGAACTTCGTGAATACGAAGAATTGAAAATTCCTCCTGAAAAAGTAAAACCCAATGAGTTGAAAATGGCAATTTCACTCATCGATCTAAACTCGGAAACATTTGACGCGGAACAATATAAAGACACTTATAGCGCTGATTTGCTGAAGATCATCAAACAGAAAGCAAAAGGGCAGAAGCTGAAAGTGGCTAAAGGAACGGAACCCACCGATAAAACCATCGACTTGATGGAAAAACTGAAGGCAAGTCTGGAAAAATCAAAAAAGAACATCTCCTGATGGCACTCGACAAATATAATAAGAAACGTGACTTCAATCAGACCTCCGAACCCAAAGGAGAGGCTGTTCCCTCGGATGACGATCCTTCGGATAAGCCTTCTCCGGCTGCCGTTTCTTCTGAAAATAGACTTATTTTTGTTGTACAACGACACGCGGCTATCCGGCTGCATTATGATTTCAGGCTTGAGATGGAAGGTGTGCTCAAAAGCTGGGCTGTCCCGAAAGGCCCCTCACTCAACCCTACTGATAAACGGCTGGCCATAATGGTGGAAGACCATCCTTATGCTTATCGCACCTTCGAGGGAACTATCCCTGAAGGCAATTACGGTGCAGGTGAAGTGGAAATTTGGGATGAAGGCACCTATGAGCCCTTGCCGCGTGGGGAAGGCAAGAGTGATGAGGAGATTTTACTGGAAGGATTAAACAAAGGTTCTGTTAAATTTATTCTCCACGGGAAAAAGCTAAAAGGCGAATTTGCTTTGGTAAAGATGCATACGGCGAAAGAAGCCAATGCCTGGCTGCTCATCAAACACAACGATTCCCATGCCGTGCATGAGAATTACGATGCCGAAAATTACACACCCTCAAAATCCAAGGTGACAAAACTGGTTAACAAAAAATATAAAACTTCCACCCCTTCCGGAACAACTTCGAAAAAGAAAAGCGCTCCGGGTTTGCCTCTTTCGGGACAGGAAAAACTTTCCCGGTATGTCAGACCCATGCTGGCCATTACAGGTGAAGAGCCGTTTGACGGTGAAGAATGGATATTCGAGATCAAATGGGACGGGTACCGTGCCATTGCCGATCTTACCGACGGTTTACAGTTCTACTCTCGTAACGGTTTATCATTCCTGGGGAGATATCCCCTTATCGAGAACGGACTCCGTCAACAGACACATCAAATGATCGTGGATGGGGAGATTGTGGCGTACGACAAGAACGACAATCCCGATTTTCAGGCCTTGCAACACTTCGCGGATAATCCCGGCTCGCCGCTCATTTACCACGTGTTCGACTTGCTTTTCCTGAATGGGTACAGTACCAAAGACCTTCCTTTGATCCAGCGCAAAGAACTGCTGAAAGAGGCACTCACCGAGACGCCCCATGTGAAATTTTGCGATCATGTGGAAAACAAGGGTAAAGAATTTTATAAAGCCATACAGCAGGCCGATTTGGAGGGAATGATCGCAAAGAAAAAATCGAGCCTCTATATCGAAGGGACACGTAAGGCAGAATGGGTGAAAATAAAAAATCATCAGACCGATGAAGCGGTCATCGCCGGTTACACCCAACCGCGCGGTTCGCGAACCTATTTCGGCGCACTTATCCTGGGTAAATACAGAGAAGGAAAGTTATATTACGCGGGACATGCCGGAACCGGATTCAGCAAAAAATCGCTCAAAGAAATCCATGCCTTGTTGCAACCTATGGTAATCGAAAAAATGCCTTTCACAACCATGTCCCCTGCCAATGCCCCTCCCACATGGTTAAAACCGGAAACAGTGTGTACCGTGAAATACTCCGGAATAACCGAGGACGGTCTTTTTCGCCATCCCGTGTTTATGGGGATCCGGGACGATTTGAGTGCCATGGACCTCTACCGCGATAGTCTCCCGGTGACTGTGGTGCCACCACAGGAAGGGGAGTCGACTCAGGATTCACCGGCCGCAACGGCAGACAAAATGAAGTACACCCATCTCGATAAACTCTACTGGAAAAAGGAAAAGATTACCAAGGGTGAGTTGATCGATTATTATCTGTCGGTGAGCGAATATATTTTACCGCATTTAAAAAACCGCGCGCAATCATTACACCGCTTTCCCGATGGTATAGACGGATTGAGTTTCTACCACAAAGATGCCGGAAAAAATGTGCCGTCATGGGTGGACACAGTCTCTCTCTTCTCGGAATCCAACCACAAGGAATTGGAGTACATTGTCTGCAACAACAAAGAAACCCTCGGATATCTCATCAATTTAGGCTGCATCGAGCTTAATCCATGGAACAACCGGATAGAAAATCCTGGTAATCCCGATTACCTGGTCATCGATCTTGATCCCTCGGAGAAAAACAGCTTTATCCAGGTTATCGAAGCAGCCAAAGTGACCAAAGAAATACTGGACATATGCCAGATACCGGCATATTGCAAGACATCGGGAAGTACGGGCATTCACATTTTTGTCCCCATGGGTGCGCAGTACACTTACGAACAGGTACGCGATTTTGCCCATATTGTTGTCCGCTTCGTGGAGCAAAGGTTATCCGCTACCACTACTTTAGAGCGCAGCCTGCGAAAGCGTGGCCCGAAAATTTATCTGGATTACCTGCAAAATAGGGCGGGACAAACCGTGGCAAGTGCTTACAGTGTGCGTCCCAAACCCGGAGCTACGGTTTCAATGCCGGTTGAATGGGAGGAATTGACGAAGGATATCTCCATGGGTGATTTTTCCATTCACAACGTCCTTCCGCGTTTGGCAAAAAAAGGAGACATCTTCTTGCCGGTATTGGAAAAAGGCATTGATTTGAAAAAAGCCATGGGCCGATTGGCAACGTGATTTTTAACGTTGTCCACCCACCTTGTCGATTTATTTACTAACGCTGCTTATATGAATATATTTGATCATAATAAAATAAACCAGATCAGCCGATTATTGCGAAAGAGGAAGCAAACCATTGCCGCTGCCGAAAGTTGTACCGCGGGACTGATACAAAATGCCCTCTCGCAGGCCGCACATGCCACCTCTTTTTTCCAGGGAGGTATGACCCTTTATAATTTGGGACAAAAAGCGAAACACCTACATGTGAATCCGGTTTTTGCCGAGGCTTGTAATTCAGTGAGTAAAGAAATATCCGATAAAATGGCACTGGAAGTAGCATTGGCTTTCAATGCCGAATTGGGGTTGGCCATTACAGGATACGCACAACCCGTGTCGGCTCTTTCCATAAAGGATTGCTATGCCTATATAGCTGTAGCGCAAGACTCAAAGGTGATTTTATCAAAAAAAATCAAGGGAGATCCTTTAAAATCCCTGTTTGAGAATCAATGTGTCTTTATGGAGAAAGCGATGGATGGATTATGGGAGATTGTAAAGAAAAAATAAGTCGACAAGGGCTATGTGATAGTCGGAAAATGACTAACATGAATGAATAAATCCTTTATGAAGCGAACAGATAAAGAGGAAGATCTTATCCACCCAATATCGTCCGGAAAAATAGCCCGGATACTCAATGATCCCCAAAAAACGGCGAAAGCGGTCAACCTGGTATATGTTTGCGATGATCAGCCGGGAATAATACGTGAGAAACGAGGGAAAACGTTTCGGTACTTTTTGGACGGAAAAGAAGTGAAAAACAAACAAGTGCTGGAAAGGATCAGGAAACTGGTTATCCCCCCCGCCTGGGAAGAGGTATGGATATGCGCGTTGGAAAACGGCCATCTTCAGGCCACCGGCATTGATGCCGCAAAGCGAAAACAATACCGCTATCATCCCGCGTGGGTTGCATTGAGAAACCATACCAAATATTACCGCATGGTGCAATTTGCACATGCTTTACCTCACATAAGGGCGAAGGTCGAAAAAGATCTCGCGCGTCACGGGCTTCCGCGGGAAAAAGTGCTGGCTGCGGTGGTAAGTCTCATGGAACGTACCAACATGAGGGTGGGAAATAGCAGTTACGAGAGATTGTATGGCTCGTTCGGACTTACCACGCTTAAAGATAAACATATTGATGTGAAAGGAAATGCCATCAGGTTTTCTTTTAAAGGTAAAAAAGGGGTGCACCAGGATATCACTCTGCGGAATGCGAAGCTGGCGCGAATAGTGCAACGATGCAAGGAAATTCCCGGTAAGGAGTTGTTCCAGTATTATGATGAAGAAGGGAAACGTCAAACCATTGACTCCGGAATGGTAAACGATTATATAAGAGAGGTTGGCGGGGAGGATTTTACCGCCAAGGATTTCCGTACCTGGGGAGGAACAGTGAATGCTTTTTTGGCACTCAGCGAGTTAGGTTGTGGCGAAACGCAAAACGAACAAAAGAAAAAAGTAGTGGAAGCACTCGATAAAGTAGCTGCATGTTTGGGAAATACGCGCGCGGTCTGTAAAAAATATTACGTGCATCCCCTCATTATAAGTTTGTACGAAAACGGTTCGCTTCAAGAATATTTTGAGCAGTTCGATAAAATAGAAGAAAACGATAACCGGACAGGCCTGACCAAAGAAGAAAAAATTATCCTTTCTATTTTGGAGAAAGGATAATTTCCAGGATAACTTCAAGTCCTATTTATTTGTAGGCTTCATCATCCTCTTCTTCGTCCAACTCTTCATCAAACTCTTCGTCCAACTCTTCGTCGAAATCTTCGTCCAACTCTTCGTCGAAATCTTCGTCCAACTCTTCGTCGAAATCTTCGTCCAACTCTTCACCGGTGTGCATCGGGTATTCGCTGTCTGAATCGCCTTCCCGATAGTCGCCGTGTTCGCTTGCGGGATTATAGTCGTTGATTTGTTCCTCGACTGGATCGAAGGGACTTCCACCGCCATTTCCGCTTTCTTCTCCTTCCTCTTTTGCTTGTTCATTTACCGATTCAACCGCCAATTCCGTTAAACCTACGTCGGTTGACTTCTCTTCTTCGAGTGTCTCTTCAAGAATGTCGGCCGCTTCATCCAAACCGAGTGTTCGAGCCAATTCGGCAAGACTCCCGTAAGTGGCGATTTCGTAATGCTCTACTTTTTGGCAAGCAATGATAATGGCCACATCGCGCACCATGCTGCCCTCTTCTGTGTCTTCGAGCATGGTCTCCCCTTCTTTGAGGATACCCAGAATAGCCTCGCATTTCTTTTTGGAAGGTTCCTCGCCGACAAGTTCAAACACTTCTTTCAACCGTTCTATTTGTTCCTCGGTTTCTGAATGATGGTACCGGATACTTTCCTTGAGGGATTCAGAGATGGCGGCTGCCTCCATCTTGTCGAGACCTTTTAGAATTTCGCCTTCTGCAAAATAAATGTCTTTCAATTCTTCCACGAAAAATTCTTTTAATTTCCCTTCAAATTTTTCGTTAAAACGAGCGTTTTGTCTTTTTTTTGTAATATCTTTGCTCCGCGATTGGCCACTGGCCGATTGATTAATTGAGTCCATAGATTCGATAATTTTTGGATTTTCAACCGGAGTACAGTTCTCGGCTGTACTCCGGCTTCTAATTTATTGGATTGATTCAACAATTTGATAATTCGGATTTATTCCTATTATCTGTTTTTCGGGCCGGATTTGTTATCCGAATTTTTGTTACTCTTTGAACCGGATTTATTATCCTTGTTCTTGTCTGTGTCGGAACCAGACCCTGATTTGGGGTCTTTCTCCTTGTCTTTGTTTGTTTTCTTTGAGTCCATGATTGATATTCAATTTAAATACCTGATTCGGTTCAGATACATTCATACAACTACTGGGAGAAATGATTTGTTCTGTGACAAATTTGAAATTGAATTTTATTAAGTATTCAGAATGATCATTTTATCCGCGACTTAAGTTGTTTATAGTGACTAATATTCTGTGAGATAATAGATTATATCTTTATATAACTCCTTTTTCCATTAATCTTATCTAACATATCTGTTTTAAGATATAGGATTCTTTTTACCATAAACTGCGACCTGACTTTTCTCCCATTCACGGATTATCCTCCTCGGAATCAGAAAATAGAGGCCACAACGAACGGTCACATGGATTTCGTTGTTCCGGATTTGGCCTCTTCATATTTATGGAGGCTTTGACTGAACCCTCCGCAATAGGTCTTATGCCGCTGGACGCGATCGTGGTCAATGCATCGGAATCCTGAAGACGCGATTGACAAGGATTGTAAAAATCAACCGTTTAAAAGTAAATGTCAACCTCGATTCTTTTATTGGGAAAGCAGTAACCTTTATTTTTGCCCTGATGAAAAATTTCTCATCTGTGGATTACGAATATGCGCTGAATGTCCGGTGAAAATAACATCTTTATTGATAATAAGATGGTTAAATATTTTCGAAAATCCTACCATGGATTAGTCTCTGTTATATAATTCATAAATTAAATCCTCATTTTTTATCCTTTCTAAATTAAAAAACATGAATAAAAAGCTGAAAACTTGCATTGACTTTATTTTACTTTTCTCCGGACTTCTGTTCATCCCATCGTGCGCGGAGAAAACAGATGATGGGTTTGGAAAAGATCACAACCCGTCCATCCCTGTCAAAATATCCACATTTTATCCGAATTCGGGCGGGGTTGCGGAGAAGGTCATCATTACGGGGGAAAATTTCGGTGCCGATCCCGAAAAAATCAGGGTTTATTTTAACAGTAAGCGAGCTGCAGTAGTCTCATCCGATGGAGATCGGATCTATGCGTTGGTTCCGAGAATGCCGGGTAACGACTGCGTTGTTTCGGTGGTTGTGGGAAAAGATTCGCTCGTATTTGAAAATACTTTCCAATATAATCTCTCGGTATCGGTAAGTACGGTATGCGGAAACGGTTCACCCGATTTTGTCTCCGGAACACTTTCAGAAAGCCAGATGAAACCCTCTTTTTTAGCGGTCGACAACGATTACAATATTTTTGTCTCTCTCCGGGACAGTCCATCCTGGGGGCTTGTACGGGTGAATGAAGAGGAGAATGTTGTGATTCCGCTTTCCATGAATGACAACAGTTCGGTTATGATCCCCAACGCTCCTGCGATTGACAGGAGAACCGGAATAATCACATTCCCGTCGGAGACCTCCATTACCGCCTTTGTGACCTGTGATCCTAAAGAGGCATGGGCTCCCAGATACAGGAATTTCAAAATTGTGAAAACTAACGGATATGCTCCACCCACCAATTCCTGGAAGCATTCCATGGCCGCGTGCGAACTCGACGGATACGTTTATACCCGTTTCTTTGAAGGGCAGCTCATTAAAATCCACCCCGTCTCTTATGAGGCCGAGATCATCTATTTAACTCCCAATGGAACGGCCAACGGGGTAACGTTCCACCCGCTTCATCCGCACTTGCTGTTTTTTGCCGGACGTTCAGGAGGTATTGCCGGAGGTATCTATTCAATGGATGTCAGGGATCCTGACAACACATTCAAGCGCATAAACGCGGCGGGAAGCGGACATCGTGACGGAGAACTGGAGGTGGCGCTTTTCAATGCTCCCTGGCAAATCTATTTTGATCCGGAGGGATACCTGTATATTGCAGATGCCGGAAACCATTGTATTCGCCGAATCTCTCCCGAGAACATGGTAGAGACGATCGTGGGCATGCCCGGAACGAGCGGGTGGAAAGACGGAGGTCCGGAGGAGGCGCTTTTTAACAACCCGCGCGGTGTCGGGGTGGATAAAGAGGGCACCGTTTATATTGCGGACTGGGGGAATAACAGGGTGCGTAAACTGGCCATTGAATAACAGACTTAAATAAAATACATGAGTGGAATGAAAAGAAATTTTTTACTGTTGCTATTTCTTCAGCTGTTCTTTTTTGCAAATGCACAGCAAAGAACTGCATTTACATTGAATGGGACCGTGTACGATGAAACCGGAAAAACACTGCCCGGTGCTACAGTCTTTCTGAAGAATCAGGTAGGAATAGGAACCATTACCGATGTTGACGGAAAGTTCTCGATCAACGTGAAGATCGGGGATGTGATAGTCATCTCTTTTGTGGGTTTAGAGACTGCGGAATATGTGGTCGTGAAAGAAGAGTCGGGCATTGAAATCCGGATGAGCACGGAATCCGAAGTGTTGGATGAGCTTGTTGTCGTAGGCATGGGTAGCCAGCGACGAATCAGTTCGTTGGCGGCGGTAACCTCGGTCGATGTGAAAGATTTGCAAACCCCCGTTGCTTCCGTTGCCAACCTGCTTGGCGGAAAGGTTCCCGGAGTCATTTCCATGCAGACAAGCGGTGAACCGGGGAAAAACATTTCAGAATTCTGGATTCGCGGCATCGGCACATTTGGCGCCAGCAGCGGGGCTTTAGTGCTTATTGATGGCTTGCAAGGCGATATAAACTCCATCGACCCGGCAGACATACAAAGTTTTTCTGTCTTGAAAGATGCTTCCGCAACGGCGGTCTATGGCGTGAGAGGAGCCAATGGAGTCGTTTTGGTGACCACCAAAAGGGGGGAGGCCGGGAAGCTTTCCATCACATCCCGGACAAACTTTTCCCTCTCCGTCTTACGAAGGATACCCGAATATTTGGGAGCCTACGATTACGCCAGACTGGTGAACGAAGCGTTGTCTGTAAGGGGGTCTGCCCCTGCTTATAATGATGTCGAACTGGACATTATTCGTTACAGACTTGACAATGACCTTTACCCCGACGTCAATTGGCAGGAAGAGATATTGAACAACCACTCCTTTGAGCAGAGCTACTATGTAAGCGCAAAGGGTGGCGGTGAAGTGGCGAGGTATTTCCTAAGCTTGGGCCTGAGCGATGAAACGGCAGCATACAAGCAGGACAAGAGCAGTGTTTACAGCTCCAACGTGGGCTATAACACCTACAACTACAGGCTCAACATGGACCTTAACCTGACCAGAACGACAAGTATTTATTTTGGCAGCGACGGTTATTTGGCCGTTAGGAGTGAACCGGGTATGGCGAATACCGATTATATCTGGAATGCACAGTCGCAATTGAACCCGCTCCTTTTCCCCAGTAAATACTCCAACGGTCTTCTCCCGGCTGCCGGCGCCAACGATCTCTCTTCTCCCTATGTGTTGATAAACCATACGGGACAATCTTCCGGCCAGAACTATCAAGGCAAGATAACCATGGCCGTAAACCAGGACCTGAAGAAAGTGATCGACGGGCTTAAGCTCAAGGTGCAGGGCGCTTACGATATCCACAGTATCTTTGGCGAGCAGAGGTATGTTCAACCGGCCCTCTATCAGGCCCTGGGGAGAAATACGAACGGAAGCCTGATCATGAAAGAGAATGTTCAGGCAGTTCCCGCCAGGTATAGCAAGCAAGTAAATCAATATAGAAAATATCATTTTGAGACCACACTTAACTACGAGAAGCTCTTGGCTGACGATCACCGGTTCAGCGGACTGCTTTACTACTACCTGAGCGATGAAAAGGCAACAACGCAAGCGGTGAGCAGTCTGGCGGCCATTCCATTGAGGTACCAGGGAGTGTCGAGTCGCTTAACATATAGTTTTAAAGATACCTATATGATGGATGTGAACTTCGGCTATACCGGCTCGGAGAACTTCCAGCCCGGAAAACAGTACGGTTTCTTTCCCTCCATTGCTCTCGGATGGAGCCCCACCAACTATGAACGGGTGAAGAACAACCTGCCATGGTTAAATTTTTTCAAGATACGTGCTTCATACGGCACGGTTGGAAATGACAGGATCACGAGCCGCAGGTTCCCGTATCTGACGATGGTAAATATCGGCCATAGCCCAATCTGGGGAGGAAACAACGTGGAAACCATTAACGAAACCATCGTGGGGGCAGACAACCTGAAGTGGGAGAAGGCGTTGAAGAAAGACCTCGGTTTTGAAGGGCGCCTGATTGACGACAAGATTGAGTTTGTTGTCGATTTCTTCGATGATCAGCGTGACGGCATCTTTCAGCCCAGGGTTCAGGTGCCTGATTATGTTGGGGTGATCTCCATGCCCTACGGTAACGTGGGGAAGATGAAGAGTTACGGTTCCGACGGCAATATCAGTTTCACTCACCGGATTGATGCAAGCAAGAGCTTTGTATTGAGAGGGAATTACACCTACTCCACCAATTTGATTCAAAACTGGGAGCAACTTTATCTTGAATATCCCTATCTGGAGTATACCGGTTACCCTTACAACGTGATCCGAGGTTTCCAGAGCTTAGGCCTTTTCAAAGATGAAGATGATATAAAGTACAGTCCCAGACAACAGTTTGGCGATGTTGCGCCCGGTGATATCAAATACAAGGACATTAACGCCGATGGTGTGATTAACGATGAGGATAAAGTGCCTCTATCCTACAGTACCTACCCGCGCTTGATGTATGGATTCGGAGGTGAATTCAGGTATAAGAGCTTCACGCTTGGCGTCATGTTTAAAGGAACCGGGAAAACTCCTTTTTTCCATGTAGGACAGTCCGGAAACGGAATGGGTTACGTTCCATTCCACGGGGGAGCAACCGGAAATGTGTTGACCATCGTAAACGATCCCGCCAACCGTTGGATCCCAAGGGAATACGCTGCGCGGGCAGGGATTGATCCCTCGCTGGCCGAAAATCCAGCTGCGCGTTTCCCCAGGCTGCACTATGGATACAACAGCAACAACTCTCAGTTATCCGATTTCTGGAAAGGGGATGGCCGCTATTTGAGATTGCAGGAGGTGACATTAAATTACAACCTGAAACTCCATTCCTTCAGACGGATCGGGGTTTCGTCGCTCGACCTGCAACTGGTTGGAACAAACCTTTTTGTATGGGACAAGGTGAAACTATTTGATCCGGAGCAGGCCCGTTACAATGGGCGCGCCTATCCGATCCCCTCGGTTTTTACCTTCCAACTTTATATAAATATTTAACGCACATAGATATAATGAACAGATTAAAGCTATTATCCATCCTCCTTGCGGTTATCTCTTTCCCGACCTTTTTTTCGTCGTGCAAGGATTTCCTGAATATCGACCGTTATTTTGATGATGAGTTCAAAGTGGACTCCATATTCACCCAGACCCGCTATGTGGAAGCCTATATGTGGGGCGCCGCGGCGATGTTCGCCGATGAGGGACAGATTTTCAGTACTTCCGGACAGGATGTCTTGGGGCCATTGGCTACCGACGAGGCATTTACCATGTTCAATGTCGATGGCTCAAGCAGTTACTCGGGGATGCGTTTTGTTTTGGGGCATATTACCCCCGACAATTTAGGACCGTTCGGGAACAACTACAAGAACCTCTACAAGATCGTTCGAAAATGCAACACCATCTTGTCCCGGATCGATGAGGTGCCGGAAATGTCGGCTTCGGATCGAATGAATATACTGGGCTATACCCGCTTTATACGAGCCTACGCATACAACAAGTTACTGATGGAGTTCGGTCCTCCCGTTATCCTTGGAGATGACGTCATTGAGACGAACGAACCGATTGAGTATTACGATCGTCCCAGAAGCACTTACGACGAAGCGGTAGCCTATATATGTGATGAATTTGAGAAAGCTGCGGAGTATATGCCGGTAACCGTTCCTATCCTTGATTTCGGAAGACCTACCAAAGGGGCCGCATATTCCCTTGTCGCACGTCTTCGCCTTCAGCATGCCAGCCCCTTGTATAATGGCGGACAAGCTGCCAGAATCTATTTCGGTGACTGGAAACGCTTAACTGACGGTGCATTCTATGTTTCTCAGACCTATGATGAGAGTCGGTGGGCATTGGCGGCTGCTGCTGCCAGAAGGGTGATCGACATGGATTTGGCCGGTGGGCCTCTCTACAGGCTTTATACCGTGGTGGAAGACGAACAAACCCCGGTGCTCCCGGAAAATGTATCCGACCCTTCCTATCGGGAGAAGTTTCCGGCAGGAGCAGGCGGAATTGATCATTATAAGTCCTATTCGGAAATGTTTAACGGCGAGTGTGTCCCGTCGGTTAACCCCGAATTTATTTGGGCAAGGAAATCCGACGGGTTAAAAAGCTATACAAGGGCCTCGTTCCCCATTGTTCACGGAGGATGGGGCGGAATGGCCGTTCCCCAGAAAGTGATTGATTCCTATTATATGCAGGACGGAAGAACAATCGACAATGCCAGCGATGCGTTCCCTTACTCCGAAGAGGGCTTTACCTCCGGGATACGTTCTTTTTCCGGTTACAGGCTTAACGCGGGAGTTTACAACATGTATGTGAACCGCGAAATGAGATTCTACGCCAGCATCGGTTTTAGCGAAGGGTATTGGCCTTGTACCTCCGCCTCTTCCGCCGGAGACTATAATCTCACGGTGACTTACTATTACGATTCACCAAATGGCAAATCAAATCCGAACGCCTTGGTTAACCATACGCCCACCGGATATGTGATGAAGAAGTACATTCATCCCATGGATGCCTGGTCCGGAACAAACGCGCGAGTGGTCGACAAGGTGTTCCCGATAATCCGCTTTGCGGAAATTCTACTCAGTTACGCCGAAGCCTTGAACAACCTCACAACAACCCATACGGTTGAATTGAACGGGGAAACCTACACATTTTCGAGGGATGTGAATGAGATAGCGAACGCCTTCAACCCGGTGCGTTATCGCGCGGGCTTGCCGGGACTCAGCGATGTTGAACTGCAAAGTCAGCGGAAGATACAAGAGTTGCTCGAGAAAGAAAGAATGATTGAATTCCTTTTTGAGAACAGGCGGTTCTACGATGTGAGAAGGTGGGGGATCTATGAAAACGTGGAAAACGACAGGATTACCGGAATGAACGTCGATGCCAACAAGGAGGGGTACTACCAGAGAGTTATTCCCAACACGGCCAGAATAGGGAGCCGGATCATAAACAAAAGAATGGTTTTTCTGCCATTGCCCAGGGCTGAGATCCGTCGTCTCCCCTCATTGGATCAGAATCCCGGATGGTAAAATATTTTTTAATAATCAGAGCATTATGAGCAGATCAATTACAGTATTGGCAGTGGTCGTGTTGTTCGTTTTTTATTCATGCAACGACGACGATATTTTTGAGAAAGAGCAGTATAAGACCATTTTTGCATTGCAAAGCGAGGGTAGTTACAATATCTTTGAAAGCGTTCACGACCTGAATGAGCCGGAGTCGTATGGTTATATCGCCGCGACTTGCGGGGGCACTCTTCCTTCGGGGAAGGAGATCAAGGTGAAACTCCTTCCCGACCCGGAAGCGTTCCACAGATACAATCTGCTGAATTTCGATGTCGATCGCGGGAGCTACGCGAGGTTGCTTCCGGAAAGTATGTACGATATTGAAGATTACAGCCTGACCATCCCTGTGGGTGAAAGAACCGGCCGAATGAAAATGGCAATTCGTCCGGAGGGACTTTCTCCCGACTCCACCTATTTTATTCCGATAAAGGTCGACTCGTACTCTTCTTATGAGGTCAACCCCAAAAAAAGCAATGTGCTCTATCGGGTGTTGCTGAAAAACGATTATGCGAAACAGAAACCCCAGACCAACTATACGATGCGGGCATTCAGGGGGAGTGTGCAACTTCCCGGAATCAAGACCATGCATCCTCTCAGCAGGGACAAGGTGAGGATCCTGGCAGACAATGTCGCGTTCCAGCCCGATACGGAAGTGATTAATAAATACGGTATAATCCTTCAGGTGACTGATGACGGAAATATCATGATTTCTCCCTACAAGGATCTGAAAGTCACCCAGATTAACGGTGATCCCAACTTCCCGAACAGGTTTTTTATCGAAGAGACTCCATTCAAAAACTACAAAGTTTTTCTCATTAGATACAATTACATCAATGATGCGGGAAATACAATTGAGATGAAAGAGGAGTTGCGCCTTGAGTTTTCAGGGGACTAACCAGATGTTTTTCATAAATAACATACGGAGAAAATGAGTAGGCACAAAATATCGTTGTTTCTTGTAACTTTTTTATCAATATTTCCTTTTTTCGCCTGTGGTCATGGTCAGGATACCGAGATGACTTTTCTGGAACTGGCACACAACGAAGTAGTCTTCTGGCCCGAAGCGGGTGAAAAGATGATTGAGGTAAGAAGCAACACAAAAGTCACGGTAGAGTCAATCGGTGGCTGGTGCACAGCGGAGCTAACTCCGAAAAACGGCAACATGATCCGGATCACTGTGGAGAGGAACGGGGAGATAGGAGTGGAAAGGTCTTCGGAAGTGACTGTGCGGGCCAAAGAGATTGTCAAGAATATCAAAGTGAGGCAGCTTTCTGAGAAGCCTCAGGTGTCAGTCAGCCAGTCTCAAATCTGCTTCAATGAAAACCAGTCATTGGAGTTCTCATTGGATATCTCTTCAAACCTCCCCTATTCTGTGGATCTTCCCTCCTGGATAGCGGAGAAGGAACCTGAAGTTGTCGATAAATGGGTCAAAAGGCATCACTTCATTGCTTCTGCACTGGATCGCTCCGACAGTAAAAGGGAGGGAACGGTTGTCGTCAGGTTTAACGGCCATTCCGATGTAAAGGATATCGTTGTGCCGGTTAAGCAAAGCAATGAGCACAGCCGGTTTTCTTCCGGCTCCTATAATTTGTTGGTTGGAGGATGGCCCGATCGAAGAGAGCTTGTCTATACCATTGTCAACCGGTACGATTTTGATATTTGGGGTACCCAGGAAGGGACTAAAGTGCACCTGACAGATATCGTGAACCAATTTAAGAAATACCACTACACCGGGACAGGCAGGGACGGAGGGGAAAACGGGGAGTTTTCTGCCATTATCTATAAAGCGGCTCGTTTCGAGTTGCTGGATGAGGGCAGTTTCTGGTTTTCCAATACCCCTGAAAAACCGAGTTACGGTTGGGATGCGGTGAACTACCGGAGAATCTGCTCATGGGGGAAGTTCAGGGATAGAGAAACATACAACGTGTTCTATTTCTTCAACTCCCATTTCGATCATCAAGGAGCGGTAGCCCGGGTGGAATCGGCGAAATTGCTTTTATCAAAGATAAAAGAGATCGTCAAAAACCAATACCCTTTCTTTGCTTCGGGTGACTTCAACTGTAAACCCGGTTCGGAGCCCATTGTCATCCTGAAAGCTGACGGACAGCTTTATGATGCAAGGGATCTGGCTGAAGAGCCGCTGGGCCCGGAAGGTACGTTTAATCAGTTAAAACCGTTTGAAGAATCCACAAACAGGATTGACTATATCTTTGTCGGAAAAGATGTTAAGCTGTTGCAGTATCGTGTGATTGACGACAGGCCTTACGGCAAATGCCCATCGGATCACGATCCGGTGTTGATCGTGACAGAGTTTTAAAATAAATATCTTATCAATATGAAACACAATTTGAAAGCTATATTTTTCGTCTTCCCGCTTTTCTGTTTCCTTTTGACCGGTTGTGAGGAGAACCTGAGGACAGAGGTGGAGAGGGCGTTCTTCGTTAACAAGTCTTCCCTTGCCCTTTTTGTGGGAGATGAAGTTCAACTGGTTGCCAGCCCTACGGATGGCACTTATGTCTATCGGTGGAGTTCGGAAGATGTTTCCGTGGCTACCGTAGACAAGGACGGCCGTGTTAAGGCCGTTGGCACCGGGGTCACGCATATTATTGTTAAAGCAGGCGATCTTGAAAACAGGGTGGAGGTGACCAGCGTTGTAAAAGTTCCTCTTGAGTCCGTCACATTGAGTGAGTCGTATTTGGAACTGTTGTATGGTGACAAGGCCACGGTACTTGCCGCTTGTCATCCTGAGAACTACAACTATTCGGAGGATATCATTTGGTATTCTGAAAATCCGGACATAGCCCGGGTGGAGGATGGTGTGATCATTGTTACGGGTGAAGGTGTGACTTCCATTGTTTTTCAGTCAGGCAATATTGTGGAGAGGGTAGTGGTGGATGGGAAATATACCCGTCCGTTCAAAGGACCTCACACACTTTCTTCCGCTGCACCCTGTGAAGTTCCGGCCGCCAATTTTGATTTTGGCGGTGAGGGTTTTGCGTTCCATGATAACGAACCGGAAAACAAGACGGGCAACGCCGGCTACAGGCTCACCCACGGTGATTCGCGCGGCGCCCCGGTAGAGGTTGAGGGAAACGGCAACAACATAGGTTATACTTCAGCAAACGAGTGGCTTGTCTATACCCTGAATGTGGAAGAGGCCGGAGCCTATTTTGTTGAAGCAAGTGTTTCGGCAAACGGCAACAACGCCAAGTTCCACGTTGAAGTCAATAACGAGAATGTGACGGGAACAATCCACATTCCCAATAATGGAAGTTGGAGCAGTTGGAGGTGGCATCCCTTACCGCCGTTGGAAATTCACCTTGATCAGGGCGAACAGCGGTTGAAATTCTATATCGAAGACTCAGGGTTCAACTTCCGGGCATTGAGATTTACAAAAAAATAAGAAAGTAACCCACCCATTCAGGGGTTGAGGAAAGTGCCTCAACCTCTGCTGTTATTAATTCAATTATGATTCGACTTGAAAAGTTGAGGATTTTAGCTCTCTTTCTCCAGCAAACGGTCCAATTTCGTTCTCAGGTATCGGATTTCTTCTTTCAGCCAGGTGATTTCCCGGTCTTTGGCAGCGGTCAGTTCATC
>NZ_RDSD01000088.1 GCF_003712195.1 Proteiniphilum sp. X52 | reverse complement strand
TTTTTTAAATAATTATACATATCATCCTTATCCGTGAAAATTAATGTGTCATTCTCGGAAATTAATTCAATCTTATTAATGTCAGAAATAAATTTATTTATATTCTCTTTGTCCCAAGAATGTCCATATCCTCCTATCAAAATACTAGGTATCTTATCATGATTTGTAAGTTCTACCTTAAGAGTATCTTTTGTGTTACTATATCCCTTATAAATATTGAAATATGCGACATTATTTGTTTCGTTTACAAATTCAATCAATCCTGGATAATCACACGAAACATATACAATTTCAATTAAAACACACACCAAAAGTCCAATCTTTCTCATCTTAATTATATTTTATGGTAAATAAAGACTCCCTACTTGTCGAATTGCGTATTCTTCAGCATTCCATTCT
>NZ_RDSD01000033.1 GCF_003712195.1 Proteiniphilum sp. X52 | reverse complement strand
TTATCGATATATGGGCGCTTGTTTCTTGCAAAACCGGGTTGCTATGACAAGAAAGAAACCTGTCTGATTGGCGGCGGGATCGATCCCCTTAAGACGGGGTGGGTATCTCCAACTCAAACCATTTCACATAATAGTCCAATAATAGACGCCGCGTTGGAAGAATACAGAAGAGATTATTATGGATATTAAATGGATTGACTCATGAAAAAAACATATTTTGTATTAATTTCTATCGCTGTTTTGATTTCCTGCAGGGAAAACAGGAAAATCAGCGAGCAACAAACGGAATCGGGGAAAGAACCGGGCAAGTTGGAACTTCTTCTAACCTTTCCCGTTGACACGGTAATTGATTTTTACGATTTGTCGAACGATAGTATCCGGGAGTTCCCCGATCTTTCGGGATACACCATAAAGTCATTGGATCTATCGCATAATGAGATAGACACATTTATCGTGGATTTCCTGCCGGCAGGCATCGAGAAACTGAATCTGTCATATAACCTTTTGCGAGAGGTAATTACACCTGAAATAAAGCCGTACAATAACTTAAAAGAGATAGATGTTTCTCACAACCAAATCTCATTCGTTTATATCGCTGAACCTATCCGAAAAATTAACGCGTCACACAATGAGCTGACATCCATATCTTTTAGCCATAAAAACATAGAGTATGTAGATGTCTCTTATAATCCGAATCTGAGTAATGTGGTAGGCTTTGATCCTTACAAAATAGATACGGTAATTCATAACAATATAGCCAATAATAGAAAATTAATATATATTGGCAGTATTGGTCCTGAACATGTAGATTATATTATCATAAGTGATTCGGTAAATTGAAAGAGATAATTGTTTCTCACAACCAAATCTCATTCGTTTATATTGCTGAACCTATCCGAAAAATTAACGCGTCACACTATGAGCTGACATCCACACGTTTTAGCCATGAAAACATAGAGTATGCAGATGTTTCTTATAATCCGAATCTGAGTAATGTGGTAGGCTTTGACCCTTACAAAATAGATACGGTAATTCATAACAATATAGCAAATAATAAAAAATGAATAATTTGGTTTCGGCTGATAAAGAAACTAGACTGGAGACACACTGAATGTAACACTACCTTGTTTCTCGACGAAGATTGAAGAATTACAGCATTTTTACATAAAATATCATTTTATTCAGGTAAAATATCATTTTCCATAGCGTTAAAGTAGATTATAAAGGTATTTTTGTATAAATTTTGTCAAACAGAGAAATTAAATCTCGGGAAATTTATTATTACTTTGTGTGGTAACGGCCATAAAAACAAAACCAGGAGGAAATCATATCGCCTCAACTCATTGTAATTTGCCAATATCACACAAATAAATTATATAATTTTCTATGATATGAATACATTCTATTTACAAAAGAGATGGATAGTTTTACAATTTTTACCCCCCCCCCCGTTAACCTTAGTTAACAAAAAAGCATTTTTTTATTTTAGCAAAGACAAACTCCTCTTATCCGGAAAAAACGCCGGCATAAGACGAACCCATATTGCCCGTATGGAAATTCCGACAGGCAGCGGATCCTTTTTATCACCGTAAAGAAAAAGAGAATCGTTTCTCTTTTCTCATAATACTCTTTAACAATCTAAACAAATTCTAATTATTAATCTAAAGCAAGTAAAAATGAGATGAAAAAGAAATTAAATTTTTTACTGTGTATTTTGTTACTTTTCCCTTTCTGCTTATCTGCCCAGCAAACACAAATAAGGGGAAAGGTGATAGAAGCGGAAACAGGTGCTCCCCTGCCCGGCGCCACCGTCCAGATTGAAAACTCAACCCGGGGAGTTACCACCGACATCGATGGGACTTTCGAGATAAGGGCCGCCCCTTCCGACAAACTGGTATTCTCTTTTCTTGGCCTGGAATCACAGACTGTCGCAATAGGATCACAAACCTATATTGAGATAACCTTGAGACCGGCTGCCAGCGAACTCGAGGAGGTTACAATCGTGGCCTTTGGAAAACAAAAGAAAGAAAGCGTGATCGGCGCTATTACTACTGTAAACACAAAAGATTTAAAAGTACCGTCGAGTAACCTGACCACCGCGCTCGCCGGCAATATGGCTGGAGTAATCGCCTATCAGCGAAGCGGGGAACCCGGACAGGATAATGCCGATTTCTTTGTCCGCGGTATAACAACTTTTGGGACAAATACCAACCCTTTGATATTAATTGACGGTGTCGAACTCACATCCACCGATCTGGCCCGCCTCCGTCCTGACGACATTGAAAGCTTTTCCATCCTGAAGGATGCTACGGCAACTGCCCTGTATGGTGCCCGTGGCGCGAATGGTGTTGTTTTGGTTACCACCAAACAGGGTAGTGTTGGACCCGCTAAGATTTCATTCCGCTTCGAAAATTCCATGTCGGCTCCAACGCAAACTGTTGAGATAGCTGACCCGGTGACTTATATGAAAATGCACAACGAGGCGATCCTTACTCGAGATCCCTTGGGAACCATCCTGTATTCGCAGGAAAAGATCGAAATGACGGAGGCCGGCAAATATCCGCTTATTTATCCGGCAAACGACTGGAAAGAAATGTTGTTCAAAGATTATACCATGAACCAACGCATGAACCTGAATGTCAGTGGTGGTGGCGGAGTAGCGCGTTACTACGTCGCCGGCTCGTTTAACCGCGACAACGGCATTCTGAAAGTCGATAAACGCAATAACTTCAACAACAACATAGCCATCAACAATTACGATTTGCGTTCGAATGTAAATATTAATGTAACCAATACTACTGAATTGATTTTACGTTTGAGCGCCAATTTCGAAGAATACAGAGGTCCCTTGCGCGGAGGAGCCGAAATGTATAGTTTAATGGTACATTCGAATCCGGTGCTTTTTCCCGCTTATTACCCTGCAGACGAGGATTTCCAGTATGCGCAACATATTTTGTTCGGAAACTGGAACAACAGTAAGATCAATCCCTATGCGGAAATGGTCCGCGGGTACAAGGAGAAGTCGCGTTCGCAGATATTGGCGCAGGTAGAGTTGAAACAGGATTTGAATTTCATCACCAAAGGACTGTCTGCCAGGGGAATGCTGAATGTCAGCCGTTTATCCCAATTTGCCGTCAACAGGGCTTATAATCCCTTTTATTATGAAATCAGCAGATATAACAGGCTGACAGGAGATTACAAATTACTAGAAACTTATATAGGCACGGAATATCTGGGATATGGAGAATTGCCCGGGGAAAGAGAACAGAGTTCCTCGTTTTATTTTGAAGGAAGTTTAAACCATGTTCGTGATTTCGGCAAGCACAACATCAGCAACTTGCTGGTATTTCAGGCGCGGGAGACCTTGAAGGCCAACGCGGGTTCGTTACAATTATCGCTCCCTTCCAGAAATTTAGGTTTGTCGGGGCGCTCAACTTATTCGTATGACTCCCGCTATTTTGCCGAATTTAACTTTGGATATAACGGAAGCGAGCGTTTTGATAAAAATAACCGCTTCGGTTTTTTCCCTTCGGCAGGCGCCGCATGGCTCATATCCAACGAAAAGTTCTGGGAAAATATAAAACCGGTGGTGAACACCCTCAAACTCCGCTATTCCTACGGTTTAATCGGAAACGACCAAATCGGCACCGCTTACGACCGATTCTTTTATCTTTCGGAAGTGAATATGAATGATGCCGGAAGGGGAGCTGTTTTCGGACAGGAATATAATACGAGGTACAACGGAATTACTATCGACCGATATGCCAATCCAAATATATCCTGGGAAAAATCGTATAAACAAAATTTTGCCATTGAATTAGGTTTGTGGAACGAACTGAGTATTATTGCCGAGTATTTTACTGAAAAAAGAGACAATATCCTGATGAGCAGGTCGAGTATTCCCAATACAATGGGCTTGACGGCAACCCCGAGAGCAAATGTAGGCGAAGCCTCGGGCAATGGCGTGGATATGACGCTGGAATACCAGAAAAGCTGGAACAAAGATTTCTGGACTTCGGCGCGCGCGAACTTTACTTATGCCACCAACCGATATGATGTGTACGAGGAACCGGAATACAATGAACCATGGCGTTCAAGAGTAGGCTTGTCCATAAAACAGGTAACCGGATATATCGCCGAAAGACTTTTTGTGGATGATGAGGAAGCCGCCAGTTCGCCACCGCAATACATAGGGACTTCCCAATATGGCGGGGGTGACATCAAATACCTGGACGTAAACCGCGATGGTAAAATTACCGAAGCCGACAAAGTTCCCTTGGGTTATCCAACAGTACCTGAAATTGTGTATGGATTTGGGCTTTCAACGGGATTCAAGGGATTCGACTTTTCGGTATTTTTCCAAGGGGCGGCCCGGCAATCGTTCTGGATCAATGCCGGCAGTGCGAATAATGGCACAGCCCCTTTTATCAATGATGCCCAGATTCTCAAGGCCTATGCCGACAGCTACTGGTCTGAGGATAATCAAGACGTGTACGCGTTATGGCCAAGATTAAGTACGACGTTGAACTCAAATAATATTGCGACAAGTACCTGGTTTATGCGCGATGGCAGTTTCCTGCGCCTCAAACAGATGGAGTTTGGCTATACTATACCCGCTCGAATCACTGAGAAGATAAGAATGAACAACCTCCGTTTCTATGTCAGCGGAAGCAATCTGCTTCTTTTCAGTAAATTTAAAATGTGGGACGTGGAAATGGCCGGCAATGGATTGGGATATCCTAATCAGAGAGTGTTTAACATTGGACTCAACTTGACTTTTAACTAATTAAGGATAAGCAATATGTTTAAAATAATCATTAAACACCCGAAGGAAATGAATATTTTGAACATCAAAGGTTACACACACCGACAAGAAAAAAACAAAATAATCATATGAAAAAATATAAAATCATAATATTTGCCGCAATAATGGGCCTAACTGCTTGTGCTGACTGGCTGGACGTGGTACCCGACGGTATTCCCACCTTGGATATGGCGTTCAATTCGAGAGTGCAAGCCCTTAAGTACCTGGCCACCTGTTATTCCTATATGCCGAAAAATGGAGGCTCGGCCGATCCTACCACATTGGGAGGAGACGACATATGGACCAGAAAAACGACCCATTTTTCCAACCGTTTCTCACTGGCCGGTCTTGATATAAGCGAGGGAAGACAGAATGCCACCAGTCCTGTGCTTCCGAGATGGGCCAGTATGTATCAGGCGTTACGTGTTTGCAATACTTTTTTGGAAAATGTGCATCTGGTTCCTGACCTGCAAGCCTGGGAACGCGAACAATGGATTGCCGAAGCAAAGGTTTTAAAGGCTTATTATCATTTCTGCCTGGTACAGATGTATGGACCGGTACCCATTATCCGGGAAAACCTGCCGGTGGATGTGGATGTGTACTCTGTAAAGGTGGAACGTGAACCGGTTGACGACTGTTTTAATTATATTGTACAATTACTCGACGAAGCCTGTGACGGCAACATGCTTCCCACATTTGTGCTCGACCCGGCAACCGATTATGGACGCATTACAAAACCCATTGCTTTGTCGCTGAAGGCAAAAGTGCTGGTAACAGCGGCAAGCCCTTTGTTCAACGGCAACAACGACCAGGCAACGTTGAAGAATCATGACGGCACCCCCCTGTTCGACACAACATTCAAACCCGAAAAATGGGAGTCGGCAATGGCCGCGTGCAAGCAAGCCATTGATATTTGCCATGAGGCAGGCATCATGTTATATAGGTTTGATGATGCGGCCAACCGATTCAACGATACAACAGTATTGAATATTACCCTCCGGAATGCTTTTAATCTGCGTTCGAACAGTGAAATTATCTGGGCAAACACGCAAATGATCTCGACTCCTGCCAGTGGCGGGATGATTCATGCGTCAATGCCGAAATTGAACCCGGATTATGTCAATAGCAATAACATTTGCAAGTGGTTGGGTATGCCGATCAAAATAGCCGAAATGTTTTATACTGAAAATGGAGTGCCTCTTGATGAAGATAATACCCGAAATATCGGAGACAAATACAACCTGAGAACGGCACAAGCAAAGGACAGGCTTTATATTCGGCAGGGAAGGACCACCATAGACATGCATTTCGAGCGTGAACCCCGTTTTTATGCGTGGGTAGGATTCGATGGCGGTGTTTGGTTCGGAGCAGGGCAGTACAACGATAAAGATGCATCGTCGTTAAGATACCTTGCCTTCAAGATAGGCGAAACAGATGGCACTGAAGGACAGGGCAACTGGACCGGCTATATCCCCAAAAAATTCATTCCTTATGAAGCCCAGCTTAATGATATCAACAGTATTTCCTCACCAAGCTATGCATGGCCTATCATGCGGTTGAGCGATCTGTACCTATTATATGCCGAGGCAATAAACGAAGTTGAGGGACCCAACGGAGCCAATAATGCCGAATTGTTCCAATATATCGACCGGGTCCGCGCGCGCGCCGGTTTAAAAGGAGTGAAGGAGTCGTGGGATACATATACCAACAACCAGAAGTACAATACCCAGTCGGGTATGCGTGAGATTATACAAAAGGAACGCTTGATCGAACTATCGTTTGAAGGACAACGCTTCTGGGATATTCGCCGGTGGAAAACTGCTCCAAATGAGTACCATACCCCTCTGCAAGGGTGGAACATGATGGTCTCCATCGTTGATGGCACGGAAGAAGAAGTCAACCGGATGATGTACCAACCGCAGTTTTTACTGGAACAAAAGTTCGGTGTACGCGATTATTTCTGGCCCATCAGAATCAGCGATATTGAGGTAAATCCAAACTTAGTGCAAAATATTGGATGGTGATAATTAAAATATGAAACGAGCTTGATAACTGTATTTATCCGGAAGCGAGTTGCATATGACACATTAAAAAATAAAAGTTTTAATCCTATGAATAAAATAATTTATATCATGATCTTCCTAATGACGATGATAGGGATCAGTTGCAAGGAAGAAGGGCGTATTGACTTTATTGACGATACCGCACCTGCTCCCGGCCAGGTAACAAATGTAACCGTATACAACAAACCGGGAGGAGCGGTATTGAGATACACACTGCCGGTGGATAAAAATCTGCTTTACGTGCGAGCTGAATATGAAATCAAACCCGGAGTGATGCGTGAAACAAAATCGTCGTATTTCAAAGACTCCTTGGTTTTGGAAGGATTCGGCACCCCGGACACTTACGATGTCAAACTCTATTCCGTAGGAAAAAATGAAAAAGAGTCAGCACCTTATATTGTACAAATCAACCCCACGACAGCTCCCGTGCAATTGGCAAGCAAAAAGTTCAGGGATACATTCGGTGGAGTAGCCATTGACTTTGAAAATCCGGAAGAAGCCGCCTTGGCAATAGTATTGATGGCAGATACGGCAAATTTGGGTTATATGAGTGAATTAATCACCTATTACACCTCTATGCCAAAGGGGTCTTTCACTTATCGCGGTGTTGACGGGTTAGCCCCTGTGGAACAGGAATTCGCGGTATATATCCGCGACAGATGGGGTAATTATTCCGATACCGTAAAAGCTGCGGTGACACCGTGGTTTGAAGAGTATATTCCCAAAGCTACCTGGAGAGATTATACCCTGCCCAATGATATACCCGCGGTGAATGCAAGTTACCCGATAACAAGAATATGGGATGAAAATTATGATCAGGACGGATTTCATGGCAGGGAAACCCAAATGCTTCCCCACACCATCACATGGGATCTGGGAAAAACCGTCAAATTAAGCCGTTTAAAATATTGGCCTCGCAAGCATCTGGACGACAGATGGAAGAGAGGACATGCGAAAGTGTTTGAAATATGGGGTTCCGTTTCGCCCAATCCTACCGGAGAGATGGACGAGAGTTGGATACCCCTCGGACGGTTTGAGAGTTTGAAACCGTCAGGACCCGGAACGCAAATTACCCAGGAAGATATTGCTTTCGCAAATGAAGGGATTGAATTTGACTTTGCCATTAGCGACTTTGCCCCGAATCCTTTTACTCCAGTCAGATATATCAGGTTCAGAACCATATCAACCTACGCCAACGCGTCGTTTTCCACTGTGCATATTTTGGAATTAAGTTTTTGGGGAGAATTAATCAATTAAGGTTAAACCATTAAAAAACATTTTATGATGAAGAATACAATATTTGTCATCTTTATTGGGATCATGGTGGGATTTTCCTCATGCGACAGCCAGACGGACATTTATAAGGATTATGTCGTCCCGAACGGATTGACATATCCGGGTCCGGCACAGGATCCGATTGCGTATCCCGGCGATAAGCGTATCAAAATATCGTGGTTGAGAGGTACCGATCCCAGAGTGCAGAAAGCAAAAATATTCTGGAATAATTACACCGATTCCGTAGAGCTGTCCGTAGCCGCGAACATGGATACTGTCAGCCATATCATTGACCCGATCCCGGAAAACACCTACTCATTTATGATTCACACTTATGACGAGGAAGGAAACATGTCGATTCCCATTGAAGTGTTGGGTACGGTGTATGGTGATAATTACAAAGGCATGCTGACAAACCGTTTGCTAAAAAGCACTTATTATGATGGACAGGATCTCACCCTGAACTGGGGAATAGCCGAAAACACAGAAGTAGGCATCTCCCTAAGTTGGAAAGACACGAATGGCGACAATCAGACCATGGATGTTGATCCATCTGAAACTGAGACTCTGATCCCATACTTTGACTTAGATAAACCGTTATACTACAGCACCATGCACAAACCAGACTCGCTGGCAATAGATCTGTTCCCTGCAATAACGGTCGAGAAAATGATTGATCCGGTCACATTTATTCCCAAAACCACCTGGGTGGCGAAAACGTTGCCTGGCGACATGGGCATAAACAAGAGTTATCCCTTATCTCGTTTTTGGGACGGAAACACCACCAATTTCATGCATTCGGATGGAGTCACCTCCGTTCCCTGTACATTTACTTGGGATATGGGCATAAAAGCAAAACTAAGCCGGATGAAGCTTTGGCCGCGTAACCATAATGACGATCGTTGGAATAAAGGCATGCCAAGGTTATTTGAGATTTACGGATCCCTGGATCCAAATCCGGATGGAAGTTTGGATGACACCTGGACGCTGTTGGGTAGCTTTGAATGTGTCCAACCATCAGGGAATGGAAGTAAAAATCCTTGGCAAGCTCCCACCGCGGAAGACATAGCTCTTTCCGACAGGGGGTTAGACTTTGAATTCATACCGAGTGAAAATGTCGACCCTTCTGCCACGGTGAGGTATATTAGATTCAGGAGCCTCGAAAATTTCAATACTGCCCAAACCCCACGCATATTACTTGCCGAAATCAGTTTTTGGGGAACATTGGTAAAATAAAACATTATCTCTTCAAAGAAAGAACTAACCTAACAGGTTTTAAAAACCTGTTAGGTTGTCTATTCTTACCGTTTCTAGTGTCTAAATTGACCTTTCCTTATGGAGAAACGACGGGGGAGAGATCGAGGGGAACTGACAGCATTTTTCCATATGGAATAAAACCCGCACGAACAGACTTCTGAGGGAAATATCTTACCCACTAAAACAATCTAATTATGTGTTTTAAAACATTCACGCCGTTTTTTATTTCGATTCTGGCCATAATAATCACAAGTTGCAAAGATGACTCCGGAAATGCCATTGCATTAACGGATATAAATGTCACGCCCGACAAGCTGAGCTTAGTTGTGGGCGAGGCCCGGCAAATCCAAGCCCAACCGGTTCCTGAAAAAGCCAATCCAGACGAAATGCCTTTCAAATGGGAGTCTCGGAACAGCCAGGTAGCCTCCGTCTCATCCTCGGGCATGGTAAAAGCCTTATCCTCGGGGGAAACAGACATCATTGTCAGTGCCAGGATAAATAAGAGTATCCATAAGATTATTCCCGTTACGGTAAACACCATCCATGTGCCGCTCACCAACATTTCCGTCTCCCCCGAATCTGTCACCATCGAGGTGGACGAAACGCGACAAATCACCGCCACACCTGAACCGAAAAACGCCACAGGAACCCTCTTCGTATGGAATTCCGAAAACGAAGAGATTGCGACGGTCAATTCATACGGAATCGTAAAAGGGATATCAAAAGGATCCACTTTCGTTACCGTAAAATCGGGCGATATTGAAAAAAAGATTCCTGTTTCGGTAAGCCAAACCCTCAAAATTAAAATAGGAAATCATACATATAGTGCCGACACATTAAACTACGAAATAATATCAGAAGGCATCCAATGGTTGAAATTTTCACTACCCGAATTCACCAACGGCTTTGGCACCTTGGGGAAAGGACTTGTGGTGAACACCCTCGAAGTGGACCTATCCTATCCCGGAAACGGTATCGAAGTAACTCCCGCCTCGCAAGCCACCTGGGGTAACATAGAAAGACCAACGGCCATGTACAAGCGCTTACACGATAAGTATTCGGCATCGGGAAAACATCCGGTTGCCGTTATCAATGCCGATTTCTTTCTTCTATCAAACAGTAACAACACGGGATACGCTTATATCAACAATCGTCCTCTGGGCGCGGAGATTTACAACGGCATGGTCGTCCAGACTCCCTTTTCCTGGAATAACGGAATCATCATTCGCGACAACGGGCTGCCCGAAATCAGCCCAAATGTGAATTTTTCGGGAACGGTCTCTTCGGGAAATAAGAGTTTCCCTCTAACCGAAGTGAACGGATATGCCGGCGCGGGAGAATTGGTGTTGTTCAATAATCTGGCCAACTCCTACCCTACCGATTCGGCATTTGCCTGGTCGCCTTACACCAGCACCATGGTGTCATTATCTCATCCCAAAGGAGGCTGGCGTGTAAATGACCTGATGGAATTTACCGTGACAGGAATAGATTATGATGTTGAGACAACGATTCCCGCGGAGAGTCCTTACAAAGGAAAAGATTTTAACGGGCAGGGCGCTATACTCGTGGGCAATTCTTTCGGCAATGGGACCCAGCTCCTAAAGTTGGCCAACACTCCTTATCCGGCCAACGACATGACCGTAGAAGACAAACAATCCTATTGGGAACTCAAAACTACCGATGGAGACCCGAACTCCTATACCACACCGTTGACATCGAGCGTGGGCAGTAGCATAAAAGCCGAATTTTCATTTGAATACCAAAGCGCGAGTGATATTGCCAATATGCAGATTTTCTACGGCACACCATCTGCCGCCGCCGGAGTATCTACAGGTGAGAATTTACACCTGACGCGGACTGGGATCGATCCCGTCGATGAAAATAAATGGAAATCTTTCACGCATGACCTGCAATCCGCCATATCGAATCACCGTTGGGGAAAGACAGGACATACCCTTCGACTGGATATAGGTAACAAGAGCGGGCATCATGTACTTATCCGAAATATGAAAATCTCGGCTTCCTTTCCCGAGAACGACTCGAAAATCTTTCTCAATCAACTCAATATAGGCGACGAGATCCGCGTTGTGATGAACATTCAGCTCAACGGACAACCAATAGAGGACAAGCATCCGAACATCGTAGGCTATCAAGAGGTGATCCTCCAAAACGGAAATCCGTCCAACACATGGAATGAAGCTCATCCCCGCACGGCCATCGGCTATTCTAAAGATAGAAAAAAAATCTATCTGATCGTGGTGGACGGACGACAAAACAACTATTCCGTCGGTGCCACAACAGGACAAGTCGCCGAAATATTGAAAGCACTGGGGGCATATACCGGTGTCAACCTCGACGGCGGCGGTTCATCCTGCATGGTGGTCAACGGTGAAGTGAAAAACAAACCCTCGGACGGATCGGAACGAGCTGTCGCCAACGGGATTATGGTTACCGTAAAAAATTAAAGAACTTATGTGCCCGCCACCCACACGCGATGGCCAACAAATGACTAAATTGCTGTATGAAACGATTTCTTTTTCTTCCACTTTTGCTTTGGGTAATATTTCACCACCAGGTGTTTCCCCAATATTTCCCCATTGATACCTGCAAACTGAATGCTGGGAGATTATATTAAAAATCTTATAAACAACAATGAATGAGAAATTCTCGCACAGGGACGGTATATGATCGATTATATCACGCCGCAATGGAGCGGCTCCCTGTACGGGGAGACTCTGCTATGTGATGAAATGCCTCAACATTCCATGGACAACAATTCGCAGCAAGCGATGCTGGAAACCTTTTATGACGAGGTATTAAGCCCCAAACCGTTCTTTGTCATTTTGAAATTTAGTTGTGTCAAAGAGTTCTCGAAGATGCGTATTATCGGTCAACGAGATGCTTAGTATTTGAGAACCTCGTATCTGCTTCTCGCGAGTTGCCTGCCGCTGTCATGATGACCCAAGTCCCGCAAATCATAATCACCTTTCAATCAATATATCTAACACAAACAGTTGTGAAAGGCGCGGCGAATAAGAAGGGGATTTCATTATTTTTTGTCAGGACAGTTAACACCCGACTTAAGTCACAGGTGTTCCAATGATAAATCTGGTTTATTGAAGATATCCTACTGTAATAGATAAATCTAATTTATCTTTGCCTTGGTGGATATAAAAATGAGAAAAGACATACAACATTTCGAGTCATTATTCCGAAGGCTTCAACCAGGCCTTTTTGCATATTGTTGCAAGTACGTGGAAGATGAAGAGTTGGCAAGGGATATCGTGCAGGAATGCCTGGTTCAACTTTGGGAAAACTATGAAACTATCAACGGCTCCTATGAGAAGTATATGATCGTAGCTGTTAAAAACCGCTGTATCTCTCATTTCCGCACCTTGAGATTACAGTCGAAATTTGCCGAATCTGTCCGGTTAAAGATTAAAGAATTTGAATTCCACCCTGACACACCTGATCCTTTAACGGATATTTACATGAAAGAAGTCAGCGTACTACTTCAGGAATACATTGAAAAACTGCCGGCTAAATGCCGGAAAATATTTATTATGAGCCGGCAGGAAGGGCTAAAAAACCAAGAAATTGCGGACCGGTTAGGAATCAGTGTGCGAACAGTAGAAGCCCAAATTTACCATGCACTCAAAGTGATAAGAATCGGCTTAAAAGACTATCTTCCCTTCTTTTGCTTTTTTATTTAAAATGCGGCACTTCCCCTGCCCATATTAGCCTTCCCTTCCCTCCATCATTAAAAAGTTTTATCATTTCATTTCATTTTTACCAATTTTCTCTAAGTAGTGCCGTCATTTTATGCGTCATAATATAAAGCATTGCATACAATGGGAAAAATTGACAATATTATCCTCCGCTATCTCCACAAAACTTCATCCCCTGAAGAACAGGAACTTCTGTTAAAATGGCTGGAGGAAAGTGAAGTGAACCGGCAATATTTTAGATCGTTGAAAGATGCCCATGACCTGGGAAAGGCAGGCATCAGTCTTCGCAACAGCAGGGTCGATCAACAATGGAAAAATTTTGAAAAACAGATTATAAACAAAAACAATAAAACAGGTATATCGCGGTATTTCACTCCTTTTTTGCGGTATGCGGCTGTGTTTACCTTAGGGTTTATTTGCTTTCAGGCTATCTTTTATCTTACCAGACAGGATGAAAATAATATTTTTAATCCCACAATTATAGAGACGGGAATTGGCGAACGAACCAAAATAAGTCTACCCGATGGATCGAAAATATGGATCAACACATGTAGTTCAATAGCTTATGATAAGAATTATGGCAACATTGACAGGCAAGTCCATTTAAAAGGAGAAGGTTATTTTGAAGTGCGTACAGATACTCTCAAACCTTTTTTAGTCCATGCGGATAAGTTCACCTACAGAGTCATCGGCACATCATTCAATGTATATTCTTTCGATGATGACGACGAAACAAGTATCGCTCTACTTGAAGGAGGAGTTACTATTGAGCATGAAAACCTTTCCGAGCAATTATTACCGGGGCAGGTATTCATCTTTAACAAGGAATCCGGGAAACACACTCGCACTAAAGTGGATGTAAACAGGCTGTCATCATGGCGTGAAGGAGAACTGGTATTTGATAATATAACCTTTGAAGAACTGGCCAAACGGTTAGAAAGGAATTTTAATATTCAGTTTGTCTTTGAAAACGATAATGTGCGCGAGCATTCTTTTGGAGGATCTTTTCGCAATTACGAATCGGTGGAAACAATTATGAAAGTAATCAGTACAAGTACGCCGGTGAAATATGAGATAAAGGGGAATATCGTATATGTGAAATAGCGGGAGATTACTAAAATTCGACTATGAGAATCTAATATGCTACAAATTAAAAAACAGGGAGGGACGGCCTATGAAACATAAAGAATAACCAAAAGAGCCGGGAAGAGGTGGCACTCTCCCCGGTTTGCCATCAAACAACAAACAGATTCATTGTTCAATATAATCAGCAATACAAAGATATGAAAAAAAACAATTTAGCCAAGAAGATATACCTTCTGGTACCTAAACGATTATGGTTACAAATGAGAATTACAGCTCTTCTTTTAATCATTACGGCCTTCTGTCTCCAGGCAAATAATTCTTATTCACAAAATGTGAAAGTAAGCCTCAATATACAGAATGCGACAATCACGGACATTTTTCGTGAAATAGAAAATCAGACCGATTACCGTTTCTTTTATAACAAAACCGTGCTCGACACTGAAAAACGGGTGAGCGTAGATACCTACCAGAAAGCAGTCAGCGCTATCCTCGACCAATTGTTAGCTGGTGAAAATGTATGCTATACGATGGTGAACAATTACATCGTTCTCACTCCCAAAGAAGGTGGGAAGACAAATTCTTCAGCAGTGGCTCAAAATAATCGCAAAACGATAACAGGAAGAGTGACCGATGAACACGGGGAGCCGATTATCGGGGCAAATGTCATAGAGAAAGGAACCATCAACGGTACGGTGACCGACATCGACGGGAATTACACCCTTTCTGTACCCTCTGGGGCAACCATCATCTTTTCGTATATAGGATATAACAGCCTGGAAATCGCATGGGACGGTCAGCCCTCATTGAATGTGGTATTGAAAGAGGATCAGAAAATGCTGGATGAAGTGGTTGTTGTGGGCTATGGCGTTCAGAAAAGATTAAACGTAGCCGGATCCGTATCATCCATAAGAGCCGATGAATTGGTGAAATCGCCTGTGGCATCTGTTTCTAATGCCCTTGCAGGTAAATTACCCGGATTGATAACCTTGCAATCGAGCGGATTGCCAGGTTCTGACCAAGCCACATTGAAAATACGTGGTTTCGACAGCCCGTTGGTACTTGTTGATGGCGCTGAAGGTGATTTTAATGCCCTTGATGCCAATGAGATAGAATCCATTTCAATCCTAAAAGACGCCTCTGCCGCAATCTACGGCGCACGTGCCGGTAACGGCGTCATCCTGATAACCACTAAACGTGGAATTGACGGTAAGCCCAAGCTCACCTTGAATACTTCCCTCACCTGGCAAGGCATAACCAGGATGCCCAAATTGGCCTCTTCCGGCCAACTGGCGGAAATGAGGAGGGAAGGACATATCCAAGGGGGGCAGCCGGAAGAAACCGCGCCTTACACACTCGAAGAGATACAAAAATTCTATGATGGTGGCGACCCCCAGTACCCCAATACTGATTGGTATAACTTATTAATAAGGCCCTGGTCTCCCCAGCAACAGCATAATTTATCGATAAGAGGAGGAAGTGACAAAATCAAATATTATGGATTTATCGGTTACATGCAGCAAAGCACTTTCTTTAAAAGAAGCGGCGGAGGGTATAACCGGTTCAACATACGGGGAAATATTGATGCGAAAATAACCAATAGTCTGACCGCGAAGATGGACCTTTCGACCATCATCAGCAGCAGGGAATACACTACACGGAATTTAGATGCAAATATCTGGGGTGATTTCTGGGGGACTTCACCAATGTATCCCGACAGGTTCCCCGACCCGACGAAAATCCCTTACGCAGAAGGAGGCGGTACCGGCGGCGCGCACATAACAACTGACAGGAACCTCTCCGGATACAGTGACCGAAGAAGCCAGGACATCCGGTTTGTGGGCGAGCTTCATTATGATTTCAGGAATATCAAGGGATTGCAGGCTAAAACCCTGGTCGACTACAAACAAAGCTACGCCAAGAATAAGAATTTTTCAAAGCCTGTGCCATTCTACCAATATGACTATGCGGCAGACGTGTATACTTATGCCGGGGCGTTCGGAACCACTGCTAACCTGGAGTATGCTTTGCCAAGTAACCGTCAGATCCTCTATCAAACCTCATTATCCTATCAAAATACATTCAAAGCAGTACACGAACTGAATGTTTTGGCGCTGTTTGAAGCGATCGATTATTATTCCGATGAAGTAATGGCCGCGCGGTCCAATTTCATTACGCCCGCCATCGATGAGATGTTGGCTGGCAGTACCGAAGGAATGACCAACAGGGCCTCAACGACCGAAATGGGACGCATGAGTTGGGTGGGACGCCTTAATTACACCTATAACAACCGTTATATCTTAGATGCGACTTTCCGCGCGGATGCATCCGCCAAGTTCCCGCCGAAATCAAGATGGGGTTTCTTCCCCAGCGCTTCGCTGGCATGGAGGATTGATCAGGAAGACTTTATGCAATCGTTCGAAAACCTCGATGCATTAAAACTAAGGTTGAGTTACGGTGCTTCGGGTAACGACGATGTGAGCAACTTTGCCTATATCACTGGTTATGACATTACAGGTTCAAACACCGGAGGATCATATATTTTTGGGGGGAAACGTTATTCCGGAATCGTTTCAAAAGGATTGCCCAACCCCAATCTTACCTGGGAAAAACTGAAAATTTATAACGTGGGTAGCGATTTCTCATGGTGGAACGGGAAATTTTACGGTTCTCTGGACGTGTTTTACAGAAAAAGAACGGGTATCCCGGCCGACAGGTTGATCACTTTGCCCTCTTCTTTCGGGGCACAACTCCCCAAGGAGAACCTGAACAGCACAAATACCCGAGGTTTTGAATTGATGCTGGCAACCTCGGGAAGGAAGGCTGATTTCTCATGGGATTTGAGCACAAATATCTCTTGGGCACGATCAAAATGGGATTATTATGAAGAACCTGATTATGAAGATCCCGACCAACGGAGAATCAACCGCAACTCGGGGCAATGGACAGACAGGATATTTGGATACCTCACCGATGGCTTGTTCACCAGCCAGGAAGAAATTGACAACCTTGGCTATGACCAGGATCAGCGGGGGAATATAACGCTACGCCCCGGCGATGTGAAGTACTTGGATGTAAACAAAGACGGAACTATCGACTGGAAAGACCAGGTGGTAATCGGTAACGGATCCCTCTCCACCGAAGCCGGGAAAAGCAGCGTCCCTACATGGATGGTCGGTATCAACCCCTCTTTCAGGTATAAGGATTTTGATTTCGACATTTTGTTCCAGGGTGCCTTGGGTTTTGACGTAATCGCAGCTTTGGACAGCCGTACCTATGAATATTATAAAAACAGGTGGACGGAAGCAAACAACAACCGCAATGCATTGGTTCCCCGATTAGGGGGCGCGGCATCAAACGGGTGGACATCCGACTACAGATTGGTTTCCGGGAATTACCTTCGCCTGAAATCATTGAATATTGGGTACACTTTAAAAAACAATATCCTGCTATCAGCGGACGTGGAGAGTTTGAGAATTTATTTTTCAGGCGTCAACCTGTTCACCTGGAGTTACCTCAATAAATACGGCCTGGACCCGGAAGTGCCATCCGGACGCGGGGGAAGCTATTATCCGCAACAACGTAATTTGTCTTTGGGTTTAGTATTAACTTTCTAAATAAGCATAGTTATGAATTTTAAAAAACATCATATATCCGGTTTTACAATTGCCTTTTTCTTGATAGGCCTGGTTTCATGCGACGTGCTCGATAAACAACCATTGGACGTGATTCCCGAGACCATTGTCTGGGACGACGAAAGCCTGATAGATTCTTACCTCACAGGCGCATATATAAATACAACGGTATTAACGAACGAAGCCGACGATGTGGCTAATTCGAGTAAGCCGTTTTTCTCTATATTCTACGTGAACAACGTAAGCGATGAGTCGAAATCCACTTCAAACTTTTCGGGAAATAACTACCAGTACAAAATTAACGGTTTGAAAATTGCCGGCGGCGTTCTGGAATATTGGGAGAGGCCTTATCAGGTTATCCGCTCGCTTAACGAAATGATAGAAAGGTTACCCACTTCTGCCGTAAGCGAATCATTCAAAGAGCAAAAAATGGCTGAAGCCCGTTTCCTGCGCGCCTTCAATTATTTCTACATGGTAAAAAGATATGGCGGTTTGCCGCTGATTACCAAGGTACAGCAGAAAACCGATCCGGAGGAAGAACTGTTTCCACCGAGGAATACGGAAAAACAGGTGTATGATTTTATCATCTCAGAGTCCAAAGCCGTTAGTGAAATACTACCTGAAACAGTCACTGACGCGGATTGGGGAAGACCCACAAAGTATGCTGCTCTGGCTTTATTATCAAGGGCCGCCCTTTATGCCGGGAGCATCGCCCAATACGGGACAGTACAACTGAACGGCATCGTGGGGATTGAAAACAATCTGGCTGAACACTATTACACTGAATCCTTCAACGCTTCGGATGCCATTATAAAAAGTAATTTGTATAGCCTGTACCAAGCCAATGCCGATAAAGCGGAGAACTTCAGGGAATTGTTCCTCACAAAAAGGAATCCGGAAGTGATTTTCGCCAAACAACACGACGGGAGTGATAAGAATGTGGGGGGAGCAGGTTGGGCATACGATTACTTCCAGTGTCCTTTCCCAAATGGCTGGGCCAACGGGATTCACGACGCTCCCTATTTGGAGTTAGTGGAGGCATTCGAGTATATTGACGGGAGGCCGGGTAAGATTGACTTTGACGAATTAAATGGCAAACTGCTGACCACTGAAGAATTGTGGGCAGGCAAGGATCCCCGTTTCTTTGCAACTATTTATACCCAGGGCACGAATTGGCAGGGACGCAGTCTCAATTTTTACAATGGATTAAGAACAGAAGACGGGACAATATTGACAACAGGTTCCTATAAAGGCATATTGGCCAATGGCGACCAGAAAGTGACACAGACCGGATTCGGAGTACTCAAATACCTGGATGAAGAAAAAGACAATGGAAACAGCTCTTCATCGGGTATTTTTGGCTCCACGCAGGATTTTATCGTATTCAGGTACGCCGAGATCCTGTTGAACCACGCCGAGGCAGCTTTCGCGTTAGGTAAAACCGATGTCGCCTTACAAACCGTTAACGAAGTGCGCGGCCGTGCCGGAATTAAACTCCTGGAAAACATCACTCTGGAAAACATCCGGAATGAGAGAAGGGTTGAACTGGCATTTGAAGGACACCGCTATTGGGACCTGAGGCGCTGGAGGATTGCCGAGGATTATCTCTCGAGGGATATGGCCGGACTTCGCTATATCCTGGATTTCGCGACAGGAAAATTCCTGGTAGAAAAAAGGGAAAAGATAGATGGCGCAGTCAATACTCCCATATTCAAACCGGAAAATTACTATCTTCCCATTACCTTAAAAAGAACCGGCAGTAATCCCAATTTGGTGGAAAATCCGGGGTATGGCAGTTAGTTGATTTTTAGATTGACAGACTCTTACCGGCAAAAATGCCCGTCTGATCATCAATCCATTGTATGAGAATCAACTGAGACAACATGAAGATTATTTGTACAAGGAAACACAGAAATTAGCTTTCAATTCACTTAAAAAAATAAAAACAATGAAAACAAACTTAAATTGGAATATTGCATTCCTGGGCGCATTATTGATTCTTGCCGGCAATACGGCTTCGGCCCAAAAATTTACGATTCCCGTCCTTCCCGATACCCAGGAATCATTAACGCGGCAAAGAGGTGTATTCTTTTCCCAGATAGAATGGATCACAGCCAAGGCCGATTCGTTGAAAACTCCCATGGTACTTCATGTCGGCGACTTGGTCAACTTTGATAATTTCGACCACTGGGAGCTGGGGTCTGTGGGAATGCGCGTCCTGGACAGGGCGAATATCCCCTATGCCATCTCTTTGGGAAATCACGATACCGGCGCTGTAGGGATGCACAGCGGCAGTGCCGCCCCGGGAAATGTAAATGTCAATCTAAGGAATACACAAAAATTCAATTATTTCTTTCCTGTGACCAGGTTCCCCCTGCAAAGAGGAAGGTTTGAAAAAGACAAAAGCGACAACTCTTACTACACTTTCGAGACCGGAAATGTGAAATGGATGGTGGTGACACTTGAATTCTGCGCCAGGGAAGAAGCCGCGCAATGGATGGACAAAGTACTGAAAGAACATCCGGACCGTAACGCTATCATTCTGACCCACTACCATCTTACCTCAAAGGGAGAAATTTGCGATAATAATGCCGGTTACGGCGATATGAAAGTCATTGACATCTTTGAGAGATACATCAAGCCGAACAAGAACGTGTTGATGGTATTGAGCGGACACGTTTGCGGTAGTGCATGGAGGGTCGACCGGGGAACCAAAGGAAATGACATCTACCAGATACTCCAAAATTTTCAATGTAAAGAAGAAGGTTATCTCAGGTTACTGGATATCGATACCGAAAAAGGAACCATCTCGGCAAAACTTTACAGCCCTTATCTGAACAAAATCCGTGATGATGAAAAGTCAGCTTTTTCGTTTTCAGACGTGAAATTTATCCGTTAAAAATAAACGAGTATTATGTTTGAAACTGGCAGAGTTGGGACCTACTGAAAGAAACGATTGTCAATCAAACCGGGAGATGCTCTCTCTTTTCCGCAAGAATAAATATTATCAACAACTATATTTAACTAAAAGAAGAAAGGAAATATCGTTTTTTATTGTATTTTTAGCTGTTTTTATAATGAATACGAGTTAAAGGGTGATAATTTACTCTAACCGTGGGAAATGATTGTCGGCATTATCATAACGAAATTGGGTGTTTGGCAAAAGTTATTTATGGCGAACCGGCATCATCCGTTTTATGTCCGATAAGGGCATCAAGTATTATTCTCCATCTGAAGAGTTTGCAACCACTTGCCATTTCAACGGCAATGTGCGTCATCAGTAACGAGAAAAGATACGTAGTGCTCTTTCGTTTTTGGATGCGGAAGGAAGTGGTAGCAGCGTTCGTCTATCTTACATATTAAAGACCTATGTCGGTATGGCACAGAAAGAATCGCCGGAACTCATTTCCCGAAAACATAAGTTGTCACAGTATACGTCACAGCAAAGCCATGCATCTTTTACAGGCAGGTCTCGGGCATGTTTCAATACAGATGACATCTATGCAAGAGCGGACTCGAAAGGCGGATGACCTGTAGCGTTACAGTGAATCAATCAGGTAAACCCTTTTACAAATTAACAGAATACGTGCATCGAAATATTGAAATAAAAAAACTCTTTTCCGGAAATGATCCGGAGTTTGCTTTCAGACTGATCGTGGCAGCATACCGCGACAAGATTGCGCGGTTTATTTCCCTTTTCGTGCACAACGAACAGGAATGCGAGGAGCTATCTTCCGACGTGTTTATCACCCTTTGGAAAAACAGGGAGACATGGGATCAAATTGAGAATCCCGACAGTTATCTCTTTATCATCGCCAAGAATAGGGCTTTGAACCATTTACGAAAAGAGAAGGCTATAAAATCAGTCGATTGTAACACCCTGGAAATAGATTCGTTTTATCATACGAAAACCTCCCCCGAATCCATCTTTATCACCAACGAAATGGCAGAAATACTCGATGCCGCCATCGAAACGCTTCCGGCCAAAACCAAATTGGCCTTCCACCTGGTACGTGAAAACAGGATGAAGTACAAGGAAGCAGCGGAAGTACTGGGCGTATCCGTCAAAACCATTGAAAAGCAAATAGCCTTTGCCGTTTCCAAATTGAAAGAACATATAGAAAAATTCCGCTAAATTTTAAAAAAAGGTTCATTCCGGATGGGGGACTTTTTCATGGAACGTGTCTTTATAGTCAGAAAGAGTTTTCAGACAATGGACGCCCCCTTTTCCACCTTGGCATCCAAAATCCTTGCCGGAGAGGCGAGTGACGAAGAGAAACGCGCTTTAAAGCAGTTGCTGCTTGAAAGTGACGAGTACTCTTTGATGTACAGTAGAATCAAGGAATATTGGGATGCCGAGGTTAACACTTCCCTGATAAGCGACAGGGAGGTATTTGAAACGGAACTTTTCCGGCAACTCAACTTGGTGAAAAAATCGGAAAAACAGTCCGGTATGCGAAAATTGTATCGTAAAATCGCCGGTGTTGCCGCTATTTTGCTTTGTATGGTTGCCGTATCTTTTTTTTATCTTCATCAAATAAATTCCGGTCACACCTACACGTTTGCCGCACAAAATGAACCGGCAGAATATTTGTTGCCTGACGGAAGTGCCGTTACGCTCAATAAAAACAGCACATTGACGTATCAATCGAATTTCGGCAAAAGACGGCGCGATGTCCGCCTGTCGGGGGAAGGCTTTTTTGACGTAACCAAAGACGCTACCCGTCCTTTTTCGGTTGAGATTGCGGGGACAAAGACCGAAGTGTTGGGCACCCGTTTCAATGTGAAAGAGCAAAACAACCGTATCATCACCAGTTTAGTCGAAGGCTCGGTACGTTTTTATTCCCAAAACTGCAACACGCTGCTTTCTCCCGGGGAAGAAGTAATATATCACACCCGGTCGAAAAGCTACAAAATATCGCGAATTGATCCGCAATTGAGAACCGCATGGATCTTGGGACGACTGAACTACGACAATATTACTTTTGAAGAGCTGGCCGAAAAGTTAGAACAGATTTATCGTGTCAAAATAGAAATAAACGCTAAAAAGATAGCCGGACACACCCTGTCTGTCTCTTTCCTGACGGAAGAAACGGCAGGAGATATTCTTGACGCATTGAAAGACGAACTCGGGTTTTCTCTCTCTTTCAACGCCGATTCCACCCGAATAACAATCGATAACCAATAACAGAAAGCCTATGCCATAAAACAGGACCGGAATACACAGAAAAAAAGGACTCGTCTATGGGGATAAACAATGAGTCCTTTCTATTCAATCTAATAAAAATCAGTTTGTCGGATCCATTATATAAAATGGAAACTGCCCTCATTTTATCAAGAATACACAAAGATAACACAATTCATTTATATGCAAAAAAAATATCAGGAAAAGCTGCTCCGTCTAACCGTGATACTGCTCCTTTTTTCGCGATGTTTCATTGCCGCGGAGGCTCAAACCGTTTCGGCACCGGTGAAAAAAACGGTAAAACTGACGGATGTAACGATTAGGGAGTTGGTCGATAAATTATCCGTCGATTTTAAGTATTCATTCTTCATAATTGATGAAAACGTCGGAAAAATCAGGGTTTCGGTAAACAAACGAAACGCTACCGTCACGGAAATCTTAGACGAAGCTTTTAAGGGGAAGGAAATTACCTATACCGTTAAAAATAGGAATATTACCATCCGTAATGGAAATGCGACACAGTATCCGGAGAATAGCAATAACAATCGTGACGGTAAAGTCAAAACCATTACCGGAACCGTCACCGATGCCAATACGGGAGAATCCATCATCGGCGCCAATATCGTGGAAAAAGGGCTCCGTTCCAACGGTACCGTGACCGACACGGACGGGAAGTACGTTTTAAAAGTTGCCCAGGATGCCATCATCGAGGTGTCTTTCATAGGATATACAACACAAGAAATCAACACGAAAGGGAAGACAATATTGAACATTACACTGTTTGAAGACACGAAGACTTTGGAAGAAGTAACCGTAGTCGGTTATGGCACACAGCGGAAAGTAAGCGTCATCGGTTCCATCTCAAACGTCAGTACCAGGGAGTTGAATGTGGGAGGCGTTACATCCGTATCCAACGCGCTTGCCGGGCGCATTGCCGGGCTGGTCGGCATACAACGGAGCGGGGAACCGGGGCAGGACGTATCGGAATTCTGGATCAGGGGCATCAGCACTTTCGGCGCCAACAGCGGCGCCTTGATCTTGATCGATGGAATGGACCGCGGTTCGAGCAGTTTGAACGAACTGGCACCGGAAGATATAGAGAGCTTCTCCATCCTGAAAGATGCCACGGCCACGGCGGTATACGGTGCAAGGGGAGCCAATGGTGTGGTATTGATTAATACGAAGCGAGGGACAGAAGGAAAAATTTCCATTAACGCCAATGTAAAAACAACATTGGAAACATTACCCCGATTACCCCAATATCTGGGAGCCTACGATTATGCAAAATTGGCCAATGAGGCACAAATTGTCCGAGGAGGACAATTTATTTATTCCCCGGAAATCTATGATATCATAAAATACAATATGGATCCGGACTTATATCCGGATGTAAACTGGCAGAAAGAAATTCTGAAAAAAAACACTTGGGGTACGCAGGCCAATATCAATATCTCGGGAGGAGGGAAATCGGCACGCTATTATATGAGCGGCTTTTACCGTACCAATGAGGGTATTTACAAACAGACGGGACTGGAAAAATACAATACCAATGTACGCCGCAACCAGTACTCTTTTCGCAGCAATATCGATGTCAATGCTACGCCGACCACCCGAGTGAGTTTATTGCTCTCGGCAAAACTGATTGATATGAATCGCCCCGGTATCGGAACGACCGGAGCCATATGGAGCGCACAGGCAAACCTGACCCCCCTGACCGTGCCGTTACGATACTCCAACGGGCAATTGCCCGCATACGGAAACAACCATTCTCTCGTTTCTCCTTCGGTATTGTTAAACCATACCGGTTTTGTGACCGAGCGGGAAAATTCCATCGAATCCCTACTGGTTATCAACCAAAACCTGGATTTTCTTGTCAAGGGGTTGAACGCTACCGGTTCAGTCTCGTTCGACAATTTCAACAACCATTATACCAGCCGGACAAAAATGCCCGATTTGTATTATGCAACTGATCGGAACTGGAATACAGGAGAATTGATGACAATCAAAACCGTTGTGGCCACCCCTATGACCTTTGGTAGTTCGTCTTATGGAATACGAACAATTTATATCGAATCAAAACTTGATTATAATCAGGTTATTGCTGAAAGACATCGAGTCGGCACTATGTTCTTATACAATCAAAAAGACTATACAAGAACCGATGTATCCGGGGAGATCGCATCTATTCCCTATAGAAATCAGGGTATTGCCGGACGTTTAACCTACTCCTATAACGACATTTATTTCATTGAAGGGAACTTTGGCTATAATGGATCCGAAAATTTTCCCAAAGGACAACGGTTTGGTTTTTTTCCATCCATCGCATTGGGCTATGTTGTTTCGAACTATTCCTTCATTAAGGAAAAAGCCGCATTCATCAATACACTAAAATTTCGTTATTCTCACGGGTTGGTTGGAAATGATAAAATCAGCAATGATGTCCGATTTCCCTATCTGACCTATATTGATATGAATGCTTCGGGCTACGCCTTTGGAGATATTCCTTCCGGTGTTGGAGGAGTAACGGAATCCCAGTTGGGATCGACCGGATTGGTCTGGGAGAAAGCGATCAAACAAAACTTGGGGATTGACCTGCAGCTATGGGATGCTTTCAACTTGACCGTGGACGGATTCATGGATTACCGCAACAATATTTTTATGCAACGCGTAACCCTGCCCGGAACAATTGGCGTTAGTGTTAAACCATGGGGCAATGTGGGAAAGATGAAGAGTTGGGGGGCAGACGGAACCGCGTCATATACCAAACGTTGGGGAGACCTGTATATGGAAATAAGAGGGAATTTCACCTTGACGCGCGACAAGATCATCGATTACGATGAAGTGGATGTCCGGTATCCCTACCTGGCGAAAAAAGGAAGCAGCAATAATATCACCCGGGGACTGATTGCTTTGGGGTTGTTTAAAGACGAAGAAGATGTGAAAAACAGTCCGAAACAGTTCGGTAAGGTTTTACCGGGTGATATAAAGTACAAGGATATCAATGGTGATGGAATTATCAACAGTGATGATTATGTTCCCATTGGTAATTCCAATATTCCAAAGATACAATATGGATTTGCAACCAGTTGCAACTGGAAGAACCTCGACTTCAATATTTTTTTCAGGGGTTCTTCCCAGGTGGACTATTTTATGGGAGGAGCAGGATATTATCCTTTTTCGGGAGGAATAACGGGCAACGTCCTCTCCATTGTAAATGAGCAAAAAAACAGGTGGACACCCGCCTCTTATTCTGGCGACCCCACCACCGAGAATCCCAATGCCCGGTTCCCCCGTCTGACATACGGACACAATGAAAACAACAACCGCAACTCCACCTTTTGGCTCTCCGATGCCAGTTTTTTACGGTTAAAAACGCTGGAGATCGGCTATACGTTGCCTAAAAAAATCATTGAACGGCTGTCCATGAAAAACTGCCGCGTCTCTTTTATTGGCGATAATCTCCATGTATGGGACAAAGTGAAACTGTGGGATCCGGAGCAGGCCAGCTCCAATGGAGCGGTCTATCCCCTTCCCCGCACCTTCTCTATGGTATTGCAAATCTCTTTTTAAAAAAATGAAAAATAAAATGAAAAGATACGTACAATTTTTTAGTGCCCTGTTGTTTATCGTTTTCTTTCTGGCTTGCAATGAAAGGAATAACGACGAAAAGAACCCTTATGATATTCCCCATACCATCGGGAAACCGATGGTTGTGCAAGATATTTCACCCAAAGAAGGGGGACTTGGCACCCGGGTGGTGGTATCCGGATCGAACTTCGGGAACAATAAGGAAAAAGTAAAACTCTTCTTCAATAAAAAGGAGGCATTTATCCTTAAAATCCAGGACAATGCCATTTATGCCATGGTGCCCAAACAACCCGGAGAACTATCCACCATCAAAGTTGTCATCTCCGAAAAGAAAGAACCTGAAAATCCCTTTCAGGGAATTGAAGCCGTATTGGAAAACATACAATTTAAATACCATCTCAAAGCAAGTGTAACAACCGTTGCTGGTATTGCAGGAGTGAATACATCGCAAGACGGCACAGCATTGGAGGGGACCTTTACCAGGCCGGCAAAGGTAGCGGTAGATAACATCGGAAATACAATAATGGTATCGGATGATTTTGGTAAAAAAATCCGATTTATCTCTATAAAGGACAATAAAGTAACCTCCTTATTGAGTGGCTTAAACCAGCCCTGGAGTTGTATCTTCAATCATGATTATTCATCCTTTTTTGTGTTGGAAAGGAATACATCCATACGCCCCCTTCTGTTCTATGGTTTTTACAAAACAACCAATTGGCTGGATCCCAAAATATTCTACGATCAAAAAGATGAACTAAACAATTTTCTTGTGGGTAATAAAACCTGTTCAGGACTTACTTCAGGGAATAATTATGTCTATTTATTAACACAAGATGGTGCGCGTCTGTTCCGAATCGAACAATCGTCCGGAATGATAGAACTGATCGGTGAAAACATGAATTTGGGAAATTGGGCGCATATCACCTACAATAAGAAAAACGGATACATTTATGCTTGCACTGAGGGCGGCGGACAAGTTTTTCGTTTTAATCCCAATCATATTCCTGCGGGTAAAAGCAAGCCGCATATCACCTTTCGGGATACCGAACATATTGCCGGTTCGGGAAAAGGATCTGCGATAGAGGGAAATGGGATCTATGCCCGCTTTGGAGGGTTGGAAGATATTACTTCCGATCACGAAGGCAATATTTACTTAGCCGATTATACGAATAGTATCATCTGGAAGATTGATGAAGATTACAATTGTACCGTTTTAGCCGGTGTTCCGGGAAGCAAGGGATATAAAGACGGAAAGCCGAAAGAGGCTCTTTTCAATTCTCCCTATGGTTTGGCTTCCACGCCGGACGGCATTATCTATGTAGCCGACACCTTCAACTACGTAATAAGATGTATATCAATACAGTAGATTTATTTAAACACTCCAAATATGAAAAAGTTTTTACGCAAAGAATACATTCCTTTCATTATAGGTCTATCTTTCTGTTTTCAGTCGTGTAATTTCTTGGATATTGATCCCTACATCACCGATCTGTTTACAATTGATACGCTTTTCATCAAGAAAGAATATACTCAAAAATATCTTAATAATGTGTATAGTTATCTAATAGATAATGGCATTAATGTTGCATGGAGTAATGATGCCATGCCCTATTCTTTGATTTCGGATGAGGGTGTTGCCGGGTACGATCAATCAAAGTCCAACCATAACTACAATGCTTTCTGCAACAATTTGATGACCCCCGAGAAACTATATTCCATTGATAAATGGGATCGGTTCTATGAAGGAATTCGAAAAGCCAATACATTTATCATGCGGGTAAATGATTGTGAGGAAGCGGGAGAGTTGAAACGCTCCGAATGGATCGGGGAGGCTACCTTTATCAAAGCCTGTCTTTATTTTGAGTTAATGCTGGCATGGGGACCGGTTCCCATCATGCCTGACAAGCCTGTTGATTTTGATACGCCCATCGATCAGATGTTTGTGGAACGAAACACGTGGGATGAATGTAGCGATTATGTCGCTTCTCTTTTAGAAACAGCCATCAAGTTACTCCCGAGCGAAATTCTTGACAATTCTGAAGTAGGTAAACCGACGAAATATTCGGCCATGGCCGTTTTGTCCAGATTATCCCTCTATACGGCAAGCCCCTTGTTTAACGGAGAAAATAAAGAGTTTGAAAATAGTTTCAAGAACAATGCCGGGGTTCCCTACCTCAATCCGGTTCAAAACAACGAAAAATGGGCTATCGCCGCTGCCAATGCCAAACGGTTGGTTAACCTGAAACCCAACGATTTATATACGGTTCCTAAAATGGATAATACCCCATATCTCCCTGTTCCGGAAGAAGAACAGGCCGATTTCCCCAAGGGTGTGGGAGGAATCGATCCCTACCATTCATACGCTGATATGTTCAATGGGGAATGCGTATTGGCTTCCTCAAATTGCGAAATACTTTTTAGCCGCCAAAATTCCTCGGTTAACACCAATGCTCAATATACCGCTCCATGGGTCATCGGAGGCTGGGGCGTTTATTTTATTCCTCAAAATCTTGTTGACGCCTATTACATGATCGACGGAAGGACCATTGATAATGCCAGTGAAACCTATCCGTACGAATCAGGGCTTACGGACACCGAAGTCGTTTTCTCCGGGAACAAAACCGATAAAGGCTTTACCATATTGAGCGGAACATGTAAATGGTACGTAAACCGCGAAATGAGATTTTATGCAACCGTTGCTTATAACAACTCCTATTATCCCTCCATCTCAACACCTCCTGACAAAATAGATCAGCGGGATGGGAAAGTTGCCAAATTCTTCTTCGATTCCAAAAGCGGTAAAAGTTTTGCTACTTGGAAAGTTAATAAAGAAGAGTACCCCATGTCCGGATACTTATGTAAAAAATATATTCATTATGAAGATTCCTGGTTGCCGGATGGCAGGGTCAAGAAAAAATACAACCTCGTATATCGGATGGCAGAAGTCTATCTGAATTATGTGGAAGCCATGAATGAACTGGACAAGAGCTATACCATAAACGATATAACGGTATCGAGAGATGTAAAGGAAATGAAACGCTGTTTTAATTTGATTCGTTACAGGGCCGGATTGCCGGGAATTACCGATGCCGATGTGGCGGATGTTGCCCGGATGAGAAAATTAATATTACGCGAGCGTCAAATTGAGATGGCATGGGAAAATCGTCGCTATTTTGATCTCAGACGTACAAAGCAGGCTGTTTATTACGAAAATGAAACGGTAAAAGGATGCGATGTAAGTGCCAAAGAATCGGAACCCGATAAGTTTTACACCGTTGTAAAAGTCCGGGAAAAAGATTGGATCTATAAGATTTTTACCGACAGACAAACATTCTTTCCCATTCCCAAACATGAAATAGACAAAAATCCAAACTTAGATCAGTTCCCAGGTTACTAATCACCCATAAAGATTTTCAAAATGAAAGGAAAAAAATATTTGAAATTATGCTGTTCAATGATGGCATTTTACATGATTTCCTGCAATGGTTCATATACCGACTTCGGGGAACAGTATAAAAAAATCCTATATATTGTAAATAGTGACGATTTGTTATATGAAAACGAACATTTCTATCATAACGAAAAGGATTCCATAACCGTATCGGTATATTGCTCGGGAAGTGAATCGATCGGCAGAGACGTTTCCGTTACGTTGGAATTGACAACCCAAGCCCTTGATTCCTTTAATGAAATAAGGAAAATAGTCAATCCTGATTTCACGAAAAAAGTATTGCTGCCCGAATCACATTACCAGTTTCCAAAGAAAAAAGCGGTAATCCGGAAAGGAGAACAATACGGAACACTCAAAATCCCTTTCTCGATGAATGGACTGGAAGTTGACAGCAATTATGTCCTTCCATTAAAACTCATTTCAAACGATCAGGGATACGAAATAAATCCCAAACTCAATACGATTATTTATGAAATTAAAATGATGAACGGTTTTTCGGGAGAATATTCCGGCAGTTCTACGGTATTACCCGGTACGGTACGCTCGGTACAGCCTGTCTTAAAGGCAATTTCATCCAACTCCGTAAGAATGCCCATTCATGACCTAGTCGATGAAAAGGAATTCCTTGACACCCATTACATGGTACTCACCATCGCCGACGATAGTACGCAAGTGAGTATTTCGGCATGGAGAAATGCACAAATCAGGGATTTTGGGGAAAGTTCCTATGACAAAACAAATAAATCTTTTGAATTAAACTATGCATATACCGATCAAAACGGCAATGAGCTTGTCATAAAAGAAAAAATAAGGGATCTATCAGTCACGGATGAAGAGGAATATTGATGTGACGTCAACCGTACTTGTTTTCCTCAAGCCTACAACAGAGAACAACAAAAAAATGTTCCGCAGAAATTTCACAAAAAATGGGGGTTTAGGGGCTCACATGCGGATTAACCGGAATAATTCCGTGTGCCCGACTCCCTTTTTTGGTGCCGTTCTGGACACCTTTTCTTTTGGAAATGGGATTAAACAATTCTTTTTTATAACTTTAAGAAATAAAATATTAAACGTATGAAACGACAATCACTGATTTTTATCACGGCATTTTTCGCCTTGTTTTCTTTTTCGGCAAATGCTTTTTCCAAAAACAGGAATCTCCCGAAGCATGTGATCCTGATTGGTTATGACGGCCTGAGTTCCGATTGTATCCGAGAAGGTGCGGATATGCCTTCTCTGCAAAAAATGATGCGTGAAGGTTCTTATACCCTCGAACGCCGCAGCGTATTGCCTTCTGTAAGTGCCTGCAACTGGGCCTCCATGTTCATGGGAGCCTCTCCGGAACTACACGGATATACCGAATGGGGTTCCCGCGTTCCGGAATTACCTTCACGGGTGGTCAACGACGACAACCGTTTTCCCAACATCTTCGGATTGTACCGGGAAGCAGATCCCAAGTCGGAAATCGGCTATATTTTCGACTGGGAGGGAATGAATTTTTTAGTAGATACGTTGGCGATTGATTTTCGTTATTGCGTACCCGACCATAAAACACATTCCAAAGAATCTATGCGCACGGTTTTGAAATATTTAGAAGAAAAAAGGCCCAACTTATGCATGATTTATTTTGGAGAAACCGATCGCGCAGGGCACAATCACGGATGGGGTTCTCCCGAATACCTGCAGGCGGCACAGGGGATTGATGCCTGTGTGGGAGCGATCATCGAGACCATAGAGAAAGCAGGCATGATGGATGAAACCGTCGTTATTGTCACTTCCGACCATGGAGGGTTGAAGAAAGGACATGGAGGAAAAACCATGCATGAGATGGAAAGTCCCTTGGTCTTTTACGGAAAGAACATCAAAAAGGGGTTTGTCATTCCCGAGAGTGTTATGGTTTACGATACGGCCGGAACCATTGCCTACCTGCTCGATTTCCCGCAACCGCAGGTATGGATCGCCAGGCCTATCCTTTCTATTTTTGAGAAAAGAAAATAGGATTCGGTAAACGCTACTTATACCGCACCCACTTTATCATCTCTTTTACCGACGGTTTCTTGCCGTACATCAGGATCCCACCCGGTAGATCTTGGCGGCAAAGAGGGAGATAAGGATAAATGTCCCGTAAAGCAACACCAGCGAAAGCAGTTTCTCCCACGGTGGGATTCCGAACGGCAGCCGCACCATCATCAGAATGGGCGACGTGAACGGAATAAGCCACTCCCAGAATGCCAGCGGTCCGTCGGTATTGCTCACGCTGTAAAATCCCGCGAAAAAGGCAAACATGATAAGCAAGGATACAGGCATCATAAATTGCGATGTATCTTCTTCGCTATCTACTGCCGACGCAAACATGGGAAAAATGGAGGCGTAAAGATATAGCCGCCGATAAAAAACAACATGAAATAAAACAAAATCTCCAACCAATTGACGCTCATTACAGAACTCATAATGGCTTCGGCATTAAACCCAGATTCCGCGATAGAAAAAATCTTATCTTTACATTTTACAATTTCTAACCCGTAGCGATAGAGAAAAAACAGGTATGAAGTCTTGCTAAATTCATGCTCCGTAAATTCTTCCGGATTGTATAACGGTAAAGCAGGAATAGCGCTTATATTATTCGACGTTTCCAGATATTATTATAAGAAATAAGGCTTTCAAAACACAGAAAGGGCTATCAGTTGCGTTTCTGGCAGTTCTACTGGTCCTCTTTGGAAGCAACACACGAGTATGAGCAGGAACATGCCAAGTTGAGGAAAATACTGATTGAGATCAGCCCCGCCGCCACCAAAATTATGGATGTCGGCTTTGAGTATACATGGAAAGAGATGGAATTTCCCGATTTTGATTTTGTCCATCTCAAATCTTATAAACAAGAATGAATGAAGTAAAGGTTTCCATTTTAGTTCCTGTCTATAATGTGGCGGCGTTTATCCGGAAAACCATCGACAGTGTGTTGGCCCAAACTTTCAGCGATTTCGAGCTGTTGCTGATGGACGACGGTTCCAGTGATGACACAGCCGATATTGTAAGGACATACAAATATCCGCGTATCCGGTATGAACGTTGTCCCCACGATTTTTCCGGGACATTCAACCGGGGAGTGGACATAGCCCGGGGCAAATATGTCGCACTGCTCGACCATGACGACATGATGGTTC
>NZ_RDSD01000032.1 GCF_003712195.1 Proteiniphilum sp. X52 | reverse complement strand
ACAAAGAAATATAACTATCAGATAAAGCTGTATGAATCATCGGCGCGGAGTTCGAAAAGCGAAATGAGTAGAGGAAAAATAAAATTAGAGTAAGAATGGAGAATAAATTTTTCAATCAAGATGAGCTGAGCCAACTAGAATTATTGGATATTAAAGGAGGAGTAAATACTGAACTTGATACCATTCAGATTGAATGTCCAAATAATGTGGTAGGCTGTGCATGTGATATTAGTGCTAATGAAGTAGAATAAAATCTACTTAACGGGGGGAGAGATTTTCATATTCTCTCCCTTAAGTTACTTAATTTGGCATTGTTAAATTAGTATAGAATTTTAATTTTTCAGGATTTTGTTATGTTAATTATCAGGATATTAAATTCCGAAATATTCTCAAAAACTATAGTAGCTTAACAATGCCCTAATTTATATATTTAAAACCACATGAAAAAAAGTAAATATAATTATATTTTCTACGACGACAATTATTCTTATTGGTTTCAAGGATTAAAAAAAACTTTCTTCCGAATAGAAAGGAACTTGGGTAAAAAGTTAGAGGAAGTTATCTGTGATCCCTATAAAATTAGTGAAATGAAAATTCTTTTACCAAAACTTTATGAGAATCTAAAAACTAAAGGTTTTTTGATTGATAATAGTATGGACGAATTCGAGTTGATTAAAAAAAAACGACAAGAAAGTATCCAATCGAAAGATTATTTTCTTATTATTTTACCTACTTTAAATTGCAATTTTAAGTGTTGGTATTGCATCCAAGATCATATTCCTTCTGTGATGTCGGAATCCACGATACAAAAAATAAAAAACCACATTGATTATAAAATAAAGCATGATAAAATATTATCACTCCATATAGAATGGTTTGGGGGTGAGCCTTTTATGTTTTTTAAAGAAGTGATAGTACCCATCTCTGAATATGCTTTAACTGCTTGTGAAAAAGCAGATATCCCATTTTATAATACTGCCACAACTAATGGTTTCTTAATAAAAGAAGAATTATTGTCCAGCTTAAATATTCTGAATTTTAGTAGATTTCATATTACGCTCGATGGCAAACGAGATTTACACAATTCTGTTAAGTATCAAGACGATGCAAATTCTGCTTTTGACACCACATTGAGCAACATAAATAACCTACTAAACATGAAAGATGATTTACAGATATTGTTGCGAATTAACTACACCAAGCATAATTTAGATGCAGATATTATTGAACAAATAAATTCTCATGTAAATGAAAATGTCAGGAGGCGAATCTTGATATTATTTAGAAAAGTTTGGCAAGAGAAAACAGATAAAGATATACAATTCAATTTATATGAATTAATGGATGGCTTTCAAGATGCGGGTTACAATGTTCAAAGGTTGAATTTAATAAATAATTTTATTACATGCTACGTAGAAAAGAGTCATTATAATGCTATAAATTATGACGGGACGATTGTAAAATGTACGGCACATGATGACTTATTTAGTAAAAATCCGCCAGGAGTTTTACAAGATAATGGACAAATAGTTTGGCGTGATAATTTTGAAAAAGATTTTCATGTAAATATGAACCAGCGATGTGTAATTTGTAAATATCTACCAATCTGCATGGGAATGTGCCCGCGTAATTATGACAAAAAAGACAAAACCAAATTTTATTGTAAAATGGATTCCTTAGATATGTCAATAAACAAAATGTTAAAAAACTTTATAGATAACGAATATGAAAATTCGATCACAAGGAAATCTGAGTTTAATGTAAGATTCTAAAATGTATTACGTCTAAATTATAGAAGTTATCTTTGATATATGAAAAAGGTAGGATATTTGGTTTTCTTTTTTATTTACACTGTAATTTTAAATGCACAAATTACAGGTATTGTAAAAAATTCGGATTCTATACCTATAGAATACGTTAATGTGGCATTATATTCATTACCTGATTCTATTTTGAAAAAAGGAACGGTTACGGATAGTTTAGGTAATTTTACAATATTTGAGAACGATGTGGAAAATACTTTTTTAAAATTCTCAATGATTGGGTATAGTCCTGAAATTGTTGCTACCAAACCATTTCAAACCATTGTTCTCAATGCTTCAAGTACGCAGTTGAGTGAAATTACAGTATCGGCACAAATCATACAATCATTTGGTTCTAAAGATAATCTGATCATTCCGGCATCTATTAAAGAAAAATCGGCATCAGCGTTATCAGCCATTGGACAAATGCCCCAATTTAGATTAAACGTTCTTTCTAATGTATTAGAAACCGTTGATAATCAAAAAATCATCATTCTGATAAACGGAACCAACGCATCGGAGCAGGAACTGATGTCTATACAGCCACAAGATGTTCGCAGGATAGAGCATTACACACAACCTCCTGCTCGTTATGCCAATTTGAATGCCGGAGCTGTTATCAACGTAATTACGAGAACACCCGACGCATCGGGTTTTAGTGGAATGATTAATACTAAAAACTCGTTTACTACAGGATACGGAACAAACACTGTGAATGCCAAGTGGTACAACGAACACAATCAATTGTCATTGAATTATTTTATTGATTACAGAAACCTCGACGACAACCGTATCAATCAGAATTTTGAGTATAGATTGGACGGCATGGATTACAAAAACACCTACAAAGGTTTGCCCGGCAGTTACAAGGGGGAATATCATATTTTTAGAGTAAACTACATCAATCACAGAGAAAATAATTATACATTTTCTGCGAAAACGACATATCGGATAAATCCGGGAAAAGAAAACCACACGCAGGAAACTACCGTAATTGAAAATGACAATGAGCCTATTATCGGAGAAGCATCCAAATTACTGAAAAGTAATTATAATTCCATTTCCACCGATTTATATTTCAGTAAAACACTGCCAAATGAGCAGGAAATTACCGCCAATGTGGTAGGAACGCATTTCAATTCTACCTCGATGAATGAACTTTCACGTAATCTGCCCGGAGAACAAGGAAACTATACCTATATAAACGACATAAAGAACACATCCGGTTCCGTAATTGGTGAAGCCTTTTATAATAAGCAATTTAGAAAACAAAATTTTACAATAGGTGGACGATATTTCTATAAAAATTTGAAACAAACTTATAACTCAGGAAACAAATATAGTTTAAGTCAGCAAAAACTATACGCCTATTCAGGCTTGTCGGGAAGTATAAATAAAATAAACTACAACGCCGAAATTGGTGTAGAACATAGTATTCAATCCATATCAAGCGAAGAATCCGCAAAACAATTTACTGTTTTAAAACCATCCATATCGGCAAGTTATGCATTAAGCAAATCATCATCTATTCGATTAAACAGTCTTTTGCAGTCAAACACGCCCGATATTTCTTCGCTCACAACTACCCCCATTTATCTGAATTATAAATACGCAAGCATTGGAAATTCAAATCTGAAACCGTACTATACGCTTTATAACCGCTTGCAATATCAACTGAGCTTGCCGAAGTTCTTTTTAAGTACGTCCGCCAGAAATTCTTATCTCATAAATCCCTATTTAATTACGTTGCAAGATAAAGGAACGGAGATAATCCGCACGTGGGATGTAAAGGAAAGTATGTCGTACACGGCATTGGACATAAACAGTCGGTGGACGCCTCTTGAATGGCTAACAATTCAGCCCTATTTTTCGGTGGGTTATAGCCAATTTGCCAATAACGACGGAACTTCATTCAATGATTGGTCAAAAATGCTCTCTATAAGCGCCACTTTCACATATAAGAATTTCAAACTTCTTTCACAATGGGGAAGTTCTTACACCAATCTGCAAGGAGATTTTATAGAGAAAAGAATGCCGTATTATGTTGGAGAATTGTCTTGGACTAAAAATCAAGCTACATTTGCCTTACAATATATTCATAATCCAAATCCGATTATTTCTTATTCAAATAGTAATATTTTGAAATTTAGAGAGGAAACAATTTGGAACAATTTCCAAAATTTAATAACCGTAAGTTTTGTTTATTCATTCACAAGCGAGAAGGAAAGCTCAATCCGTGAAAACCAAAAAATGAATAATCAAGACAATGATAGTGGTTTAAGAAATGAACAGATAGCAAAATGAATTATGCTTTCCCCTTCACCAAACAACCCGACGCGATGGACCGCGGCCCCGCCTGCCTGAATATGGTGCGACGATGAAAAATGTAAAGACTGTTTGCTATTACCCATATGCATGGGAGGTTGTCCTTTACATCGAATAAAGAATAAAAAGGAAGCAGCCAATTTCAACCTATGTAGTGCAAGAAAAGATAATTTAAACAAATTTCTAGAGTATCATTATGGAAAAAGGAAAATGCAAAATAGTACCACTACTCCTACTCTTGTTTAAAATTGTGTTATCTAGTGAACCCATTCTAGCACAAAACACTATAAAAGGCTATATAATTGACTCTGATTCAATTCCTATAGAATATGTCAACATAACCATATTAAATCCAGATTCCTCATTTATCAAAGGTGGAGGATTCTATGATGGATATTTTGAAATGTTCAGTATTGAAGAATCTGAGATTATAGTCAATATTACAGCTTTAGGGTATAAACAAACAAATATTCCCATAAAATTTAATAGTCAAAGAACAGATATTTTTCTGAAAAATATAGTGCTTGATACTCAACAATTAGATGAGGTAATAATTACAGCAAAACGCCCGACTTTTAGAAATGAGAATGGAAAAATAATAGTGAATACAGAAAATACGATTTTAAGTGATTTGGGGACGAGTATAGACGTACTAAAAAGAATACCTATGCTGATTATTGATGCCTCAGATAACATCACTGTGGCAGGTAAAGATAATGCGGTTATTTTCATAGATGGTCGACAAATACGTTCTAATGATGAACTTCGAATTTTAAACTCTTCGAACGTAAAGAAAGTAGAAGTTATCATAGACCCAACGGCCGAATATGATGCCACGGGACATTCTGTTATTCATATATATACTAAAACAAATACCCTTAATAAACTAAGTGGAAGTGTAAGAACGCAAGTAAGTTATAGCGACAGATTTAGTGAATTATTAGGTGGAGAATTAAATGCGATACATGGGGAAAATACCACCTATTTAAGTGTTTTCTTTAATAAAAATAACAGCAAATCAAAAGAGACTTTTTTAAGAGAAACTACTGCTGAAACAGATAAAACAGTCATGGATTATTCTAAAGAAAACTTTAATAAGAGGAACACTGTTAATTATATCTTAGGAAATACATGGGATCTTTCATGGAAACATAAAATAGGAGCTCAGTTAATAGGCTGGTTTTCGAACAATAAACAAGACAGTAGGACTGATAATATAATAGATTTTTCAGAAAACCCATTAAAAACATTATCACATGGGAATGGACGCAATTTCCAAAATACTTTAAACTTAAATTATCGCTTGAATATTGATTCGGTAGGGCATTCACTTGATGTTCTAGCTGACCATACCATACGAAAAAATAAGGACAATACCTTATTTATAAATGAAACCATTCATGATGATTATGAGAATCTTAATAAAATAAAATTTGATATTTATTCTTTAAAAATAGATTATTCAAATCCTATTCATAGATTAATCACTTTTAGATTGGGCTCTAAATATTCCCAAGTCAGAAACAAGAGTAATAGTATTTTTAATTCTCTTGATAATAGAGAAATCGAATTCGAGGATTTCAATAATAACTTTTCTTATGCAGAGTATTTGTTATCCGCATATGTATCTGCTTCTTTTAATTTGAATAAAGCAGGTATATTACAAACGGGGATAAGAATGGAAAATGATAAAGGATTTGGGGAGAATAATAATATAAAAATAATCGACAGATCGCATACTTCATTTTTTCCAAACATCATCTATTCTAAGGATATCAAGAATAAATTCGGTATATCTCTATCATATGCAAAACGAATAAATCGTCCAGCTTATAGTACTTTAAATCCCACGATATATTATTTTGATGAATATACATACTCACAAGGTAACCCAGAACTAAAACCAACAATTTCTACAAATTACGGTTTATCGTTTTCATATAATAAATCACTATTTCTAAATTTCAGTTATTCTTATAGAAAAAATCCCATATTTTTTGCATTTGTACAAGATGAAAACAATCCATTAGTTACTAAAATAATTTCTACAAATTATAGTAAAGCTCACTATTTTTCTGTTACTTCGAGTTTTACGAAAGTTTTTTTTCAAAAATGGTCTACTTCGACGACGCTTGGTTTTCGAAAACCTCATTTAATTATTAATGATCATGGAAAAGAGAAATTAATGAAGAAACCAACAATTTACTTTACACACACCTCTGACATTACGTTACCTTTAAATTTCACACCATTTATAAGTTACAATTATTATATTCTTGGGGATTTTGATATCGCTTGGTATGAGAATCTTTGGAGTTTTGATGTAGGATTAAAAAAAACCATGTTGAAAAATAAGTTAGTTCTTAACATTTATGCATCAGATATATTTGATACGAATTCAGAGAGAAAACATATGAGTATTGGCAAAATGAAAATGAGCCACAAATACGTTGTAGACGACACATTTATAAGAATGACTTTATCATATAATTTTGGAGTAGATAAAATAAACTTCAATAAAAGATCTGGAAATCAAGAAGAAATAAATAGATTATAGCCTATGTTCTTCCCTTTCACCAAACAACCCGACTCCATGGACTGCGGTCCCGCCTGCCTGAGTATGGTGTCCGAACACTACGGCAAGCGCCACACGCTGGAGCACTTGCGCCGGAACTGCTTTATCGGTCGCGATGGTGTGTCATTGATGGGCCCCAGCCCTCACTCGTTAAAATTTTGTACCGTCTTGTATCCTTATGGTAATTGTCTTTGGTTATCAGATGATTATGTCGACGGCTGTAGTTAAATTCTTGTATCTCTCAATATCCTGTTTCGCAAGAGAAAATTATTATTTAGATTTGAGGCAGAAATTTCATAATAAGTACCATCATGAAAATGAAGAAAATCGTATTGTGTGCACTGTGTGCCGGATGGATGTTTTTCCCGGTTACGGTGAATAGCGGGATATTTGCTTGTCCCGACAGCCAGGGTATTCTTGATACGGAATCAATCGACTTGAAAGGGAAACTGGATCCGGGGCCGGGTCTTCGTTCCGGTGGTGATGTGGTTACGGCCGAAGTGCGGGACAACATTATCATGGCCCTGTTCCACAAGGATGTCGGCAATCTGCTGGTCACGCTCACCAATGGGGTGGGCGAAACGGTATATGAGGCGACGGTAAATACTTCTGTGCAGCAACAGGCGTTTATCCCGCTTTCGGGGCTGTCGTCGGGAATATACACTATCGCGTTCACCAACGGGTGCGGCGCCATGTATGGCGATTTTGAGATTTGACCGGAATACGTCTGACCGTTATGATAACTGTCGGAACAGGATTGCGTAATTTGTCCCGGCGGCCTCAGAAACCGTAAGTACGGACATTAAAAAGCCTTCCCTTGCCAGGAAAGCGAAACAACCCAATTGAGACCAATCAACCCGAATGTTTAACTAAACTTACAAGAAAAGGCACTGCAAAGATAACACAACACACGGTAATTTCAAACACCCACGGGTTTGGGGATGACTGATTTTGCCGGAAGCCGCCCGAACAGTGAAGAATAGTAGCTAACAGGCAAAAATTATGATGTTTGTGGTATGCACGATAGATATATTTCGTGAAAAAGATATAGTTATCTGATCGAATTTCAGTGAATAATAATTCCGAAGTCATTCCGAAAGCGAAATGAATGGAAAGAATTAAAAAAATAAACAATTAAAGATTATGGAACCTAAAAGACTTAAACAAGGAAAACAACTTGAGAGTAAGAAGGGAGTAAATTCGTTCTCTATCGAACCCCTAGATTTCTCAGATCTCTCTAAAATAAAGGGAGGTAGTGAAACTCCTAAAGAAGGAGGATGCTTCGGTTTTGGATGCAGTTGTGGAGGTAAGGAGCTGGATAAAGCTTACTAAAGTTTTTCCTAATTTGAGGAAGAAGGGATTTCCCTTCTTCCTTTTAAAATCTTTTCATCCTTATTCAGGGAAAAGATATTTTGAAAAAAGTATAAATTTTTAAAATTATTTAAAACACTATGGATTTTAATAAACTGCATCTCATTGAAAGTAAGGAACAAAAAATTGCATATTATTATCCTACCAATGATATTATGGCATTAAATGATAAACAATTCAAAATTATACAACTTCTTAAAGTAGGAACTTGTCCGAAAGAAATCATGTGCTTGTGCAAATGTACTGAAGGACAATTGGATATATTAGTGGATTCTTTACAAAAAGCTTTTAGTAAATCAAAAACAAAAAAGAATCTCTCCTCAAATAATACTCGTAATAGAACAATAGAAAGAATTACATTACATGTTTCCAATGATTGTAATTTGAAATGTAAATACTGCTATGCTAACGGTGGAAATTATAATCAATCTAGATCATTGATGACAATTGATACTGCAAGAAATTTTGTAAATTTTTGCATAAATCAGTTTGATAGAGTTGATAAAATTATTTTTTTTGGTGGAGAACCTATGCTTAATCTTAACGCTATGAATTTTATTTGTAAAAAATTCAAAGAGTATTATTATGAAGGTAAATCTTCATTTATTCCTATGTTTGGTATAATAACTAATGGTACTCTATTAACACCAAAAATCCTTCAGTTTATCAAAGAAAATATATCAATTGTAACGGTTAGTATAGATGGACCGAAAAATGTTAATGATGCGAATAGAGTCTTTAAAAATGGAAAAGGAAGTTATGAGAGAATAGCACAATTCATTCAGACAATACTGAAAGAAACTAAAGTTTTAGTCCAATATGAATCTACATACACTCATTCACATATTGATGCAAATTACTCATATAGAGATGTCATAAAGCATATGTATCAAAATTTTAAAATTGAAGGTCAAATAACGGTTGATAAGAATATGTATACTGATTATATAAACAATTTTTGTACTCAGAATATAGATCAGAGAAGCGTTTCTGTTAATAATCTCACCGATGTTCCATTAGGATTCCGAAATTTTATTCATGCAATAACAAGAAAAGTACAAATCCCTATGTGTCCAATAGTTAATGATATTTTTGCTGTAAGTGCAGAGGGAACAATATATGCTTGTCATATGCTGAATGGCAAGGATAAACATAGTCTAGGCAATATTAATGGCAAAAATATTTTCAATTCACCATCATTATATCAACCTTATCCCATTGATTTTAAAGATAATAAGAAGTGCAATAAATGTTGGGCACAAAATTTATGTGGAGGATGTGTTCTGCAGATGTTTTACGACGAAAGCTCTGAAAAATTAACTAATGAACCAATAACTGACAGATGTGAAATTACAAAGAACTTTTTAGAAAAAGTGATATTGATGATTACTTTAATTAGACAGAATACTATCTTGTGGAAAACATTCCTCGAAAAGGAAAAAGATTTTGAAATGAGGTAGTCATAAAATAATGTAACCCATCTTACAAATGAAGAAATTACTATTTTTTATTTTATTATGTAATTTTGGGTATGCAAATGCACAAATATCAGGAAAAGTTGTAGACGTAGAGAACCAACCAATTGAATTTGTAAATGTTTCATTACACTCTATCCAAGATTCATCCTTAATTGCGGGTGAAACAACTAATAAGCGAGGGGAATTTGAGATTATTTCAAAAATAAAAGAAAATACCTTTTTAAAAATTTCTTCGATTGGTTATAAGACTGAATTTATGCGCATTACCCAAAACAATGTTGGAAAAGTAACTCTATTCAGTGACACTACGCAGCTTGGAGAAGTAATCGTCAAAGCGTATCGACCTATATACAGGATGGAAAACAACAGTCTAAGTACCAGAATTGAGAATACTGTTTTAAGTTGTCTTGGTAATGCCAATGACGTTTTGGCACAATTACCATTCGTGAGCGGGGAGGATGGTAAATTTATTGTCTTTGGAAGAGGTGAACCTCTTATTTACATAAACAACCGCGTGTTACAGGATAATGATGAATTAAAAAACCTGAAAAGTTCTGATATTGAAGAAGTAAAAGTAATTTTAACTCCAGGTTCGGAATATAGTTCATCGGTTGGTGCGGTAATTCATATCTCTACTCGACAATCCAGAGATGACGGATTGAGCGGTTCTCTATATGCCTTATTTCGTAAAAGACGCCTCTTTGATCATTATGAGTACCTAGATCTTGATTTGAGAAAAAAATATATTGATTATTTCCTCAAATTAAGTTATGACAAAACCGTTTTCAGGCAAAATCAAAAAGATCAATCTGTACTAACCTCTGGATCGACTTATATTGCTAATAATGAAAGAGTAATGAAATATTCAGAAAATTATTGGGAGGCAATAACGGGAGTGAATTATTCTTCTTCTCCTAATCTATCTACAGGAATACGTTATAGTTTTTCTCAAAGACCACAAATTAAAGGAGATCTGGAAGGAAATACCTTTCATTATATTAATGACCTGAATGATAAGAATTTTCACTCTCAAATGGTATTGAGCAGGAAAACTCGTCGAGATTACTTAAATGCGTACTTCTACAAGAAATTAAAAGAGGAGACCGACTTACGTTTTGATTTTGATTATGTTAATGGATCTAATAAGAACTCTCAATCCTCAGATTATGAAGATAGCGAAACTCATGAGTCAATATTAGTCAACAGTACGAATAAAGGAAATTACTCTTTATATGCGGGGAAAATTCAAATGTCGATATCTTTATTTGGAGCTGATTTATTATTTGGAGCTGAAAGTTCTTCTACATGTAATAATCAAAAATTCGAAATGCGTAATAAAGAAATTGCCGAAGAATTACCATCCAATACCAGCACGGCAAAACAAGAATTATTTGCAGGTTTCTTGTCGTACAAATACACTTTAAACGCTCTTTTGCTGGATATAGGAATGAGGTATGAGCATATAGACTTTAAATATTATTATAATGATGAATTTAAGAAAGATCAAAGTCGTATCTATAATAATTGGTTTCCCAACCTGTCTCTGTCTTATCAAGTTAACAATATAAAAATGAATTTAAGTTACCGAACAACTGTTAGACGTCCTAACTACTTCAATTTGAGAAGTGATGTCTCATATAATGATCCCTATTTATACGAAGGTGGGAATCCATCTTTAAAACCAATGTTCACTAACAGTCTTACATATCTTTTCGGATGGAAGGATCTACAAATGGAAATATCCTATAGTAAGATTAATGATAATTTATTATTTGTAATAGAGCGATTTAAAGATAAAGAAGATATTGCACTATTTACTATGCGAAACTTGGATAATAGTGAGCGATTGGATGCAAATATCAGTTTTACGCCAACATATGGTCGATGGAGGCCAGCTTTTGAATTTGGTGTAAATAAGCAATATTTAAGGTATGAAGATGTGAACTATAATCGTCCATATTGCTTTTATCGCTGGGGAAACATTATTCAACTTCCTAATGATTTTAACTTTATACTAAATATTCGGGGGAACCTAAAGGGACATAATTCTTTACAAATGCACAAATCATCCTTTAGGACAGATTTAAAATTAAATAAATCTATTTTGAAAGACAAAGTGGATCTTACATTCAGTGTAACGGATTTATTTGGAACAGCATTAGAAGAGTGGGACATGACTACATCTTCTCTACATTTTAATAAATGGAATGATGCAGATCTTAGAGGAATAAATTTGCAGATTATATATAAGTTCAATCCGTCAAGGAGTAAGTATAAAGGCCAAAGTGCAACCAATGAAATAAATAGACTATAGAAAAAATGTTCTTCCCTTTCACCAAACAACCCGACGCGATGGACTGCGGTCCCGCCTGCCTGAGTATGGTGTCCGAACACTACGGCAAGTGCCACACCCTGGAGCACTTGCGCGAAAACTGCTTTATCGGGCGCGACGGCGTCTCACTGCTGGGTATCAGCCGTGCGGCAGAAAAGATAGGATTTAAAACCGTGGGAGGGCGCCTCACCTTCGACAGGTTGGCGGAAAAAGCTCCCTTACCCTGCATCGTCCACTGGAACCAGGAGCATTTCGTGGTGGTGTACGGGATAAGGAAAAACAAGAAAGGGTACAAGATTTCGGTTGCCGACCCGGGCAAAGGCTTATTAACCTACACCCGCGAAGAATTTTGCGACCGATGGGTCAGCACCCGCACGGGTGGCGAGGAAAAAGGGGTGGCCCTGCTGCTGGAACCCACCGGCATCTTTTATGAACAGGAAGGAGATGCCGCCCCAACGCAAAACCGCCTGAAGTTCCTTTGGAAATACCTGCTCAAATACAAACGCTTTTTCACGCAATTGATTTTAGGCTTGTTTATCGGAAGTATATTGCAACTGGTCTTTCCTTTCTTGACACAAGCCATCGTAGATACCGGTATCTCCGGGAAAGACATCGGCTTTATCTGGCTGGTGCTTATCGCCCAGATGATGCTGCTGTTCAGCCGCACGGCCATCGACTTTATCCGCCGCAAGATCCTGCTGCACATCAGCACCCGCATCAACGTCTCCCTCATCTCCGATTTCTTCATCAAGCTGATGAAACTGCCCATGAAGTTCTTCGACACCAAGCTCATGGGCGACCTGCTGCAACGTATCGAAGACCACCGCCGCATCGAGAACTTCCTCACCAACCAGACCATCACCGTGCTGTTCTCCGCCTTCACCTTCGTGATCTTCTCCGCCGTGTTGTTCATATACAACTTGCCCATCTTCGCCGTGTTCCTCGCCGGCAGCATCCTCTATGGCCTGTGGATCATGGTATTCCTGAAAAAGCGGCGCATATTGGATTACAGGATGTTCGAGCAACAGGGCATCAACCGGAATGTGACCTACCAGTTGATCACCGGCATGCAGGAAATCAAGCTGCAGGGATGCGAACAGCGCAAGCGCTGGGAGTGGGAGGACGTGCAGGCCGACCTGTTCGACGTGAACCTGCAGTCGCTCAACCTGCGCCAGGGACAGGAAGCGGGCGGCATCCTGATCAACGAGCTGAAGAACATCCTGGTCACCGTGCTGGCGGCCACCGCCGTCATAAGCGGAAACCTTACCCTGGGGATGATGCTGGCCATCCAGTACATCATCGGCCAGTTGAACAGCCCCGTGGAACAGATCATGAACTTCATCTACCAGTGGCAGGACGTGAGCATCAGCCTCGACCGGATGAACGAGATCCACACGCAGCGCAACGAAGAGAACGAGCACCGTACCGTGTCGGCATTGCCCATGGAGCGTTCCATCCGTATTGAGCACCTCTGCTTCAAATACGACGGCGCACGGCCGGACTATGTGCTGGATAACATCGACCTGATTATACCGCAGGGGAAGGTGACCGCCATCGTGGGCGCGAGCGGCAGCGGGAAGACCACACTGGTAAAACTGTTGCTGGGTTATTATGCTCCCGATGAGGGCCGGATCACCGTCGGAGCAACCAACCTGGAGGAAGTCAACCTCACCTGGTGGCGCACGCAGTGCGGGGCGGTGATGCAGGAGGGCTACCTGTTCTCCGACACCATCGCCCGCAACATCGCCGTGGCGGGCGACGAGGTGGATGTGGAACGATTACGGTATGCCGCCCACATAGCCAATATAGCCGAAGACATCGAGCGCCTGCCGTTGGGCTACAACACGAAGATCGGCCAGGACGGTCAGGGGGTGAGCCAGGGGCAGCGGCAACGTATCCTTATCGCCCGGGTGGTGTACAAGAACCCGCCGTTCATCTTCCTCGACGAGGCGACCAACTCGCTGGACGCGAACAATGAACGCGCCATCGTGGAGAACCTCGAAGCCTTCTACCGGGACAAGACGGTGGTCGTGGTGGCGCACCGCCTGAGCACGGTGAAGAATGCCGACCAGATTGTAGTGTTGGATGCCGGTAAAATAGCCGAAACCGGCACGCACGAGGAACTCACGCGCAAACGGGGAAAATATTACGAATTGGTGAAAAACCAGTTGGAACTGGGAAATTAATGAGACTAATATGGCAATATGTTAATGTGCCTAATATGTTAATTGAATGGATGAAGACAGGTCAATAGAACTGCGCAGCGAGAAGGTGCGGAACATTATCGGGCGGATGCCGCCGGCGCTGGTGCGGTACGGCACCGTCATGATCGTAGCCTCGCTGCTAGTATTGACGGGCATTGCGGCGTTTGTCCCCTACCAGCCGAAAATTTCCATGGAGGTCGCCGTCGCGCAGGATGAAGCGGGCAAGGTGCATTATACGGCCCGGATACCGCAACGTGCGATGAATTGGCGGGACGACATCGCCTTCATCACGGGCGCCCCTCCGGTGGAAGGCCCCATGCCGGTGCGTTTCCTCTTCCATGAGGTTCCCGACACGCTGCATGTCTCCCGTTCGGGAGGCTGGTACGAAACAGAAATCTATCCCGTGGACCACGACGGGCAGGCCATTAAAATACCGGCTCCCTTTGCTTTTCCCGCGAAAATGGAATTGAAATACACCACTTTTTGGAAATGGGTGACGGGCAAGGTTTCGTCCAAATAATCTTCACAATCCTAATTTATTTCTGACTTCATTAATCGGATATATCCGCCCTTCTTTTATTGCTTTTTCCGACCAGGCGGCTCAAAAATTGTTTTTTTGTATATCTGTCAATCCGTTTTATTTCTTCTCCAATAATGATAAAACTCATACAAATTCCATTCAATCGCAAGATTCCGTCGGCGGATTTTGTCAATTCATCTATATCTTTAATGGAAGCCGTGCTTTTGAGCAGATTTTCGAGCGTGGTTTCAATTTGCTCCAATGTTTCAATTGTCAATATCCTTTCATGCATACACAATTTCATTCATAATGCGTTTAAGAAAAGAAGGGCGCAGGTTCTTGTGTTTACGCACTACATCAACAGGCATACCGAAAGTTTTTTCGAGTTCGGCTGGAAATCTCACTAATGATTTTAATCCCAAAGACTTACCTTCGTAATAAATATCAAGGTCACTGTTTTCGGTCTGTTCACCACGTGCTACGGAACCGAAAATTCCAATGCGTTCTATGCCATATTCATCGGCATACTGTAACTTAAATTGCTTAAGTTTCTGCAAGTATTCATCGGTGGCCATCATTTCTTTATGGCTTTTAATACCTACAAAAATACGACTTTACCCCCAAATTTACAAAATATAATTGAATGAATTTTTTATAAGCGGGAATACTAAAAAAACAATTACTAAATTCTTTTCCATTATCTTTGCATCCGTTTTATCAAAGAAGCGGCTCCTATTTGTGAAATGGGTTTGGGGATTTCGCGGGTTGGAAATAGAGAGATATGAATCGAAATAAATTCACTGGAGGTATTTTTGTTTTTCTTGGGGCGTGCAGCTTCGGAGTTCTATCGACGATTGTAAAAAACGCGTATGGGGAAGGTTACACCCTCGGACAAATAACCGGAAGCCAGGCTTTCCTGGGAATGGTGATGTTGTGGGCGCTCTATTCCTTGCAAAAGGTTTTGTCCGGGGCACGGAGACCAGGGAGCCGCGCTCCTTTGGGGATTGCCGGGGACGGTTCCGCAGGCCGGGGAGTGCCCGGCGGAGAACAGCCCCTCCGGTCGCTTGCCCGTGACAACAGTTCTCCAGGCCGGACAGCCTGGTGGAAAGTGGCTTTTGCCGGGATCTTCACAGGATTGGTCGGTATTTTCTACTATCAGTGCGTAAAACTGTTGCCCGCATCCATTGCCATTATCCTGTTGATGCAGTACCTGTGGATCAGCATTTTGATGGAAGCGGTGCTGTTCAGAAAAAAACCGCATGGAATGCAACTGGTTGCCGCTTCAATAGTGCTTGTCGGCACGGTGTTCGCGGCAGGTATATTTAACGAGGCTGTGACTTTAAATATAAAGGGGATAGGATTTGGCTTCTTGGCCGCGTTTTGTTATGCCCTGTTCCTGATAGCAAGTGGCAGGGTGGGGAATGATCTGCCGGTTTTGAAAAAAGGAGCATTGATGATTACCGGCTCCTGTATGGTCACCTGGATGATTTTTCCACCCTTGTTTTTGTTTGACGGACTGTTTTTCGACGGACTTTATAAATGGGGATTGATGCTGGCATTGCTTGGAACCGTTATTCCTCCTCTGTTTTTTTCGTTCGGCATACCGCGTACCGGAGTTTCGCTGGGCGCTATCCTTAGCGCGGCAGAGTTGCCCGTCGCGGTGGTCTCTTCCAGTTTTATCCTTCAGGAAAATGTGCAGGCGCTTCAATGGGTAGGGGTATTCCTTATCCTCTTTGCCATCGTGCTTACAAATATAAAATTCCGGAGAACAGCAAACAACACATAAGTGTTATTCCCTTGGGTTCCTGTGAATCGCCTCATACAACCGCCGGATGTTCCCGATAAGTAGACAGAGGGTTGAAACCGGTTTTGACCCTGTTGAGCGTGGAAAACAGCTAAATTTACAAAGTAATTCGTACAACCATTGAACCAGATGATTACAATATTAGGTATAGAGTCTTCCTGTGATGATACTTCCGCTGCCGTTATCCGCGACGGAGTGATCCTCTCGAACGTGATTGCCGGTCAGGCAGTCCATGAACGGTATGGTGGCGTAGTGCCGGAACTGGCCTCACGCGCGCACCAGCAAAACATCATCCCCGTAGTGCATGACGCGCTGAAGCAGGCCGCCATCACCAAAGAGGAGGTCTCGGCTGTGGCTTTTACTCGGGGACCGGGACTGTTGGGCTCATTGCTGGTCGGCACATCATTCGCCAAAGGCTTCTCATCGGCATTGGATATTCCAATGATCGAGATCAACCATCTTCAGGCGCATGTGCTCGCGCATTTTATCAAAGAGGATGCAAATGATACCAATCAACCCGAATTTCCCTTTCTCTGCCTGCTGGTTTCCGGCGGCAATTCACAGATCATCCTGGTGAAGGCTTATGACGATATGGAGATCGTGGGGCAGACCATCGACGATGCCGCGGGAGAAGCCTTCGACAAGTGCGCCAAGGTGATGGGGCTGGGGTATCCGGGAGGCCCGGTGGTAGACCGGCTGGCTAAATCGGGGAACCCCGACAGGTTTCAATTCAGCAAACCGCATATCGCGGGTTATGATTACAGTTTTAGCGGTTTGAAAACGTCGTTCCTCTATTTTCTTCGTGATGAGTTGAAAAAAGACGCCGGTTTTATTGAAAACAACAAGGAAGATCTTTGCGCGTCGCTACAAAAGACCATTATCGATATCCTGATGGACAAACTCCACCGGGCAGCCAAAGACCTGCAAATAAGAGAGGTGGCCGTAGCCGGAGGGGTATCGGCCAACTCGGGTCTGCGGGCTGCTTTTGAAGAATATAGCCGCCGTCAGGGATGGAAGATCCATATTCCGAAATTTGCGTACACTACCGATAATGCCGCCATGGTCGCCATTTCCGGATATTATAAATATCTGGATAACCAATTTTGTGGGCCGGACGTGGTGCCTTACGCCAGAGTATCAATAGGATAATTGCCATTACCCAAAGGGTCTGTGATTAAGACATCGCAAGGGGAACGCTTTCGCTGCGTTTATAGTCGCTTGCATGGCGCAGGTGATCTATTTGAAATTCATTGTGGAAATATTTCCACAATCAATGGTTAAATCGTATCTTTGCATCCGATTGGATTAAGATTGTGAAGGGTTATACGGAAAATACTTTTCTTGCGATAAAGCGCTTTACCGGTCTTGGTTTATGTTTTAGGAAGGCAATATGAATTATTATACTCCGGCAGAAGCTGCCGAAGCGTTCAGGATCACAGCGATTAATAAGTCGAAACTCCCGTTTCTACATTTTGCTATTGTGGCTATCCTTGGCGGGGCGTTTATCGCGCTCGGAGGGTTGCTGACTGTGATGGTCGCCGGCGGAATGCCGGAAACCGGCAGTACTAATCCGGGACTGGTGAAATTTGTGGCAGGGGCGCTCTTCCCGGTGGGACTTATCATGGTCTCAGTCACCGGAGCCGATCTGTTCACCAGCGATTGTGCCGGTCTGACCCTCCCCTTATTGAAGCGGGATGTATCGGTGGTGAAAGTGGTGAAAACACTGCTGCTTTCCTATCTTTTTAATTTCGTCGGAGCGCAACTCATCGCTTTCGTATTATCGGCCAATGTGGGTTTATTCGATAAGGAACCTTGGCAATCTTACCTGCATCATTATTCCCAAGTAAAAGTGAATCAGGATTTCGCGCGTGTATTCGTGAAAGGTGTCGCGGCTAACTGGCTGGTATGCCTGGGTATGTTTATGGGATACACCGCGAAGGACATCACCGGGAAAAGCATGGCTATCTGGATCCCCATCATGATCTTTGTCGTGATGGGCTACGAACACTCTGTGGCCAACATGTTTTTCATTCCGGCGGCGATATATAGCGGTGCCGACATCACCTGGGCCGGTTTCCTTTCGAAAAACCTGTTTCCCGCGACACTCGGCAATATTGTGGGTGGCATGCTACTGGTCGGAACGGTCTATTGGTACCTGTTCCTTCGTCAACCGCACAAAACGGATACACATCATTAAAAATACAATATATCAACATTACAAAATAAACAGATCAACGATGAATAATCAGCATGAATCTTGGAAAGGCTTTAAAGGCGACGTCTGGAGAAACGAAATCAATGTGAGGGATTTCATTATGAACAACTATGCGCCGTATGAGGGTGATGATAGTTTCCTGGTTTCTTCCACAGAACGTACCCGCAAAGTCTGGGACAAGTTGACGGAAATGTTCAAGGAAGAGCAAGCCAGAGGCGTGTATGACGCCGAAACCAAATATCCGCAGGAGATAGACACCTACGGCCCGGGATATATCGACAAGGATAACGAAGTGATCGTCGGTTTGCAGACCGACGCGCCACTCAAACGGGGAATCTTCCCCAAAGGGGGTATCCGCATGGTGGAGAATGCGCTGAACGCCTATGGCTATCAACTCGATCCCATGACCAAAGAGATTTATACCCGATACCGGAAAACCCATAACGAGGGTGTTTTCTCTGCTTATACCGAGGAGATGGTCGCCGCCCGCCGTTCGGCTATCATTACCGGATTACCAGACGCTTACGGCCGCGGACGTATTATCGGTGATTATCGCCGGGTACCCCTCTACGGGACAACTACTTTGATTGCGGAAAAGAAAGATTTTCTGAAACGCCTCGATATCCAGGAAATTACCGAAGATATCATACAGCGCCGCGAAGAGATATCTGAACAGATCAAAGCGCTGAAAGCTTTTGAGAAAATGTGTGACCGATATGGGTTCAATGTGACCGAGCCGGCAAAGAACGCCCGCGAAGCCGTGCAATTCCTTTACTTTGCCTACCTCGCGGCGGTGAAAGACCAGGACGGGGCAGCCATGTCGATCGGACGTACTTCCACTTTCCTTGACATTTATATCGAAAAAGATATCAAAGCCGGTTTACTGACTGAAGAAGAAGCACAGGAACTGATAGACCAGCTTATCATCAAGCTGCGTATCGTGCGTTTCCTGCGCACACCGGATTATAACGACCTCTTCTCGGGCGACCCGGTATGGGTGACCGAATCGCTGGGCGGACAGACCGTGGACGGACGTACTTTGGTGACAAGGACTTCGTTCCGTTACCTTCATACGCTCTATAACCTCGGGCCGGCTCCGGAACCCAACCTGACGGTGCTCTGGTCGCAAAACTCTCCCGAGAACTGGAAGAAATTCTGTTCGAAAGTGTCGGTGGATACCTCTGCCATCCAGTATGAGAATGACGACCTGATGCGTCCCGATTATGGTGATGACTACGGGATTGCCTGCTGCGTATCGCCGATGAAGATAGGGAAACAGATGCAGCTGTTCGGCGCCCGCGCCAATCTGGCCAAGTGCCTGTTGTATGCCATCAATGGCGGACGCGATGAGAAATCGGGTGTGCAGGTGGCGCCTCAGTTTGAGGCTATCACATCGGAGTACCTTGATTACGATGAGGTAATGGTGAAATTCGAGCAGATGATGCGCTGGCTGGCAAAAGTATATGTCAACGCCTTGAAGATCATCCATTATATGCACGACAAATACGCGTATGAGGCTTTTGAGATGGCGCTTCACGACGGCGATGTGCAACGTATCCGGGCGACGGGTATCGCGGGGCTCTCCATCGTGGCCGACTCCCTCGCGGCGATCCGTGATGCGAAGGTGAAAGTGATCCGCGACGAACGGGGTATTGCCGTGGATTTCGAACGGCAAGGCGATTATGTGCCTTTCGGAAATAACGATGACAGGACAGACCAGATCGCCGTGGATATTACCCGCAAGTTCATGGGATATCTCCGTCAACACGAAACATACCGGAATGCCATTCCCACACAATCTATCCTTACCATCACCTCTAACGTGGTATATGGAAAGAAGACGGGAGCAACACCTGACGGCCGCGCTGCCGGAACACCCTTTGCGCCGGGTGCGAACCCCATGAACGGCCGCGATACCAAAGGAGCGGTGGCCGCATTGGCTTCGGTGGCGAAACTGCCCTTCCAGCACGCGCACGACGGCATATCCTATACCTTTGCCGTTTCTCCGGGAACGCTTGGAAGGGAGCGGAACGTGCAAATAACCAATATGGTCGGCCTGCTCGATGGATACTTCACTTCGGATGGCGGACAACATCTCAACGTGAACGTGTTCGACAAGGAGCTGTTGGTGGATGCGATGAATCATCCCGAAAATTATCCGCAGCTGACCATCCGTGTTTCGGGTTACGCGGTCAATTTTGTGAAGCTGACCAAAGAGCAACAGTTGGATGTGATCTCCAGGACGATCAATCATTCACTATAGATTTTACATAATTGTCACTAAGGCGGACTCCTTTAGTTGTTTTACGGGGTACCCGCGGCCCGCGGTGAGCATAAAAAGAGCGGCTGTCCGAAGCGGAGCGAGTGCCACTCTTTTAGCATACGAGAGCCATAACGGGTCACAAAACAGCGTCAGAGGGACGCCTTGGTGGCATACTTTTAACATGTTAGGACGGATTCATTCATTGGAGAGTTTCGGTACGGTCGATGGGCCGGGCATCCGCTTTGTGGTTTTCCTGCAAGGCTGCCCTTTACGTTGCCTTTATTGCCATAACCCCGATACATGGGACCCGAAGCAAAGTGGAAAATACCTCCTTTCCCCTGAAGAGCTGCTGGCGGAAGTTCTTCGTTATAAGAGTTTCATAGCCAAAGGCGGCGTGACTGTCAGCGGTGGAGAGCCCCTCCTGCAGCCGGAGTTCCTGCTCGAATTTTTCTCCTTGTGCAAAGAAAGCGGCATTCATACCGCGCTCGATACTTCCGGAGCCATCGCCTCACAAGTGGTGCGCAAGGTGTTCGATAGCGTGGATCTGGTGCTGCTTGATGTGAAATCGATCGATGCCCGGCAGCATGAAAAACTGACCGGGGCGAGGATCGACAATACGCTGCAATGCCTCCATTATCTGGAAGAAAAAAACAGACCCACCTGGATCCGCCATGTGATTGTGCCGGGATGGACAGATGATGACCAGTTATTGAAAAGAACAGCCGATTACCTTGCCCCCTATCGCTGCGTCGAAAAAGTGGAACTGCTGCCGTATCATGATATGGGTGCCCGCAAATATGAACAGCTCGGAATGGAATACCGGCTGGGAAACACGCCTCCATTATCGCGGGAACGACTGGAGAACGCCCGGAATATTTTTAAGAATGCGGGTCTCCTGGTGTCGTGATTGTTATGGGTGAGGAACCCACCTTACTTGTTTTGTGAACCTTTTAATGATGTGCCGTTTGTTTCGGTCTGAGAGGAATCGAAATCAACCGAAGAGAGAATATAAAGAGGAAGACCTTTTCCATAATGAAATTTTCACTAAATTTGCAGGTTATAACCTGAAGGGTGGATAAACCTGTGTATAAGTCCCCGGAACGAGATGGATGTATGCTATCAGGATTCATTATTGAATGAGTAAAACCCTATGAGGCGTTGAAAAAAGAGTACAGAGAATATTATTAATAGAGAAAAGAACCCGGTCGTATGTTGGAAAAAGAGAAACCCACGGTGGAAGAGAACAGGAAAAGCCTTAATTTTATAGAACAGATCGTGGAAAATGATCTGAAGGAAGGGAAAAACGGTGGACGTGTACAGACACGGTTCCCGCCCGAACCCAACGGCTACCTGCATATCGGACACGCCAAAGCCATCTGCCTCGATTTCGGTATTGCGGAAAGGTATGGCGGTATTTGTAATCTCCGCTTCGATGACACCAATCCGGTGAAAGAAGATGTGGAGTATGTGGATTCCATCATGGAAGATATACAATGGTTGGGCTTTCATTGGGAAAACGTCTATTATGCGTCCGACTACTTCGGGCAGTTATGGGATTTTGCCGTGCAGTTGATCAAAGAGGGCAAGGCCTACGTGGATGAACAGTCCGCCGACGAAATTGCCCGACAAAAGGGAACACCCACCGTACCGGGAACCCATAGTCCATATCGCGACCGACCCACCGGGGAGTCGCTGGAACTGTTTGAAAGGATGAATAGCGGAGAGATCCCCGAAGGGAAGATGGTGCTGCGAGCCAAAATAGATATGGCTTCACCGAACATGCATTTCCGTGATCCCATTATCTACCGGGTGATCCATATTCCCCACCATCGTACCGGTACACAGTGGAAAGCTTATCCGATGTACGATTTCGCGCATGGGCAATCCGATTATTTTGAAGGAGTGACCCATTCGCTGTGCACGCTGGAGTTCGAGGTGCACCGCCCGCTCTACGACTGGTTCCTCGATCAACTGGCCGACAGTGATTACCGTCCGCGGCAGACCGAATTCAACCGCTTGAATCTCACCTACACGGTGATGAGCAAGCGTAAACTGCTGCAACTGGTACAGGAAAAACTGGTTTCGGGATGGGATGATCCGCGGATGCCGACGCTGACCGGCATGCGCCGCAGAGGATATACTCCGGAGGGAATCCGGAAATTCATAGATAAGATAGGTTATACCAAATACGATGCCATCAATGACGTGTCACTATTAGAGCACGCGGTGCGTGAGGATCTCAATGCCCGTGCGATCCGGGTGTCGGGTGTCATTGATCCCATCAGGCTGATCCTTACCAATTATCCCGAAGGGAGAGTGGAAGAGATGGAAGCCATCAATAATCCGGAAGATGAAACTATGGGCAGCAGAAAAGTGAAATTCAGCCGTGAACTTTGGATAGAACGCGATGATTTCATGGAAGAGGCGCCCAGGAAATACTTCCGTTTGACACCCGGTAATGAGGTGCGCCTGAAAAATGGCTATATCGTGAAATGTACCGGTTGCGCAAAGGATGAAGACGGGAACGTGACGGAGGTGTATGCTGAATATGATCCGATGACGAAAAGCGGTATGCCCGATTCGAACCGGAAAGTAAAAGGAACCATTCACTGGGTATCTGTGCCTCACAGTCTGGATGCGGAAGTAAGACTATATGACCGTCTTTTTATGGTGGAGGATCCGGCAGGTGAAAAAGAGAAAGATTTCAGGGAATTGTTAAATCCCGATTCACTCATCGTCAAAAAAGGGTGCAAGGTGGAGGAATACCTGAAAGAGGCAAAATCGCCGGACAGCTTCCAGTTTCAACGGATCGGTTATTTCAACGTGGATGCAGACTCTACGGAAAATGCCTTGGTATTCAACCGTACGGTTGCTCTTAAGGATTCTTGGAAAAAGTAATCACCGGTTTTATTAGGCGGCTACATTCTACGGCTGCAGGAGATTTAAATGGAAGATAGCGAACTGGACATACATTCATTGATTGAGAAGTACGAACACATGCGCGCACTGGGCAGGAAGATATATTTCGATGCCGACGAGTTCGTCACGCTTGCTGAGTACTACAACGCGGAAGGCGATGACGAGGAGGCGGAAGAGCTCATTAATGAAGGGCTGAGGATGCATCCCGGCAGCCCCGAATTGATGCTGATGAAGGCAAAGCTCCTTGTCTATTCGGAGATGTACCAGGATGCACTCGATTATATGGAGTGGATCTCGGACAATGGCGAGGTCGATCTGGCACTTTTGAAGATTGAGGCGCTGTTGCATCTCGGAAAACAGGGTGATGCCAACCAACTTATTAATAGCACGCTGAAACAGGAACTCCCCATCGACGATCTCTATTTTTTCATTACTGAACTGGGATATATGTTCAATGATGTGGATCGGTTCGACCGCGCCATTTCGTTTCTCGAAGAGAGCATGAAGATCAATGACTCCAACAGTGATGCCATTGTCGATCTTGCCTACGCTTACGAGATGAAGGGAAACTTGGAGAAGGCCATAGAATATAACAACCGCCTGCTCGATATTGATCCCTATTCGTATGACGGATGGGTGAATATAGGCAAGCTCTATTCCATGAATGAGCAGCATGACAAGGCTGTGGATGCTTTTGATTTTGCGCTTACCATCCATGAGGATGATGTGAACGTGCTGAAAATGAAAGCATTGTCTTTTTACCTGAATGATAATCTTGAGGCGGCTATCGCCCTTTTTGAGGAGTGTCTCGGCAAATCGCCCGATGACGAATCCATATATGATTCTCTGCTGGAAGCCTACAGCGCTATGGAGCAGTATGACAAGATGATGGATCTTATTGACAAGAGGGAAGCGGCGTTGGGAAGTGAAGGTATTATGGCCAAACGGGCTTTTGTTTACCTCAATAAGGATGATTATGAACGCGCGAAAGAGATTTTCGCCCAAATCCCGGAAGCTGAAAGAGAATCCATTGATTATTTTATGCTGGAAGGAGAACTGGCTTTTCATGATGGAGATTTTGCCGCGGCCGAAACAGCGTATATGAAAGCTGCCCTTGCCTCAGAGGGCAATGAAGATGTGTTGGACAGATTGGCGAACATCAGTGTGGCGCAGGAGAAATATGAACAAGCTGCCGGGTATCTTCAGGAATTACTGGAAATAGCACCCGATTTCCCGACAGCGAAATCGAGGCTCGCCTTTATCCGCTTTGAAATTGGCTCCAAAGAACCGTTCGACGAGATCATGGAACAATTCTCGGACCAGGAGTTAAGAGACCTGCTCAATTTGATTACCGGTAGCGGGGATGATGATTTCTCTGATTATAGCCGGGAGAAAATATTAACACGGCTCAACGAAGCGCGTGAAAACAGGGTGCTGTTCAAAAATATAAAGTATTGAATAATGAGATGTTTTTGAATGTTCCATTCTATAACCTACTCCAATTATCCAATATCCACCAGCTTGTATTTCTGGCTTCCCATACCCATTTTTTCAGCATGGTCCAGTGTATGTATTCCGTTGCGTGATTCCATGCGTTCGATCAAATGGATTTTGCCATGATCGGGAGAGGCATACACCAAATCCACGCAAGCCTTGTCGAGCGCTACCGGATCGAGCGAGGCAAGGATGCCCACGTCACCCATTTCCGGATCCGCCGGACTTGAGTCGCAGTCGCAATCTACAGAAAGATTATTCATCACGCTGATATAAATAATCTTATCTCCCGCATGATCGGCAATGGCGCTTGCGGCTTCTGCCATCGCCTCCAGAAAATCATCTTGCGGGGGAAGATCATTCCATACTTCGGTTTGGTCTGTGGTTTTTCCCGCAGAATGTATCCATGCCTTGCCGTGCGACGAGGCGATACCGATGGACATATTTTTAATCGCTCCACCGAAACCTGCCATGGCATGTCCTTTAAAGTGTGAGAGGATCACCGTGAAGTCGTAATTCAGGTAGTTCTTCCCTACGATATCGTGCTTGAGCCAGGTTCCGTTCCTGACAGGTAATTCCACCTCGCCGTCGGCATCCATGATATCCACACGGGCAATGTCCATGAAGCCATGGTCACGAGCGGCTTTCAGGTGGTCTTCCGTTGAGGCGCGCCCCCCGCCATACGCAGTGTTGCACTCGATGATCGTGCCATTCACTGATTGAACAAAATCACGCATAAAGGAAGGTTTCAGGAAGTTATGGCCTCCCGGTTCACCGGTCGTGACCTTGACGGCCACATTTTGTCCCACCGCCTTACGCCCAAGCGACTGGTAAATCCTCATCAGTGATTCGGGAGTAATTTCTTTGGTAAAATAGACTTTCGATAGTTCGTCGTTCCCGGTTAAAAGGGCTTTTGTGTCGTTAACGGCTTTTGCGCTGTTTGTCCCCGTGCAGGCGGAAACGAATGCCGGGACGGCGAGGGAACCCAACACCATCTGACTTCCCTTTTGGATAAATTTTCTCCTATCCATAAAAAATAAACGTTTATTGACCGGTAAATGATTTTGTATTTATCATCCATGCCGGCCAAGGTGTGATGTTATTTGTCACTTCAGTTTTCACATAATGCGAAATTATGATGAAAGCAGCAAATCATTTTTGTTCCACGGCTCAATTTTTTTTGTCGGGAGGTGCAATTTGCCCTTTAGCGTCTTAAAGGCGTGGTGTTGTGTTTGTTTTGGGTGAAAAACCATATTGTTTTTTAAAGGCTTTGTAAAAATGAGAGAGATTTTTAAATCCGACTTCCGCATATACATCCCTGACTTTCATATCCTGATTCATGATCTTGTCGTATGCCACTTCCAGCCTTTTTTTTATAAGCCATTTTCGAGGGGGTAGTTCACTTACTTTTGCAAAATCACGTTTAAAGGTGGCAAGGCTTCGTCCGGTATAGGAGGCGATCTCTTCCAGCGTCAGGTCGTACATGTAATTTTCGTTCAGGAAATCAATAATGTCAATCTTCCAAGGTTCGGTAAAATCGAACAGGACAGGAGAAAATTGATTATCCGTGTTTAAAAGGGAATAGACAGCCTCCTGCTCCTTCAGTTTTATGATATCATTTGTCGGCTGTACCGACGAGTCAAAATAGGGGAGTAGTGAATGGAAAAGACTGCTCATATCGGGGCGTAAAGGTATTCTGAAAACATTCTCTTCAGGCGCCTTTATATCGTTGGACTTTTCTTTTTTCCCCATGTTATTGTAGAATTCCCGCAGAAAATTACGTCTGAACAAGAATGTTATACCTTTGTACGGTTGCTTGTCAGCATATAGTTTTGTCAACCGCACCCTGTGATTCCGGCGTATGAACACACATTCACCCGGGAGAATGGTCAATTCTTTTCCTCTGTCTTCTACCAGAAGTTTGCCGGCATAAGTGTATATAAGCGAGTGATCTTTTATGGCATGTACGCAGGACGTATTATTATCTGCATAGCATGAAAAAATAATACCGGAATAGTTGATCATTTCAGGAGAGCCCATATCATTGGATTTTGTGAATATCCGCAAAGATAATAACATCCTCTGAAATTTTATTTGCCCGCGGGCTGATATGAAGTAGTTCAACAGGATTAGTTCAAATGATTTAATATTGATTGGTACCCAGATTGCACAAAGCTATACGTTTGCTATCCGCAATTACGGTTAAAAACCCTATTTATTTCTGAGGTTGGTTGGCCTTCCCTCAAACAGCGGTTTTTTAATAAATGTTACGCAAATGTTGCGCGAATAGACAAAACAAAAAACCTAAACAGTTATGTGTGAACTGAATAGGTCTTAATAAGGTGGAGATTACCGGACTCGAACCGGTCACCTCAACACTGCCAGTGTTGCGCTCTAGCCAGATGAGCTAAACCCCCATGAACTTCGTAGAAAAACTCTCTGTCGCCTTTGACGGTGCAAAGATAATAATTTTTCTGTAATAATCTATTTCATCTTGTGATTTCTTTGTTTTCGGATGATTTGTTTTTCTTATAAAATAGCCGTAAATTTGATGGAGCTATTCAAGATGGAAACAAATAGAACAATTGAAATAAACGAAGAGCAGTTGAAAGCCGTGGAGTAGAGTATGACGAAAGACATTTGCCGGTGCCCGCGCGGAGCACCTGTTGAGATCGACCTGGAAGAGAGCTTCGATTTGGGGCAAAGAATTTGTATTTGTAAAATCATTCAGAAAAATAAAAGATCACGATAATATGATTGTTTTTAACACCACTTTTCATGTGGAGGAAGAGATCCGGGAAGAATTTGTAGAATATATGTTGCGGCATTTTATTCCCATGTCTACGAAAAGTGGCTTGCTCACATCTCCCCGTTTGTCGCGTGTATTCGGAAAAGAGGAAGGAGCGGGTCATTCTTTTGCCATGGAGTTCCAGGCAGTCGATCTGACAGCGCTGGAGCGGTGGAACAGTGAAGAGAGCGGAGCTGTTTACGCTCCGTTGTTAGAGAAATTCAAAGAGAAGATGGCTGGATTTTCCACCGTGATGCAAACCATTAGTGGATGATACGGAAAGAACGGATTATAATGGGAATCGACCCCGGTACGCAAGTAATGGGATATGGTATCCTGCGTGTGCTTGATAACAAACCTTATTTGGAAGCGATGGGGGTGATGCAGTTAGGCAAATACGACGATCACTATTTGAAACTGGCAAAGATTTATGCTCGGGTCATAGGACTTATCGAAGAATATCTCCCGGATGAGTTGGCTATCGAAGCACCTTTCTTCGGCAAGAACGTCCAGAGTATGCTCAAGTTGGGACGTGCCCAGGGAGTGGCCATGGCTGCCGCCATATCAAGGGATATTCCCATTTTTGAGTACGCTCCTCTGAAGATAAAGATGGCTATTACCGGGAATGGCCGAGCCGCCAAAGAACAGGTAGCCTATATGTTACAGAAATTGCTCCATATCTCGGATGAGAATATGCTCCCGCAATTGGATGCGTCGGATGGCCTTGCCGCGGCGTTGTGTCATTTCTATCAGGCGAATATCGCCACGGGTGAAAAAAAATACAAGAGCTGGAAAGATTATGCGAACCATAATCCGGAGAAGGTGAAATCAGTCGGTGAGCGGTAATAAAGGTAAACGAGTTTATCTTTGTCGACTGGAAGCAGGTTGTTAAAGAAGAATCAGCGGGTGAGCGAGCACAAACATAAACGGGTTTGTGTTTGCCGGGCGGGAATCGATTGGGTGGGGCGAAAAGTGACGGAGTTGAGTGAAAAAAATCATTTTGTGAGGAATTAATTGCAAAATTTTTTATCTTTGCCTTATGAATCAACTAGTATCCCATATTGAATTTTTACTGCATGATCACAATTGTGTGATCATTCCCGATTTTGGCGGTTTTGTGGTAAATACTATTCCCCCGCAAAGGGATGGGATGGCAGCTTTTCACGCACCTGTCTGCGAACTGGTATTCAACCGCGACCTCACCCATAATGATGGGTTGCTGGCCCAGTCCTATATGAACAACGACAGCATGACATTCGAGGCGGCCATGCAAAAAGTGGAGCAGGATGTGCAGATGTTGAAACGGCGGTTGCGTGAGCAGCACCGGGTGGATATGGGAAAGCTGGGTTCGTTTGATATGCATGACGACAGGCGTTTTGTGTATACTCCCGGAGCATTTGTCCGGCCCTCACTTTTCGGATTGACCCAAGCTACCCTGAAACCGTTGATACAAATGCATCCCGTAGTACCCGTGCCGAAAAGCGAAAACAGGCGGAAATGGACCCGTAAGGCTGCCATGACGGCAACCAGCGTGGCTGCCGTAGCCCTGTTGATGTTCATCCTTCCCGTAAGCGATACCACCATGGTCCGGCAATCTGCCCGGATGCTTTCTCAAACCGGGTGGTTACAGTCCAAAACATCTCAACCGGTGAACCGTATCGCCATGACGGATGAATGGTTGGTAAATGAAACGGAAAAAGCAGAAGAATATTTAACTACCTCAAACGCGATGGAGGTTCCTGCTGTGGATGCTGTTGTACAAACCGTTCCCGGCGATTTGCCCAGATATTACATCATCATGGGGGTATATAGAGGAGTCGAGTCGGCTCAAAAAACCACACAATTGTTGCTTGATGAGGGCTTTCATCAGACAGGCTGGCTGGAGCGAACCGACCGTATCGATGTGTATGCGGCATCATTTACCGATGAAGCTGCCGCAAAAGTCTATTTAAAGGAAGTCCATAAGAAATTTCCCGGGCATGACGATGCCTGGATTCTAAAAAGATAATTGCCATGTCTTTGAAACGTAATGTTATCGCCGGCTTTGTCCTTTATTGGGCATATCAGCTCTACAGATATAGGAAGACCCTGAAATCTCCCTTCGACAGGTTCCGTTTTCCGGATTTTTGATTTTCTACCTTCTGCCGGGATCCCCTTTTGACACTCCATCTGGAATCTCTCTATAACGGATATTCGTCGAACGCGTAAAGTAGGGTCGAGAGATAACGTTCACCCGTATCGGGCAATACCACCACAATATTCTTTTCGTGGTTTTCGGGTTTTTTGGCAAGCTGGAGCGCGGCATAGGCGGCCGCTCCTGAGGAGATACCCACTAATAATCCTTCTGAGGCGGCCAGTTTCCGGCTGGTGCGAATAGCGTCGTCATTGCTCACTGGAATTATCTGATCGATTACGGAAGCGTTATAGGTGCCCGGAACAAAACCGGCCCCGATTCCCTGAATTTTGTGAGGCCCAGGCGCGCCGCCGGAGAGGACGGGCGAGTCAGCCGGTTCCACAGCCACCACTTTGATATTGGGATTCAGTTCTTTGAGCCGTTTTCCTGCGCCGCTCACCGTTCCGCCGGTGCCCACCCCGCTCACCAGGATATCTACTTTTCCATCTGTATCCCGCCATATCTCTTTACCGGTAGTGTGATAATGGATGGAAGGATTGGCCGGATTTTCGAATTGTTGCAGGATGATGGCATTGGGCAACTCAGCCTGTAACTGCGATGCTTTTGCAATGGCTCCCTTCATCCCTTCGGTACCGGGTGTCAGCACCAATTCGGCACCCAACGCTTTCAGCAGGTTTCTTCTTTCGATACTCATGGTCTCAGGCATGGTGAGGATCAGGCGGTATTTTTTGATAGAAGCAACAAATGCCAATCCGATACCTGTGTTGCCGCTGGTCGGTTCAATGATTACCGAACCGGCTTTCAATAACCCTTTTTTTTCCGCATCTTCCACCATCGACAAAGCAATCCGGTCTTTCACGCTTCCCAGAGGATTGAAGCTTTCCAATTTGGCGATGAGATGGGCTTTGGCTCCTTCCGATTCCTTGAACTGGTTGAGTTTCACCAATGGGGTGTTACCCACTAAGTCTGTTAACTTTTCTGCTATTTTTCCCATACATTATATACATTAAAATTTTTGACAAAAATAGGAACTATCCTATGGGCGTGAAATAGCATAATCATGGTATTTTTGTGCGATTGCTCTCTTCTTCAGGGATTATATTGTTTTTCAGGGATAGAACTGGTTACTCTGTCTCGCTTTTATATCTTACAAAGGCAATCTGTTTACCGTCGGGTGACCAGCTATGCACATTGATAGTACCCTGTCCGCCATAAAAAACAGATGTCAGATCACGGCTTTCACCAGTCCCTCCGTCCAGTAACCTGAGTTTTACATCTTTTCCGAAAGGGTGTGCTCCTTTCTGATCTTCTATATAAGCGATGTAAACAATACTTTTGTTATCTGGCCCAGGGTGGGGAAACCAGTTGTCATAGTCGTCGAACGTGAGTTGTGTCTGCTCACTTCCATCCGGCCTCATCCGGTAAATATGCATACGTCCTGTCCTGTGGCTGTTAAAATAGATCCATTCTCCGTCGTAACTATATTCGGGACCGTCATCCAGTCCTTCAGCATCTGTCAGCCTGATCTCTTCACCGGTAATAACGTGTGTCTTATATACATCCCATTCATCGTTACGCATGGCGCAATAGGTCACCCATTGATTGTCGGGGCTCACCCCGTGCCAGTAACTGGGATAATTGCTGGTGATAAGACGGGGTACGCCACCGTTAGCCGGAAGGATGAAGATACGGGAATTGCCTCCCGAAGAGGATACACGTGAATCATTGTGACTGATGATAAGCCATTTTCCATCAAACGATAATCCGTGATCATTATTACAGTTATCGGCAAAACCGGTGTTAATTATCCCCATATGCTCGCCTTTCACTGATACTTTCTCCAGCTTTCCCCTGGCATTAATAATCAGATATTTTCCGTCCCTTGACCAGTTGGGCGCTTCAAAGTGCCGCTGTTCATGCAGGATGACTTTCTCTTTGCCGGTCTCTACATTCAGTAAAACAAGCTCGCTACTGATATCAGTATGCTGAGCTGATATTTCAACATGGATCAGTAATGTAAAGAAAGTAAATATGGTGAGGAGAAACGTCTTCATGCTGCATAATTTTTCAAATATCAGGTTCTCTCTAAAATTTTCCAGATAGCTTCTACCCAAACATCATTACCATTGAGGGCCGGAACAACGGTGAACTTTTCTCCCCCCGCTTCCATGAATAGCCTACGTGCTTCGATATCGATATCGTAGAGCGTTTCCAGATTATCGACCGGAAAGCCCGGGGCAATTACGGCCACTTTTTTCCATCCTAATTTGGGAAGATCACCGATATCGGTGTCGAGAAAAGGATTCAACCAGTTTTTACCTCTCTGCGAAGAGTAGAAAAGGAATGTATCATGCGGATCGATATCCAGCTTCTCACAAAACAGCCTGTTGGTCTCTTTCAGTTGATAGACATAGTCGTATTCCTTTCCTTTTTTCCATCCGGCTTCCACTTGTGCCAGAGGGAGGCTGTGATAGGTGAATATCACTTTATCGATATCTTCCAGATAAGGTTTCGCGTGAGATGTGAGTGCCTGGATAAAAGCGGGATGATTGTAATAGGGTTCGGCAAACTTCAACCTGAAAGAGTGGGGGTGTTTGTAGAAGATATTCCCTATCATATCCTTTGATGTCTGCGTGGTAGATTGCGCATAATGGGGATACAACGGGAAGACGATTACTTCATGAAGCAGCGGGCATCGTCGTTCCAATTCCCGGAAAGCGGAGGCAACATCGGGTTTCCCGTACCGCATGGCGATCTCCACAGGAACACCTTTTCGCTCTTCCAGTGTTTCCGCCAATTTTCGCATATGGTAAATCAGAGGGGGTGGCGTAGTCCCTTCGTTGGGCCAGATCAATTTGTATTTCTCTGAGACCCGCGATCCGCTGCCTGGCGCGATTATGTTTTTCGCGAGGAGTTTTGACCACCATTCCGGTTTTCCCGTCAGAAGCGGATCCGAAAGCATGGCGGCGATAAATTCCTTTACCTCACCAGGCTCTGTAGTCGCCGGAGTCCCCACGTTCATTAATAATATACCTCTCATGTCCCCTCTCCCGTTTATCAGTTCTACATTCCACACCAAATCGCCATCTCTTCCTTTGCACCTTCCCACTTCTATTCCCCTACATAGGTCTCCAGGAGTTTGGACGACTCATCGGGTATAATCGTCACCAATCGGGTATCCGCGGGAATAAGCATCGACTCACCCTGACGAAGAGTTTCGCTGTTGCCTTTATCGTCTTTCACGGTACATTGGCCAGCCATGCAGATGTAAATTACGAATGAATCGAGCGCGGTATAGTTCCGTGCCATCTGGCTATCCATTTCCAGCAGGTGGGTAGTAAAATAGGGTGATGTGACTAATTTCACAGGATGATTTGTGTTCTTTCGGTATTCTGTTTTATATGAGTCGTATACCTTGAAGTCGATCGCGTCTTTTGCCAGCTCCGTATGGAGTTCCCGGCTATTTCCGGCAGCATCTTTACGGTTATAGTCGTAAATGCGGTAGGTGATGTCAGAGGTCTGTTGTATCTCTGCGATAAAGCATCCTGCGCCGATAGCGTGCACGCGTCCGGCAGGAAGATAGAAGACATCACCGGCCTTTACATCATGCTTCATGAGTTTATCGGTGAAAGTATTGTTCTTCACCGTCTCCGGATATTCTTCGGGGGTAATGCTCTCTTTGAATCCGGAGTAGAGATATGCTCCCGGCGCGGCGTTGATGACATACCACATCTCGGTTTTACCGAAAGAGTTATGACGCTTCTTTCCCAGCGCATCATCGGGATGGACCTGAATGGAGAGGTCGTCACGGGCATCTATAAATTTTATGAGCAGGGGAAATGTATCTCCAAATTTTTGACACACTTTTTTCCCGACCAGTTCTTCCCCGCAACGCTCGAGCAATTCATCCAGCGATGTGCCGGCTAAATAGCCGTTGGAAATACGGGAGATATTGCCGCGTACCCCTGAGATCTCCCAGCTCTCGCCAATACCTTCCTGAACAGGCTCGATCTTTTTGAAGCGACAGATATCCGATCCCCCCCAGATAACCGGTTTCAGGATCGGTTCGAACTTCAACGGATAAAGCCTACCCTTATTGGTTGAAGAATCCTTTATTGTATTGTGATTATTACTTGACATGTTGATGGTGGGTTTTGTATATGATTTTTTATTCAGAGTGAAAATTCAAGAATTCAGAATTTGACCACGTCGATTTACAACCGTCTCATCACCATGGCGGTCCGGGCAGGCAGATAAAGACGCAGCCACCCTTTGTTATCTTTCGCGTGGAGCGGATCGTACATGGTAAAATGATGAATAGTATCGTCATTGAGTCCGAAACCTCCAAACTGTCGGTTGTCGCTATCGAGCACAATCTCATATTCCCCGGCCGGAACCAGGATGCCATAATCGCTATATGATTTCTGTGGATTGAAATTATAGACAAATAGCAGCTCTTTCCGCATATATGCCAGTATATTATCATCGTCTTTATCCCATATCTTCACCAAGGGCAATGCCTGGAAATCGGGGACGGACCTGATAAGCCTTATCATCGCCTTGTCGAAATCACCCAGGTAATGGTATTTCAGGTTATGGTCGTCCGCCAGATGCCATTGGCGGCGGGCATACTTGTGAGACCATTGATTGCCTTCCCGTGGAAAATCGATCCATTCGGGGTGTCCGAACTCATTTCCCATAAAATTGAGATAACCGCCATTCATGGTCGTTGCCGTTACCAGGCGGATCATCTTATGCAGTGCGATGCCGCGGTCTACCGCATAGGAACTGCTCATCAACTTCGACATGAACCAGTACATGTCGGCATCGATCAGTCTGAAGATAATGGTTTTATCGCCAACCAGCGCCTGATCGTGACTTTCCGCGTAGGAGATAGTCTTTTCATCGGCACGCCGGTTGGTTGTTTCCCACCAGATGGCGCTGGGATGCCACTCTTCGTCTCTCTTCTCCTTGATCGTCTTGATCCAGAAGTCGGGAATATTCATGGCCATACGGTAGTCGAACCCATATCCGCCCGACTCTATGTCCAATGCCAGGCCGGGCATGCCGCTTACTTCCTCAGCAATGGTGACGGCGTGAGGATTTACCTCGTGAATAAGCTGGTTGGCCAGGGTGAGATAGCAGATAGCGTTCGGATCCTGATGCCCGTTATAGTAGTCTCCATAGGAACTGAAGCTTTCCTCCAGACCATGGCTGTAATACAACATCGATGTAACGCCATCGAAGCGGAAACCATCGAAGCGGAACTCTTCCAGCCAATATTTACAGTTGGAAAGCAGAAAATGCAACACTTCATCTTTTCCATAATCAAAACAGAGCGAATCCCAGGCCCTATGTGCCCTTCTATTGGGGTCACCGGGGAAATAAAGGTCGTAGCTTCCATCCATCCGGGCGATCCCTTCCATTTCGTTCTTTACAGCGTGCGAATGGACGATATCCATGATCACGGCAATCCCCATTTCGTGGGCAGTATCGATGAGTTGACGCAGTTCATCGGGTGTGCCGTTGCGGGAAGAAGGTGCGAAAAAACTGGATACGTGGTATCCGAATGAACCATAATAAGGATGTTCCTGGATAGCCATGATCTGAATGGCGTTGTATCCGTTCTCCTTTACCCGTGGTAGTATGTTTTCCCTGAATTCGTTATAGGTTCCCACTTTTTCTTCGGCCGTGGACATACCTATATGGGTTTCATAAATAAGCAGGGGTGAACAGTCCGGTTTGAAACCGGTGTGCTTGAAGTTATATCGGCTTTCAGGTTCCCACACCTGTGCACTGAAGATCAGTGTTTGTGGATCCTGCACCACACGTCTGCTCCACGCGGGAATCCGTTCTCCCGAACCACCTTCCCAACTTACATGCAATTTGTAAAGGTCTTCGTGATGAATGCGTCCCGGCGGTATCTTTACCTCCCAGACTCCATTGTCCATTCGTTTCAAACGGAATGATTCCTGCCGCTGCCAATCATTGAAAGTGCCCACCAAGAAAATTTCGGTGGCGTTTGGAGCCCATTCGCGAAATACCCATCCATCCCCGGTTGGGTGTAATCCGAAATAGAGATAACCGCTCGCGAAATCAGAAAGGGTGATCCCTCCTGCCTGTGTGAGGTCGGATAGCCGTTTCAAATAAAAATTATGGCGCCCTTCAATTGCTTCGGCATAGGGATTGAGCCAGGGATCGTTCTTGATAATGTTCAGCATATTTCGTATCAGATTAAAAGGGAACAGCTAAATTACCGCCACCTTTATGATAATTTTTTTGATCTCTCCTTCACCAATCAGGGGAGCATGTCCATCCTCGGGCGAGAAGATAATAAATTCACCAGGCACAAGAGTGACAAATGTCGACGGATCGTCATCGAAAAATTCAATGTCATTATTCACATCGTAACCCTCTTTCGGCTGTGACAACGATGAGAGGGACTTCCAACCGAATGTTTCGGCTTTCGTAACCGGCATCTGTATATCGATAAACCTTTTATGTGTCTCGAGTTTTGCTGCTGCGGCCGGTTTCAGCTTTGCCTCAGCGATGGTGGCCTTCAACAGATTCCCCTCGATCTCAGTGGTGCCTGCCTCCACATTATCGATATCCAATTTTCCGATAAATTCGAAAGCTTTTTCAAAAAGCGGATGCAAATTATAATAGTTAGCTGCATTCGCAAGGTTGTCAACAATCATCGTTCCTTTTGTTAAGTTATGATTCCAATAGGGCAAAGATAGGAATTTGTAAATATTTCTCTCCATTTTTGACAGTAAAAAAGCGCACACAAAATAAAATAGAGAAAAATGCATATCTTTGCGACTTAAGTTTAACAAATCAGTAATTTCATAATGAAACGAATTTTTTCGGTTATTTTATTGATCATTTCTATTTTTACAGGACGGTTGTTTGCGCAAAATTCAGATATTACCTGTAGCCTCGGTTTTACCTTTGAGATAAGTGATGACAGAAGTTGGGGATACAAAGAGCCGGTTATTGTGGATATTACTCCCGGTTCTCCGGCCGAAAAAGCAGGACTCACACTGAATGATATCATTCTTTCCGTGAATCGGAATGGGACTTATCTTAAGTCATATCAGACTATTATGTCGTGGTTCAATCAGGATGCGCGTACAATGACCCTTGCCATTCGTAATTTCAAGCATGCTTTTAAGGAGGTCACCATCGAAAAGGATTGTCGTCATGCCAATGCCATCAGTGAAGCTCAGTTGGCACCGGTGTTTTCTTTTTACAGCCTTGAGGATGTACAGAACAGACGTTTTTTAATACCGGTAAAAACGACTGTCAACGAAAATGCACTCTTTCATAACTACCGTACATATGCCTTTTCTCCTTCCGATGAGAGTACGCGGCAGCTTGACGACCGGATCAATGCTATCTTTATTCGTGCTCTGGCTGAAATGGGATTACAATATGATCCGGGCGATCCCGATTTTATTATCCAGACCTATTATAATTATGAGAGCAATCCGATGTATAAGGCCGGATCGCCCACTTATGGAAGTTATCAGCCTGTGTGGCGTTTCGACACAAGAAGCAACAGAATGGTGAAACTCCCTCTGTATAACCCTTCCGAAGCGGTTCGAGTGGACGATATCGCTTATCATCTTGAGTTCGGATATCGCTTCTTTGACAGAAAATTTATTGAGGCGGGAGATATGATGCTGATCTGGGAGAGTGAAGTCCAGGAGCGCCTGGGTAGTCATTACGATCTGGTGGATTACCTCGAAATGAACCTTCCGTTGCTATTGAAGAAATTCCCGAACTCGGGGAATAAGTCGTTTGGTACTTATCATGTGAACTATTTGAAATACAATTATACCGGTATCGGGTATAATATGAATGATCTGAAGACAGTGGTGTCGGTGGATCCCGGCTCTCCGGCCGCAAGAGCGGGTATTTTACCGGGGGATGTGGTGATTAATATACAGGGGCAGAATTTTGACCATACCACTCAAACGCTTACGGAGGGATATCGCCGTTTTATCGCGGAGACCATGAACCTCAGGGATAAAAACACTCGTTACACCGACTCCAATGGCTTTAAAGATTGTATGTTCTGGGATGTGGCGCAATACAATGCAGTATCTACAGCCATCGCCAATAACCGGCGGTACAAGTCGGCGTTTTCCTATCTGTTCAATTTTAACCAGTATATAGACTGGAGCACACCTGTCTCCATTAATATAATAGTATTGCGGGATGGCAATGAACTGAATTTTGCAGTGATACCTCAAATTACCGCAAGCTCACATATTCTGGCATATTAATAATGTGCCAATAAGACTCATGGATTAAGAAGTAAAAAAGTGGAAAGGTTGTATGATTTGAGGATTTAACGATTTGCCGGGAAGGAGTGGTGATTGAGAAATAAGAGGATAGAATTTCCTTTGAAACGAGTGCTGAGTCAAGTTTACTTGTGCTTGCCGAGTGACGCCAGAAAATGGAAATCCATAAAACATTGTTCTTTAGTGGTTTGTTTTTTAGCCTTCATTCCCTGAGAAGTGTCAGCTGAAAAAATATTCAAAATAAGTGAGGAAATATTTGGAAGTTATTCTTGAGAATTACTATCTTTGTAACCCTTTCGCTCAAAAAGCGGGATCATTATAGAGATAATGAAACAAGCAGATTGAAATAAAGTAAGTGTAACGATTGAAAATCAGTTCCTTTGTTTCGGATGCGAAAAAATATTGAAAAAACTTTCTCAAAAGTTTTGGAGATTAAAAATAAGTTTCTATCTTTGCACCCGCTTTCAGGAAATAAGTACTGAGGTGCGAGACAAGAAAAAGCGATCTTTAGTAAATTTACATATACGTTTTTAAGAAGACAAAGCAGAGTATACAAGTGGTCGAGGTCTGTTTATCAGTGGGAGGGGTCTTTCGGGTTCCCCGCCATGGGATGAAAGGCCGAGATCAAATTGGTACCCGTTCAATAAAATACAGGAAAAAGGAATAAATCGTGAATCCGGGGGTTCGGGAGAGAGTCTTTTCGTGGTTATTTTTCGTTTGTCCGCATTCCGGATCAGTCCGGG
>NZ_RDSD01000031.1 GCF_003712195.1 Proteiniphilum sp. X52 | reverse complement strand
CCCCCCCCCCCCCCCCCCCCCCCCCCCCCCCCCCCCCCCCCCCCCCCCCCCCCCCCCCCCCCCCCCCCCCCCCCCCCCCCCCCCCCCCCCAAATAGGTATACACTTTAGCGCACAACAAATGTGTTGCTAAATGTAAATTTAATCCGGATCTATTTTTAATGTATGCGCACATTAAATCGATTTTTTAGGTGTTTTCTCGTTGATTTAAATAATTGTTCAATTACATTAGACATTTTCTGTGCTCGGCAAAACAAATAAATTTGTTCTGCTCTTGCTTAACGAAAATGTGGATTTATAATTGACATTTCTTACCCCATTCAACGCTGTAAAGATAGTAAAAAAATATTATGTACAAATTATTAATGTTAATTTTAAGGCTGTAATTTATTGATTTCTTTTTCAATGGGTAGGAGTGGTGTTAAATATTGTGTTCCCGGACTTTGGGATGTGGATATTTGATCAGGTAAAGTCTTGCTTCGTTGCCCAGGTTGAAAAGCAGATCGATAATACTCAAATTGGGAGTAAATCCCTGTCTTTGGGCAAAAACCTGGTGATATTGAGGCCTTTCAGAAGAGGAGCCCTTTTTGGGATCTATGGTTTCGCGCAGATCCAACATATCTGGAGGAGGTTCTTTCACATATTCCAAAGTGTAGCTATACGGTGTTTCAATGCCGATGAAACCACCGATAAGCCGGCGTAATTCTTCGTTGAAATCGTGCAGGAACCGGAATTTATTCTCATAGAAAGGCCTGAAATCCTCTTCGAAATATTGAAAAAAAGGGGTGGAGTTGTATGCCGAAACAATGGCGTTCCAATGCAGATGCCGCCACTGGCCGTGTTCAGCGATACGTATATCCTTCATCCGGTTTTTTCCCTTTTCAAGCTTCTCCACCGGTATACTCAGGGAGAGGGGGCCGTTTGCCCCGCCAATGATGCAACGGTTGCGATACGACTGCTTCCGGTAGTTGTCCTGAATCTCAATAATCACATTTTCGGCATGAAAAAGTGCCGCGTAATACTCCACCGGCGCCAGGTAAAAAGATGACAGGAGTACTTTCATGCCGGTACCTTGGCACTGCGGAACAACCTTTTCCATCTTATCTTACCGCTGAACCAGTTGTTGTCTTTTTCCAGTGACAGCCAGATAAGGATGGGTTGACCTACGATATGGTCTTCAGGCACGAATCCCCATACGCGGGAATCGGCGGAGTTATGGCGGTTGTCTCCCATCATAAAATAATAATCGAACTTGAAAGTATAGGAGTCGACGGCCTGCCCGTTGATATATACTTTGCCGTCGCGATAGGCAAAGTCGTTCCCCTCATAATTCTTGATGCACCGCTCGTATGCGGCTACCTTGAAATCAGTGTCGGTATCGAAATGGATGGTCGCACCTTTCTTGGGAATCCACAACGGGCCGAAAGTGTCACGGGTCCATCCTGTCTCATAGTTGAGTGGATAATAGTAAGCCTGTCCCGGTCGTTCCTTCTCTTTGATTATATCCCAAACAAAAGGTTTGGATTTCAACTGCTCTATCATCGCGGAGGTGAGAGGAATGCTGGAATAGACTCTTCCGTTATTGCCATTGCGCGGATGCAGGCCAAATAGAGATAGACGAAGACTATCGACCCCGGCGAGGTCTTCCGACCGGGGACCCATCTGTCCATAGTTGTTCAGTCCGAGGTAATCTGCTTGGTTAATGCCTAAATCCTTGAACAGGTCGGCCGCAATGATGGTCCCGTCAGTATGTATCATATAATTGTGTTGGGCCAGGCGAGGGTTAGGCGAAAGAATACCGTCGATGAAAACAGAATCGTTTTTCATCTCGATGGTTTCCCCGGGAAGTCCTATACACCGTTTTACGTAGTTTTCGCGCCGGTCGACCGGTCGATAGACAATCTCCCCGTAAGTACGCTTGTCCGACCGTATGCCGGCACTACCGTTGGGATTGTATCTGGAAAGGAGGTAAAAATCGGTAGCCTGTTGATGAAGGGCGACAGTATCGCCGGTAGGGAAGTTAAATACTACGATATCGTTCCTTTTCACTTCACCGAACCCTTTTAAACGCCTGTATTTCCACTGCGGTTTCTCGATATATGATTTTCCGCCGACTACCGGCATGGTGTGCTGGGCCAGTGGGAACGACAATGGTGTGATCGGGGCGCGGGGACCATAGCTCAGTTTGCTCACGGCCAGAAAATCACCTACCAGCAATGATTTCTCAAGTGATGAGGTGGGTATCTGGTAATTCTGAAAGAAGAAGGTATTGATGAAATAGACGGCTATCAACGCAAACACAATGGCATCCACCCATTCCATGGTTTTTCTGAAGGTGCTGTTCTTTGACTTTTTCCAGAAAGACCATGGAACGAATTTAGTGACATAAATATCAAAGAAGAGCAGGATAAAAAGCAATATCCATAGGGAACCGGCCCACACAGAGAAGAGTATTGTGGCCACTAGCCATACGGCAAACCACACCCATTGCCGGCGTGAGGCGTTTGAAAGTCTCGCGCCCAAACTGGAATGAGACGTTACGGCATTTTTAGTCTGTTGATTTTGAGATGGTTTGTTGCTCATTTTGTTTTTTTAATTACTTTCGAATACATTCCCGCTTGGTTACGACTGATGTTTCAACGGGTGAAATCCAACAGGTCTTCCATTGTAAGGAACCCTTTCTTCCCTTTGGTGAATTCCGCTGAGAGTACGGCACCGAGAGCGAACCCTTTCCGGTTTTTCGCATCGTGTGTGATACGGAGGGAGTCGGCATCCGATTCATAAATCACGGAGTGGATGCCGGGCACTTCTCCTTCCCTAAAAGCATCGACACGGAGTGTGTCTTCATCGGTGGCATCGTTGCCCAAAGCCCATCGCTCTTTTCTGTCGATATGCGCGAGGATACCTTCCGCCAAGGTTATAGCTGTGCCGCTTGGCGCGTCCAGCTTATGGATATGGTGAGTTTCCTCCATACGTACCTCATAGTCGGGGTAGTTGTTCATCAGTGCCGCCAGATAATTGTTCAACGCGAAGAAGATATTGACTCCCAAGCTGAAGTTAGAGGCATAGAAAAATGTTTTTCCGTTTTTCTCACAGGCCTCCTTGATTTCATCCAGGTGGGCAAGCCATCCGGTTGTTCCCGATACCACCGGCACCCCGGCGGTAAATGCCCGTCTATAGTTTTGTAAGGCGCTTTCGGGAGAAGTGAATTCAATCGCTACATCAGCACTTTTGAATTCGGGAGAACCGAACTTTTCCTCCTGGTTGATGTCAATAATGCAAACTATCTCGTGACCTCTTTCACGGGCGATTTTTTCAATCTCATGCCCCATCTTTCCGTAACCGATAAGCGCTATCTTCATTTTGTCCTTTTATTATGATAGGCAAAAATACAAAATTAATGGATATATCTTGTTGTCGGTGATGATAGATTAATCTTTTTTGCGAGTTGCCTCATAGCCAAACGGTCGATTTTACCGTTCCCTGTTTGAGGAATGACCTCGGTAATATGGATAAGTATGGGTTGCTGATGACGGGGAAGGAGCCGTCTGATGGTTTTTTCCACGTAAACCGGATCATCCGATTGTTCCATCACGAGAATGATCGCTTCGCCTAATTTGGGGTGGGGGATGGAACCAATCGCAAAATTCCCGGTGATATGAGGTTGTAAAACCTGTTCAACCGCCTCTATCTGTATTTTGATACCTCCGGAATTGATCACGTTATCGATCCTTCCCACAATGCGAAAACTGCTATCCGGGCGAAGTTCGGCAATGTCATTGGTGATGAATGGTTCATTTGTCACCCAAGGAGCATCCACTACTAATCGGTTGTCTTCGGATAATGCCAGCCCGACCGTTGGAAGAGGAGTATAATAGCTGGTGGCTTGGGCTCCGCTGATCCTGCGCAGGGCGATATGTGAAAGGGTTTCGGTCATGCCGTAGGTAGAGTAGATCGCGTTGGGAAACATTTTCAGTTCTCGTTCGAGAATTCTATCTATTGCCCCTCCACCAATGATCAGACGTTTGATCCGGGATAAACGTCGCTTCTCTTCTTCGGTTTGAAGGGAGTTGAACACCTGCAGCGGTACCATGGCCGCAAAATCAAACGGAATGTCTGTACGGGCAAGAGGATGCCCGCCAGGCTCTACCGGATAGATATCCAACCCGGCATATAAGGCGCGGACAACCATCATCTTGCCTGCGATATAATCCAACGGCAGGCAGAGCAATGTCTTGTCCTGTTGTTTCAGAGTGAAGAAATCGCATGTGTTCTTCGCGCTTTGCAACATCTGTGCTTTACGCACAATAATTTCCTTTGGTATTCCGGTAGACCCTGAAGTGTGCAGACGGAGTGTGGGGCAATCGGAGAACCACTCTCTCAGGAACAGGTATAACTGGTGATGGAAAGAGGATAGGCCTGCAAAATCACTTTCCCGGTCTCCCGTGAAGTCGGCCGGGGTGTATAGGATGCCTTCTATGATTATGTGGGACATTTTTTTGGAATTTAGAATTTAGAACTTAGAACTTAGAACTTAGAACTTGGAACTTGGAACTTGGAACTTAGAACTGAGAATTTAGAACTTGGAACTTGGAACTTAGAACTTTTAGAATTCATTGGTGATGAGTAATTCCCCAAATCCCTCACTCTCCCCGGTCGCCTTCCCGAACCATAACTGATCTTGCCTGATCTCCAAAGGTATTGGGATATTATTGATATAGAGGGTTCCGGTACCCAATCCCTGTGGTAACGGGTTATTGAATGTGGCACACCATTGAGCAATACTGTTGAGCCCTATATTCGATTCCAACGCCGAGGTGATCCACCATCCGATATTCATTTCTCCGGCTATTCCGATCCACTCGGCACATCCGGCGATCCCCCCGTGTAAAGAGGGTTTTAATATGATATACTGGGGATGGATGGTTTCCAGCAATTTTCTTTTTTGATCCGGATCGTTGACCCCGATCAACTCTTCATCGAGCGCGATGGGTAGGGGAGTGGAGGCGCATAACCGTGCCATTTTCCGCCATTGTCCCGCCGGAATAGGCTGTTCGATGGAATGGATATCGAGTTCGGCTAATTGATGGAGCTTGTCCAATACCCTGTTATATTCAAAATTTCCGTTGGCATCCACGCGCAAAGTCGTTTCCTTTGAGGGGTGATGACTTCGAATGAAACGCAACAGATCGAGCTCCCGCTCGAAACCGATCGCCCCGATTTTGAGTTTGATGCAACGGAACCCTCTTGACAATAACGATTCTATCTGTGCCTTCATGGAGGCCTGATCTGCCATCCAGACAAGCCCGTTGATGGTGATACCCTCTTCTCCGCGGCTGAACGGTGCATCCCATAACTGCCATGCGCGTTGTTGATAGTGCCGCATAGCCGTCTCCAACCCGAAAAGAATGGATGGGTAACCACGCAATAATTCCGTGTCGACCTGCTGTTTTTCTTCCGTTATTTTACAGAGAGCGGTCAGCGTCTCCTCGTAATGCGGAGTGTAATCACAACTGAGGTCGTGGAGCGGCGCACATTCACCTATCCCGAAATGAGATTTGTCCTCTTCGTCCTGAAAAACGACATACCATACCTTGTGTTCGGTGTAAACACCTCTCGATGTGCCTGCCGGTCGTTTGAACAGGAGGTTGTACGGTATGATCTTTATCCTGAACATCATTGCACCTTGGAACAGCTTCTTAAAAGATCATGGGTCTTGGTTCTTATTCAGGGCAATTTGGGGAATTGTTTGAAGTTTGGTTGCCGTTTTTCCAGGAACGCCTGTTTTCCTTCCTGAGCCTCGTCGGTCAGGTAGTAGAGCATGGTGGCGTCTCCGGCCAACTCCTGTATGCCCGCCTGCCCGTCGAGTTCAGCATTCAGCCCTGCTTTGATCATGCGCAGCGCTAACGGGCTATGCCGCATCATCGTTTCCGCCCATTCCACCACTTCGTTTTCCAATTGGGCGAACGGCACGACTTTGTTCACCAACCCCATTTCGAGCGCTTCCTGCGCGTTGTACTGGCGGCAAAGAAACCATATCTCTCGGGCTTTCTTTTGTCCCACGACGCGGGCGAGGTAAGAGGATCCGAAGCCGGCATCAAAACTTCCCACACGTGGGCCAGTTTGCCCGAAGATGGCATTCTCCGATGCAATGGACAGATCGCAAACTACATGGAGCACATGTCCTCCGCCGATGGCGTAACCGTTGACCATCGCGATCACCGGTTTGGGGAGTGACCGGATCTGCTTTTGCACATCCAGCACGCTTAGACGTGGTATGCCATCCTTGTCGATATATCCTCCTTTTCCCTTTACATTCTGGTCGCCTCCCGAACAAAAGGCTTTGTCACCTGCCCCGGTGATTACCACCACGCTGATATCCGATTCTTCACGGCAGATGCGCAGGGCATCGCTCATTTCACCCGTGGTGGTGGGTGTGAAAGCATTGCGGTAGCGCGGACGGTTGATGGTGATCCGCGCGATCCCGTTATAAAAATCGAAAAGAATATCTTCGTATTCCTTGATGGTTGTCCATTCTCTCTTTGTCATAGTTCCATTAAAATTAGTCGTCTTGTCGCTTTAGTATACACTGCCCGGGTTTCACTTCCGGTCATCTAACTTAAAACGCCTTTTTTGGTGATGATAATATGATCGTATTTGTTCTGCATTCTTTTCCATGGAAGTAAACACTTCCAAGAGAACCGGTTTTTCGCCGTCAGGATCTGTAAAGCGTGGCAATTGCTGTTCCAATTCCCCGGCGTTGCGGGCGGAAAGGTAGAGAAATCCCTGTTGCTCCGCCCAAGCCTTTGCTTGGGTTGTATGGGCGGCAGCAATATACTCTTGCAATACTTCCGACCGGTCCAGCCCCGGAAGCATGCCGAATATCTCCCCTCCGCCGTTATTATTCAGCAGGATGCGTAAATTGCGGGTGCTGTAATTATTCCAAAGTCCGTTCATATCGTAGAAGAAACTTAAGTCGCCAATCAGCAGAAAAGTGAGTTCACCCCACGACGAAGCATATCCGACCGCTGTGGAGAGTGAGCCTTCTATCCCGTTGGTCCCCCGGTTACAAAACACTCTTACCGACGAGGGGATATCGAATAACTGTGCCAGACGCACACTATTGCTGTTTCCCAACTGCAACGAAGAGTTTTCCGGCAACGCGTGCATCAATGCGCCGGCCGCGTAAAGATCGGAGAAGGCCGCGTCCGGTTCCGATACGGATGCGCAGGCTCTTTCCCAAAGGTTCCGGAATCCTCTTGCCTCTCTGGAATTTTTTATTTTCCCAAAATCTTTTGTCTCATCCAACTCACTTGCCCTGCTAAATCCTTTTTCCTCCGGACAGGGCGGCCTCCCTGTCAGATAGAGCAGAAATGTCTCATTATCGCTCCTTACAATATCAGTAACCCGCTGAAATGTATCTGTCACCTCGCCCGAGGGGGAAATATGCCAATGTTCGCGGATACGGGCTGAGCGGATGAACTGTTTCAGCCGCTTGGAAACGATATGTCCACCTAATGTGATGACCAGATCAGGTGTTAACGCTTCCAATTCGTTTTCCGACGCCGCGTAAAGTACCGTGTCAAAAACTAGAGTCTCTTTTATCGGGATATTGGATAACTGCTCCGCCAGCACTACCACGTCCCATTCGTTGCGGAGTTTTTCCAATATTTCGGTTAAACTGTTGCCAGGCTGCAATTGTCCGACAATGACCATCCGTTTGGAATAACTGGCGAATCGCTCTTTATATCTACCTTCCTTATGGATCATGTATCCGGGTGCAGATTGCCGGATCACACGGGCAAGAGGGAGGGTTGGGGTGTTGAAGCCAAACAGAGGTTCACCTAAAGGGATATTTATATGTGAGGGGCCTTTTACCCCGTTGTCCAGGCTGAGTATGGCCTCGTTGATCAACCGGTTGCAATACCATTCTTCCTCCTCATCTGCTATTTGGGGGAGTTGAACCGAGCGGCGGGTGAGATCCCTGAACATGCCGCTCTGCGGGATGGTTTGCCCGTCCATCTGCCCGATCCACGCGGCAGGACGGTCGGCGGTGACCACTAACAGGGGTAATTGCTGATAAAAGGCTTCCGCCACAGCCGGGCCGAGGTTCAGTGTTGCCGTTCCCGATGTGCAACAGACGGCTGCCGGTTTCCCGATAGCCTGTATGATGCCCAAGGCGAAAAAACCGGCGCTCCTTTCGTCCACAACACTGTAACAGGTGAAATCACTGTCTGTCGCAAAAGAATGGGTGAGCGGTGAATTCCGTGAACCGGGCGACAACACGATATGGGTGATATCATGCGCTTTGAGCAGCGCTACCAATTGTAAAACATTTCTTTTTTCGGAATACATGCCTTTATTGAAGTATATTCAACATCACCTCCAACTTGTGTTCGGTTTCTTCCCACTCGTCATCCAAAGATGAAGATACCAGTAAACCACTGCCGGCAAACAAAGTAAGCGAATTTTCCTCAATATGCATGCATCGGAGGTTTACATATATGTCGGTTTCTGCTTCCGTGTCGAGCATGCCGAGGAATCCGGAATAATAAAGGCGGTCTTGCTCTTCGTTATGCTGAATAAACCGGTAGGCTTCATCTTTGGGAAGTCCCGATACTGCCGGCGTGGGGTGGAGCGCTTTTAGTAATGTGCCAAGCTTCGGTGTTTCCGGCAAGTTGAAACTGAGGTCTGTCCGCAGATGTGCCAGCTTTCCGGCTTTTATTGTGTAAGGCCCGTTTATTTCCGGTGTGATATGAAAGGAGGAAAGTTGTTTTAGGAGATACGACGTGACCAGATGCTGTTCCCTTAGATTCTTGTCATCCCACGTCACAGTGCCCGAATTGGGATAGCGGGTTCCGGCAAGGGCGACGGTATGCCATTCATCTCTTGCCCCTCTCAGCAGTATCTCGGGTGTGCTTCCCAGCCATGTGCCGCTTTGAGGTGTGTGGAAAAGGTAGACATACGAATGGGGATATTTCTCCGCGGCATTGAAAAAAGAACGTCCCGCGGAAAATGTGTCTTTTCTGTCGATGATCTTGCTTCTCGACAGTACCAGTTTTTTCAATTCCCCGTTTGCCAATGGTTTGTGGAACCGGTCGAAGAGGTGGGCGTAGTCAACTTTATTCTTGCTTATATGCTTTTGGGGATATGCTTTTTCCTGCCCATCTTTGCGCATGGAGATGTTTACTTCCGGAAAAGTGGTGCGATCCGGCCGTAGCACTATCAGGGGAGATGTGGCGTTTGTCCGGAAAGGAGCGATCACAAATCCCTGTTGCCCGTTCAGTTCCTCGATATCCCTGAGGATAGAGGGGGTGCCCGACGTTTGCATCACAAACCGGGGCGCTGTTTCGTGCGGCAGCCTGAAAATCGCGAAACAGGCGTCCTGTTCGATCAGCACATCCAAAATAGGGTAACTAGGTTGTGGTGCTGTCATCTCTTTTTTAATACACTGTTGACCACCCTGATGGAAGAGATTAGTTTGTTGGTCGAAGTAAAAACATCTACATTCCACACATGAGAAGAGCGTCCTTTGTGGATAATTGTCCCCACAGCCCGCACCGTGTCGCCTTCGTGGGCCGAAGATATGTGGTTACCGCTAACCTGCATCCCGGCAATGATCTCATCCGGTTCGCAAATTAGCATCGATCCCATTCCGGCCACTGTTTCGGCCAGCGCTAATGTGGCGCCGCCATGCAGTACTCCAAAGGGTTGCCGGGTACGTTCGTCCACGGGCATTACCGCCTCAATCCGGCCTGACGAAGCATAGGTATATTGAATGCCCAGATTACCCATCAGAGTGTTACGGTTGCCAGCATTCAACTTGTCCGGCGAAATATCTGCAGGACGGACTGCGGCAATGATGAATTTCTGGACCGCAATAGCGACTCCGTCATTATCATTACTTTCGGTGATATAATCGGCACATGCCTTGATGGAGTCCTGCGCGTTTCCCATGGCAATACCTAAGCCGGCGAGTTGGAGCATCGAGAAATCCCTCCGTCCATCACCGATTGCCATCACCTCCTCCGTACCGATTCCCAGCTTTTCAATCAAGACACCCAACGTGTTTCCCTTATCGACAAACTCCGGCACCACTTCAAGGAAGAACGACTCCGACCGGTATACGTCCAGTACGCCAGCCAAACGTTTCCTCCACTGATCTTTCAAAGCGACCAGCGCCGTCTCGTTATCGCTGACCAGGACACACTTACAGGGAGAGAAGTCCACAGCTGCGGAAAGGTTCTCTACCGCCACAATTTCCATGCCGTTAAGGGCGGCTTCATCCCGGATATGTTTGTTTTCCGGATGTGTGGTGATAAGTTGATTACTGTGATAAGTGAAGATGCCGAAGCCGTTCTTCAGTGCTTTCCTTTCCAAATAGGGAAACATCACCGGGTCTATCCTCTTTTCGAATAGCACCTTGTCGTTGGCATCAATAATCTGCGCGCCATTGTATGGAAGGATATAACCACCCCATTTCTTCATTTCCAGTTTTTCAACCAGAGGGCGGAGTCCATACGGTGATCGGCCCGAAGCCAATACAATGCGTATGCCCGCGTGCTGTATCTTCAACAGCGTAGTCAGTGTCTGTGCGGATAATTCTTTTTTGCTGTTCACCAATGTGCCGTCCACATCGAGAACCAATAGTTTATATTTCATGATTGTTTTCCATTTAAAATCCAAATAAAATTGGACAATTCATTTTAATTAACCGGTGTTTCCGTGCATCAATCAAAACATCCATCAGAGCCATCCCTCTTGCCGATACCACTCGATGGTTTTCTCAACCCCCTCTTTCAGTCTGTATACCGGCTGAAAACCGATATCTTCTTTCAATGGAGCAATCTCGCAAGCCCAGTTGCGTTGTTTCATAATCCTATACTTATCGCTGTTAAAGGTAGTGGCTTTACCGAAAATAGCGGCGGTTTTTTCACTTATAAAGGCTGCGGGCTTTACCAGAAAGAGCGGGACTTTTAACCTCAATACATTCTTCTTATGCAATACATTCCGTACAATGGCGTTGAATTCACTGTCAGTATAGATGTCCCCGTCGGAGACGAGATACTCTTTTCTTCGAATCCCTTTTTCAATCAGGGAGAAAATTATATTTACCAGATCTTCGATATAGATAAACGAGAGGAGTTGTTTTTTATAACCTGCTCCCACGTCTAATCCACTTTTTACCGCTCTCATCAGGATAAGATAATCCCTGTCGCGGGGGCCGTAAACACCGGTAGGGCGGAGAATCAGGTAAGGAAATCCGTCGATACTCTTCAGCCAGTTTTCAGCTTTCAGTTTGCTCCTCCCGTAAGCTGTATTGGGGGTGGGAGTCTTATCGGCGCACATGGGAGTATACCCCACTTCATCCCCGGGACCCATGGCTCCGAGGGAGCTCATAAATACAAAAGAATCGGGAACATTGTCCGTCTCTATCAGCGCTTCTACCAAATTTTGGGTGTATTCCCAATTTACTTTATCGAAATCCGATTTGCGGCGTGCCTTTGTCAGTCCCGCGATATGTATGATATCAACGAAACGCCCATACTCATTTGTGAAATTGCGGAGTTGTGCTTTCAACTTCGTTTTATCGCCATAGTGCAGGTCGATAAAACGAATACGTTCGTCCCGCAGGTACTGCCGGCTGCTGCTTGCCCGTATTCCTGCCCAGGTTTCATATCCCAGTTCCAGCGCCTTGTCCACAACGCTGCTTCCTATAAATCCGCTGGCACCGGTGATGAGGATCTTTTTCTCGTTCATACTTTTCTCTTTCGGTTCACAAAAATAATGATAACTTTAGGATAGCCGCCATAAGATTTATTAAAAAACAACTTACCTGAAAATATGCCTGATGCCAAAAATAACGGAACGGCGTAAGGCGAAGGCGAATTGGAGTTACCTTGAAAAAGTTATCACCTATTTCTTTTCCAACAAACTTTTCAGCAAAGCAATTTCCTCATCTTTTTCTTTGAGGCGGATTTCGTATTGCTCGATCAGTTTTTCATGGAAAAACACGTTAATACAGCCATTATTTCCGCCTCTGTTTTCGTGATTGTAAAGGGTGTATTGTTCATCGGAGAGAAGATTGTGCAAAGGGATGTGGAAATATTCGGCAAACCGTTTCAGTATTTCAATGTCAGGCTTTGTCAACCCCAATTCGTAATTTGAAATGGAAGACTGGGAAATATTAAGGTCGCAAGCAAGTTCTTCTTGCGTTAATCCCTTTTGCTTTCTTAAATTTAATAGTCTTTCGGCTATTGACATAATGAAATAATTTTCAAGAAACAACAAAAAATCTATTTATAAAGGGTTTAACTCCTTTGCCAAATATTTGGTAAAAATACTAATTTTTTGGTAGGTTATATAAAAACAACTGATAATCTTACATCGTCAAAGGATTTTCACAAAAAAATGTTTTTTTGTGGATTTTTTTGCCAAAATAAAATTCATCCCTAACATTAAGGAATTTTTAAGTTATGAAAAAGTTGAATTTTGAGCAGATGGAAAATCTTCAAGGAGGGAAAATCAGGTGGTTTTCTTGCGGTTATTGTCTTGCTTCCGCTGTTGCTCTTGGAACAGGGGTGCTGGCAATAGCGGGTGCTTTAGAGTTGTATGCTTGTGTCGATTGTGCGGTAAGTGCTATGGATAGATAAACGGATATGAGAATAATTTATAGACCACCGAAGCTTACTACAAAAAAACTGTTGTTATTCAGCATTGGTTGTATAATTGTCATAGTTTTTTGTGTGTTAAAAAGCAAAAATGTATTTTGATAGATTTATCAAAATATAAATATTATCTTTTCAGCATTGTTGAATAGGTGTGTTTGCCGTTTGTGTGCGCACAATAACTAATGGAAACATTTCGACAAAGGAATTCATTGCTTAACTGAATGCTGACATAGTTTATAATAATTGTGTCAGCAATTTTTATAAAATAAACTATGAATAGACTACTTTCACTCACCATAGAAAGCGGCGAAATTTTATTTAACAGCAAACCGTTATCGGAATATCCTATTCCGCTTTGGCGTAGATATATAGGCGTAGTGAGCCAACAGACAAAGATTTTCAGCGGGACAATCGGCGAAAATATTTGTTTCGGCTCTTTCCATGAAGAGCGGATATCAGTTATGGATTTTTGGAACAGTATCAATACCTTATTTTAGTATTTTAACTAAATGAATTCGCGAACAGTATCCACTACTGGTGCACATTAGTATCTAAGTTCCATAAATATTTTATTACTTTGTATTTAACTAAAACGCGTTTGAATTGTTTAAGTAAAAACCGAAGTAATAAATTATGAGTAAAAAAACAACATCTATACCTTCCGTTATTAAACCCAAAAAAAAGGAGTTGATCCCCTTAGTGACCCATTTTCTCTCCCAGAATAATGATAAGCAGTTCAACTATAAACAAATAGCTGCCGGACTGGATATTCGCGGAGAAGAGGGGCGACGTGTGCTGATCAGTGTGCTCGACAAGCTCCGCGATGAAGATGTGCTTTTAGAGACATCCCGCGGCAGATACCGTATCAACAACCGGGGATTGATATTGGAAGGACGTTTTGAAAGGCGGAGCAACGGTAAGAATTTCTTTGTGCCGGACGATGACGGAAATATTATTTATATACCCGAACGCAACAGCAAGCACGCGATGAATGGCGACAGGGTTCGCGTGCAACTGTTGGCCAAGCGGAAACGCGCGGATACGGAAGGAACAGTCGTAGAGATACTGGAACGTGCCCAGAGCCGTTTTGTGGGAATACTGGAAGTGCAGAAGCACTTCGCTTTTTTAGTGATGGATAGTAAGTTCCTGTCGAACGATATTTTTATCCCAAAAGAGGATCTTAACGGTGCCATGAATGGCGACAAAGTGCTGGTGGAAATCACCCAATGGCCTGCAAAAGCCAATAACCCGGTGGGAAAAGTGATCGATGTCCTGGGCAAGCCGGGACATAACGATACCGAGATGCATGCCATTCTTGCACAGTATGACCTGCCCTACAGCTATCCTGAGAAGGTCGGGAAATTTGCTGATCTGATCCCCGAGGAGATAGACGGAGCAGAGATTGCCAGACGGGAAGACTTTCGGGATGTATTCACCATCACGATCGACCCGAAAGATGCCAAAGATTTCGATGATGCCCTTTCCCTTCGCAAAGTCTCGTCCAACCAGTGGGAGGTGGGAGTGCATATTGCCGATGTGACCCATTATGTGAAACCGGGTGACCTCATCGACCGCGAGGCGGAAAACCGGGCGACCTCCGTTTATCTTGTCGACAGGACGATTCCCATGCTGCCGGAGCGGTTGAGCAACGGAATATGTTCATTACGTCCTCATGAAGAAAAATTGTGCTTTTCGGTTATCTTCATCCTGAACGATAAGGCGGAGATAAAAAAATCACGGATCGTACGGACTGTCATCAAGTCGGACAGCCGGCTTACCTATGAAGACGCGCAGGCGGTGATCGAAACCGGAAAGGGTGACTTCTCGGCAGAGATACTCCAATTGCATCATCTTGCCAGGCAGTTACGTGAGAGGCGGTTTGCCAATGGTGCCATCAATTTTGAGCGATATGAGGTGAAGTTTAATCTCGATGAGAAAGGAAAACCGTTGGGAGTATATTTCAAGGAGTCGAAGGAAGCCAATCATCTCATTGAGGAGTTTATGTTGCTGGCCAACAAAAACGTGGCCGAGTTTATCGGCACGGCACCCAAAGGGAAGAGACCCAAAACATTTGTCTATCGCGTACACGATGTGCCTGATCCGGAAAAACTGGAGACATTCAATACATTTATCCTGCGCTTTGGTCATAAGATAAAACCCGACGGCTCGAAAGTGGAGGTGGCGAAAAGTATCAACTCCCTGTTGGATAAGGTACAGGGCCGCCCGGAGGAGAACCTGATCGAGACCATCGCGATCCGGACTATGTCCAAGGCAATCTATTCCACCAAGAATGTGGGACATTACGGTCTGGCGTTCGATTATTACACCCATTTTACTTCCCCTATCCGGAGATATCCCGATATGCTGGTGCACCGTCTGCTGGAACATTATCTGGGGGGAGGACAAAGTGTGGATCAGGGGCCGCTGGAAGAAGAATGCAAGCACTGCTCACAGATGGAGCAGGTGGCAGCCAACGCCGAGCGGGATTCCATCAAATACAAGCAGGTGGAATTCATGGCCGATAAGATCGGTAAAGTGTACGATGGCGTAGTCTCCGGTGTGACAGAATGGGGGATTTATGTGGAGATCAATGAGAATAAGTGTGAGGGCATGATCCCTATCCGCGAGTTGGATGATGATTTCTACGAGCTGGATGAAAAGAATTTCCGGTTAGTGGGCCGGCGTACCGGACGAGAGTATCGTCTCGGACAGCCAGTTTCCATTCAGGTGGCAAGAGCCAATCTCGACAGGAAACAACTCGATTTTACGCTCGCTTGAGTTCTTTCCTTTCATGACATTTTCCGAAGAGATCAAACAATATGCATTGTCGCTGGGCTTCGATGCCTGTGGTATCTGCCGCGCTACCCATAGCGGGGAGGAGGAGCGGTATATGCGGTGGCTGGCTGAGAACGGCAATGCGGGAATGGAGTACATGGCCCGCAACATCGACAAAAGGCTTGATCCCGGATTGTTGGTGGACGGTGCCAAATCCATTATTTCGGTAGCATTGAACTATTATCCGCGCGAGAAACTGCCCGAAGAGGTGCCGCAGTTTGCCTATTACGCTTATGGCAAGGACTATCATGATGTGGTGCGGGGGAAATTGAGCCGTTTGTTTGAATTTGTAAAATCCCGGTATCCGGAGGCCTCAGGGCGCTATTTCTCTGATTCGGCTCCGGTGCTGGAACGTTTTTGGGCGGCACGGGCAGGATTGGGTTTCATTGGAAAAAACACATTGCTGATCATTCCCCGCAAAGGGTCCTATTTTTTCCTGGGTGAACTCATCGTGGATATAGAGCTGGATTATGATTCTCCTGTCTCACAAAATTGCGGGAAGTGCCGCCGTTGCCTGGATGCCTGCCCTACCGGCGCCATAGAGAGGCCCCATTATCTCAACGCGAATAAGTGCATCTCCTATCAAACCATTGAGAATAAGGGAGAGATATCTTCCGCCATCGCTCCTTTTTTGAGCAATAATGTGTACGGTTGTGATATTTGCCAGAAAGTGTGTCCCTGGAACCGCTACTCCAGCCCACATGGTACCCCCGAATTTATGCCGTTGGATGAATTTTTATCGCTCGACCTGAAAAAACTGATCGGGATGGATGAGGAGGATTATCGGCGGATATTTCGTAAATCAGCCGTGAAAAGGGCCAAATTCTCCGGATTGAAGCGGAATGTGGCGGCAATTTCCAAAACTCCCGATAAATAGTTATTTTTGCAGTGACAATGATGGAAGAGAATTTCGATATACATGGTAACCGCAATTTCAGGGAGACCGAGCGTGAATTTGAGAATAGTTTGCGTCCATTGACCTTTGGCGATTTCAAGGGACAGGGAAAGATCGTGGAGAACCTGAAAATATTTGTCAGCGCGGCCCGTTTGCGTGGCGAGTCACTTGATCATGTGTTGTTGCACGGCCCCCCCGGCTTAGGCAAGACCACCCTTTCGAATATCATCGCCAATGAACTGGGTGTGGGATTCAGGGTGACATCGGGGCCGGTGCTCGACAAGCCGGGTGACCTGGCCGGGGTGCTCACCTCGCTGGAACAGAATGATGTGCTTTTTATAGATGAAATTCATCGGCTGTCCCCCGTAGTGGAGGAGTATCTTTACAGTGCCATGGAGGATTACCGGATCGATATCCTGATTGATAAAGGCCCCAGCGCGCGTTCTATCCAAATTGACCTGAATCCTTTCACACTGGTGGGAGCTACTACCCGCAGCGGCTTATTGACCAGCCCGTTAAGAGCCCGTTTCGGTATCAATATGCACCTTGAGTATTACGATCTGGAAACCCTCACCGGGATCGTCCTGCGGTCGGCTGACCTGTTGCAGGTTAGCTGTGATAGCCGGGCTGCATTGGAGATTGCTTCCCGGAGCAGGGGGACACCCCGCGTGGCTAACGCGCTATTACGGCGGGTACGCGATTTTGCCCAGATAAAAGGGAATGGGAAAATAGACAGGCAGATATCGTCTTACGCGCTGGAAGCGCTTAATATCGATAGATACGGACTGGATGAGGTCGACAATAAAATTTTACTGACCATCATTGATAAGTTCAAAGGGGGGCCGGTAGGTATCACCACGATTGCTACCGCTGTGGGAGATGACGCCGGCACCATCGAAGAGGTATATGAGCCGTTCCTTATCAAGGAAGGATTTATTAAACGTACCCCACGAGGCAGGGAAGCAACCGATCTGGCATACCGACATCTGGGACGAAAAAAAGGAGAGGAACAGGGACTTTTATTTTAATGTCCCAATCGCAACGAAGTGCATACCTTGTAAGAACGGATCAGACAAACAATATTCAACGGGGTGAAGCGTACTAAATAGGCAACATTCAACGGGGTGAAACGTAGCTAAATAGGACAATCTGCCGATAAAAGAAAACGGCTCGTTTTAGAAGTTACTGAAAATCATATCCAGCTTCAGACTCCCTTTGCGTTTATCCAATCTGGCTGCTGCCGGCCACATGCGGTGGTTAATTGAGATTGGAGTTGTTGTCGCGTATCCGTAGCTATCGGTCGCGAAAGTGACATCCACAGGAATCAGGTAATAAACCAGATCAAAAGGTTCCCCCTTGTGCTTCTCGTTATAGTGGTTTACCATCGTGGAGATATTGCCGAAGCTGTAGGAGTAGGTGGAAGAGTTAAAGCCACTCAACGTCAGGAAACTGGTTACATTGTCGATGAGCTTTCTGTTTTCGAAAAATCCCGCCAACGAATCTTTATTTATCAGTAGCAGGTAGTCCGGAGGACTCAATTTCACCATGGTGTCCTCATTGGGCTCAGGCATGGCGTATACAGTGAAATTTGCCAGATTCAGGGCTTGTGATTGCAACTTCTCATCCATTTCCGAGAAGGGAAAAGTAATCTGCGTCATTAGCCCGGCGGGACTTTTGACATACGCATAGTCAGGGTTCTCCTCCAATAACTGTTCGTTTTTGTTTTGGATATGGTTGATCTGGGTGACTTCCGGTGTGATATGCAGGCGCATGGCGTTTGTACGGACAGTATCCTGATTCGTCGAGGAGCCGCCTTTGTCCAGATACTGATAATGTACCAGAAGAGAGGTAAGGCTCACATTGATGATGGTGCTTTTTCCAAAAGTGGTGGTGAAATACAATCCCGGGAAGAATTTCCTGAATTCATCCGCATTCACCAGTTGGCCATGCCCATCCTTCTTATATTCGGCAAGAAATTTTTCACCGAGAGCGTTGGGAAGCATCACATTGATTTCATACACCCTGACGGAGGTTCCCGAACTGGTGGTTTCTGTCCTGTAGGTCGAATTCTTCCCGGTAAATGTCTGTGTGCCCAGAGGTGCCGACATATCGGCATACTCTGTGGGATCGGCATGAGAATAATTATTTATTCCTTTCAGCGATTTTGTCACCTCGTATATAGACAACCCCATCGGCGACAATGAATCTCCCATCATCGTGGTGTAAGCCAGCTGCACTCTCACCGAGTCAATGGTGGCGCCGTCATGGAATTGTGCCCCTTCGGGAAAATAGAACTCTCCGATATATTCGGACTTGATAGTGCCGAAAACAGGATCGGTATATTCGCCCAATACAGGATATTGTATCTTGGAAAAAATGGAATCTATCTGAACGGTGCGTGCCTGTAACTCCAGTGTATCCGTGCCTATCGTAAGACGATCTTGGCCGGGTTGTATGGTAAATCCTATCGGATCAAGATTGTCGTTACATGAAACGGCGGACAGGACGATAACGGCAATAACAAGTACTTGGCACAGGAATTTGAATTTCATTCGTTCAATCAAGTTTGTTTTCAATGACGCAAATATCTGAAAAAAATGTGGCAAATAAAAACCGTCGAAACGCTTTCTTTTTATTTTTAAAGATATTTGTATATAGAGGGGGTGAAAAAATAAATTCATCAGGGATTTTAACCGGATCAGCTGTCAATTTCCTCATAGAACGCGTCGATCTCTTCCACTCTTTTGTCGAAATCAGCATGGTAAGGCAGAAACTTCACTCCTTTCTCCTGAATGTATTGGATGATTTCGGGATTTACCTTTTCACTGCCTTGAACAACACCATCAGAGAAGTCAATAGCCAGTTTCATCAGATTCGTATAATCGATCACGCCCCGTTCTTTTACTTTCTCGATCTCCGGATCCCCGATTCCGTCAAAACGGAGTTTTTCCGCGAATCCATGCTGGAAAGCTTTGTCGAAAGACTCGTCATACAGGGAGTAAATCACTTTTGCACCTTTGAAGCAAGGGTCGTCGGCATATCCTTTCTTGATATAAAGAGGAGCCAATGCGCTGAACCATCCGTGACAGTGGATAATATCGGGAACCCAACGCAATTTCTTGATGGTTTCCATTACCCCGCGGATAAAAAAAATGCTCCGTTCGTCGTTGTCGTCATATTCCAGTCCTTTCGCGTCGACGAGAGTTTCGCGGTTCTGGAAATAATCATCGTTATCAATGAAATAGACCTGCATCCGGGCCGACTGGATGGAGGCCACCTTTATAATGAGGGAATGGTCGGTGTCATCAATGATGAGATTCATTCCCGAGAGGCGGATCACCTCATGAAGTTGGTTGCGGCGTTCGTTGATGTTCCCGTACTTGGGCATAAAAGCCCGTATCTCTTTACCCTTCTCCTGTATGGCTTGGGGCAGATAACGTGAAGTATTTGAAATATTAGTCTCTTCGAGATAAGGATAAATTTCCTGTGAAACGTACAAAACTTTTTTCTGGGACATGTAGCTAATTATCTAAATTTGAGCACAAAGATAATAAAAAAAATCCACATAAATACAAAATGAAAATGCGTCTATTTTGTAATCGGCTCATATAGAATCGTGTAACATCTTTTGGCTTTCTGTTATATGGAGAATTGGCGCGGTTTTTTTCTGTATGTGGCAAATATTTTGTTGCTTTGCACTGTAAAATCAGATCAATGAGAGTTATTCATACTATAGCAGAGTTGAAGGAGCTGCTTCAACAGCACCGGCAGGAGGGAAAAACCATTGGCTTTGTGCCTACTATGGGTGCGCTTCACAAGGGGCATATCACCTTGGTGGAACGTTGTGTGGCCGAAAATGATATCTGCGTGGTGAGTATCTTTGTCAATCCCACGCAATTCAATAACCAGGAGGACCTGAGGCTTTATCCCCGTACCCCCGAAGAAGATTATGGGCTGCTGACAAGTACCGGAGCTGATGTTGTGTTTGCCCCCTCGGTGGAAGAGATGTATCCCGGGCCGGATACCCGGATCTTTGATTTTGGCCTGCTCGACAAAGTGATGGAGGGTGCCTTCCGCCCCGGTCACTTCAATGGTGTGGCCCAGGTAGTAAGTAAACTTTTTGCTTTTGTGGAGCCTCATAAAGCCTATTTCGGTGAAAAGGACTTCCAGCAATTAGCTATTGTCAGGGAGATGGTCAGGCAGCAGGAACTACCCGTGGAGATCGTGGGAGTCCCTACTGTCAGGGAGGAGAACGGTTTGGCCATGAGTAGCCGTAATCGGCGGCTGTCGGTAGAACAGAGGGAACATGCTTCGGAAATACACCGTATCATGCGGGAGAGCACCTTGTTAACCGAAGAACAATCGCCGGATCAGATCATTCACTCCGTGACCAGATCAATAAACAATGTGTCTGACTTACGTGTTGAATATTTCTGGATTGTGGATGGGGATTCATTGCAACCGGTCTCCACCTGGCGGGATTCCGGAAATATTGTGGGAGCAATTGCCGTCTATTGCGGTGATGTGCGCCTGATTGATAATATAAGATACAGATAAGCATCTATGTGGTTAGAAATATTGAAATCCAAAATACATAGGGCGACGGTAACCGATGCCAATTTGAATTATGAGGGAAGCATCACGATCGATGAAGATCTGATTGATGCGGCCAACCTGATCGTGCATGAAAAAGTGGCGGTGGTGAATAATAATAACGGCGAGCGTTTTGAGACCTATGTGATCCGTGGTGAGCGCGGATCGGGAATTATTTGCCTGAACGGAGCTGCTGCCCGTAAAGTGCAGAAAGGCGATGTGATCATCATCATGAGCTACGCGTTGCTCTCGCCCGAAGAGGCAAAAACGTTCCAGCCTGTTGTCATCCATCTTGACGGTAACAACCGGATAAAAAAATAATCCCGTCGACACTCATACAGGTCCGCCGGTTGCCAGGGTAATCGGCGGCTTTTTAGTTTAAAACAGGTGTATTCCAATAAGCACATCATCAAAATCAGTACGCCCATCCTGTTGAGTTTGCTTGCGCAAAACATCATTCAGGTGATCGACACCGCTTTTCTCGGTCGTGTGGGAGAAGTGGAACTGGGCGCGTCAGCTCTGGCCGGCATCATTTATATCGCTTTATATACACTGGGTTTCGGATTCAGTATGGGGAGCCAAATCCTTATCGGGCGGAGAAATGGTGAGAAGAATTACGACAAGATAGGAGATATTGTCATTCAGGGAGCTATTTTCCTGCTTATCCCGGCTATATTGCTGATACCTCTGCTGCGCTACGGGGCTGTTCACTGGATACCGGCAATGTTTGAGTCGGCCCATGTTGCCGGGGCCGTAACCGAGTATCTTGAATGGCGTGTTTTCGGTATTATTTTCGCCTTTGTCAATCTTATGTTCCGGGCGTTCTATATCGGCACCGCGCGTACCAAAGTGCTTACCGCCAATGCAGTGGTGATGGCCGGGACGAATGTGGTATTTGACTATGGTCTGATTTTCGGTAATCTGGGAATGCCCGAACAGGGAATTGCCGGGGCAGCTATCGCGTCGGTGATTGCAGAATTTGCTTCTACCGTTTTTCTGCTCGTTTACACACGCAAAACGGTTGACCCCGATAAATACGGTTTCAGGAAAATCCGGTTTCAATGGTCTGTAATTAAAAAAGTACTGGATATCTCTGTCTTCATGATGGTGCAATATCTTTTTTCCATTGTCACCTGGATGCTTTTCTTTGTGTTTATTGAGAATTACATGGGGGAAAGGCCTCTGGCGGTAACCAATATCGTGCGGAGTTTTTACACTATTCTTACAATCCCTTCTCAAGCATTGGGGGCCGTGGCGAGTACGCTGGTGAGCAATACCATCGGGGCGGACAAAAGAGATGAGGTGATCAATCTGATAAAACGAATAGCTTTTATAAGTCTGGGAGTAATGGTCTGCGTGATAGGTATTGTCTCCGCCTTTCCCAGGGCGATGATCCGCATCTATACGGATGATCCCTCCCTTATCAATGATACCGTTTTGCCGTTTTATGTGCTTATCTCATCACTGCCTATCTATAGTGTGGGATCGGTACTGTTTAATTCGGTGTCGGGCACAGGAAATACCCGTACCACCCTTAAATTCGAGATTATCACCTTGTTTTTTTATCTCTCATACATGTGGTTTGTCATTATTCACATGCGTTTTTCGGTGGCTGTGGCATGGACAACGGAACATGTGTATTGGCTCTCCCTGCTCACACTTTCGTTTATTTACCTGCGTGGCGGCAAATGGAAGGAAAAGAAGATTTAACCAACACCATAATTTGTCGCTTTATCATCTTGATTAAGAATAGGGGCGCTGTGAAAAATGATAAAAATGCTATTTTATTTATTCTTCGCCGCCTTGACCCACACAGGCTCTTCGCTCATGGCAGGCTTGTTGACTGCCATCACTCCCGAAAGGTTGTGTGGCACGTAGGGTTCTTCCAGATAGCGGATGTCATCATCAGCCAGCCAGACATCGAGCGACTTGACGGCTCCTTCGATATGATGTAATTTAGTGGCTCCGACAATGGGTGACTCAACTTTTGTCAGCAACCAGGCAAGGGAAATCTGCGTCATTTCAACACCGTATCGGTCTGCCAGTTCCACGACGCGCTCCACGATGCGGTTGTCCTGCTCAGCGGTGGCATCGTACTTGAAGTGCATGAAAGAGTCTTCCTGCTGACGCTTCGAGGTTTCACCAGGACGCTTGGCCAGTTTGCCCGATGCCAGTGCGCTGTATGGGGTCATGGCGATGTTCTCTTCATGGCAGAACGGGAACATCTCGCGTTCCTCCTCGCGCATAATCAGGTTGTAGTGGTTCTGCACAGAAATGAACTTCGCCCAGCCGCGTTGTTCAGCCAGTGTATTCATCTTCGCCACCTGATAAGCGTAGGCGTTGGCGATGCCGATATATCGTGCCTTGCCCGTCCGCACTGCGTCGTTCATGCCCTCCAGAATCTCCTCCGCAGGCGTCTTGTAGTCCCAAATGTGGTAGATGTACAAGTCCACATAGTCCATGCCGAGGTGCTTCAGGCTGCTGTCAATGTTGTTCAATACATGCTGTCGGCCATTGATGCCCTTGGCGATTTCATCCTCCGTGCGAGGCAGAAACTTCGTGGCCACCACCACATCCTCGCGCCGTGCCATATCCTTCAGCGCCCTGCCCACGAACTGCTCCGAGGTGCCCAACTGATAGGCAATCGCCGTATCAAAGAAGTTCACGCCGAGGTCGAGCGACCGACGGATGATTTCACGTGTCGGCTCCTCACCAATCGTCCACGAGTGCTGTCCGATACTGGCCTCACCGAAACCCATGCAGCCAAGGCAGATGCGCGACACGTTGAGGTCAGAGTTTCTAAGTTTTACGTATTCCATAATCACGATTATTTGATGTCTTTTTTTACCGTTTTGAATTACATCTGTCTCATCATATTATCATATTGTTTCTATTTCCTGATAAACTGGCTCTCCGCTTCCGGTGTTTCGACACTTTTATAGCGTTCCACGCTCATGTGGAGGTCATACTTCTCGCGAAGCCTTACAATGGTGTCCATCATGGGTGTAGCATGATGTTTGTCGATGGCTTCCTGATTAGCCCAACTGTCGATGAGCAGGATGGTTTCGGGATCGTCCAGCGACTGGTAGTATTCATACCGCAGGTTGCCTTCCTCGACCCTGATGGCGTCAACGGTTCCGCTGGAAATCATCTCCTCGGCGAACTTCCTGGCATTGCCGTCCGTGCCAGTGTACCTCAAATTGACCGTAATCGTCATGCTCTGCACCTCCTCCTTTTGTTGTCCCTGTGAGCAGGCCGCCATGCCTATCGTCAGCAGTCCCGCCAAGATTCTTGTAATCATTTTCATTTTTGTGGTTGTTTAATATCCTAAAGTCTTATGTGCTCCATAATTATTGTTTGTTAGTTGTTGTTTTCTCAGAATGGCCGAAGAGCCACTCGGCATTCTTGTGGAGTATCATCTCACGATAGGGAGCAAGGTCGGGTTCGTTGCCGTGTCCCACAGGTTCAGTCCTGCTTTCATCGCCGCGTCGAATACGGGCTTAAGTGTTTCTACGTCGGTCTTGCTGCCGAATACTGCGTCTCCTCCAAATGCTCCTGCGCCCCAGGCCCAGGTTCATAATGCTATTTTTGCCATAATGTTTAATTGTTTTGATTTGATTATTTCTCCCGATTCCACTGCTGCATGCTGTCGCCCTCGAACTCCACGATGCCGCGATGGCCGTGAATTTCAATGCTGTCGAGGGTCTGCTCTAGTTCGGCAAACTCCGCGTCGGTCAGGGTGACGTTCCATGCGCCGAGGTTCTCCAAGATGCGCTCCTGGTTACGTGAGCCGGGGATGGGCACGACGTTGGGGTACTTGTGGAGCATCCACGCCAGCGACACCTGTGCCATCGTGGCCTGCTTGCGGTCGGCGTAGTCGTGGAGCTGCGCCAGAAGCGGTTCGTTGGCCTCGATGTTCTTGCGGGTCAGTTGCGGCACGAACTTGCGCACGTCGTCCGAATGGCTGAAGTCGGTCTCGGCGGTGATGCGCCCAGAGAGCAGTCCGCTGGCGACGGGCGAGAACGGCACCACGCCGATGCCGTGCTGCAGGGCGTAGGGAAACACCTCCGCCTCGCAGTCGCGCTCCACCATCGAGTAGATGTTCTGGACGGCCGAGACAGGCGTCACCTCGTGGGCACGGCGCAGCGTCTCGCCTGAGACCTGCGACAGTCCCCAGGCCCTGATGATTCCTTCACGGATTAGTTTCCCCATGGACAGGGCAACAGACTCCACGGGAATCTGACGGCTGATGCGATGCAGGTAGTACAGGTCGATGTAGTCGGTATCCAGATGCTTCAAGGACAGGCTGATATGCTCGCGGATGATGTGCTCCACCTGAGCATCGTTTTCAAAGGAAACCGCCCCGAAATGGAACTTCGTTGCCAGCACCACCTCTTTGCGGAATCCCTTTACCGCCTTGCCCAGCAACTGCTCGTTGTGCCCCGGCCAGAATTGCTGGCCGCCGTAGGCCTCCGCCGTGTCAAAGAACGTGCAGCCGTAGTCATACGCCCGTCGGATGGCCTCCAGCGCATACCCCTCCGCAGGCACCTCGCCGTAGCCGTGCGAGAACGCCATGCAGCCCATGCCGATGGGCGACACCTCAATCGTTCCTAATCTTCGCTTCTCCATATCCTGATTGCCTTTAATGTTGTTTCGCATAGCCTACGGGGCAGTTGAGCATCGGCTCCTGTCCCGACATCAGACCCAGCAGTTTCTGCAGAGCTTCGCGGTCCATCGTGCCACGGATGACGGCCGCCAGCCCCGTGACCGCCCAGAGCAGGTTCGACAACTGCTGCTCCGTCAGGCTCCTGTCGCTGAACTCGCGGCAAGCCTTCCTGTTCCAGAGAGCCTCCATCATGGTTGTTTTTATTGTATTATCATCCCCACTTCGCCGATGATTCCACCAGCGCGGGATTCTGCGGGTTGCCAATCAGCGGCTGGGACTTGTCCATGCGGCTGAGAGTCTGCATCTCGGTGGGCGTCAGTTCGAAATCGAAGATGTCGATGTTCTCGCGCAGACGGGCGGGGTTGACGGTCTTGGGAATGAGCACGACGCCCATCTGGAGCATGAAGCGGAGGACGACCTGGCGCGAGGTCTTGTCGTACTTCGCGGCGATGGCGGTCAGCGCGGGGTCGTCGTAGATGTCGTTGATGCGGCCTTGTCCGAAGGGCCCGTAGCCCATGTGCTGCACGCCCAGTTTCTCCATCCACTCGCGGTTCTCCTGCTGCTGCGACTGGAGGTTGGTCTCAATCTGGTTCACGGCGGGCACCACCTTGTTGTACTGAATGAGATCTATCAGGCGGTCGGCGTTGTAGTTCGATACGCCGATGGCGCGAATCTTCCCCTCGGCATAGAGCGCCTCCATGTCGCGCCAGGCCCTGTAGGTGTCGCCGAACGGCCAGTGAATCAGCACGAGGTCGAGGTAATCGACGCGCAGGTCGGCCATCGACTGCAGGATGGAGCGGCGGCAGTCCTCGTGGTTCCTGAACCACACCTTGGTGACGATGAACAGTTCCTCACGGGGCACGTCGGTGCGTGCCAGCGCGTTGCCGATATACTTCTCGTTGCCATACCCCTGCGCCGTGTCGATGAGGCGGTAGCCCACCTTCAGCGCTTCAAGGATTGTTTGTTCACATAGGGCTGCATCGTTGCTCTGGAAGGTGCCCAGGCCCAGTTGTGGCATCTTCACTCCGTTGTTTAACTTTACATATTCCATATTGCAATTAAATTGATTTCTGCTGCAAAATTCGGCATAAAATACCAATGCGGACGTATGGTTAGAACGGATTTATTTACCATTTTTACGGATTGTTGCGCTTTTTTGTACCTTTGCACTCGAAAATGGCAAGGAAACTGCATCATATCCGGAGCGTGGCGGACTATAACGCCATCGTGGGGGCACCGACGGAGCATCCGCTGCTGAGCGTCGTTCATTTCGACGAACTGACGGGCATGCAGGACACGGTGAACCGCTTTGATGTCTATGGCATCTTCCTGCGCGACGACCACCAGAGCAACCTCGTCTATGGCACGTCACATTACGAATACTCGGAGGGCACACTCATCTGCGTGGCGCCCGGACAGGTGGGCGGTGCCGAGGAACGGGGACAGGGGGGCGACATCCGCGGCTGGGCGTTGCTGTTCGCACACGACTTTGTCCGTGGTACCTACCTCGAACAGCAGATGCAGCAGTTTCATTTCTTCAGTTACAGCAGCAACGAGGCCTTGCTGATGGCTCCGGAGGAGCGCCAGACCATTGTGGACTGCCTCAGGCGGATGCGCTCTGAAATACGAGGCAAGCGCGACGAGGCGCAGCAGCCGATCCTCATCTCGCTACTCGACCTCATCCTGCAATACTGCCGACGCTTCTACATCCGCCAGTTTAAGGCCATGCAGCCACAGTCCACCGACCTGCTGACCCGCTTTGAACACCTGTTGGCCAAATACTACGACGAGAACCGACAAGCCGAGCACGGCCTTCCCACCGTGAAATACTGCGCCTCGGAACTATGCCTGTCGCCCAACTATTTCGGCGACCTCATCCGCGAGACCACGGGCAAGAGCGCCAGCCAAACCATCCGCGACTTCGTACTCGACCGTGCCAAGAGCTGCCTCGTCCACGGCCTCTCCACCACCGAGACCGCCTACACTCTCGGCTTCAACTACCCCCAACACTTCACCCGTGCCTTCAAACAGCGTTTCGGCCTCCTGCCAAGCGAGTATCAGAAGAAATAATAGAGATTAAGTACGTGTATCGCCACTTTTATTTTCGTTACAAAAAGTTAAAAATGTTAAATCGTCAGATTTTTCTCTCTTAACAGAATCTACGCCATCACTTTTCCACCATTTAATCCACAAGTCGCTGATATAAAGCAACTAGCAAATACTGGAAATGTTCAGCCTTAGACTCCATTGTCATCCCAAATTCGGAGAAGTCTATTGGAACTTGTGCTTTTTACAGGTGTGAAAGCTTAAAGTCTGTCATAATACCCAATTCAGTAGAATACATTATGGAAAACGCTTTTGGTGAATGCGATGCTTTGACCTCCGTGACTTGTCGTGTCCTGGAACCGTTTCAGATGAGCTGAATGTGAAATAGGGCTAAGTCAATATATGATAAGAAATAAAATAACAGTGAAGACGAAAACGCCGATTAACCCTTTAACTTCCTAAATTTTATACTATCTTTACCATCGCAAAAGAGATAAGATGGCCGGTGGTGATCTGAATAAATTACACGTCAATAAGTCAGCAACTATCAATGATGGAATCAGTCAAACAGCAGATTGAATCGCTTCGCTCCCAACTGCACGAGCATAATTATAATTATTACATATTATCGCAACCTGCGATCTCCGATTTTGAGTTTGACCGGTTGATGCGACAACTGATGGAATTGGAAGCAGCATACCCTGAGTATTATGACCCTAACTCGCCATCGGTACGGGTGGGAAGCGATATTAACAATAATTTCACGCAGGTGGTTCATCGTTTCCCCATGCTTTCGCTTCAGAACACCTACTCTGAAGGGGAAGTGACTGATTTTTACAATCGTGTGAAGAGGACACTGAACGAAGAGTTCGAGATAGTGTGTGAGCTCAAGTTCGACGGGACTTCTATCTCTTTGGTCTATGAGGACGGGCGGCTGACACGGGCGGTGACCCGTGGTGACGGACGGAAAGGTGATGATGTGACTGCCAATGCGCGGACCATCCGCAATATACCGTTGGTGTTGAAAGGTGATGATGTCCCCCCTTATATTGAGGTGCGGGGGGAGATATTGATGCCGTGGAGTTCTTTTGATGCGCTGAACAAGGAGCGGGCTGAACAGGAAGAACCCCTGTTTGCCAATCCGCGCAATGCCGCTTCGGGTACCCTGAAAATGCAGGATTCCCGGGTGGTGGCTTCCCGTAAGCTGGAATCCTATATCTATTCAATGTTGGGTGATTCCCTCCCGTCCCGCAGCCATTTTGAGAATATGACCCTGGCTCGCGAATGGGGGTTGAACGTATCAGACACCATGAGAAAATGCGGGACCCTGGAGGAGGTCTTTGCTTATCTGAAAGAGTGGGATGTTGCTCGAAAGACGCTTCCGGTGATTACCGACGGAGTTGTGCTGAAGGTGGATTCCTTGACACAGCAACGCAATTTGGGGGCTACCTCCAAATTTCCCCGATGGTCTATCGCTTTTAAATTCAGCGCCGAACAGGCGGTTACACGCCTGGAATCGGTTTCCTACCAGGTGGGACGGACAGGCGCCGTTACTCCCGTTGCCAATCTGGAGCCGGTGCTGTTGTCCGGTACCACCGTGAAAAGGGCTTCTCTTTACAATGAGGATGCGATTCTTGCCCTTGACCTGCATATTGGCGACAGGGTCTATGTGGAGAAGGGGGGGGAGATCATTCCCAAGATTACCGGTGTAGATAAGGAAGCCCGTTTCCTGTTGGGTGACAGGGTCACTTTCACCCGCAAATGCCCTGATTGCGGAACCCCTTTGGTGCGCAATGAGGACGAGGCCGCCTATTACTGTCCCAACAGCGAGGGATGTCCCACGCAGATAAAGGGGCGTGTCGAACACTTTGTCACCCGTAAAGCCATGGATATCACCATAGGGCCGGAGACTATCAATCTGCTCTATGAGAAAGGGTTGATCAATGACGCTGCCGATCTTTACCGGTTGCGGTTCGAAGACCTTGTCTATTTGGAGCGTTGGGGACAAACAAGCGCCAATAATCTGCTGGAAAGTATAGAGAGATCGAAATCAGTATCCTATGAGCGGGTTCTGTATGCCCTGGGCATCCGCTTCGTGGGCGAGACCGTGGCGCGGAAACTGGCACAGGCATTTCCGGATATCGATCAGTTGGCCCAGGCGACTGTGGAGCAACTGGTCGCTGTGGATGAAATCGGCGAGCGGATCGCGCGAAGTGTGACCGTTTACTTTGACAACCCCCTCTGTGTGGATTTCGTCAGGAGGTTGCGGCAGTACGGTTTACAGTTTGCGTTGAGCCAAGAGGCGCTGGCTGCAAAGACCGATAAATTGAAAGGATTATCTATCGTCATCAGCGGTACATTCGAACTCCATTCGCGGGATGAGTACAAGGCTATGATCCTGCAAAACGGGGGAAAGAACAGCGGGTCAGTTTCGAAAAATACCGACTACATTCTTGCCGGAGAGAATATGGGGCCGTCCAAATTAGAAAAAGCGGAAAAATTAGGTGTGAAAATTATTGACGAAAAGGCTTTTCTGGAGATGTTGCAATAAACGGGCGGTTCACCCTATCCCATGATCTTGCTTTACCCTACTCGTTATTATAGGCTTTAACCAGCCGGTCGGTTCTTTCGTGCCTTTTCCTGTTGCGGGCACGGATTGGATCGAAATCCCGGCCGGAAGGGTTCACTATTTGGCCGCCGGTGGGGATTATTTGCATATTCTTTCCCACAAACTCATACCGAACCGATCCTGCCGGTCGTTGATTGATGGGAGGAGCATTGGTGACTGTCGTATTTATGTGTGTTTTGTATTTTTCCGGTGGATTAAGTAACTGTATCTTGTCTCCTCTTGTGGGAAGCCTGGTGGTTGGAGACACTTTGAGGATTTCTTTGTCTTGCTCTGGCAATATCTGGGGAGAATGTTGATATTGTTGCTCTCCGGATTGTTTTTCGGGCGTAATGAGTGACTGACGAAGCCTTTTTTTCATTTCATCATTCAAGTCCTGTGCATCTAATTCCGTCACGATTAATCCGAATAGTAGTATACACAAAGGTATCAAACAGGAAGCATTTTTCATCTGTTCATTGTTATTACCGGAAAGCGGGCGTTTACTCCTATAGATGCCTGCATTCCGGAAATGCTGCATGATTTTCCGTTAAAGAAATTTATCGGAATGTTAAAACGACGAAAAATGCTATTCTTTCATATCGAAACTATACGCACCGATATGATGTCCGTCGGCAAAGATATCGGCTTTGTAAGTGCCGGGCATCAGAAATTCTTCAATATCCCAGTACATGGTGACCGGTATTTCCTCGCCGCCGTATTCTACGATGCGTTTCATAGAATAGAGAATATTTCCGTTCTCATAAGGGAAGGTGTTGGACGGGCTTTTTGAGAGGACCGATCCGTCGGGTGTCATCATGCGGACGTATACGGTGCGCTCTCCCGGCTCCGCGGTGATATTGCGGGCAATGGTGAAGGAAACTACAAACTGTGTGCTCCGGCTCAGGCGCGACTGGTCCTTGCCCCTGTCATTTACCGCCTTGGCGCTGATGTTCGTGGCAACCAATTGCGCTGCCAACGATACTCTTTCCGAGAGTTGTTCCCGCTCCTGGGATACCTGCCTGAGGGTTTGAGAGGTTTTCTGATATTGATCGGTAATCTGCCGGTTTTCCGCACGCAGTTGCTCATTGAGCCTGTTGAGCGAATCAATCTGCTGCACATAGGAACGAAGAATTTTGCGCAATGTGGCCAGCTCATCCTTCAGCCGTTTGATTTCAGCCTGATCGCTCGCTTTGGTCATTCGAAGCTCTTCCTGTAGACGAAGCACCTTTGCCTGTTCATTCTCCAGTTTATATAACAGCGAGTCGTTCTGGACACTGAACTTAAACCCTTCGTATTGCAATGAAATGGCTTCATATTCATCCTCCAATTCCTGTTTATCGATAGTGAACTGCTGCTGCATCTCACTCATCTGTGTGTTCCTGGTGATGAGAAATCCGATGAGAATAGCCATCACAATGACCAGTACACCTATTACGGCAATCAGCTGTGGCGTGCGTTCTTTTAAGTTTATCTTCATCTAAGTGCTTATTTTCCAATCGACCGCAAAAATAACCCTTTTCAAGCTAAAGCCCAATGATTCACCGGCCTTTTTCGTAAATTTAAGAATTAATCGTCTCTTTACCCTCTGGGAACCATGGATGGCATTCAGAGCCGTTGGCCTCGCTTTTATTCCCCCGATGAGAAAAGTCCACGCGTCGTTAAAAAATGGAAGAGCTGGTTCTGGAGGTCAACTCTTCCAAGAACAACATCCCCTTGAACGAATTTCCCTTTTTGTTGAGGCGTGGACTCCATACGGCAATGGTGTACCTTTCCGGATGGACTGCCACTATACCCCCGCCCACACCACTTTTTCCAGGTAACCCCACTTTAAAGGTGAACTCTCCGGCTTCATCGTAAAAGCCGCAGGTCTGCATGAGCGCGTTGACTCTTTTGGTGCCACTCGCGGTGAGTATTTGCTCGCCGGAAAATGGAACAATCCCGTTGTTGGCAAGAAAGAGAAAAGATCGGCAAAGCTCTTTGCAACTCATCTCAATAGAGCAGATATGGAAATAAATATCCATCACCCTGGCGATATCATTTTTGATGTTGGCGAATGATTTCATCAGGTTAACCAGGGCATAGTTTCTGTAACCGGTTTTTTTCTCCGATAGTGCCACTTTGGAATTATAGTCGATACTGTCCGTTCCCGTTATTCTGTGGATGAACGACAGGATATTTTCTTTTGGAGAAGCCAGTTCACTCGCAAGAATATCACAGATCACAATGGCACCGGCGTTGATAAACGGGTTACGCGGTATACCTTTGTCGTACTCCAACTGAACCAGAGAGTTGAACGGAGTCCCCGCCGGCTCTAACCCGGTTCGTTCCCAGATATTGCTCTTTATACGTGAATAAGCCAGGACAAAAGTGAATACTTTGGCTATACTTTGGATGGAAAAACGCTTCTCTGCATCCCCGAAAGCAAATTCTTCACCCCCGACAGTAGTGAGGTGCACGCCGAACTGATCGGGGTTCACATGTGCTAACTCAGGGATGTAATCGGCTACCTGTCCGGTGTCTTCTACCGACTGCAACTCGCTGTGAATTTCCTGAAAGAGTGTTTCGTAATGCATTTGTTGTAAAGATTGGAATTTGGAATTTGGAACTGAGAACTGAGAACTGAGAACTTAGAACTTAGAATTTGGAACTTGGAACTTGCAACTTGGAAGCACAGACTTGTAAGAACTATGCGTCAGCCTTACGTTCAAAAGCCCAAAGATAGGGAAATGCGGGAATTAATTACCTTATTTATGACATTTTTTCTTAACTTTATCGGCTCAAACGGAGAATTAATGTGGAAAGATGGAAAGGTGGATTTACTAAAATAAAATCTTATGAAGAAATTGGTGTTATATCTGCTCCTGTGTTGCTCATTTATCTTTACTGCTTCTGCCGATGAGGGGATGTGGATGCTCCATCTGTTGAAACAACAAAAGTTGGCCGAGATGCAGAGACTTGGGCTGGAACTGGAGGACCGTGATATTTATGATCCTGATGGTGTTTCGTTGAAGGATGCGGTTGTCTTTTTCGGAAGAGGATGCACAGGAGAAGTAATCTCGTCAGAGGGCTTGGTACTCACCAATCATCACTGTGGGTATGGGCAGATACAGAATCATAGCTCGTTGGAAGATAATTATCTGGATGAGGGTTTCTGGGCAATGACCAGAGCCGAAGAACTTCCCAACCCGGGGCTGACTGTTGCCTTTATCGACCGGATGGAAGATGTGACAGATTATGTGAAACAATGCCTTGAAAGGGATAAAGAGGAGGATACCGACGGTGTTTTCTTTCTTTCGCCCTCTTATCTTAACCGGATTGCACGGGAGAAAGCAGGAGAGGGACTCTTGGCCATTCCCGGTACCGAAGTGGAGATAAAGCCTTTCTTTAACGGTAATCAATACTATATGTTTACCAAAAAGATCTATTCCGATATTCGCCTTGTAGGTGCTCCGCCGAGCTCCATCGGCAAGTTTGGCGCCGATACCGATAACTGGATGTGGCCACGCCATACGGGCGATTTTGCGTTGTTCCGGATCTATGCCGACAAAGAGGGGAATCCGGCCGATTACTCGCCGGAGAATGTGCCGCTCAAACCCAGACGATGGTTGAAAATATCCACCGGAGGAGTGCGGGAGGGTGACTTTGCGATGATCATGGGATTTCCCGGTACAACCCATAAGTACTATACCTCATGGGAAGTGGCCGAACGAAGAGATATCGATAACAGGGTGCGTGTCGGTATGCGGGACGTCCGCCAGAAGGTTATGTTGGAGGAGATGCTGAACGATCCGGCGGTAAAGATCCAATATGCAGCTAAATATTCCGGCTCCACCAATGCCTATAAAAATGCCATTGGCACCAACTGGGCTATTGATATGCGCGATTTCGAACAGTTGAAGCGGGAACAGCAGAATCGTTTGTCGGAATGGGCGAAAAATAATCGAAAACCTGAATATATCGACGCGCTGAAGGAAATTGAACGGATAGTGGATGAAAGAGCCGATCTACGTTACAGGAGCTGGATGCTCAATGAAGGAATCATACGGGCTGTGGAGTTTGCCAATGTGCCTCAACGGGGATGGAATATGCTGATACAAGCGGTGGACAGTGGCGCGGCCGAAGGGGCGGATTCCAGCGTGACGGATGGCATAGAGGAGGCAGTCCTGCAAGTGGAGCAGGATTATAACTTATTTGCCGATAAGGATTACAATATTGAGGTCGATAAAAGGGTCTCCGCGGCCATGATCACCGAATATGCCCGGCTGGTCGACGCTGAAAAACAACCTGCTTTGTTCAATCTTCTCCATACCCGGTTCAATGGCGATGTGGAGGCATTTATTGATGATATTTTTGATCGGTCTCTATTTGGAAACAGGGAGAATTGGGACTTGTTTTATTCCGATCCCCGCGCGTTCATCTCCGATAAGGTTAGGATGGGGCAATTGAGGAATGATCCTATGTTCCTGTTTGCCCGTTCGGTGAACCAAGAGGCGCTTTCCCTCGGCAATCAACTCGGTAAATATGATGTGCCCTTCTCACTGGCGCACCGTACCTATATGGAGGGGATTCTCGCCATGGACGGATCCTATGCCCATTTTCCCGATGCCAACCTTACCTTAAGGCTCACTTACGGGCAGGTGAAAGGCTACCAGCCCCGTGATGCGGTCACTTATGCCCATCAGACCACCTTGAAAGGTGTGATGGAAAAAGAGGATCCCGATAACTGGGAGTTTGTGGTGGCGGAAAAACTGAAAACTCTTTATAAGGAAAAGGATTTCGGTAGTTATGCCCTGGCCGAGGGCGATATGCCGGTCAATTTCGTCGCTACTACCCATACTACGGGCGGTAACTCCGGAAGCCCTGTGTTGAACGGTAAAGGAGAACTCATCGGGATCAATTTTGACCGGAACTGGGAAGGGGTAGGAGGGGATATAGAGTATTTACCCGATTACCAGAGAAGTATCATCGTGGATATCCGGTATGTGCTTTTTGTGATCGATAAGTTCGCGGGAGCCGACCATCTGATAGAAGAGTTGGAACTATTTCGTTAAGTTACCCGCAGGTAAGCAGGATTATGCGAAGGAGTGTCTCTTGCGGATTAGAACGAAGAGATGTCGATAAATATTATGCCTATTTGAGCGTTGATGAAAAATCAATAAAAAAAGGACTCAGTATTTAAGCATTTTATCAGATGAGCGCGCTGGAGTGGTCATCGAGGTTGTATCTGGTCGAGGCAAGAAAAGCGTGGATGATTTATTTACCAGTCTTTCCTCGAAACAACGTAAGGCAGTTTATGTTTTATAACATAGAATTTTATTTTGCCGGACAATAAATATAATGTTTATTTGTAACAGCTAATACATTTTAGAACATGAAATACGACGTATGGGAAGTAATATTTCCATATCTTTCCTGAATTTGTTGAAGATAAAACATACGCGTTTTTTTTCGAGTCGATTCTTCAACGAGCACCCTCACAAATACAATTTGTACGGAATTTCCTCTATGCTTACTGATTATGGTATCGAAAACGCAGGGATAAGGGTTCAGGACAAGAATGATATCTATTCAATAGAAACTCCTTTTATTGCCCATACAGGGAGTGAATTTGTAGTCGTTGAAAAAATATTCACGGATGAAATCCAATTTTTCGAAAGGGATAAAAGAATAAAGGTTCCATTGGGAGATTTTTTCAAAATATGGACCGGCATTATTTTGGTTGCAGAACCTGGTCAAAACTCAGTTGAACCTGAATATGGAATACACTTCCGGGAAGAGTTATTCAATATTCTGCGGAAAATAGCCATTTTTGCAATTCTCATTTTTTTATTTGCTATTGCTTTCATTTCCAATAAAAGCTATTTACAACCAGGGTTGCTATTATTGTTGGTAATCAGTCTTTCAGGTATATATATAGATTATCTGTTGCTTTTGAAACAACTGCATATCCAAAACAGTTATGCCGACAGGTTATGTTCACTGTTCAAATACAGTGATTGCAATAATATCCTCGAGTCGGATGATGCAAAGCTATTTGGTGTTTTGAGTTGGAGTGAGGTTGGGATGGGGTATTTTATCTCGAACACAATTATACTTTGTTTTTTACCGTCGTTTATTCCCTGTTTACTTTTCATCAATATCTTTTGTCTGCCATATAGTGTTTGGAGTATTTGGTATCAGAAGTTCAAGGCAAAACAATGGTGTCCTTTATGTTTAGGAACCATGTTGCTCTTATGGGGTATTTTTATCACCGGAATGGTATTTGGATATACCCGTTTTTCCTCGGTTAACTTCTCGGGTCTGGCAATATCTTGCAGCATATACGTCATATCAATTTTAATTATTAATGTACTTGTTCCGATTATTGGCCGGAGTACTAACCTTGAAAACATTCAGTATGAGATAAACAGTATAAAGGCCAATGAAGATGTCTTTGCCGCGCTACTAAGGAAACAACCCCGCTATGAGGTGACTACAAAAACATCCCGGATATTATTGGGAAATACCGGCTCAAACCTGCTGGTAACAGTATTTTCAAATCCCCATTGCAATCCCTGTTCCCGGATGCACCTACGTATAAATGGATTGTTGGAACAGAATAAGGATATCTGTGTGCAGTACATTTTTTCCTCTTTCAATAAAGAACTGGAAATATCCAATAAATTCCTTATCGGGGCTTATTTCCAAAAAAACGGCGAAGCCAAAGACATTTATGACCAATGGTTTGAGAAAGGGAAGTTTAATAAAGAGGGATTCTTTAAGCTGTATCCGATAGACACTGAAGAGCAGGAAGTGGCAAGAGAGTTTGAATTGCATGAACAATGGAAGGAACAGTCGGGGCTAAGGGCCACGCCGACAATATTGGTAAATGGATACAAACTGCCGGATAGTTTTAAGATTGAAGATATCCGTTATATTTCAGAATTGGATATTTAACAATAAAATCAACCTGATTAGGAAAGCAGCATCCGAAAAGGTTGGTACAGTTAACAAATTTGCTGCAAAACTTTTAATTCACATTTTTATTAAAAATCAACCGTTGATTGTCCGGATTTTATTAGGACACTTTGCGGATAATCATATAAATTAAAATAGTTTATAAAAGATGGAAAAAATAATACTCTCATTTATTGTCTTTATTTTATTTGTTGAGGTTCATGCACAAACAATACAAATTGACAACGATTCTGTAAATATCAGAATTACATACTCTTTCATTCAAAACAATCCGAAAGAAGAAGCTTTATCTCGAGTAGATACAATGGCCCTGGATATAGGTGAAAAATTATCATCCTTCTATGATTTAACTGCATCTGCGAAAAACAATATGATTAGTGATGCCATGAGTACAGGCGAAATAGATTTCGTAGTTCTTGTCCAAAACCCTAAAGATATAAATGATCTATTGTTAGATATTGAAAAGAAAAAAACGTTTAATTCTGACAATCATATTCCATTTACCATATCTAAAAACAGAGTAAATAATATGGTTTACACACAATGCCAAAATTTGGGTGTTTCGTCTATTTCAGTGTTCCTGAAGGAAGATTTAGCTCCACAGACATGGAGTATAGAGGGCGATACGTGTAGGATTTTAGATTATCTATGTCAAAAAGCAATAACAGAGTTTAGGGGTAGAACCTATGAAGCGTATTTTACAATGGATATTCCCATAAATGAGGGGCCTTGGAAGCTATACGGACTGCCCGGTCTTATACTTGAAGCAAATACAACTGATGGCCTTTTTCGGTTTTGTGCAATGGGCATTGAAAAAATAAAAGATAAACCAATAAATATATCTTATGATAAAAAAACAGAAGTTTGTAAAGACTTAAAGCAGTATCAAGATATTGTGAAATCACAAAAAAAGGTTATTCGAATACAAGAGAAAACTAATCTTTATTATATAGAAATAGCACAGTCCAAAAATATAATTCCGTTAGAAATAGAACAATAATCGCAACACAAAACAATTCGTAAATGAAGATAAAATATTTTATTCAAACAACACTTATAGGAATGTAACGAATTAATTTGACAATTAATATTTTTTATTTACCTTTTGTATTATGAAAACAGAGGTAATAGAAAAAATGAAGGAATTTATTCCTTACCTGAATGAAGAGCAAGCCCGGATATATGCTGCGTCTGAGGCCAAAGCACTTGGGAGAGGCGGAAAGAGCTTGATCAGAAGGACAACCGGTAATATCGGTGGATACAAAAAAGCGGGAATTAGTTGGCAATTTCGCCAACAAAGGCGTTGAATGGCACCCGAAGGGAATGGCCGAAAGTGTGAGTGCTTATGAACAAGTTGAAGGTGCAGGTATAACCCCTCCTGAAAATAGAAAATATGGAGATTGTAAAAACTTCACAGATTATTACAATTTGCTTGAAAACTTAAACAGAAACATTTATTTAGGATATTACAATGACCAAACATTTATCTATATATCCCATAAAAATCCATATAAATATCCTCCATTGGAGTTGCAACAATAATGCGTTTATGTAAACACCTCATCTGCATGAATTTTAATTTACGATTTATTGCATTCATTTTGTTGTTATCTCCCAGCCTGTTATTTGCCCAAAAAGAGATATCCGGTCGTGTTCTTTATCAAGACAGCAGTAAACCGGTGTCGGGCGCAACCGTTACCCTGCACCACGTTGGTTCGCCATCCATCCTGACTTATAGTATCACGAACGATGATGGAAGATTTACTTTGAAACGCAACGAACTACCCGATTCGGTGACGGTGACAGTATCGGCAATGACCATCGAACGCCATTCAAAAAACATAAAAAGCGATATAGGATCAATCGATTTTTTCGTTAACGAAAAAATTACCGAACTAAAGGAAGTTATCGTGAAAGCACCCAAGATAAGGCAAAAAGGGGATACCATCAGTTATAACGTTTCCAGTTTTTTGGATGAGACCGACAGCAGCATCGCCGACGTGCTGAAAAAGCTGCCGGGCATACAAGTGCTTTCGTCGGGACAAATCCTCTACCAAAACAAAGCCATCAGCAAATTTTATGTGGAAGGATTGGACTTGATGAAAGGCAAATACGGCATCGCCACACAAAATATCGATGCAAAAAAAGTGGCATCGGTGGAAGTGATGGAGAATCACCAACCGGTGAAAGCCCTCAAAGATATGGAATTGCCCGACGCCGCAGCCATCAACCTGAAATTAAAAGTGTCTTCCCTTGGCGCATTTTTCGCTACCGCACAACTTGGTGTGGGGCTGCCTTCGGTGTTATTGAGCAACGAACTGGTAGGCATGCGTTTTACCCGCACACAGCAAAATATGCTCGTTTATAAGAACGACAATACGGGAAAAGATGTTGCCGCAGAGCTTTCGTCTTTCTATAATGGTTCGAGATTTACATCATCGGAACCAAATCTAAGTATCGTAAAACCGTCACCTCCGGGCATAGGGCAACAGCATCACCTGTTCAACGATGCACACATGGTTTCACTCAACGATATTCGCACACTCAAAAAAGATCATACATTCACTTCCAATGTGAGCTATATCTTCGACCAACAGAAACGGGACAGTTATTCCCGACAAGAACTTTTTATAGACAGCTCGGACAATATCATTATCGAAGAAGATATGAATTCAAAGCTGATAAAGCGTGATATGGAAAGTTCTTTTACTTACGAAGCCAATACCGATGACTATTTTGTAAACAACACGTTCAACTTTTCGGGAAAATGGAACGACGAGTCGGGGTTTGTCCGACAGGATAATCCAATCGAACAACAATTGGAACAGCCCGCCATCAATCTTTCAAACTCTTTTGAATACTTGCGTCGGAAAGGCAAGAAAAACAATAAGATATCGGCGTCAATAGGATATAACCATCAAAATCAATCATTACGAATCTCACCGGTAATGTTTGAAAATCTGGGAGATGTAACGCCTCCTTTACAACAAAACGTTTTACACAACCACTTGTATGGAGACCTCAACCTGTCGGGTTACAATAAAAGTTGGAAAAAACTGGGGTTGGGATATTCTTTTGGTTCAACTTTCAATTTCCATTCGTTAGAAACGGGTCTTTCCTCCGGTAACCCTCCACAAAAATTTATAGCGGATAGCTTGCGCAATAAATTCAACCGAAACGAGATATTTTTCAATTTTTCGCCGAAGATGAATTATAAATTCTCCGATGTTTTTAATCCTTATCTCTATTTCGATGTGAAATATATGTTGGTCGACCGTAGCGACAAAGTGCGGAACATCGATCAAAATCGGGGCTATCTGCTCTATGCGCCATATCTTAGGTTGAAATCAACGATTACACCCCGTATAACGCTGTTATCCAATTTATCTTTCCGAAACAGCATCGGAAGTATGAACGATGATTATCGGGGATATATCATGAACAATTACCGGTCGATGAGCCGGAACAGCGATTTGCAAAACGAAAGCAGAACCGGCGATGGCTATATGAGTCTTTCTTATAAAAATCCGTTTACGACACTGTTTGCATCGGTAAACCTTAATTACGCCCATACTTGGAGAAACTCGTTATCCGATGTCATTTACAACGGCATTTTAACGCAAACCACAAGCATCAAATATGGCAACAGTTCCGATAGATGGGGCTTCGGATTATCGTTGGGTAAAAGCATTGATGCCATTAGTTCTGAGGTGAAATTATATACCAATTACAACAGCAGTAAATCGCTGGCATTACATCAAGGAATTATTGCCGGTATCCACTCAAACGCTTATTCCGTTTCGCCATCCATTAGTTCCAATATCAGCCGGGTTATGATCGTAAGCTATGCTGCCATATTTTCCCGGAATCACAACCGGTTCAACAACAGCAAAATGCCGGCTGCCAATTATCTGAATCAGAGGTTCAGCACCTCGTTTATTCCTAAAAAAGGGCTAGTTTTCAATGTCGAATTCAACCACTATTACAATGATGCCATCGAATCGTCGGCGCGTTCGTCGTGGTTTGGCAATCTGAGTGTGCGCTATAAAATGAAAAAAGTAGATTGGATTCTCGACTATACGAACGTCTTCAACACGAAGCAATTCGTAACCTATTCCTATAGCGACATCAGCAGCTATTATTCAGTCTATAACATGCGCCCGGCGGAGATATTGCTGAAAACGGAGGATATCCACCCACGCAAAACGGGGATATCCGTTCACTTTTCTAACTCTTTAGTCTAATGGCGA
>NZ_RDSD01000030.1 GCF_003712195.1 Proteiniphilum sp. X52 | reverse complement strand
ATTAACCGTCTAATACTTTTGATCAAAGACAAGTCTATTGTTTCCAAGTATATAATATCAGATAATTGAAGATGGTCAGATATTAAATCGTTATTATGACCAGAGGGAAGGTTGATAATAATATTACTCGTATTTTCCTGAATACTGGTTGCACATGTGGGAGACGTAAGAGAAAATAACGTAACCAACCCCGCAATATAAAAATACTTTGTATTCATAAGTTCTGTAGATTGTATGATTGTATAATTTTGTCCTTTCCTATTTCAATCATTATAGAGAGAGAATAAGATTAAGGGATCTTATCCTCTCCCTATCTTTGATCTTATACACAGTATCCTGTTAGGGTTACCGTATAATGAGGTCCCGGACAAGGCACGTTACCTTCAAAATAGCAATCAGAGCCATAATATGTAATGACATAAAAGTAGCCATCTATGCATCTTCTTTCTGTAGATACTTCAAATAACATTACATACTTATAATCCTTTCCAGGCTCTCCAATTCCGGGATATTCCCCGTTAGCCAACGCCTCCACATTGGTCAATGCCAAATCACTCAGATTAACATCACTTTTCATACTTTTGTGCACTCCGAAACCTGCGGTTGCCAGAAGCGCGAGGGCGAACAGCCCCGATAAAACTCTTTTCTTCATAGAACAGAAATTTAAATGAATGATATGATTAATTTATACTTCCTTCCTCCGAAGGAGAAGGAGTTTTTGCTTCTTCGTTTTCAATAAGTTCATTTTTGTCCATTTCGCAAAGGTGGCAAAGTTCATTATTTAAACCATTTTTTTGACTCACTTATAACTCATTTTTTCTAATATGTTGAATATTAGTGTTCTATTTATATTCATTACTGTTTTTCTTGTAAAGGAACAGAATAAATGAGAATTGACAAAAGAATAAATTGTTAAGATTCTGTTCAAATTCTGTCGGCTATTTATTCGATCTTCTTAGGTTTTTGTTTCAATAGCATGTTCCTGAATGAGGGTTCACCGATTCCAGACCGACCATTCTTTTCCGATGGCCTAAAGAAAAACGGCTTTACCTTTTTCCATTGTAAACGGACGTTCCTGGATTCCCCCTGAATGATTTTTCAGATAGTACAAGCGTCCCGAAGGAATATTCTCATACAGTAACGAATCTGAAGAGGCAACCTGTACGCCTAATGATCTCCAGCCCTCCCTGTCGCTTATGAACAATTCGTACCGGTCTCCTTTTTTGATGTAATTATCGTAATTCCGAGGTGAATAAATGATCTCCGTTATTTTTTCAGGTTGTCCCAGATCAAGTCCTGCCCATCCGTCACTTGGGGTATTATGGTCAAAAGATGTTTCGGTTGAACCGTCAAACACGTTGGTAAACTCATGCGTGCCCCTATCTTGCCAACTTCCGGGTGTGCCGATGATTTTTCCCTGTAAAACGATGGAATCCGAGAGGAACTGCACTTCTGCGACATTACAATGGCTTTCTTTCGGTCCTTTATACCGTACATATCTGTATCTGTTTTCGGGAGATAGCGTGACGTGATGGAACAAACGAAACGGCCTGTCCTTGATGATATGGAGTGTGTCCGGATTTTTGAAATCTGGATTGTCCGAACCTTCAAATACACCGCCAACCATCCGCTCCCTGAAACGGGTCTCTCCTTCCAACGAATACTTTGAATATAAAATAAAAGGCTTATCACTGCCACTTTCATAATTTTCGAGCAGATTAATTTTATAAGTCTGGTTATGCAATTTGAACGGATCCGTAATAAATACAAATTGATCGTTTTCATGGACGGCAACCCTGAAAATATCCCCAGCTTCGATATTTTTGAAAGTAATAACACCTTTCTTATATATATCTGTCCAGTCTACCGGAGTCCAATTCATTTTTGACAGCATGCACAGGTAGAAAACCTTTGTGTGCTTCGGCTTATCCTTGTATATAAGGTCTTTGGGTATGGGTAAGTCTGTCAAGTGGTTTGAATATAACCCCGTTACATCATAAAATCTATAATTGTATTTGGAGAATTCCCTGGGGACTGATTTTGATTTTCTCCTAAGTAGATTAAACCGGGAGGTATTCATGGAAAAGGTTTTGCGGTAAACTTTTGGTTTGGGTGTTCTCCGGTTGAGTTCAGTACCGGAGATATAGGTAACGTCTCCAAAATAATCGATTGCATAATATTCGTTTTTGTTGTTCCTCAATGATACCCATGAATGTCCCACGTTGACACGACTCTTGAGGGGCATATAATCCGTGGCGCAAGGAATTCCATTTGCCCTTAACAGGAACAGCACAAATTGGTTGATGTTATCACAGGATCCGGTTAAATATTTTGCTGTAAAGGCGTCAAGACTGGGATAACCGGGGGGACTTGTCATGGTGGATCTTTCCGGCCGCATTTCTTTTATGATGTTACGTCGTAGTGCGATAGCAGCCTCAACCGGATCCTCTGCGGTGATGCTTTCCACGAAAGATCGATATTCTTCCAGATAGTTTTCTCTCCAGTTTGTCAATTTTTCGTTGCCTGTACGATAGGGTAAGATATATTCGCAAAAGTCGCCGAAGGTCACATTTTTCCCCCATGGTTTTTCAGTCCATACTTTGAAAGCCAGATCAATATTTTCGCATAAATAGGCAGAGTCGATCTCTTTGATGTCAAACTTTAATGTAAGGGTTGATCTATTAAACGGACCATATACATTGTGTAAAGAATCGAGGATTTGATCGGGCGTTTTTTTATCTTCTCCCAGTAATTTGAAATAGTCTGTATATTTTTCCAGCGCTTCTCCTTCATAATAATGGTAACCCGGCATATTTTCTATAAGGAAGCATGCGGCTTTATATTTCAGACTATCGGCCGGAACAGAGGAATAACGCTTCAGTACTTTTTCCAATTCCGGCCTGTTATCTCCCGCCAATAGTAAGGCTTGCTCCAACCCACTTTGTCTTTTGCCAATGCAACTACAAAACAGAATAAGAGAAAAGAGTGAAAAGCGGATAATATGTTTCATTGAAAATTGAGTTTTTTCGAGAAAATTATTCTCTAAGTTCATAATAAAGCAATAAGGGGTTAGAATCCAGCCAACCTTCCTCAAATAGTATTTGGCATTTTCTAGTGATTGTCTCTCTAGAGTCAAAAGGATTTCCATTACAATCTGTTCCGGTAGACCCTATTGTTCCTAATTGTATGAGTATTCCACAATATGGAATTCCGGAGTTTCGCTGATACCGTATATTTTTTTGTTTTGTGTATCGACTGTAAATGAAAAAATAGGATCATCCAGATTGTAAATTTTTTGAGGAGTACCATCCCATGAGAAAGAAAAAAGCCTGCTGCAGGATGTCGTATGATCAGGATCGTCAATATATCCGCCGTTATATAAGACAAAAAAATCATTTCCCGCATTCCGTGGGCACATAAAAGCATCCCGGTTCATTCCTTTTACAGGAGAAGCTCCCATAGGCCCGTCTTGTATTTGTTTGAAATGAGCTAGAAATTGTTCCGGTCCATGCATCCTTTTTTGTAAAATACCATTTGTATCATATATCTCAATTAAGTCTGTCATATAATGGCACAGTGCGATCTTGTCACTTCCGTTAGTGATAAATTTCATGTAAAAAGCATCCATTTTTTCCATATCGGAGTATTCGATTGAAGAAACAGGGTAGTTGATGAGTGCCTCTGTTTTTTTACCTGTCAGGTCAAATTTGTACACCCGGTTCTCAGTGCCGTACGAATATCCTATTATATTGTCACCTGCTTGCTGCGCAGTCAGGAATATCTGTTTCTCCAGCTTAATTCGATGAATAGGTTTTGGCTCAGTGTTAGTGATGAAGTCCTTAATTTCATATTCATATACCGTTGAGGTACCTAAATCAATAATCTTCAGAAAATATCCGTCACTGTGCATAAATTCCGGCTGAAGCATATCATTAGGCCCCTGTCCCGTCACAATGCATTGGTTCACTTGTCTTTGTTCTTTCAGGTCATAGATATGGAAAAGTTTATCCCCTCCATATTCAATGGTTATTAGAAGTGAGTCGCAGACCAATATATCGGTCGGTCGCATTGTCAAATCGCTCAATTCCAGTATTTTCCCCGTCAATTCTTCGGCGGTTTTAAAATCCTTGACTGAAAACAAGTGGGCATCCAAATAGCGGTTTTGATTAGAACTGCACGCAAAAAGAAGAATAACAAGTGACACGAATAGTATATTAATTTTCATGATCTTAATAATTGTTTATTTAGTAGAAATATAAAATTGGTCAATGTCAAATCACTCAGATTAACATCACTTTTCATACTTTTGCGCACTCCGAAACCCGCGGTTGCCAGAAGCGTGAGGGCGAACAGCCCCGATAAAACACTTTTCTTCATAGAACAGAAATTTAAATGAATGATATACCGATGATTTCTTCGTTCATTGTGATTCACTCTTGTCTGTAAATAATTTCTTAGTCACTGTTAATTACATTGTATTACCTTTTCCCTTTCAATCATCTAATTGATATTCTACTAAAATCCCTTCGGGATAATATGCTATTCCATATATTAAATTGTTTTTTTCATTATATCTCATAGAGTACAATGGAATATCTAACACATAATGTTTGATAGGGTTGCCATTCCAATCATAGATTAATAAATTTTCACAATGATGATTGAGCATTCCCTCTTTCGCAAAAGTTTTTCCCGAGTATAATGCGTAAACATAATCATTATCACAGTCCACTCCACAGAATCCAACTTGATTATTTTTAGAGAAAGCGATATTTCCCCTTTCTTCTATAGTGAAATTTGGCGCATAGTATTTTATTTGCTTATATTCATTTAATATCGAATTGTTGATATAATTGAGAAAAGATACCACCCCATGTTTTTGAGTCACGGCAACAACTTTCTTATTATCTGACGTATTTGCCATTAGCGTGCTTATATATAACATGGATAATTGCACCTTGGGGGTGTTATTCGTTTCTTCAAAAGCAGGGAACTCAATGCCTGACGTTATCTCCCCATCTGTTGTCATATTAGCCAACCAATAATCTTCTAATATACCGGTAGCTATAATATTTGAGCCAATGCGGTTTATCACGAATAATCTTTTATTGGTATTAATTTCCTGATTTTTTTTTATGATTAAAGTGGTATCTGATGATATGTCGATTTGGTTTATTCTTCTTTGTGAAATATCATAAATCAAAAATTTACCATCTTGATTTTGAAAACTACTAGGAGATATAATTTCATTAGGACCATTCCCTATATTGACTCCTTTGATCACTTTGTTTGAGATTGGATCAATAAGATTAAATATATTTTCATTTTTATTATCCCAAATCATATATGAATTATTAATCCGGATTGCATCTATCGGTTTTAATATATCAAATTTCTCCAGATTAATAATGTGTGAATGATTTAATTCCTTTTTGGGGATTTTATCGAAATGTTGCATCGGGTTATTAATTGTTTTATTACAAGATAAAAGGAATAAAAGATTTAATAGAAGTGATAAATACTTCCTTTGGTTAGAAATCTGACTAATCATTTTACTATATTTATTTAAAGATTATTTCTGATTTTTATCAGGGAGGATGTATAAAACGGTTGCTGATAAATTTTATACATCCTCTCATAAACCAATTAATAATAAGGTTCTCCTTGTATCCAATAGTCGTTTGGATCAACGTCTATTGGCGGATAGTAACACCAACACCTGGAACATGTTTGCATACAGGGTACGCCGATAATAACTTCTCCATTGGCAAGAGCTTCCACATTCATCAATGCCCAATCCGAAAGGATGGAATCACTTTTCATTGTTTGACTCCTCATTCCGTAGGCTGCGGCTGCCAGAAGCGCGAGGGCGAATATGCCCGATAATAATTTTTTCTTCATACTTTGCAGTGTTATTATTGTTTCATGGTGAGGGGTAGATTGAATTCAACAATTGTAGGCTCTGGTAAATGAGCTATTCCATATAGTTTTTTTCCATCGTTAGACAATGCCATCCTATTTATTCTGCAACTTAAATGCAGTTTTGCGATTGCATTTCCGTCATAATCAAAAACCAAAATAACATTGGCCATGGATTTGTTGATTTCATTGAAATCATAGTCACTTAACAATTGGTCTAAGTATAACAAATAGATGAAGTGGTCGTCCTTCTTAAGATTCATCATTTGTCCAAATGATTTATCTTTATCATAAAGCAAGTCTTCATTTCTTACAGCATAATATGGTTGATTGTAAAAAATATTCCACTTTTTTTCCATGGCCTCATTATTTAATTGGTAACAAGCCAGATATGGTAAGTAAGTAGTAGCAAAAACCATTGTCCCATCGGATGCGGCAACTCGTCCTTGAAGGCGATTGACCGCTACCATTGGTGACACTTCTTCTGGAATAGGAGATTCTCCAAATCGGCATATTAATGTTAAGGTACTGTCAAATAAAGAAAAGAATTTATTCTCCCCTTCGTATAAAAGAGAAACATAATGTTCATTATCTAATCTTGCGAAGTAGTAATCGGTTCGAAAAACTTTTTCTTTCTCATTTTTGGTGACGGCCTTTAGACGACGGGATTCAATAATGGATACATTTTTATTCTCATTGACTAATTGCAAGACAGCCAATTCTTTTTTATTTATTTCATTTAACCCAAAAGTATTGTTATGTGAATAGGTGAGTAAGGGTTGTAAAAATTCCCCCGGCCCATTCCCAATACTACCATAACCGTAAAGTTCTTTCATGTTTTGGGGAATGGAATATATCTTGCATAGGGGATCTTGTTGAATTGACACAAGAATTAAGAAAGAGTCAATCACGGTGATTTGTCCTTGTTTAATAAATAATTCCGTATCGTATGCTGTATGTTTCAGAAAGTGTTCTTCCTGGAATCTTATAGTCATATCCTGCTTGTGGCTCGAATTACAACTTACTAATATCGATATTGTCAGTCCGACAACTGTTTTATATACAATACTCATAATCAATTGAATAATAAAAGTAACAGAGGTACATAAAATATACTTGCCTCCGTAAATATGCTAATTTACTTCTCAATTAATATATGCAATAATTTATGTACCCCCATGATTTAATCAGATTTTTGACTTATAGCCATCCAGGCTTTTTTTTATGATCCAATAAGCAATCTTCACCGTAACTTCCATCAGGGTAAATAACCAACTCACAACAAATGTCATAGGCCGGTTCACAATCTTCGCGTCCTCCACTTTCTCCCTGTGCCAATGCCTCCACATTGGCCAATCCCAAATCACCCAGATTTGCCTCACTTTTCATTGTTTGACTCACTCCGTAGCCTGCGGCTGCCAGAAGCGAGGGGGCGAATATGCCCTATAATAATTTTTTCTTCATACTTTGAAAATTAAAATTAATAAATAAATTGATAGAAAACAACCTCTTTGCAGAGGGTTTAATTTGTATTTCCTTTTAGCCTTATCATCAAGGGGGAATTATCCATGTTTCCATAAATGGAAACAGTTCTATGGAAATAACCCGGATCTTCCGCATTATAGGTTATTTCTATTTCCATTGACGAGCCGGGCAGAGCGGGTTCTTTTTTGTAATTTATACTTGTGCAACCACAGGACACCTTGGTATCGTATACGACGAGCGGAACTTCTCCTATATTTCGGATCAAAGCGGTTACTGTTGTGGAATTGCCCCTTTTCAGCGTTCCGAGGTTGAATTCCGTCTGATCAGCCTGGACGATAGTGCTTCTTGATGGGGTTGTTGGGGTATGGGCTTCCGGAGCGATCCGGGATAAATACATCTCCCTGATACGGATATTATGGATGGGATTCCCGATATAGACCACTTTATTGTCTTTGTCCAGGAGGAAGCATTGAAAATCATCACGGGAGGGAAACCGGTTGATGGAATTCAGTCGGTCGTTCTCATCCAGGCAAACCGGAATCGTGATGCCATCCCGTTTAAGCAGGTAGCTCAATTCCCGTTTGTCTTTCGGGTGGAAAAAGAGTAATACAGGCACGCTTCCCGACGTCAGGGAATCCACTTGCGCAATAAACTCGTTCCATTTGTGGAGCTGTAATTTGCAACTGGTACAGCCTATGGAGTCTACATACAACAGAATCTTATAGTCCGATTCCGGCATTTCATACTGTATGGCATCTTGCCCATACCGTGTAAAAATCAAATCCTCCGGAAAAATGATCTCTTTGTCCTGCCATTCTGTGACAAGTTTTGTGATCTCTTTTTTCTCCTTGCTCTCATTGCAGGAAAACAAAAGGATACACGATCCTATCAATAGTGTAAAGGAATGTAATTTCATCTCATCAACGCTTTAATTGATATTTGACAACAGGTTGATTCGAATTGACATCTACGGCATATATTTCCCTCGTTCTTTCGTTGACATCTATGCCGTAAATAAAATGATCCAGCGTGTATCTGTAAAGCGGATCTCCTTCCAACGAGAAAACGTAGATATATTGCCCGCCGTCGATTGTCGTAGGTTGTGGCTGTTGCATAATCTCTTTAAAACTCCTTCCGTGAAAAACGGTGTAAATATATTCATTTGTTACTTGTATGTCGCTGAATCCCATGATTCCAGAAGGAATAGCCATACCCCCCGACTCATTATATTCCGGTTCTCCGTGGGATCCTATTTTTACGACATGGGTGCTGTCCCTCAAATTATAGATCTCCAATACTTCTCCCAATTGAGTTACCATGGCGAGCGTGTGATTTTCGGGATTATAATCGATAAAACTCCTCCAGGCCTGGGCCAATGCTATGTCGCCCTTTTTATGTTTCCGGGAGGGAATTTTTCCGTGGCTGGACTTTATATTCCCATTCTTGTCCATAATATGGAAGCGGTGTTTACCAGAATAATCCGGAATCACAAAACAAGAATCGTCATACAAGGCAAAATCCAGCGCACGGATGATCTCTTTGTCCAATGGTGTCTCTTTTTCGTTTGTCGCCTGGGTAATATTTCCGACCGACATCTTGGTAAGCAGATGTTTATTGGCGTCCAGCCCCCACATCCCGTTATCCGTAAGCCTGAAATTTTCCGCCGATAGAATTTCTTCAGGGGCCTGCCCGCGTTTCCCGAAAGAAAAGAGATACTCAAATCGCGGATAGGTAAATGCATGATAGAAATAGTCGGGATGATGCAGATCCATAATAATAGCTAAACTATCTTTATGCTTGATCCTGAAAGGATAGCGAAGCATTACCGAATCTGTTTCCAGCCTTTTTCCTGAAAGGGAAATACCGGTCGTAAAGGAATCGTAATAAAGGCTGTTATTTGCATTATTACATCCTATGGATATAATAAGCAGACAATATAATATATAATACCTGCTAATAATTTTATCCTTTTCCATCAAAATTCGCGTATAAAAGCTACTTTTCTATGCGGTGTCGGACAATCGAGTGAACCGCTCCCTATGCATATAACATTTCCCCCATCCTCGGTCGATGCCAGCGCTTCGATATTTGAGAGCGTCAGATCGGTTTCTATGAGCCTGTTTTTTGATTTTAACCAAATAAAAAATAATAAAGACAACGTCATAAGACAGATTGTGAAATTTTTTTTGCATTCATAGACTTATATTTTAGAGTGATTCAAATATTACCGATAAAAATAGAATTTGGAGCGTTATTATACGAAGATTTTAACTCACTTATAACTCACTTTTTATAATTCCTATGTTTTCAATGTGTTAACGATATGAGGTTTGCTTAATAAAAATTAAATTCATTGCGCATATTGGCCGATTTATTTTATATTTGCAGATGAAACGTAGCACAATGATTTACAGTAGATCTACATACAACAGGATAATTGCATTGCTCTTAATCATCGTCGGTTTGGTCATAATTGTGCTGTCGATAGTCTTGATTAATGGATACAACGCAGCTAAGACGAAGATGGAACGGGACATTCCACCCCTGTTTGAACATGCCATTAATGAGGAAGTGCTATTAAAGATGGAGGGTGAGTATGTATCTATACATATCGTAGATCCGTTTACAACAAAAGAGAGAGTCAGAGATCAGAAAATTGTGACAGAAGATACCACTATAACAAAAGTGGCTGAAGTGAGCGGGAATACGGAAAAGGAGTTGTTGAAAGGCTTTCAATCGTATCTTTTACATGTAAACCGGTTGAAACCGGATACGCTACAGCAACTTTTCGATAAGAAGCTGGATGAAAAGGGTATCAAAGCACGCTCTCTCATACTGGTGTGTCATGGAAATAATACCGAATTGAGCGAAGACACTATGGGATACCGCATCAACTCTCGGACACCGATCATAAAGGGTGGAGTATTTGGTGAGATATCTTACCAGGGGCTGGTCAACTATTCACCGCTCACCGTATTCCGGTTGATACCTAAAAATGCGATCATCGCGCTGTTTATTCTTGAAGTATTGATACTGGGGGTAGTTTATTATTTGTACCTCGGGAAAAGAAAGATCAGGCCGGATAAGATCGTTAAAAAGGGAAGATATTATTATATCGGGAAGACAATGTTGGATACCCGTAAAAATGAATTGATCGGACAAAAGAAGATCACAAAAATTCCTAATCAACCGGCAAATATACTTTTGATGTTTCTTGAAAGTGATGATTATACACTCCTCAAAGAAGAAATTAAAGAGAAATTTTGGTCTGACAAGTATTATACAGCTAATCGAATCTTGATGAGTACAATGAGTAAATTGAGAAATTGTCTCAAAGAAGCGGGCTGTACATATAACATTCATACAAAAAAAGGAGATGGTTGTTATATTTTGAAATATATGGAAAAGAATGCAGAGGCAAATGAGGCAGACGTGAAATAAAAACGGAGACTTTCGCAAGCCTCCGTCCTCGAAATTTTTTGTAATTAAAAGTAGAAGTAGAGTATTAATTGAGTGAGCAGGGGTCAATTCCCTGCTTTTATTTTTCCTAATCCCTCTTTGTTGAGTTCTTTCTTAGCCGGGTTGCCATAATAGGTGACGTTGCCGATGCCTTCGGAACGTACTTTGAGATATTCCGATGCGTGGCAGTGTATGTTGCCGACTCCCTGCGATGTGACCGCGGCGCTTCGCGAGGTGAGCTTCGTGGTATTGACGTTTCCCACACCCTCGGATTGAATCTCCAATTGGTCGGTCTTGCCACCTAATGTGGTGTTACCCACTCCCCGGGAAGAGATGTGAATGGCACCGGCTTCGAGCCTGTCCGCCCTGAGATTGCCCACTCCTTCCGACTCGATAGTCAGTTCGGGAGTGGAGAAGGTGCCATCGATCTCAATATTCCCCACACCATTGAAATCGAGCCTGGTCAGGGCAGGAGTGGAGATGGAAATAAGCAACTTCTCAGAACGTCGTTTATTTCTTTTCAGATGACGGTCTTCCATTGTAAGGATCAGTTTGTCGTTGTCCATCCGGACCTCGAGAAGGTTGAGCAGCTCTTCACTACCCTCCGCGGTCACACTGACAATAGGGGATTGCTTGATATGAATGTTGGCTATTACCGATGATTCGATAGCCGTAAATTCACTTACTTCAAATTCATCCGCCGCCTGGCGCGATTGCGCTCCCACGGAAATGCAGGCTGTGAATAGCACTGCGATCAGAGTTAATGTTGCTGGGATTTTCATGTCTGTTGAATGTTGAATGATGGGTTGTTATAAGTTATAAGTTATAAGTTGAGCAAATGAGCGTGTCATTTATTCATTGGAGCATCAAATCAATGAAATGGTTACGGATGTTCAATCTTTTAACAATTCCAGTATCTTCAAACGGAACGCGTATTCATATTTGGCCTGGGCCTCTTCTCCCAGCACTTGTGCGAGGTTGTTTTTTGCCAGGAACAGTTCATAAGAGTTGGCGCGGCCGCTCTCGTATTTCTCTTCCGTAAAACGGTAGGCTTCCCGGCTGGCTTGGATCGATTTCCGGGCGGCATCCCAGCGGCTTTTAGCTCCTGTGGCATTGTAATAAGCCTGCTCGATGCGTTTGCGCAATTCGACTTTGGTTTTGTCCATTTCCAGTCGTGAGTTGGCGATGGCGAGTTCTGCTTTGTGGACACTGTTCCTGACCTGAAACCTGTTGAAGATGGGAATGCGGAGGCTGAAACCCAGCGAATTGCTCATGTTGTTGCGCAACTGCGAACTGAAAGAGGTGTTGTCCCTGCCGCTCATCCTGTAGTAGCCGGTTCCCATATTCACCCCGAACGAGAGGGAGGGGTAATATTGAGCCTTTGCCATCAACAGTTCTTTCTCACTGCTTTCCAGCCGATAGCGCATGCCTCGTATCTCCGGACGATTCAACAACGCGCTTTCGTATACCGCTTCCGACCGCAAAAGGGTGGCTTCGTTGATGAGTGTTTCCGCGGGGGGCGCCGTGATATCGAAATTGTTGAATTCCTCCAGTTCCATGATTTGGGCCAGATCGAGCAATGCCAGTTTGAGGTTGCTCTCCGCCTGCACGCGGTTCAGTTCTTCCTTGGCCAATTGGGCTTCTAATTCATAGAGTTCTCCCGGTGCCATCTTGCCGCTTTTCACTAATTCACCCCGTCGTTGCAGGTTGGCCTGGGTGGTCTCGATCTGGTTCTCCGCGATCCGCAGCAACTCCCGGTTGAGCAATGCCTGGAGGAAGGCGGTGGAAACACTCATTACCACATCGTCGCGCATCTTCTCCAGATCGGCTTCCGACGCCTGCATGTCGGCCTTGCGCGCGTCGATGTTGTGCTTCATGCGCAGACCGTCGAAAAGGGTGATGTCGGCTCCGACACCGAAGGTGGTCTGGGAAGAGTTGGTGTTCTGATAGACGTTATCGAGGCCGATGGAGCGTCCGAATATGAAGTTCTGTCCCGCCGAAGCGTTCAGGTTGGGCAGCAGATCCGCGCGTGCCTGGCTGTAAGCGATCTCCCGCTGTTGCCTGCCGATTTCCTGCTGTTTGATGTTACGATTGTTCTCCAACGCAATATCGATGCACTCCGCCAGCGTATATTTCTGTTGTGCCGTTGCCGGCAATAGGGAAGCGCTGAAGAACAGGCCGATGATAATAGTCCTGATATGCATAGCCGTTATTTTTTCTTGTCCTCAATGATCTCTGTTCCACGGATCTTGTCATTCTCTTTCAGTCCTTCGGTCACTTCGATACGGATCCCGTCCGAGAGGCCGATTTTCACATGCTTCCGTTCGAATTCCTGCGGTTTCTCGCTCTTGACCATATAGACGAAAGCCGAGTCGCCACTGAATTCCACTGAACTCTCAGGAATGGTTACCACATCTTTACGCTGATCCAGAATAATATCGGCGTTAGCGCTGTAGCCTGCCCGGATAAACAAATCCCGCGGCAATTGCAGGGCGGCTTTCATTTCGAAGAGGATGGCTCCGCTCTCTTCTGTCCCTTTAGGCGAGACATACTCCAGCGAGGCGGGTATCTTCAGGTCCTGGATGGCGCCGATGGTGATCTCCATGGGCATTTCCACCGAGAGCTTACCTACTTCCGTCTCGTCGATCTTGCCGACAAAAAGCATGTCCCCCAGGTCGGCTACCGATGCCACGGTGGTGCCATCGTTGAAGTTATTGGACTGGATCACCGAGTTCCCCGCCTTGACAGGAACATCGAGGATAGTGCCGCTTACCGTGGAGCGTACCAGCGTGTTGCTGGTCTGTGCCGAACTCTTGGTGATCCCGGTGCGCACCAAGCTCAGGTTGTCGTTGGCGGCGCGCAGTTCTTCCTGATCGTTTTTGTACTGTAATTCCACCTTCTCGAACTCTTCCCTTGAGATCACTTCATTGTCAAAGAGTTTCTTATCCCGCTCATAATTGATCCGGCTTTGATTGGCAGCCAACCGGGCCCTTTCGACACGCGACTCGGCGCTGCTCTCGTTCACCATGTCGGGCACTACCTGTATCCTGGCGATGATATCTCCGGCCTTTACGGTTTCGCCCGCCTCTTTGTAAACCTCGGCAATGATGCCCGACATCTGCGGTTTGATGAGGATCTCATTGCGCGGTTCCACTTTGCCTGTGGCCACAGTCCGTTTTTCGATATCACCTTTGGTGGCCGCCTCTATTTTGTAAGTCACAATTTTCGGGCGCGATTTCTGCCAGAGAAACACAAAGGTGGATATTACCAAAAGACCTAACAGGGTCAATCCTACAATTCGCAATACTTTCTTCATACAGTTTTCATATTTCAAATTTCATATTCAAAATTCAAGATTTAGCTACGCAGATTTCCAATTCAAATTTCATAAATCGGCAAATCATCCTATCAAATCGACCTTCCCTCTTTCCCACATTATTACTCCTCACTGATCGCTTCCACAGGTTTAATCAAGATAGCCCGTTGTGCAGGTATGTATCCCGCCATAGCGCCAATCACAATGAGGATGAGGAACGAACCGACAGCCATGCCGAACGAGACTTGGGGATCTTTGAAGAACTGGTCACTCTGGCTGAGTATGATCCCGGCTCCCCGGAGCAGCCCCACTCCCAGCACAATACCGAGGAGTCCTGCCAATACGGTGAGCACCACGCTCTCACTGAGAATCTGTCCGATGATATTCCGGGGGGTGGCTCCCAAAGCTCGCCGGATGCCGATCTCCTTGGTGCGCTCGCGCACGGTGACCAGCATGATATTGCTCACGCCGATGGCACCCGCGAAAAGGGTGCCCAGTCCCACGATCCATATCAGGGCGGCTATGCCGATACCCAGGTAGTTGAACATTTTGAACTGCTCCTCGATATTCATGCTCCATACCGCATCCTTGTCGTCGGGTGAGATCTGGTGTTGTTGTCTTAGTATCTCTCCGATCTGGTCCTGCACTCTTTTTACCGGCACACCCTCTTTGGCGGTGACTGCCAGCAGGTGGATGATATTTCCCTGGTTGAAAGCCTGCTGCATGGTAGAGAAAGGGAGTACTACCGTTTCGGCTGTCTCGCCGCCTATATTCACTCCCGATGAACTTCTGGCTACCCCCACCACTTGGAAATAGATGCCGTTCACGCGGATCTGTTTTCCGGTGGGATCTTCACCCTTCTGGAAGAGCACCTCATAGATGCGTTCTCCGATGACGCATACTTTCCTCTTATCGGCGATATCGATATCGTTGATATACCGTCCGTGGAGCATTTTGCTTTTTTCTATCAGGTCGTATTCCGGAAAACAGCCTTTGATCCGGTAGGAACCGTTTTTGTCGCCTCTTACCACATTCTTCTCATTGCCGCCGCTGAACAGCATGGGGGAGATGTGCTGCAATTCGCGCACCTTCTCTTTGATCACGGGAATATCGCTGTTGGTCATATCCCATCGCCTTCCTTTTCGGAAGCCCTTGTGGGGAAGCGTGGTGCGTTGTGATTCGAAGAAACAGGAATTGGTGGCAAATCCCTCGATCTGTGAAAAAATTCCTTTTTCGAGCGCGTTGCCTGATCCCACCATCAGCACCAGCATCAGCATTCCCCAGAAAACGCTGAAGGCGGTCAGCACACTCCGTGATTTATTGTGCGTGATAGTGATCCATATTTCATGCCACCTGTCTAAATCAAACATATATACTGATTTGTTAATTTACTGATTTGCTGAAATCATCACGTCGGTCATTCCTGTCTCATCGCTTCAATGGGTTTCACCTTTACCGCTTTGCGGGCGGGCAGGTATCCGGCGATCACCCCTGAGATGATCAGTATGATCGTCGCGAAGAGGGCGTATCCCACTTCCACCGTGGGGTTGGTGAATATCGACATCTGCGGTTCGTCGGACACCGCTTGCGCGTTGGCCGCCTGTTCCATAAAGAAGTTGATGGTTTCGGTCAGCCCGATGCCCATCATCAGCCCTATGTAGCCGAAGATGGTGGTGATGATGATCGACTCCAGGATGATGGTTTTCAGGATGGAAGCCGGCGTGGCGCCTATGGCTTTGCGGATCCCTATCTCCCGCGTGCGTTCCTTTACCGACACCAGCATGATGTTGCTTACACTCACAATTCCCGCGATCAATGTGAGGATACCGATAAGAGCGACAATGAAGGTGATCACGCTGAAAATCTTCATTGTCTCCACATAGTCCGACTGTGCATTATATATCCAGAGGGCCTGCTTGTCTTCCGGGTTAAAGTTCAACCTTTGCCCCATCAACGTCCTGAGCGATTCATTGAAGCGGTCATTTTCTTCTTTGGTCACCAATCCGTCCACGGTAAAGGTGATCTGGTAGAATTTCCGGTTGGGATTGAAAATGGCCTGCGCGGTGGTAAAAGGAATGTAGGTATTCGATCCTCCCCATTGTTCTTTTTTTGTGTTGACCCCTACCACCTTGAACATGATTTGCCCCACTTTCACCTGTTTGCCGAGCGGTGATTCGTCCTTGAAAAGGAGATCGGCGACTTTCTTGTCGAGTACGATCACCTTGTTGGTCTCTTTCATGTCGAGTTGATTGATGAAACGTCCATCTTCCGGAGCGATGATCAGGTTCTCGATATCAAAATAGTTGGGCATCACTCCCCTCACCTGGTAAGAACCGTATTCACTCCCGTAAGAAATGGTCTGTGAGGTATTGCTGCGGGCGGTGATGAGCCGGCTTTCCTCCAGCTCATTCCTGATCAGTTCCACTTCGCTCTCCGTGAAATGGAGGTTCCGCTCCGATTTCAGCCCCTTGTGGGGCATAGAGGTGGTGCCGGGCCACAGGCTGATGCGGTTGACCGCCCTGGAACTGAAATTCCGCATCACTCCGTTTCTGAGCCCGTTGCCCGCTCCCAGCAGGACGATCAGGATAAAGATGCCCCACGAGACGGAGAGCCCGGTGAGGGTTGTGCGCATCTTGTTTTTCTTCAGCGTTCCCAGTATTTCATGAAGCTGGTCGGTCATGCCATTCGCGGTTTTTGGGGATGAGTGGCGACATGCACGCCGTTGTCCTTCCTTGTTTCATATTCAATCATACCGTCCTTCAGGTGGATGATGCGGTGGGTGGCATCCGCGACCGACGGTTCGTGGGTCACGATAATGGTGGTGATTCCTTCTCGATTGAGATCAGTCAGCACTTCCATCACCTCCACGGTGGTCTTGCTGTCGAGGGCGCCGGTAGGTTCGTCGGCCAGAATGATTTTTGGATCTGAGATCAGCGCGCGGGCAATGGCCACGCGTTGCTTCTGTCCCCCGGAAAGTTCATTGGGCATGTGGTGCGCCCAGTCTTTCAGTCCCATCCTGTCGAGATGCTCCAAGGCGATAATATTCCGTTTTTTTCGGCCCACCTTCTTATAGTAGAGTGGGAGGGCCACATTCTCCAGGGCATTTTTAAAGTTGATGAGGTTGAACGACTGGAAAACAAAACCGATCATCTCATTGCGGTAAAGCGCAGCCTGTGTCTCACTGAGATTCTTTATCAGTGTGCCGTTCAGGAAGTATTCGCCCGAATCGTAGGTGTCGAGAATACCCAGGATATTGAGCAGGGTCGATTTTCCCGAACCCGAGGCTCCCATGATGGAGACATACTCTCCCGACCCAATTTCCAGATCGACTCCTTTCAGGACATGAAGCGATAACGCTTCCGTTCGGTAGGATTTATGTAATTGACGGATTTTAATCATATGATGAAATTTCGTGTGACCTCTATTTTATTTGTCGGTTTGTCGCCAATTGATTTGCCGAGTGCGGATTTGAAAATCGAGGAGCCAACGCGACTCAAAACGACGAACGCAATTGAACGGCACAAATGTATGCCAAAACATTGTACTATGCAATACATAATACTGTGTTGTTTTTAATTTTAACTTAGTTTATGTTTTTCGAGTAAATTTCGCCCTGCGGAAGTATATGACTACGAGAAGTAAAATCACAAGGCCCGCTTCGTCCCGAATGACGATCAACAAGGAGCAAACAGTACAAAGCATATTTGCTGAACGCAGTTGTTCCATTCTGGGACCGCAAGGTCAACAAGGAGCAAGCAGTACAAGTATAAAGGCAGAGATCAGCACAGGCCCGGAAGCGGCTTTTATTGTCGGGAGTTTTTACAGGGATAGGAGAAGCTTTCGATTAAAGGCAGGCGGTATGGCTGGCGGGCATGGGATTCGCAGCCGGGATTAATTCGAAAGTATAACCCTCTTGCCGCAACCATTCGATGGCACGCGGAAGCGCGTATCTCAGGTTTTTCTCCGCTTTGAGGGAGTCGTGAAACACAATGATGGAACCGTCGCGCGTATACTTTTTCACGTTCTCGAGCACCTGTTGTGGATTCATAAAGCGGCTGTAATCCCTTGTCACCACATCCCACATTACCACTTTATATCCTGCCTGTAGCAACGCCAAATTCTGGGATATACGCATATGGCCGTGGGGGGGACGGAAAAGGGATGAATCGATCAGTTCAGCCGCTTTGTTGGTATTATCCAACAGAAAGGATGTCCTGTTCTTCCACCCCTGTATGTGATTAAAGGTGTGGTTGCCCGCCAGGTGCCCCCTTCCAAGGAGCTGGCGGTAGAGGTGAGGGTGTTTACGTACGTTGTCTCCCACGCAGAAGAAAGTGGCTTTTATATCGTAATGATCCAACAGATCCAGCACCCAGGGTGTCACCTCGGGTATGGGACCGTCGTCGAAAGTGATGTATACCGTTTTTTGGCCGGGGATACTGATCCGCCAGCGGGCTTCCGGAAAAAGGAGCCTGTATAAGTAGGGTGGTTGCTCAATTAGCATGAATGTGAATGCATGTTGAAAAGAGATACGGCTGTGAGGCGACTCACAACCGTATGTTATCTTATCTGTTACTGATCTGACTGCCGGTATTGTTCCAGCAAACGGGGGTTGAATTGCTGCATCATGTTGAGCGCCTTCTGCATCGTCTCTTCTTCCATAGCCCGGTGTAATGTGTCGTCGTCGGAAGTGGAATAGTATCCGCGTACCGAACCGTCGGTGATCTCCTTCAAAAGGGTATCTCCGAGGTAGGGAACACCCAGCGTATAGAAGGTCCGCGCCCGTTGCAGCAGGTCGTCTACCAGTATCCCGTACTTCTCCTTGTCATATTGTTGGTAAATACTTGTGATAAGCATCATGGGATTGATGTTGTTCCAGATCACATCAGAGAGTGAATTCGACAGCTGTACGGTATTTAGCCGTGCGTACCAGTCGAGGTTCCTGTTCACCCTGTCGCTGATGTCAGCGATAAGGGCTTCGGCTTTCTCTTTCTCGCCCAGGCCGTAATAGGCTCTCGCGAAGAGTAGCCCGTCGGTGCCGTAAGCCACTGCCGACGAGGGTATCATGGTAGTGACTTTATCCAGAGCTGTGAGCGCTTTTTCGTTTTCTCCCGCGTTGATCAGCGCGTTGACCAGATGGGTGAAGTAGAGTCTGAAGGTGGAAAGCATCCTTCGGCAGGTTTCATCGAGATAGATATCGGGATTATTTTCGAGTCCGCCCCACCTGAATTTGTTCACCATGTTGTCGTACGCGGCTTCTATGTTTACTCCATCATAAAGAGGAGTTCCCGGGACTACCTGATAGGTGAGTCCGTTGAGCGAGAAGTTACGGTTCTGCAGGTTCATGTACAGGGAAGGGGTGATAGTGGTCGCGAAATGAATGGGACGTTGCCAATGTCCGTCGTTGATATTGTCGAGCATTTCAAGGATTATTTGCTCGTTAAAATAAAGGGCCGACTTCCCGGTCATGTCAAAATACATCTTGCCGGATGGTTTTGCGGCCAGGCCTTTCCAGTCTACCCGCGCGGTATCCACATTGAGAGCAAGCACATTGCCGGGAATGACGGGCATATCTCCCGTGTTGAACGGGTTGGCCGGCCGGGTGTTCTGTCCTGTCCGCAAATTCTCCATAATCTGCGTCAGGGAAAGCGTGTCTTTAAAAGCACCCATATCGTAGTACGACCCGAAGGAAACGGGAGGAACGTTGTTATGTCGGAGCACATCTTCTATCTCCTTTTTAGTGATGATGTATGCCGCGCTTCCGGCCTTGCCTGAGTACTGCGGACGACTCCATCGGATGGGCAGCGGTTCCGACTCGTATGCCTGACGCAACAGCTGGTCCACATACCATTCCGTTTGGAGGAAGCTGAGGTTGGTGACCCGCACGTCGGTACGGAAGCCTTCGGTTTCCTGCACGTACCAGAGCGGATAGGTGTCGTTATCTCCATTGGTGAAAAGGATGGCGTTCCCGCCCACGCAGCTCAGATAATTCATGCCGGTGTCCCTTGCCAGGGTCCTTCCCGAACGGTCGTGATCGTCCCAAGTCTGCGAGGCCATCTGCAGAGGGACGCAGAGGGTTGCCACTGTGGCAAGCGCCGTGGCGGCGGTGGTGTTCTTTATGTATTTCCTTAAGAAATAGCTGATGCCGGCCACTCCCATCCCCACCCAGATGGAGAAGGCATAGAAGGAGCCCGCGTAGGCGTAGTCCCGTTCCCTCGGCTCATAGGGCGTCTGGTTGAGGTAGAGGATGATGGCCAAGCCGGTCATGAAGAAGAGCATGAAGACAATGGCGAAACTCTGTTTTCCCCTCTTTTTCAGTTGTAGCTGGTAAAGGATACCGATAATGCCGAGCAACAGCGGAAGCATATAGTATTTATTGTGGCCCTTGTTGTCGACGATATCGGGCGCGATATTATCCTGAGGTCCCAATCCCAGCACATGCTCGTCGATGAAAGCGATTCCGGTGATCCAGTTGCCGGCGGTGATTTCACCGTGCCCTTGTATGTCGTTCTGCCTGCCGGAGAAGTTCCACATGAAATAGCGCCAGTACATGTGGTTGATCTGGTAGCTGAAAAGGAACTTCAGGTTCTGCCAGAAGGTGGGCTTTTGGTTCAGGTCGGTCACACCTCCCCATTGTTCGTATCCCATGCTGTGATTCCTGAACGACGGGTTGTTGGGGTTGGAGTGCATCCGGGGAAGCAGCATGGTGTTGGTGTATTTATAGTTGGGCAATACCACTTTTTCATACCGGTCTTTCTGGTCGGGTGAGGTTTTCACCACCTGTTGGTAAGAAATTCTTTCCCCGCTCCTGACCAAAGACCCGTCGGCATTGCGCGCCAACTGGGAGGCATAAGTGGTGCCGTGGATAAGAGGGGTTTGTCCGTATTGCTCACGGTTCAGGAAACTCCCCAGCGAGAAGATATCCTCCGGTGTATTCAGGTCGAGTGGCGGATTGGCGTTTGACCGGATAGGGATCAAAGCGTACGCCGAGAAACCGACCAGAATGACCATCAGGCTTGTAACGGCAAGATTGATGAATTTGACCTCTAATTTTTTATATCTGAAGGCAAAGTAAGCGCCCGCGGCGATGAGCAAAGCCCATAGCCAGCCATTGCCGCCGATGAAGAGGATCCCCGTCATGCCCATGCTCAAGAAGAAGGAGGTGCGTGCTCTGTTTTCTTTTCCCTTGGGAGACAAAGTCTCATAGAGTGACCATCCGATCACGCCTACCAGAAGAAAAAGGTAAACGAACAATCCTGTATGGTAAGAAAATCCCAAAGAATTCACAAAGAAGAGTTCGAACCAACCTCCCACTTTGGTGAAACCGGGGATGATCCCCCACATTAATATGACGATAAGCCCGAAGGACAACAAAAGGGCCTTGATCCCCCCTTTCCAGTCGGGATTTTCATTCTTCTTGAAGTAGTAGACCAGGACAATAGCCGGGATACACAACAGGTTGAGCAGGTGCACGCCGATGGATAACCCCATGACATAGGCGATCAGTACGATCCATTTGTCGGAATGGGGCTTGTCGGCATTATCCTCCCATTTAAGGATCAGCCAGAACACCAGGGCGGTGAGCATGGAGGAGAAGGCGTACACTTCACCCTCCACGGCCGAGAACCAGAATGTGTCGGAAAAAGTGTAGACCAGCGCACCCACAAGGCCGCTGCCGATCACCGCGATAGTCTGCCCCATGCTGAGTTCTCCTCCCTCTTTTGCCATAATGAGCTTGCGGGTCAGATGGGTGATGGTCCAGAAAAGGAACAGGATGGTAAGCGCGCTCATCAAGGCCGACATGCTGTTGACCATTTTGGCCACCTGCGACGGATCCTGGGCGAATTGCGTGAAGAGATTACCCACCAGCATGAAAATAGGTGCGCCGGGGGGATGACCCACTTCCAGCTTATAGGCCTGGGTGATGAACTCGCCACAGTCCCAGAAACTGGCCGTGGGCTCAATGGTAAGCAGGTAAACCACTGCTGCGACGGCAAATACAATCCAACCTGTAATGTTATTGATAAGCTTGTACCTGATCATTATTCTTGTTTTGATGATGTATAGTTTCAATTATAACCCTAATCGCGCTGATTGATTGCGAATTTTGGGCAAAGATACTTAAATCTCTTTATTCCGGCTGTGGATTCAAACTCCATTTTATTACAAGGGTATTAAAAAAAGCAAAATAGGAAAGTGGAGGCAAGTTGATCTTGAACTCACCAAGGCTCAAATAATGGTTAATAATTGTCTATTGCGCTTAATATCAGTGAAATATGTTATAAAACATGTTTTCGTGTAAGTTTCTGTAAATCTGTATGATAGAAGCCTGTTCTACTTCCGATGTGTAAATTCCACTTAAAAAAAAGGAATGGATTATTTGGATGGGAAATAATAAAAACTTTACTTTGAAGGTGATTTAAGGAAAAAAATCAGTAATTAAAAGGTCGTTTTCATTATAGTTTATCATTTTTATCATTCATGGAGCTTACATTAGTAATTCTAAAACCATCTGCTGTACAGCGCGGAATCATGGGGGAAGTTATCTCCCGTTTCGAAAGGAAAGGAATCCAGATTGTCGGTATGAAGATGGTGGAATTGACTGATGAAATTCTGAGTGAACACTATTCCCATTTGGCAGGAAAATCTTTTTTTGGCCGCGTCAAAGATGCCATGCGTGTAAGTCCGGTGGTAGTGATGGCCCTTAAAGGGCTGAATGTGATAAACGTAGTTCGCGAAATGGCTGGTGTTACAAACGGTAGAGAGGCACAACCCGGCACTATAAGGGGTGACTACAGTATGAGCGTGCAGGAAAATATCGTGCATGCATCCGACTCTCAGGAGACAGCGCAAGCCGAGTTGAAGCGCTTCTTCTCTGAGAACGAGATTTTTAATTACTCCCATTTTCTCGTCCCGTATCTTTATGCGAATGATGAGATATAATGACAAAAGTGTTTTTTTATGGATTATCAAAAAATTCAGTGAAGCAACAATGGAGAGAAATCATTTTTTAGCAAAGGCAGGCACACTATTATCTGCAAGCTTGATGTTCGTGACACTGAACGCGTTTTCACAACTGTCTCCGGAATCGAACGGAAATACCAGACCCGACCTCACATACAAGCAATTACACAGTTCCACCCTGAGTGAACAGCCGGGCCTTTTTGCCGACGGACTGAAGCTCAAGCTGGATTTGTCTGTCCTGGATGAAGTGGAAGAGGACCGCTTTGAGTTTGATCCCGATGCCATTCCAGCCGACGATATTTATGGCGGGATGTGGGGAAACAGGTATGTCAACACGTATGGTGACCTGAAAAATGCACCGGATACGTTCATCGTGGATCTGGAGAATTTCACCATGCCGGTGGATGGGTATATGACATCCAATTTCGGGCGGAGAGGCAGTCGCCGTTACCATTACGGTGTTGACCTGAAAGCCCAGACCGGGGATACCATTTATGCCGCGTTCGACGGTAAAATAAGGGTAAAGCAATATGAGCGGAGAGGATATGGGTATTATCTTGTGATACGCCATTTGAACGGACTGGAAACCGTTTACGGACATCTTTCCAAATTTCTCGTGGATGAAAATGATTTTGTACAGTCGGGACAACCGATCGGGCTGGCCGGTAATACGGGACGTTCATTCGGATCGCACTTGCATTTTGAAACCCGCTTCCTGGGTAAACCGATTAATCCCAATTTTATTATCGACTTCCAGAAAAAAGCACCCCATAAGGAGGAGTATTTGGTGACAAATTCAAGTTACAGGAAGACATCCAACAGCAGCAGGGTGGTTGTGAAAAGCAATATGGACAATACAGTTGCCACAGCCAGCGCTTCAACCAACAGGACACCCGCTAAAAATGCCAACACCAATAAATATGTCTCAGGTGAAGTGAATTACCACAGAATCCGGAAAGGTGATACGTTGGGAGCTATCGCCAAACGCTACGGCACCTCTGTCAATAAGATTTGTTCATTAAATAATATTACCCCCAGAACAACGTTGCGGGTAGGTAATTCTATTCGCATTTCATAAATTGTAAACCGGACAGGTAGATTGAAAAGGTACAGGATAATGAACTTGTACCTTTTTTTATTACCTTTGTTCGGTTCAATTACATTAGACTATTTCTGCGCTCGGCATAACCAAAGCAAGCTTTGTTTCTGCTCTTGCTTAACGAAATAGTTCAATTACATTAGACTAAATGAAAGTAACCCATCATCAGTTTGACGAAGTGCTCGCTATCTGCCGGGGAGTATTCGAGAAGAAGCTACAGGATTACGGGGCCGCGTGGCGAATACTCCGTCCCGCTTCAGTGACCGACCAGATTTTTATCAAAGCGAAACGGATCCGCACGCTTGAAACAATGAAAGATAACAGGGTGGATGAAGGTGTCTTCCCTGAATATGTCGGTATCGTGAATTATGGTATCGTAGGGCTGATACAACTCGAATTGGGTTATGTGGATCTGGTGGATATTTCGGCGGAAAAAGCCTTGGAGCTTTACGACCACTTCGTGGCGGAATCGAAAGCGTTGATGGAGGCAAAGAATCATGATTACGGGGAAGCCTGGAGAAGTATGCGGATAAGTTCCTATACCGATCTCATCCTGATGAAGATACAGCGTACTAAAGAGATCGAAGCCAACGACGGGCAGACTCTTATTTCCGAAGGGATTGACGCTAATTACAAAGATATGATCAATTATGCTGTTTTTGGGTTGATCAAACTGCATTTCGGAGAGGAATAGGTGGGAAAGTGGGAAAGTGGGAAAGTGAGAAAGTCGATTTGATGTGATGATTTGCTGATTTTACTCAATTCACAATGAAATCTTGAATTTCGATCTGGAATCTTGAGTCTGCTCCGAAAACCCACAAACCCGATTTCATCGGTTTACAACTCGTTGAAAATCAATAGGCTTTTTGGGAACTTTTTAGCAGAAAAGAGTTATCGGAGAGGACTCAATCTTTAAATTCTGAAGAAAGATGAGTTCAAAAACCAAAATAGTGAAATTATTGCTCGAATTATCACGTATTATTGTGGGGACGACCTTTGTATTCTCCGGTTTCGTGAAAGCGGTCGATCCACTGGGGTTCACCTATAAGATAGAAGATTACCTGATAGAATTGGGTCTTACAGGGATTTTTCCGTTGGCCTTACCCGCGGCTGTGTTCATGGTGACGGCTGAATTTGCCCTGGGCGTTTTTCTGTTATTAGGAATTTACAGGAAATGGAGTGCCCGGCTGATCACCCTGTTCATGGTTTTCTTTACGCCACTCACCCTGTGGATCGCCATCGCCAACCCTGTGGAAGATTGTGGATGCTTTGGCGATGCAATTACTATCACTAATTGGCAAACTTTCTATAAGAACGTAATACTGCTGGCGGGTGCCATGCTGTTGCTCTTGAAATGGAGGCAGATCACGCCGCTCTTGTCAAAGAAAATGGCGCCTGTGGCAGGGCTTTTGACATTGCTCCTGGGTGTGCTCTTTTCTCTTCATAATATATACCGGCTGCCGGTCATCGATTTTCGTCCTTACAAGATCGGGAGCAATATTCCACGGCAGATGTTTGTCGACCCGGAGAAGGCAGATGTGCTGGAGACCGTTTTCATCTATAGGAAAGAGGGGATAGAGAAGGAGTTTACTGAAGAAAACTATCCCTGGAACGATTCCACCTGGACATTGGTGGATATGAAGACAAAAGTGGTGAAAGAAGGTGAGAAGCCTGCCATTGAAGACTTTGCGGTAGAAGCATTGTATTGTGACGAGGCTGCCGGTTCATGGGGTATTGGGGGCGATATTACCGATATCATCCTTTCCGAGCCTTCTTATACTTTCCTGATGGTTGCTTATTCGTTGGATAAGATGAGTCTGAGACATCTTGAACGATTCAGGCAAGTGCGCCGTTATGCTGAGGAAAAGGGATACCCCTTTTACTTCCTCACTTCATCGCCGACCGATGTGGTGGGGGAATGGGAACAACATCACCGTACCGGTTTTCAATTTTGCCATGCCGATGAGCGGGTGCTGAAAACAATGATTCGCGCAAATCCCGGATTGATGTTGCTGAAACAGGGAACGGTTATCAATAAATGGGACGATAGCAGAGTGCCTGGCAGGAGATGGTTGGATGATAATATGGGAGAGTAGAGCTGGATTCACTGGCAGACAGGATTGAATTGACAGGGGGTGGAATGGTGGAAGAGTGGCTGGATTGACCGGGAGACTGGGGAGACTGGATTGACGAGGAAACCGGGAGACTGGATTGACTGGGGGGAATGGTGGAAGAGTGGCTGGAATGAGTGGGAGACTGGGAGACGAGGAGCTTTGAATTCCCAGACCCAATTCCCAGACCCAATTCTGAGGTCCAATTCTGAGGCGCCCAATTCGGTGACCCAATTGCGAGTGCCAATTCTGAGGCGCTCAATTCTGAGACCCAATTCTGAGCGCCCAATTCGGTGACCCAATTGTGAGGGCCAATTCCGAAATAGCGAGGCTAAATTTGAAATTTTAATTATATATTTTTTTGTATGAGAAAAAACATTGTAGCAGGTAACTGGAAAATGAACAAAAACCTGCAAGAGGGAGTTGAACTGGCAAAAGAGTTGAACGAGGCGTTGAAAAATAAGACCGTGAACTGTGATGTGGTGATCGGTACGCCTTTTATTCATCTGGCAAGTGTGGCCAATGCCGTGGATACAAACAAGATTGGCGTTGCCGCGCAAAATTGTGCTGATAAGGAATCGGGTGCTTATACCGGAGAAGTGTCCGCCGCGATGGTGGCTTCTACCGGGGCCAAGTATGTGATTCTGGGACATAGCGAACGTCGTGCGTATTACCACGAAACTCCCGAAATCCTGAAAGAAAAAGTGAAGTTGGCCCTTGCCAACGGGCTCACCCCAATCTTCTGCATCGGAGAGGTGCTGGAAGAAAGAGAAGCAGGTAAACATTTCGATGTGGTAAAATCGCAGATTGAAAACTCATTGTTCGAACTTTCCCCTGAAGATTTTGCTAACATAGTACTGGCTTATGAACCCGTATGGGCAATTGGTACCGGTAAGACAGCTACCGCCGATCAGGCACAGGAGATACATGCTTTTATCCGCAAAACATTGGCTGAAAAGTATGGTCGGGAGATTGCCGAGAATACCTCCATTCTCTATGGTGGAAGTGCCAACGCCGGCAATGCAAAAGAACTTTTCTCCAATCCCGATGTGGATGGCGGCCTCATTGGCGGTGCTTCACTGGGAGTAGATAAATTTATGCCCATTATCGAGGCATTCTGAAACGATTAACAGAATTTTACCACAGATCCGCTCCGGGTCTGTGGTATTTCTTTATCTTTGCAAAGTCAATCTGACTAATGAAGCCATATCGGGAAGTAGTGCCGTGGGAACATGGTGAAGATCCCCGAGTTGACAGAATGCGACTGATTTACTGATGGCTTAATATTGGGTTAATTGTTAATCAGTCAATAGTCAATAGTCAACACTCAACAGTCAATAGTCATTGGTAATTAGTAATTAGTAATTAATTATTTGTAATTAGTAATTTTGAATAATGAATGATCTCTTTCACTATACAATCCTCGTTCTGTTATTAGTTGTGTTTGCAGGCGGAACCTATGCCCAGTCATCATCACAAAAGAAAGAAATACTGCGGGAATTGAATTCCGTGGTGCCCGGCAAGGGGCGTGTTTCTGTTTATGAGGATGAAAGCATCGCGCATGTGCTGGGACGCCCTATGGCCCCGCCCAGGACGGTATATACCAATGCCGACGGGTCGACGCAGTATTACCGGGTGCGAGGATACAAGATACAGGCTTTTTCCGGGAATAACCAGCGTACTTCCAAGAATGAGGCGCACCAAAAGCAGCAGCTTATCAATAATATATATCCCCAACTTGAAACCGTTGTCCTTTTTGAATCGCCCTTCTGGCGCTTAAGAGTGGGGAATTTTGAGACCCGAAGCGAAGCCGAAGAGACATTGAAGGAGATGGTGAAATCGTTTCCCTCGTTCGGCAAAGAGATGTATATCGTAGTGGATGAGGTGAAGATCCCCGTTAACCAACAATACAATGGTGAACATTAAGGTGGTAATAGCCTGCAATAGAAAGAACAAATGTCTTCCGAAGAATTAGAAAAAAACAGATTGGTAATTGCTGATCATATGCGGGATATTCTCTCATTGTTAGGTGAGGATGGGAACCGCGAAGGATTGATGAGAACGCCGGAACGGGTAGCAAAGGCTATGCAATATCTCACAAAAGGATACTGGCAGGATCCGGAAGCGATTCTGCGTTCTGCTTTATTCAGGGAAAATTACCGGCAGATGGTGATCGTGAAGGATATCGATCTCTTTTCTTTGTGTGAACATCACATGCTGCCATTCTTCGGTAAGGCCCATGTGGCTTACATTCCTGATGGTTATATCACCGGCCTGAGTAAAATTGCCCGGGTGGTTGATGTGTTCGCCCGACGTTTGCAGGTGCAGGAACGCCTCACTACCCAAATCAAAGAATGTATTCAGAAAACATTGAATCCGATGGGAGTGATGGTGGTGATCGAAGCACAGCACATGTGCATGCAGATGCGGGGTGTGGAGAAACAGAATTCCATTACCACTACTTCCGATTTCACCGGTGTTTTCCGCGAACAGAGAACGCGTGAAGAATTTATCGCATTGATAAAATAATTACTCTGACCAACTTCCGGTCTGAACTTTTTAGTGAGTCACCTTCGCTGAATACGATAAAAATATTGCCCCGGCTATTTCACAGGCAAATAGTTGGGATGGTGCTGTATGAAATAGTGTGGGTGATCAAACTTGGGTTTTCCACAAGTAAAGTAAATCATAGTAAGCATTCGGTGTAAGCATCCGAAGAAATACACATTGCACACCCTGGGGCTTGATTGTAGTTTTGCACTCGCAATAACAATCAAACTCTAATTGTAATGAACAGATCCGAATTTGAAGAATTGGAACTGCAGGTTCAACAAAGCGACCTGCCATTGAAGTCGTACCTGCAACAGATAGGTGTAAGTTATTCAACCTATCACTACTGGCGTAAAAAATGTTCTGCCGAAAAAGACAGTCTCAAACAGGAATTGGCTCCCATCAGCTTCAAACAACCAACCGCGGAATTGACCTTGGGTGAACAGGTGCCGCAGGGTGTGGCCTTACTGTTTCCCAACGGACTCCGTGCCCACTTCGGGAGCGGATCAGAGAAACTGTTGATGGAACTGTTAACCCATAGTCTCGAAGGCGGCCATGTTTAGCCTGAACGACACGATGCGCCACTTTCTGTGTCCCGGCAGGACGGATATGCGCAAGGGCATCAGTTCGCTGTGCGGGCTGGTGCATGAGAAGATGAGGAGCGAAGTGAAGAACGGCGACGTGTTCATCTTTGTCGGCTCCGGGCGCAAACTCATGAAACTGCCTCATGCCGAAGACGGTGGCATGGTGATGTACGTCAAACGGCTGGAGGCAGGGCGCTTCAAATTGCCGGAATACGACCCTGAATCAAACAGCTATCCCATGGAATGGCGCGACCTGGTGATGATGGTCGAGGGCATTCAGGAGAATCCGCGGCAGAGGCTCCGGCGACTCAGGGCTGAGCGTAAGGAGTACCATGTGTGACCTGCTTTTTTCTTGAACAAAAGTACGGATAATATTTGTGTAATCCACTAATATTTAGTATCTTTACATCAATAAAAAAGAGACAGGCAATGGACGAAAAGGATATATTACTCAAGACGACAGAAGGGTTGAATGCCTCCATTGCCTCATTGTCCGCCACCAATAAAGATCAATCGGAACAGATCAAGAAACTGCAGGAACGTGTCAAGGAGTTGACGGCCCGGGTCGCATGGCTGAACCGTCAACTCTTTGGGCGTAAATAGGAAAAGCTTCGAGTATATGATCCCAATATGCCCGATCTCTTTGCGGATGAATTTGCCGGTCTACAACGACAGGCGGAAGAAAAGCGCGACGAGGCTGTGGAAAAGATAGAAAAGGAATCCGCTGAGGAAAAGAAACAGAAGCGGCAGAACCGAAAAATGATAGAAGACCTGCCTGTGCTTGAAACCGAGGTGATTGAACCGGATGGCGTGGACCTGTCCTTATACCGCGGAATGGGTGAAGAGGTAACCCGTGTTGTCAAACACAAGCCGGGGATGCTCTATGTAAAGGAAATCATCCGCCCCAAATATGCGCTCAAGGACAACACGCAGCTTCCTCCCGGGGGGCGGAAAGGTGTGGAGATTGCCCCCATGCCGTCGATGCCTGTCGACAAGTGCATCGCCGATGCCACCCTGCTTGCCGAGATACTGCTCCAGAAGTATGAATATCACGTCCCGTTCCACCGTCAAATACAGCAATACCGCCACCTTGGCATGAAGGGACTTACGGAAAGCACGCTGGACGGATGGTTCAAGAAAACGGTGGAGCTGCCGCAGCCTCTGTATGAGGTGCTTAAGCAAGAAGTCTTTTCCTGTGACCATGTGCAGGCGGACGAGACCACCGTTCCGGTCATCAACAGGGAAAAGCACAAGGCCGACAAGGAATACCTCTGGATGGTCAGGTCGGTCATGGAGAAACTGGTCATCTTCCATTACGACAAGGGGTCAAGGGCCGGAGCGGTCATCGAATCCCTGGCAAATCAACACCACTTCAAGGGATATCTTCAATGCGACGGTTTTGCAGGCTATGAGACAGCCTTCAAGACCAACCCCGACGTGCGGCCGGTCAACTGCCTGGTGCATATCCGCCGTCATTTTGAACAGGCGCTTGATGAAAACAGGGAGATGGCCGAACATGGGCTGACCCGGATACAGCACGTCTATCAGATAGAGCATGGCTGCAATGAAGCGGGCTTGTCGTACGATGAGCGCAAGATGAAGCGTCAGGAACTGGCCCGTCCCATCCTGGAAGCCATGAAGGCATGGATGGAAACGGAAGGCATCGGGTACAGCCCCAACTCACAGGCCGGCAAAGCCATCACGTATGCCTATACCCGATGGGGCAACATGATGAGATGTCTGGAGGACGGACGCCTGCTTTGGGACAACAATCTGGCGGAAAATGTCATCCGCCCCATCACACTGGGACGAAAGAATTACCTCTTCCGCGGTAACCACGGGGCGGCTGTCAACATGTCTGTAATCTGTTCCCTGCTGGCTACCTGCAAGGCACACGATGTGAATCCGAGGGATTACCTGAATGACATCATTGCCCGAATGCCTTATCATAAAAAGGCCACGCATGAGGAACTCCTGAATCTGCTTCCGCACAAATGGAAGTTGCAACATCCGGAAAGTCTGCTGACCAGACAAACTGCAGAATCCGGTAACTAACCCAAGCTGCAAGATATAGGTACAACAAAACAATAGCGACTGCAACTATTAGGTTCATAGTGACAGTCGCTATTGTTATATATAAAGGTTTAATACCTGTAGTTTATCGAATGCTTACGGAGGGTGCATGTCCTTACCCATATCCACGATTACGATAACGACTACTCGAAGGATCTGGCCGAACTGCTACCTCGCAACAGGATACAAGCAAACTCCTAAAAACTCCAAATCGACTCCGAATGTTTTGCAAGTTTATGAAAGTCCACTTTCATAAACTATAAAAGGTACAAACAATACGGGGTACACCGAATGCTTACAGTATGGTGCAATTATTAGCATGCCCGGCACAGTGGCACCAGTGCGGGCGTTCAACATTTCAATTCCAGAATGGTGCAATTATTAGTGAAAAGCAGTTATCTGAATTAACCGAAGACGAGTATTTCAATTCCAGAATGGTGCAATTATTAGTTTGCGCAAGTTGAAATTGAGTGCTTTTTGCACTTATTTCAATTCCAGAATGGTGCAATTATTAGGACAACAGTATTGTCGCCACAAAAATCAAGGGAAAATTTCAATTCCAGAATGGTGCAATTATTAGTAATGCCCAAATACCATCATCGGTGAAAACAAACAAATTTCAATTCCAGAATGGTGCAATTATTAGGCCCCCGTGAACCCTGAAACGGGGGAATACCCGAATTTCAATTCCAGAATGGTGCAATTATTAGTTCCGTCAGGTTCGTTTTTAGAGGACATAGTAATGCATTTCAATTCCAGAATGGTGCAATTATTAGTCAACCTGGTCATATCCGGGAACGGCTGGTGGACGGTATTTCAATTCCAGAATGGTGCAATTATTAGAACCGCATCCCGGACACTGGTAGTCCGTTTACATATTTCAATTCCAGAATGGTGCAATTATTAGATGGTGTGTCGGCTACGGATGAAGCGCCTTTTGCTGATTTCAATTCCAGAATGGTGCAATTATTAGCGGTGTAAGCTTCTCCCCTTTCTTAGACAGTTATTACTATCAGATAAGTTAGTTTCCTGGTACCGCCCCGCGGGGCGGTACCAGGAAACTAAGCGGCCACCCGGAACATCTCTTCCGGGGTTTTATATCCCAATGACTGATGGGGTCTTTTCCTAATAGATTTTTCGCTTCTGAACTATCTCGTTGGATAATAGAGTGTTAACATTTTGGAGTAGATGCACAGGTAACGATTTAGAAATGAGCGGAGTGCATTGAGGCACATTGGTTTGAATAGCCAAAGAACGCTCACTTTTACTGCTTGCAAAGGTACATATTTGCGAGGGAAAGTGAGCGTTTTTGCGTGATTTTCTTCTTAAAAAGTTTTATCGGGACTGAAATACAACTATGAAAGGAAAAAGTATGCGTATTCATTTACAACCGATGCGAGCGGTTGCGATTGATTAGCTGTTTCCATTTCTGCTCGCACCAATCGGTAATGGGAAGCCCGTTGATGGTGAGGAGCGGTCGCTTCTTCTCATCCTTGATAATACGGATTTCGCTGTCCTCTTCCGTAAACTCTCTCTTGTATAATCCCGAATAGGCTTTAGCCGTACCTCGCTGGGGCGTCTCCGTGCGATACATCTCTGCTATCCTGTCATCAGAGAAATTCATCTTTCGGAGCATCAGACGAATATTCAGCAGTTGATAGAAGCCATTGAAAAAACGTTTTATCCAATTCCGCTCTTCCTCATAAACCTGCACGGTTTCTTTCAATTCGGCAATGGCTCTGTCTCTTCCCTTGATCGTGTCCTGCAAGAGTACCACCTCCTTTCGGATTTCATTCTTCTCCTTTTCCGAAAGATGCTGTTGTCGTTCGGCCTCTTGCTCCAAGTCTGCAATACGCTTCTCTGCCTTGTCGAGTTCGGGGTTCCCAAAGAGGGAGTACAGCGAGCCTTTCATTCGGAGCTTGCCTGCCTGCTTCTCCAGCTCCTTTATCTTGGCTGTGAGTTCCGCCTTTCGAGCTTCCTTCTCTTTCGTGGATTTGAGTATTTCCTTGTAATACTCCATAGTGGTACGGTGCTTGGCTTCCGAGCCGTGTACGCCCCGTTCCAACCCGAACCGTTGCACTCGCTTGGCATAGTCCGTCTGATACTGCTCCAGTTTCTTGGGCGTAAGCACATCATCGGCACAAAGCCGTACCTTGTTCTTCTTCGTCTTGTACTTCCGCTTCCCATTCTCGGCTTCCTCTTTGGCTTTCCGTCTTTCGCCCGTGACAATCGGGACGACCGTAGCGTGAATATGGGGCGTTTCCTCATCTGCGTGCAGAGTGGCAGCGACCACGTTGTCCGCCCCGAAAGTGGAGCGAAGCCAATCCATCGATTCATCACACCACTCGTACAGGCGTCCTTCCTGCTCTATACGAGCCATATCCTTTGGTGAGCTTGACAGAATAAAGCGTAAGGCTTTAACTTGGTTCTTTGCAACCTTTCGGTAGATACCGGCCGTGGCGATACGATGCTCTATCGCTTCGCTACGGTTGGTGACATTTGCAGGGAATTGCACCAATTCCCTGTTCAGGTGTGTGCGAGAAGGATCGACGTTACTCGGGGTATATGTCCGTGCTATATGAGCGGTATTTCCCGAGTCGTTGCTTCTCGCCTTGTCTATATGTAATACGGCGTAGCCCATTGTTTGAAAATAGACTTAGGGGTATCCAAAGGGGCGGACTCCCTTGGCTCAGGAGGGTATTTTTAGCGATAACGGAGTGCAGCGTGAAGAAAATACCCTAATGAGCTATGGCATTTCTTGAAATGTCCGCTCCGCCCTTTCCGAAGTTTGCCTTTGAGAGCTGCATTCTCTGAATGCTCAGAAGGCTTTGTTTCTAAGTTTTTCATCAAGGAAACTTGCAGTTTAATGAACTGCCGTAGCTATCGAAACAAAGCAATCTGTCTGCTTTTGTTCTCTTTTAGTCCCTAAGGATGCCCAGTTGATATTTGGTTTTGATTGCACTCTTTTGCCTTATCTGCGAAATCCACGCTTAACGACCAATTGAGGTTTCTTCTGTTTCTGTTCCATAGCTTGTTGGCGAGAAATGTGGTACTCGTTGAGGTCTTTGTATCGGGCATAGTGTCGGCTCATATCTTCTACCTTGATGCCTGCTGAGCGAAGAGATTGGAGGGCTTTTCGTCCTGCTTCATCGTTGTCGAGGAATGCCCGAACGGAGTCGATGCCGTTCTCGTGGAGATAGGCAACGGCTCTATGGATATTGCTCACGGAGTTCAGAACGATGGAAGGCGAAATGGTTTCTTCCCCTTTCATCGTGAGAAGGGAAAGGAAGTCCACAAAGCCCTCGAAGATACAGAGAGGAGCGTTGCTCGCTTTTCCTGCAATCACGGATATATCCTTTGGGGCAATCGTTCCCTTGAATGTCTTGTCGCCCCGAAGCTCATACCCTCCTGCGCGATTTGGGAAGCCGATGGCAGAGTACTCTCGTCCTCCCACTTCGTAACGAATATGACGGAGATAAGGACTTGCCACGGCAAGGTCTATCTTGCGCACCTCTCGGAGATAGTTTTGCAGATACAGGGGCAACTCTTCGCTGATGAAGAGAATACACCTTACATTACTTGGTCGCTGTTCACCTCTTATCTGCTCTGTGTGAGTTTCACGATGAAAGGAAGAAGAAGCGAGGGTTATCGCTTTTCTTTCGGCAAGATGTGCCATTGCTTTGTAGGCACTGCATCCTTGCATCCGCATCACAAGGTCGATGATGCTTCCGCCTTGGCTTGTCCCATAGTCGTGCCACAGGTTTTGCCGAAAGTCCACTTTCAGGCTGGCATTGGGGTCTTCTCGGTAGGGAGCGTGATAGAGGGCGTAGCCATTGTAACGCTTCGCAGGCTCAATGCCACAAGCGTGCAGATAGTCGGCTATCGGTATCGCTTTGATATGTTCTAAATCGTAATATCTTGGTTTCATAAGTGGTCATTGAATAAATGGGATTTGAGTTATAAACGGTGAAAGGGAAAGGCTGTCGGCTCACGGAGGACGCACCTTGTCGCACGCAAAGCAAAAAGCCATTCCCTGCTTTTTCCCTTTCACTGTATATCTTCTTTCACAGTGAAAGAAGAAAGTATCTATGGCATTTTTCGTTCGCTTATTTCTTTTCATTGTTCGTTCTTCCTTTCATTGCTTGGTTTTGAACTTTCATCCGAAAACGGATGCTGAAACCAAGTTACAGAGGCGAACACAGAGTCCCAAGGCTGGTGTGTCTGTTGCTTCGAGGTACAGAGAAATGCTCCGAAAATGAGTAGTAAAAATGGGAGAAAACAGAACGAAAAGGCTCAAAAAGCAAGAACAGAGAGGAGAAAGGCTCTGTAAACGACTTCATCGGATTGCTAATACCTGCACCCTTTTTCTTCGAGGGATATGCAAGCGAGAATTATCATTGGTGAGAGAACCTCCAAAAGATGCCGAGTAATCAAAGAAAAGATACCGAGCGACCGTGAGATTGCTCGGTATCTTTTTCCCGTTGTGTCGTGCGGACATTTCACACCATATCAGAGCCACAAGTACGCACTTAGAGAAAGGTGAGTGAAACAGGCGGTTGGTGCTTGTACATTTGCCTGCGATTTCCTGCTGTTTCCCTTGATTTCATCGGTTCTTGGGACAAGGATTTCGCTCGCATACATTTGCACCGAAAAGAGAAAAACGACAATTAAAAACGATATTGATATGAGATTTACCGCCATCGACACCTCCGCTTGGGAGGAACTGAAAAAGAGCATCGAAGAACTGGCTCTTTGTATGAGAGAACACTTCGGGACGAAGCCCGAAGTCCCCGACCTGTTGCACAACGGGGACGTGTGCCGAATACTGAACATCAGCAAGCGAACGCTCCAACACTATCGGGACACGTCCGTGCTGCCCTTTATCCAAATCGGGCATAAGTGCTATTACAAGCGTGAGGATGTGGAAGCTCTCCTTGCCAAGTCAAATCGAAAAATACAATGACTATGGAACACGAAATCGTAAACAAAGAAACGCCCGAAATGAAACAAGTCATTTCAGGCATTCAAGAAGTAAGCAAGCGTATTCGGGAGATTGCCCAAACGCACCGTCCGCTCTTCGGGGGAGAAATATACCTTGCGGGGCGGGAGGTCTGCGAACACCTTTTCGTTAGTCCTCGCACTTTGCAGGACTATCGGGACAAAGGCATTATCCCCTACACCCAAATCGCAGGGAAAATCCTCTACCGCCTCTCAGACATCAACCGATTACTGCAAGAGAATTATCGGAGATAACTGTTTATTCTTTTGCTATGATATTTTGTTGTGCCTTAAAGAATCAAGAGGATTGACAAACGACTTTTTCTTTTGTAAATAGGAATGCCACCCTGTCAATGTGCTGATGTACTTGAAAAGAGATTTATGACTATTACACCTGCCACGATAAGCGCAATGCCGATTCCATCTGGAATATCAAATTGTTGCTTAAATACTATACCCAGTACAATATCCAATGCCGCCTACATCGTATAGTCAACACCTCGCGGAATTATTTTCAGAGACACGAAATCGAAGCAGACAATGTAAGTAACGCAGATTCACACTATACACAACGGTATGGGAGACAAAGCTTTAAGTTTACGTGTAACTCCACCTGACGGAAAGCGCATGTTGGCGATAGTTGTTTCTCTCTATTTCGTTTGGTCTGCATAGTTCCAATACATCACTGTCGCTATATACCCTGCAATGCTCGTCAGTACTAAAATTCCGTAGCTGTAATTGTCAAGTAAGATTTTGTATTCGCCGCCTACACCACTATAAAGTGCGGGGACTGACCAAGGAAAATATGAGCCGTAACCTGTCGCTGCAATTACTTGTGCAAATACCAATGTCAATGCAACAAAGCCCAAAGGAGCAAGATAGCCTTTGCTCCAAAGAGCGAAAAATGCAATCGGAAAACCAATAATAATTGTCAAAACGGTCGTAAAGAAATAGTCGCCTAACGATTGGAGCAGCCAACCACTGCCTGGTGGTGGGAGTTGCAAAAGTGCTCCGAAAACAAATGCCAGCAACAAATTTGACAGCACAAGCAGGAAACACCAAAGTACGAACAGACTAAATTTTGCGTTCAGAATTTGTGTTCGTGATGTAGGGAGTGAAAGCAAATCTTTAGCTGTTCCGTCAGAATATTCACGACCAAAAATCCAACTTGCCACGAACCCGAAAACCAAAATACCGCCAACGCTAACGGCTTGTGTTAGTATATCAAAATACGATTCCCAATTTGCCTCAAAGTTCATTGCTTTTGCTTTGGCAACAAGTGCGCCTGTTTTTCCCAATGCTTCGCCACCTTGAATGATAAAAATGCAAACAGCACCCATAATTGGTGCTAATGCAAATGCGATAAAAGTTGCCCAAATAATTTTCGAGTATTTTATTTTTATCAGTTCTGCTTGTAATGCACGTATTTGCTGTTTCATAGTTTGTTCCCTTTTATGGTCCGTAGAAAATACATTTCTAAATCTTCCGTAAATAGGAAAATTTGTTTGGGGGGAAGTCCGTTTTCTGTCAATAGTTTTGATATGAGTTCCGGTTTTTCCAATGCTTCGCTATTTGTAATTTCTATTTCGTTTGTCTCTATTGGTTTAACTGAATAATTGGCATTTTGTAAATGTTGAATTGCCTTTTGATTGTCTGTTGTTTGCACCAGAATTTTCTTGATGATTTGACTTGATAATTCTTTTGTCGTCAACTCCTTAATCAGTCTTCCTTCGTGAATGATGGCAATACGGTTTGCAACTTTGGAAATTTCGCCGAGTATGTGACTTGAAAGAAAAATGGTTGAACCATTTTTAGCAAGGTCGATTAAAAGCTCCCGAACTTCGACAATTCCTTCCGGGTCTAAACCGTTTATTGGTTCGTCCAATATCAGAAGTTTAGGTTTGTGTATGAGTGCTTTTGCAAGTCCTAACCGTTGTTGGTTGCCAAGAGATAAGGCGTTGGCTTTGGTGTTTCTGTATTTTGTGAGTTTTAGTTTCTCAATAATCTCGTCAATCACTTTGGGGTTGTTCTGCTGTCGCAACTTGTAAATCACTTTCAGGTTTTCGTAAACCGAAAGATTGGGATATGAATAGGGCGTTTCAACCAAATAACCGATGTCATTCCATTGTCTGAATTGCGGTGTAAGTTCGTTGCCAAAAAGTGTGATTGTTCCGCTATCGGGTTTTATCATTCCTAACAGCATACGAATTAGGGTTGTCTTACCCGCACCGTTTAGTCCCAAGAAACCGTAAATCTCGCCCTGATTAACGTGAATGGAAATGTTATCTGTTGCAACGGTTGAACCGAAGCGTTTCGTTAAAGTATTTGTCTTTATGATTTCCATCTTTTCCATTATCTATGAATAGTTTGCTACAATTGCTACTAGCGGTCAGGCGATATTAGTTAGACTTAAATGATAAATTTTCCTCTAAAAACAAAGGTGTAGTGTTACACCGTCGCCAATCTACGTTTGCGGGTATAAAGATACGAATTTTAGCACAAAAAAGGAATTTCAATGCTAACAAATTATTTCTTTAGAATCATTCAAGTCTCTACTAAGCAAGGACTGCAAAATAAGAGAAAGAGGCTTGTTCCATGCTTAAGTAAGTAGAAGCAGTACTTCTTTATTGATCTAAATTTACAGACCTCCTTTCCGTATTAATCTTTCTATATCCATTGCAATCTTTTGGTCAGTGATTTGGGCATAAATTTGCGTGCTGGAGATGGAGGCGTGTCCCATCATCTTGGCGATGCTTTCTATCGGAATACCTGCCTCCAAAGTCAGCGTGCCGAAACTGTGGCGACCGACGTGGTAGCCCAGCGGAGTGCGAATGCCACACGCCAAGCCCACGGCTTTGAGATGGGTTAGTAGTTTGCCCTTGCTCATCGTATCGGGGAATATCTTATAATCCCCCTTGCTCTCCTCCTTTGTGTAAAGCGAAAGTATCTGCTCCGCTATCGGATGCAAGGGTATCAAACTCTCCACCTCCGTTTTCCGTCTTACTTTGCGGATATATCGCTTCCCCTCGTTGTTCGTTTCGATTTGCGAAGCTCGCAGGCTCTGCAAGTCGGCAAACGCCAAACCCGTGAAGACAGAGAAAAGAAACATTCTTCGGCTTAGTTCTGCCCCTTCGTCCTGCAATGGGAATGCCAAGAGCTTTGCCACATCGCCTTTGCTTAGGAAACGAGGTTTACGCTCCACGGATTCGTACTTCGCTTCTTCAAACGGATTGAAACGAATCGTTCTCTGACTGACGACTCGGTACATCAATCGGCTTAACCAACAGAGATGCCCGTTTATCGTTGCAGGGGCATAGCCCTCCTTCTTCAAATAGAAACGATAATCATCAAAAAAGTCCATCGTAAGAGCCGTTAAAGGAATATCCTCCTCATCACGACTCCTCACAAAGGAATTGAGTTGTCTGTCGGAACTTCGATTGTTGCTATACGTTCCCTCGCTCTTGCTTTCTCGTTGGGCTTTCAATTCCTCCGTACTAAGGGCAAGAAGGGTCGTCGGATTTCTCCCGATGCCTTGCAAATAGTTCTTCAGAAGCTCGGCACTCACCGCTCCATATTTGTAGAGCAAGGTGTTGTACCCCTGTTCGATTTCCTCCCGAAAGGTTTGCAGGCGTCGATTGGTCTTCTTGTTCGTTGTCTCCCCTCGCTTCACACACCAATCGTGGGGAGTGATGCTTTCGCCTGTGGTTATCACCACGTTCGCTCCGTCTATGGTGATACGACAAAGGATTGCCGTTGTGCCGTCCGTTTTAGTCTTGTTCTTATTGATATAGAATAGGATTTTGAAGGTACTGCGCATAATCTTTTCGTCTGCTGTATGAATGGTAATTACTTTATCTCCCAAAGCTCCTAAGCTTTCGGATAAAAGCTTGTATGCTTTCTCGGAAAAGCTTAGGTGCTTTTGAGGGCATATTCTTGAATGTCACAAAGAGAGTTGTAAATCTTCGGTGAAAGAGAGAAATCGCTCGAACTCATCGAAGAGCTTCTTCGGGGTGACGTGGGCGTATCGCTCGGTCGTTTGGATGCTACTATGTCCCAGCATTCGGCTTACCGTTTCGATGGGAACACCACGTTCCAAGGTTATCAAGGTTGCAAAAGTGTGGCGACCGACGTGTGCCGAAAGGGGAATAGAGATACCAGCCCGAAGTTGTAAGGCTTTGAGTTGGACGAGGTAAGCCGAATAGGCTATGGGAGCAAAGAGCGTACTACGTTCATCAGACTGATACCGCTCTATCAAACGCACCGCTTCGGATAGGAGTTTCACACGGCAAAGGGTATCGGTCTTTTGTCTGTGGAACTTCAGCCACAATGCCCCTTCATCATCCGTAAAGAGATGTTTCCGATTCAGGGCAACCATATCGCAATAAGCGACACCCGTATAACAAGAGAATAGAAAGAGATTGCGAACGGTCTCCAACTCCACTTCATACGGCTCAAAGGTCAAGCCCTGCAACTTATCCAACGAAGCTCTATCCAACGCACGAGGTTGTTTATTCTCTCCTCGTTCTATCTGTACGTGAGCGAACAATTGTCGCTCTGTCAAGCCTTCACGATACGCCAAACGACAGACTTTCTTCACCGCCAAAGCCATCTTACGATAATGACCTTGCGAATGTCCCAGCTTCCCGACCGAGTAGTGTTGCAGGCATTCCAAGAAATCTTCTTCTATCTGTCCGAAAGGAATATCTGCCGTGCGGTACTTCTCTCGGATAAAGGCTTGTAAGTGCTTGCGAACAGTGTGGTAACTACTCATAGTTGTAGCCTTTATTTCGATGCCCACCTTTTGTTCCATCTCTTCGACCATTCGGTCGTATCGCTCCAAAAAGGTGATTTGAGTTTGCATACTTCCTTGGAACTGCTCCTTGATGTCTGTTGCCGTAAAGACTACACCTCTCTCGCAAAGCACTCTATAAGCCGACTGCACTGAGAGAAGCAAGCGTTCCAACTTGCCATTCGTAGCCACTGCTTCACGGCTTTTGCCGTTCAGCCTGCTCTCACGAGCGTTCCACAACTTAGGGTCACACGACAGCTTACAACTGAATTGTGCCATCGTTCGCCCGTATGTTATTCGTCCCATTATCGGGGCTTGCCCCGACTTGTCCAATCCGCTCTTTTTCAGGTAGAGCAACACCTTGAATTTGTCTGTTTGCATACGCTTCTGTTTTATGGGCAAAGTTACCCGTTACCGAAGCGTTTTCAGCTACGCAAAACATTGTGGTACAGAGCATCAGCACCATAATTACAGAAAGATGAGTTGCCGAATAGCCTTCCGTCAGTTACCTTCTCTTACCTCTTCGTTACCATTCGAGGAATAGACTAACGATTTGGTAACGGAACTTCTGCACAAATCCACATCTTCTGCACTTAATCCCTCTGTACAAATCACCGAAATATGGCGCAAATTTCTCTCATTTCCATTTACTTACCTTTCATCCTCACCCTAATACCCTTTACTCGAATAGTTCCTGTTATAAAATTCCATATAATCCTTTATTTTGTGATATAACTCCAATCCATTGTCGGATGGTTCCAGATAGATTTTTTCGTATTTGAGGCTCCGCCAGAACCTCTCGATGAAGATATTGTCGATTGCGCGGCCCTTGCCGTCCATGCTGAACCT
>NZ_RDSD01000002.1 GCF_003712195.1 Proteiniphilum sp. X52 | reverse complement strand
AGGTTCAGCATGGACGGCAAGGGCCGCGCAATCGACAATATCTTCATCGAGAGGTTCTGGCGGAGCCTCAAATACGAGAAAATCCATCTGGAACCATCCGACAATGGATTGGAGTTATATCACAAAATAAAGGATTATATGGAATTTTATAACAGGAAAAGCCCCCATCAGTCATTGGGATATAAAACCCCGGAAGAGATGTTCCGGGTGGCCGCTTAGTTTCCCGGTACCGCCCCGCGGGGCGGTACCGGGAAACTAACTTATCTGATAGCAATAACTGTCTAAGAAAGGGGAGAAGCTTAGTATTTACAGTTGAAAATGTTCCAAGAGATGCGCAGGCGAGAATGCAAGCAGCTAATGCTCCAGCCGCAACAAGAGCAAGAATTTTATCAGGTAAATTTACTGGCAATTCAGAAGTACATTTTAATGGAAATATCGCATTTTCAAGTGCAAAACAACTTTTTTATTCTATGGGACATGAATTTATCCATGTTTCTCAGTATGCAGCCTTAATGGGGTAGCCAGCAAGTATATTAGGACAAAAAGGATTCAAAGACATGTTGGATTTCCATGCATATAATTATCAAAATACTTTAGGCGGAACTAAATACAGTAGTTTTGCGAGGAATGAAATTCGAGATTGGGCTACAAGATTTCCTCAATTTAAATTGATGAGTCATATAAATTTCCCATGGACAAATAATGTTGCTTTTAGATATCCCTTACATTAGTTAGTATGAAAACAAATAAACTTTACTTCATAATAGGCCTGTTATTGCTACAAGGTCAATTTGCTTATTCTCAAAAAATAAGTATTGAACTGTCGGCAAAGTGGGTCAAAGGATACGATGTTTTCGAAAAAGATTCAACAATATACTATCCAGAATTAATTATTACCTATAGAAATAATTCCGACTCTAACTTATATTTTCCGAAAGTTTCGAACAGTCGTTGCGGATTACCAAATTTACCGTATGGAACTCTTTTTCAATATCCTATAGGAGAGTATTTAAATCCAAATTATTTAAAAAGAGCAAAAAATCATGGTAATTACAGTAACAATAATTACACGGTAGAAATTAGCAATTCTGCCCACTTATTTAAAGGCTGGTATGTATATAATGACACTGTGGATTTTAGTTTTTCACATGCTATTGATTTTGTAAACGATGAATTGGCAGATATTTATGAATACATATATAGAGAGAATTGCAGAGAGAATAATGATTCATCCAACATGCTCAAAACACACTATTCTACATCGGAAATAACACCAGAAAATATATTGCATAAGTTTAAAGACTTGTTTGTTTTTCTTAAACCAGGAGAAATTTATCAAGATAATTACAATCTTGTTGCATTTAAATTATTGAAGGGCAATTTCACATTTTGTGTAGAGCCATTTTTGCCAGACTATATTTATGCAGAACTTTTTAATAAAATAAAAACACCATTGCCGAAAGTAGTAGGTGAATATAATTTATATTCCGGTAATGTTAATTCTGACAAAATAACAATAGCATTTTAATATTCTAAGCTATACTTTATTAAAAAAGACGATGAAGATTTATATTACTTTTATTCCAACATGAAATTAACTCACATCCTTTTTATTGCTATTCTTATCTTATTAACTGCTTGCTATCCGCAGAAAGAGGAAATAAACTTGATACTTAAGCTTGAACAATTCAGGAAAGACGATTGTGAAAACCTGTGCCATAAGTTGAAAATTTCTATCTTTAATCCGACAGAAAACAATTTTCTCTTGCCTGCATTATATATTAGGACTAATTTGTTTGTAGTGGATAATGAGGGGAGGGAATATATATATTCATTGTGATCTTCCTCGTTCTTCTCTATTTCCTACGCTACGCTGTTCAGATTGAATCTTTTTATTACCGAATTTGTAACTTATGGACAGTCGAACATAACGGGAATCCGGAATATTATCATATACATATTTAATATTATTGGACTTGAGAGTTAACTTTGAATGATCGGTTTTGAATATATCATTGGCTGTTAAGGATAATGTAAGGCCATCATTAAGCAAACGGACTCTAATGCCACTATACATATAGCAACGTGCATCAGTTTCTCCAAGTGCCGACAAATAAGGGAATTCATAATAAAAACCTAACGTTAGCATAACTGTTCTTTTTCTATTAAGCATAAAATCGTTGTTTGTACTGATATTTGCGCTAAATGTACTAATAGATGGTATTGCTTCTTCAATTGTACCTTTTTTCTTTATATAATAACCGGCTATGCTATTAAAAGAATTCCACCACCAAAATTTGTTGAAATTGTACGATTCAGATAGCCCTATGCTATAATAATTTATGCAGTTAAGAGGATAATGTCGTACAACTTGTGTCTCAGAATCAATAAAGGGGAACTGAAATATATCGCCGGAGGTGTAGCTGTACCACAATTTATGTTCAAGGTTAGAAGTTGTCATTGAGATTTCAAGATTGTTTGAAAAAGAAGGTTGCAGGAAAGGGTTCCCTTCATTATAATCATAAGCATTGAAATATGATTTGTATGGATTCAATGAACTGAAAGGTGGACGTCCAATGCGTCGGCTATAATTTAGTGATATCGACTGGTTGTCCTTCATTTTATACAGAAAATAAAATGTTGGAAACAATTTTAAATAACTGTTTTTGTCTGTCTGGTTCAATGTTTTGGAATATCCTTCAGTTGCAGTATTTTCTACCCTAAGCCCCGCTTGAATCTGAACCTTTTTCGAAATTTGTTTCTGTGCTGAAAGATAAGCAGCTTGTATATTTTCCCGATACCGAAAAACGTTGGTTTGATTTTCATCTACAATTAAATTTCCCGTGGTGTTATCATAAAATATATAGTCGTTTTTATTTTCGGAAAATGATATTTTTCCTCCCAAATTTATGTTAATCCATTGCAAAGGTAATTCAACATCCATTTTAGCCGAATAATTTGTCACTATGCCTTTGTTTTGATTTTTATGCGCATAATAGGAATCTGGAATAAGACTTAAATCGGGTTTGTATCTACTACCCGAATTGTCCTCCGAACCGAAACCGTTTCTTTTGAAATAGTCCAAGTCAACCAATATTTTTTTACCAAGTGTGTCAAGGTTTATAATACTGTTGAGATTAATGGCGTTTAAATTATTATCACCATGATTTTGCCTTATAGAGGACATCATTTCTTTTACCAAACTGTTCTGATCATAAACTGTTGTGTTTATATTATCGACTTTTTCGGGATAACGGGCCCAGTTACCTGAATATAAAGCACCTATTTTCCAGGCATTGGTTATCTTATAATCTAATCCTATATTCGTATTGAAATTTCTGTAGACACTATTTAAAGGTGCAGTTAGTACCCAGGTTTCTGTTGGATAATATATAAAATTTTTCATGTGATAAATTCCTTTACCTGAGTTGGCGCTGACATTGGCAAAGATAGACAGTCGATCTTTCTTATAATTAAAATCTGTCCCAACATTTCCATCCGGATATCTTCCTTGTTTATATGTTCCTCGTAAATTCAAATTCCAGGAATCGTTAAATCCTTTTTTCGTAATAATATTGACAATACCGCTGTTCCCTTCAGCATCATATTTTGCCGGCGGATTGGTAATTATTTCGATTCGTTGTATATTTTCTGTCTGGAAACTTTTGAGATAATTTGTTAAACTCTCACCATCAAGTGGGATTACCCTGTCATCAACTGAAACAATCATATTATCCTTGGCAATCAAACTTATTTGCTCTCCTTGTACTCTCAATCCGGGTATTACACGCAAAACATCCAACGCATCCCCACCTGTACTGATAATAGAATTTTCAACATTAAATACCAACCTGTCGGTTTTGCGTTCAAATAATTTTTTGGGAGCATAAACAATTAATTCATTTAATAAACGGGCATCTGCTTTTAAATGGAGAATTCCAATATCAATATTTGCATTAATATGAATTTCAGAAGTATAAGTTTCGTATCCCAGATAATTGATTGTAAGCGTATATTGTCCGGGGGAAACTTGAAATTCAAATTGACCTTCCTGGTCGGTAGAAGTACCTAATAATTTGTCAGAACTGTCGTTTTTTAATGTCACATTAGCTAATTCAAGAGATATATCATTTTCTGTTTTAACAATTCCTGATAATTTAACTATTTCAGCCTGAGCGTTAAAAATATTAACGATAATAAAAATTAATAATATATACATATATTTCATGGCATCAATTATTCCCATATTGTATGCCATATTACTACGCTCATAATGAAAATCTTCCATTTGTTGCGGTAGATATTCTAAATGAGGATGGATTTTTGCCCACATATCCCGATAATATTTTGTGGTGAGTTCTTGATTTTGAGCAATAAGATGAGATTCAAGTAGTTTTTCGGGAAAAGGTTCAAAAATAAAAACATCCCATCTACGTGTAAAAATGGTTCTTTCTGCAATGAATATGTTTTTATTTTTGCCATTGCCCATAGATCGTTTGGTAATACATTCAGTTCGTCAAGCACAATGTGTACATTGGTGATGGAACCTATGATCCCACCAACCATAAGAATTTTCTATACTTTTATACTTCCCTCCCCAAAAAGATTGTATTATTTTCATAATGGTTGTAATTTTACAAGATACGAAGGATATGAATCTCACTTTATTAATTCATTAGGAGCGATTTCAAATTAAAACCCGTAGGTTAGAATCCACACATTTACTGCCAGCACTTTGTCCGTGTAACCCTGCATAAAAAGTTATCCCGCATCTCACAATTTTGTTCAAGGCTTATCAACTCTATAGTCTCCCGTTTGTTACGAAAGTGAAGTGGTTTACATAGTTGTTCGTATAGCAGAATCTCGCCTCCTTAACCGCCTTATGTTGGTGGTAGTTGTATCCCCTCAAAATTCATTCTTTTTTGTATACAGGGGCTTTGGCAAGAAAACATCACACAACAGAATTAATCCCGTCGCATGTACTTTTAGGCTACGATAGAAGGAATAATAGGTTCAGTCACGCTTGCTAAACAGCTATGTATTCAATTTCTTGTCACACATCTTCTCTGCAAATATAAATAAATATTTCATCACACACTAAACGTTTAGTATGTTTTCATTGTTAAATATTCTAAAATAGCGAGCTTGCTCGAGGAACCTAGCAGAACTACGACTCATAACTGGATCAAAACAAACTCCTAGATGCTGCAAAAATAAACTGTTATCATATTAAAGAGATAGAAATAAGAAACATTAATCCGTATTCGGAATTGGTAGAGAAATCTAATTATTAGAGTTATCTATAGATTCGGAAAGACCTTTGACTTGCAAATTTATTTGAGACAAAAAGTTAAGCGACATTTTTAATTAAAGTTTTGTAAATTTTTAAACCGAACATTTGGATGCTGCATACTGTTTATATTTTATGCCATAGGATTTAGATTCTTTCTAATCGCCGCTGTCAGCTATCCTCCAGACTTCAAATCGCGTATTTATAATAGGAACAATTGCGGATAATCATAAAGTTATTTATCATGTAAATACCTAGAGGATATTAATAAATTGCATAAAATAATACCAACTAAATATTCAGTATGATGCAATATTACAGTTTTTAGATGAGAATCACAAATGAAAATATTCCTTCTTTATAAAAAAAATTATCCATTTGGATGAATAGTATGGAAAGAGCATAGAATGTTAGAAAAACCAAGATTTCTTTTTCGAAAGAGACGTGAAAATAACGTATACTTTCACGATCTAAAAACAGTGAATACTTTGTTGGTAAAATATTTAGTATTATTTTTGTATAATTGATAAAATTGATATGAGAACAAATAATCATACTTATGACACCATTCTTTGGGAATGTTTCAAACTTTTCTTGCATAATGGTTACAAAGAGGTCACTTTTGCGGATATTGAAAAAGCCATAGGCATGACACGAGGAGCGGTCTATTACTATGTGAAAGATAAAAAAACATTATTTCATGCTGTTATAAATAAATATCTAATTGAAAAACAAAATATTTCTAAGAAAGTATCATACAATGAGGAGGAAGGATTGAGGATATTTATTCTCAATTATGTGGATGGGGTAATGGCAACAAGAAAGTCTTTTTTTGAGGTAGCCGAACAAAGTAATGCTATTTTATCTTATTATAATCTGATTAATAATGCATTGATATATTATGAAGGTTTTAAAGAAAAAGTAGAAATATTGCTGAATCATGAGGTAGCTGTTTGGGAAAAAGTTCTCAAATTGTCCAAAGAAAGAGGGGAAATAAAAGATAATATCCATATTCCCTCTACTGCATTAGTTTTCCAAAGTATTTTCCATGGTTATTCATATACGAGAGGAATGATAGAACGCTTTAACTATAACCAATTACTCGATTTGTACCTGAATTTTTATGACCAGATAAAAGCTTAGTTTTTGAATGATAGCCCACGATTGAAATAATATGTGCAAATAAATACCAAACATATAGTACCAATTATGAAAAAAGATGTTTATATTAATCGGACATCTTCCTATTTACCTAATGAACCTATGTATAATGAAGAAATGGAAGATTTTTTGGGGAAAGTATCGGGAAAATCTTCAAGGGCCCGTAGTATTATTCTGAGGCAGAATGGAATTAAATCAAGGTATTATGCTTTGAATAAGCAACAAGAAATAACGCATACAGGTAGTGTTACATTGAGTGTGTCTCCAGTCTAGTTTCTTTATCAGCCTTGAAACAAAATTATTCATTTTTTCTTTTTCAACTAATCCTTGATCTGTATTTTTAATTCCGATACTTGCACAAGGATTAACGGCGTAGCCTGTAACTTGCTTGTCCTTGTGCAAGGCAAGAGGAATTTTGTCCTCTTTCACACCAAGAACCCCATGGAAGGCTTCCGTGGTCACGGATCGTTTACGGAGGATCTTGACATGAATGGCATCCGCGAAAACAAGCGGATAATAACTCTCCGGCGGGCGGTTTAACCATCTCCCGACATCGGAGCGCGGGTAATCGATATTCGGTAGACCTGTGATAATCCCCTTGAAAAGCGATACCTTTATTTTGCCGGCGGGCTTCTCCGGGATCTTCTATTTGGTATCGATGTTATTTTACTGTGGCTGATTATCTTTTTCTTGATACATTCAGCCCTTCATCAAAAGGGTATGAAATGAATTTCACATTTTCGTTTTTTACCATTTCATTCAGGCGACTTTCCACATTCGACCAGTCGTATCTGCCTTTTAACAGATGAATGGGTTCTTTTATGATATCATCGTGATACAATAACCCTCGCACCGCTCGCATTGGGTTACTGGATGGGTATTTGTGTTCGTATGCCTGCAGCATTCGCTTAAAGCTCATTTGATTGGACAGGCAGGCTATGTCGATGAAATCTTTTAAACGCGTACCATTGTCTGCAATGGCTTTTAATTTCATTGCCGAAATATCGTCTATTGAATAGAGCCGGATGCCTTGTTCCCGGATGATGGGTTTTACATTCTCATATTTGTGAGCCATACAGTCGATCATCACATTGTCTATATACCCTTTCAATGTGTTCTTGCTTTGAAAGTCGTTGATAAAATGGTATTCCGCGGTTAAATATTCCGATAATTCGGATGCAGAAAAGTCTTTCTGAGTGAATAAATCCAAATCAGCGCTTTTGCGATGTCCTATGTGCAACGCCAAAGCGGTACCCCCGGCCAAGTTGAATTGATTGAGCTTCTCATCCTGCATAAGCGTTTTTAAGAGTTCAAATGTGCTTCTCTCAACTGTTTCTTTTTGTAGCATAACAAGTTGTCTTTTTTCAAGTCAAACAATTTACATACAAAATCCATATCCTTGTCGGAGAGATGGGGGATTTCCGTGATAATTTTTTTAAAATTATCCATCCCCCCGTATAAATTTATGGCAGCGTAATAGTCATTAATCCAACCTCGCTCGATGATACGAGACACCACAATGTGCCTCATTTTGTACCAGTCTATGGTTGAATATTCATACTCCCACAAAAAGCGGGGATGAATACGTGTAAATTCTGTTTTTTCTCTCCAGTCGCTAAACATAATTTCTGTTTTTATTTATCACAAATATACTGCTTTTTGCCCTCTCTTACAAGCAATTCAACCAATAATACGTTAACAGGCAGTGCGCTACCAATGGCTAAGAAAACTTGAAACTTCATTTGGTATCACATTGATAGAGGTATTAATAATGTTTTTGCAAATAAAGTAGGGTTTGCTTACTTTTCATCTGTTTTATAGAAAAGCAAGTGGGAAACAAGGTAAGAATTGCTCTCTTTTATGGAGTTTAATCTGTTTATTTTCAATATGATAAAAAAATATAATAGGTTAGAATGCATGGAAGGCTTCCGTGGCCACGGATCGTTTACGGTGGATCTTGACATGAATGGTATCCGCGAAAACAATCGGGTAATAACTCTCCGGCGGGCGGTTTAACCATCTCCCGGCATCGGAGCGCGGGTAATCGATCATGTGCGGGATGCCGGCCTTGCCATAGTGCTCCCCGTAAATCTCTCCAAAGATCTCACCAACCTGACTCTGCGTGCCTCGTGGTGCGGTCCTTGCCATAAAAAAATACCATTGATGAAAGAAATTTATGAAAAGACAAAAGAAAATTTGAATTTGGTTTATCTTACCACAGACGAAAGTAACACCATTGATGATTGGAATACATTGATGGAAAAAGAAAACATTAAATGGCGGAGTTTGTGGCTCACAGACAAGAAACTGAAAAGCGATTGGCAAATTTCCGCAATACCTGATTTTATTTTGGTTTACCCTGACAGAAACGCGAAAAAGATATTGTTAAATGAGGAAAAAGACATTCAAGAGTTATATTCATTGTTGAATAAATGAAAAATCAAAATCAGTCGACCTTGAACCGTATTGATAACGAGATACCATTTTCATCGACTACGGTAAGGGTATGTTCACCCGGATCGGGCGAGAGTTCCATCTGGTGAATATTGGATGTTTCTCCCAGATAATCCGCGCCGAGATGCCAGAAGACACGTGCGGAGGGATTCCGGTGTGCCAGCTCGAAAACGGCTTTCCCCCGTGAACCATCCAATTGTTTGGTTATCCTGAGTATCGCTCCCGGATAGGGATAGATAAACTGCATCACCGCGTCGGAGATATTTCCGGAATCACATTCGGGAGAGAAAGGGGGGAGCGAGCGGTAAGCCGGATGCCGTTGCTTGTAGTACCATTCCCACGACGGGGGCAACTGAAACCATGAAACGGAACGGATACCCCTGTCACCCGCACATTGTTCATATACCCGGTACTGTCCGTCTTCAGACAGGTGGACCCGCCTGTGGTAACCGCAGACCGCCCCCTGCAAGCCTCTTGCCGGAATCAGCAGGGTATCGATGGAGCTTTCGGGACAATACATTCCCTTCAACTGTCCGCTTTCACGGCATACAGCCGCTTCGGCCAGCTCCCCGTAAGGCGTTTCGAACCACCCGGTAGCAGGTAAAATATTAAACAGGTCGAACATCACCCGCGCCGACGTGCGTGCCCCAGTGAGTCCCGGACGGCCTTCACCGCTCGCGTTGCCTGTCCATACGGCGACAAGGTATTTGGGTGTGACGCCTACCGCCCAGGCATCCCGGAATCCGTAACTGGTACCTGTTTTCCATGCCACTCTCCGGACAGAGGGCACAAAGTCCCAGTTCAACTCTTCCGGCCGGTTCACATTGGTCAGCGCCTGCAAGGTAAGCCACGCCGCACCGGCGTTGAACAAGGGTGATTCATCCGGTTTCGATCTTGGCGCGCTATTTTTCGTCATGGCAAAGCTCGAACTTGATTGACTTTGCTCATTTAGCTTCCCGAAAACGTGCCGTTCTCGTGGCTGATGATCACGCAACAGTCTGAAATTCTCCCACTCATAGTATGTCGCCTCACGGGTATAATCCGTCACGGTCTGTGCCATCCGGGCATAGGCGTTGGCAATATCCCATAACGTGCCCTCCGTGCCTCCGAGGATCAGGGAAAGCCCGTAATGGTCGGCCGGCCGGTTGAGGGTGGTCATCCCCGCCTTTTTCAGAAGATCATAGAACTTCGCTACGCCATACCTCCGTAGCGAAACCACGGACGGGACATTCAATGAGCGCGCCAGCGCCTCATCGGCATGTACCGCCCCGTCATATGCAAGGCTGAAATTCTTTGGGGCAAAACCGTTTATATTGATGGGAACGTCAGGAAGCAACTCCGCGGGGAGCAGCATACCCTCCTGCAACATGGCGCAATAGAGGAACGGTTTGAGTATGCTGCCTGTGCTGCGGGGCGATTGAATAATATCGACCTGGCTGCCGTAGGCATTGGCGCCGAATCCCACGTTCCCGTTATAGGAAAGCACTTCGTTGGTCTGCAGGTCGACAATCAACGCGGCAAGGTTAAATATGCCGTTTTGCGAAAATTCGGTATTCCAGCGGTCTAACACCTCTTCGGCACGCATTTGCAGGTGTTTGTCGACGGTGGATTGGATATGGTCTCCGGGATTTCGTAAAAAAGCCTGCGTCACCAAATGAGGTGCGATCTGCGGCAAAGGATGCGGGTGGTCGGGCAATGGCTCCGACACGGCCAGTTCATAATCTGTCCGGTCAATGGTATTGTCATCGAGCAATTGTCGCAAGAGACGGTTTCGCTTCTTCAACAATCCTTCCCGGTCACGGCCGAAGTGCATCATCCCGGGCGAATTGGGCAATACGGCCAGCACAGCCGCCTCCCCCCATGACAACGACTCAGCGCTATGTCCGAAATAACGCCACGAGGCGGCATCGATACCCACCACATTTCCTCCCATCGGCGCGTGGGAAGCATACAAGGCCAGAATCTGCTTTTTTGAGTATGATAATTCAAGCCGGGTAGCCAGGATCACTTCGATGAACTTTTCGAAATAGGTGCGTTTATTCCGGCGCGTCAGCCGGACGGTCTGCATGGTGATGGTGCTTCCGCCGCTCACCACCCTACCCGCTTTCAGGTTCTGCGTCATCGCCCTGCCAAGCGCCAAAGGGTTTACGCCCGGATGATAACGGAAATGCCTGTCTTCAAACTGGATAAGGCAGATTTCATATTTCCCGGGGACGCTGTCGGCCGGAGGGAAGCGCCATTGTCCGTCGGATGCAATGCGGGCTCCCAACAGTTCACCGTTCCGGTCCGACACCAGCGTACTGTATGGTGCGTCGAACAAGGTGCCGGGTAAAGAAAAGAGATACCAGACCAACAGGAAAGCAAGTACCGACAGGGCAATTTTTTTCCGTGAATGCAACACGTAAAACCACTGTAGGAGTCTACTCATGCATAGGGATATCCACTCTCCAGTTTTCTTTACACCTTTTAGCTTCTCACCCATCTCCCCTCACCCATCTTTTTTTCGACGGAATGTATGCAACCCAATCTTGCGGCTTATTTCATCATTCCACAACCTTCACCCACGCACCTCTGTTTCTTGCCTGTTCCCGCGGCGCATACATTGCCTGGCACGATACCGGCGGCAGATAATAATTACCCCGGTATGCCGCCTGCAAACGCACGCGGAATGTTTTCGTTTGTCCCGCACCAAGGTTGAAATAGGTCAGTACCCGGTCGTCGCGAATATCGCGGTAATTATATCCTCCATCGGGAGCGGAAGCATCCGCTTCGAGCATCCGTTCATTGAAAATCTCCCAACCGGACGGGAATACCTGTGTCAGCGCCAGATCAGTAAAGGCCTGTTCGGCACTGTTCTGAAGAGTCACCACCGCCGTGAATTCCGTTCCCTGGGGGAGCGACTCCACACTCAGCGGGTTGCCGTTCAGATCGACATACCTCACCGTCATCCGAAACCGCCCTTGTGTCGGTTCCTGGTCCGTACCGACCTGTGGAATTGTCCTGGCCGAAAGGCGCGCATAGAGCTTGCCTTTTCCCTTATTGGTGAGATTTGCCGAAAGACTCTTGTCCGGCTTTATGTCTACCTGATAAATCGCTTTGGGCGTATTCACATTCTCCATATTTCTGCCGTTCAACGTCCAGCCGACATCGATATTTCCCGAACCGACTTGCGCGGCAAGTTTCGCCATTGCCACCAGTCCGAACGCCGCAGTCTGGGTAGTGACATAATCCGACGACAATGATTGTGCCACTGACGGCGCCAACGACATCGCTTTTTCCACATTATCGAGCAACAGGTATGTTTCCAGTATCATCGCCCTGTCCCGCGCCGATGTTCCATAGGTGTCGTTATTGAAACTATAGTCTTCCACCTCATCGGGCAGGTTAAAGACAAGCGAATTGGCGACATCCTTTCTTCCTGCCAGGGCATAAGCAGCTGCCAACCGCCAGCGTGCCTGCAGCGACAAACCGGACAGTTCTCTCATTCGGTTCATGGCTCCGAGCTCGGTACTTCCGTTCAACGCCAGCGTGTAGAGGCGGTACGCCTGCTGGAGTTCGACCATCGAAAGAGCGTAATAACCACGGTGGGGATTGGTGGGCAGCCAGTTCTGTGCGAGCCTCTTCTGGAACTGGGTCCATCGCAACAACACGGTTTCCGGCACCTCATACCCTTTGTTTTTCGCCTCAACCAGAAAATGTCCGGCGTAGGTGGTTGCCCATTCCGAGGAGTAATTATCTCCATACCAGTACATAAACCCTCCATCGGCCAATTGCCGGGATGAAAGCATCCGGATCACCTCGTTCACTTTCGCGGTCATCCGCTTCTTTTCGTCTTCTTTCAATACCGTGAATTGCTCCACGTAGAGCAACGGGAAAGCCTGCGAAGTGATTTGTTCGGTACATCCGTGCGGGTACTCGAGCAGGAAATTCATATTCTGGCTGAAGTTCACGCTCGGCAAACGCGAGAGTTCGAGGGTAGCCCAATCATCCGGCTGAACACTCCCGGTCTGAATATCGAGCGTTACCGATCCGCCGGGTTCGACGATCTTTGCCTGTGTGAGTACTATGGGCGGATTCGGATTACGGACCGCGATATCGATGGTCTCCGTGAACGACCTACCGTTAGCCGTGGCTTTGATTTCCACTTGTTCTGCCCCGGTTTCCTTGCCGGATGCCAGTTTGAAGAAAACGATTTTGTCGCCCGGCTTGTCAAACGACAGGCTCTTGGTGGTCCCATCGGTGGGTTTGAGCAATCCTTTTGTCTGAATGGTAACCTGTATATTTTTCACGCTATTTCCCATGGCAAAGACATTGACCGGGAGCCATACCTCCTCGTCCGGCCCCAAGATGCGCGGAAGCGTGGAAAGTGTCATCAGCTCATTTTTCACTGCGACGGTTTTCTCGGCGTTGCCATAGGCACCGTCTCCACCGGCCACTACCATCACACGTACCGACCCGATATACTGCGGAAGCCGGATCGTATGCGATTTTGTCTCACCTCCTTTCAACTCGAACGGACCGATGAACTTCACCACGGGTTTGAAGCGGTTCACGTTGTCGCGTGACGGCTTCAACGCTTCATCACCGCCGATACCCAGCAAAGATCCCATCATACCGGTGTTTGCCCCCAATACGCGGTCGAACAGGTCCCAAGTGCGCACGCCAAGGGCTTCACGTGCATAAAACTCGCTCCACGCATTGGGCGTCTTGAACGCGGTCAGATCGAGTAACCCTTCATCCACGATGGCCAGCGTATAGGTCATCGGTTTTTTTGTTTTTTCCGATACCGAGATGGTGAACTCTTTTTCAGGATGAAGTGTATCCGGCATCCGGATAACCGGTTCGAGAGTACTGTTTCTGTTCTCCACACCCACATTCACCACACCATACATCCGGATAGGCAGGTCGTTCACCGTCTGCGCGTGCGGTTGCAGCATGGTGGCGAACACATAGAAGTTGGGCGCCATCTTCTCGGTGACCTCTATCACATATTTGGTGTCTTCCTCACCGGAAGCTTTCACCCATTCCCGATGAAGGATTCCCGATCCGTTTTCGATGCTGACGAGCACGCGGCCTTCGGAGCTCTTGGGGATGATAACCGTGGCTTTCTCCCCGGTTTCATACGACGGTTTGTCGGTGGAGAATGACAGCATGGTCAGCCCTTCCGGGTCGCTCTTGGCCGCGCGTCCACGCCACAATGGCCAATCGACATAAAAGACCGTTCCTGTGGCATGCTTGCCCGTCTTGTCTTTCACCAGAAGCAGGTAGCGTCCCCAATCGGGATAATTCACCTGGAAATCGATTTTACCCTTTCCGCGGGTGAGGGTTACTTCCCCGCTTGACACGATGTTGGCGGCAGTATTGTTCACATACGACCCCAGATCCTCCTGCGTACTATTCCACCACCAGCTCCAGTTGAGCTTATAAACGGTGTATTCCACAATTCCCGAAACGGGCTTGCCGTAAGCATCCACCGTAACCACCTCGAACGGGATCGGGCTGTCGGTCTCCAGGAATTCGCCGGGACGCAAGGCGGGTGCCTTTACTCCCACATAGGTTTTATAAGGCGAGTAAAAGACCGTCTGTGCATAAAAACTCATATCCCCACCGGTCTCATACACGCGTGAAAGGATATTCCCCCGCAACATCCCCGGCGCATTTTCGGCCACCGGGACTTTGGCATTGACTCCCGCCACACCCGAAGCATTGAGTATCCCCTCGAATATTTTCGTCTTGCTTGTCTCGAATTTCACTATCGGATTATTGAACGAATAGCCGACATATCCTTTGAACGGGTTCTCTGATGCGTAGAGCGTCAGGTCTATATCTGCTTTCAGGTTCGAAGCCGGCGCGCCGTGCAGCCATTGCGATGTAAGCGTACCCGAGATAACGCCATTTGACGCGTCAATAATGGAGTCGGTATCCAAACGCACCCTTAACCGGTTAGGTTTGATGGTTTCTATGCGAAGTGACTTATGGAAGGTGGTACCGCCCACTTTTACCTGTCCCTGCCAGACACCGGTCTCCGCGGCCGGATCCGTCGGCACGGTGAAAGTGTAGAACCCGTTCAGGCCGTCGCTCTTCACCTGTCTTTGATAGAATTGTCCCCGGGGGGTGTAGACCTCAAGGGTCACGGGGTGTCCCTCCGGCAATTTTTTCTCCTTGTCTTCAAGAATAAACGATACGAAAATGGTGTCGCCGGGGCGCCATACGCCCCGCTCGGCATAGACATAGCCTTTCAGCCCTCTTTGTATTTCTTTTCCGCCCACATCGAACCGGCTGAGCGATAACGACGCCTGCTCTTCCACTTCCAGATAGCCGGTATCATTCCCTTTGGCTGCCGTCACGACAAACGGTCGCCCTTTCTTGTAATCGATCTCAGCGAAGCCGTTGCGATCGGTCTTAGCCGAACCCATGACCCGCATCTGATAGTTGTATATGGTCACTTCGGCTCCGGAGACAGGCTCGGTGGAGAGAATATCGGTCACGGCCACACTCATGGTATGTCCCTGCCCGGCTTTGGCGATGATACCCATGTTCGACGCCATGAGCATGGTCTGTGCCATGCGCTCGGAACTCATATAATAGGTTGGTTTACAAGGGTTGTCACGCTCCTCCCATTTATAACCGCTCCAGTCGACCGGCTCGTAGTAATAAGGCGATGTTTCATCCCATAGGGCTTCATCTTCTTCGGAAATCTCATCATCAGAGAAGCGTTTCATATTCACATCATCAGGAACTTGCGGCCTGATTCCCTCACAGGGATAGAGCGAATAATCGGATCGCATCGAGAGCTGTACCGCATAGAGCGCGCCGGGATCTTTCCCGATCATCCGGGAAAGATCGATGGTGAAGTTGTTCCATTTTGACAAGTCCAACTGTTTGTCCCTGTCCAGACGTATCCGTTTTTTCATTACCAACCGCCCGAATCGGCGTAATTCTCCACCTGACTGGTTATTATTCAGGGAAGAGGACTGCAGATAATAAAGCAGGTTGTCGCGATATACTTTTATCACTTTCACATCCACGGCCCAGAGGTTCACAGCACTGAACGGAAGCAAGAGTTGCTCCGAGTTGGGAAGAATATTTCCACTCTTCTCAAATTTTATCTGCGGTTTGTCATCCTCCACCTGCAGTTGGTAGAGATAAGTCTTGTCGAGGCTCAATCCGGAGTTGTTTTTAAGACCCTCATGGATTTGCAGCTCCATCTGTCCTTTGGGCAGGGATTCGGGATATATTTTGATCACATTCTTGTCGATACGGTAAGTGAAATTCTTCACACCGGAGGGCAGGATCAATCCTTCCAGATCCTGCGTCTGTGAAACCGGATCACTGAAAGTCAGCCGGATATGAGGGTCGGAAGCCTGTACCACACGCACATCCGTCACTTCAAAATGCTCTTTTGAAAATGCGGGAATATCGATGGTATGTTCGAGTTTCTTTTTTGAATTAATTGCTTTCCCGTCGATGGTCAGCATATATTGTCCGGGTTTATCCGTCCGCTGCAGGCTGTCTATCAAAACGCGAAACGATGAGACGCCGGCAGGCATTACCCGGACTTTCGGATGTCGCGTCCCTTTCACATTGAACATTTCGGCTACGTCGTCGGCTGAAACGGGATTGGACAGATTCATCGTCACCTCCACCGTGTTCCAGGTCAGATCGGACACGCTCATGGGTGAAAACGGAACTACGTCGGCGGTAAAACTCTGTTCATTCACACGGATGGAAAAATTGAATTGACGGAATTTTTCCTCCACATCCAATACCTTGCCCAGGTGAAAGCTAATATTGTATTCCTTTCCGGGTTCCAAGGCCCCCGCCTCCGGCGTAAAGCGGAGGGTGTTCCCGTTCACCCAGAAAGTCTGCCCTTTCAGTGACGGTGAAAACGAAAACAGTTTCTCTTTCACCTCGGCGTTCAATTCCACGGCAGGGATTTCCTGCACAAGTTCTATCTGAATGAACGCGTCGGAAGAAACGTTTCCATAGGTAAATGCCGAGATATAGCGGGCAAACTCAGGGTCAATTCCCTTACTGCCCTTTGTATTGCATCCGGTTGAGAGCAAGAGAACAACCGTAAATAAAACAGAAAAAAAAGGGAGAGATGTTCGTTTCATACGACAATAATTATTTTTAGCATTAAGGTGGCATGGAACTCGCATACTGTACGTAATGTTCGAGGGTAATAAGGGTTCAGGTGCTCGTTCCATACAATCAAAATTTAGATACAAAAGCCAAGTCAATTCGCTGATTCATAAAATCATTATTTAAAACTCCAGATAGGGTTCTAGGCGGAGGATATCTTCGGAAGTAAACTCATCGAGGATGGAGAGTTCCCGGATAGAAGTGATATCGCCTTTTTTGCGACGAAGTCCCATGATAGCCTGCACCTGTTTGTAATTCAGGTAGGGATGACGCAATAATTCCTTGAAATCCGATTGATTCAGCTGGATCCTGCGGAAATTGCCATCAGGTTCAATATAAACAGATATACGGGAGAAAAGTTCCTGATCAATACCATATACTTCCAATAGTTGCTCAACAGATACAAATCCGCCCAGCAAGTCGCGGTACCTCACAATACGGAAGGCATACACACTACCGATACCGGGCACTTTCTTCCATTCGGACGTATCGGCTTTGTTCAGGGATATCGTTTCTCCTTGGGAGAGTTTCTCTATGGACGGGGAAGCAGCACGGAAGGATGAGATATCACCGCTTTGCGGGGGATACTCTTCTGTGGCATTCCTCCCACCTTGACGAGACAAGCTCTTATCGGCAGAGTCGACCTTGTCCGACCAACTTTTCCGCTTTAATGGAACCCCTCTCTCGTTTGGAACAGCAACGGCGGAAGATTCCCTTACCTTTGATGCACGCCGAAATTCCTCAAACTCCCGAACCAGCGAGTCATTCTGTATCAGAATGACATCCGACGAGTTCCTGTAGCTTAGGAGCGCATTCAAAATAAGGGTCAACACAATAAGAACAAGCAACAGAATCACCGCCGTTTTTGAACTTCTTTGAAAATATAGGAAATCTTTCCAGCGCATGTCTTTGTAATGTGCTAATTAATCAATGTGCCAATGTGCCAATGTGCCAATTAAATTATTAAATCATCGTGCCATCCAAATTCATTGGCATATTCACTACGCTTCGCTCCGTTGAGCGTTGTTTGCCACATTCTTCACATTGGCAAATTGGCACATTGGCACATTAAACTGCCTTAAAGTTAGAAATTATATTGTTTTCTTTTTAATAAATAGTCATAAATTGTATCTTTGGTGAATCTTTTTCCGCTGATATATCCGTCAAATCAAAGATTTCCGCAAGGTATGGTATTGAATTACATTTGGATTGCATTTTTTTTGATCGCTTTCGTGGTGGCTTTGGTAAAGTTCGTCTTTTTGGGAGATGTAAACGTCTTTACTGAGATCATGAATTCCACCTATGAGTCTGCCAGAACCGGATTCGAAATTTCTTTGGGATTAACGGGGGTGTTGTCGCTCTGGCTGGGCGTGATGAAGATAGGTGAACGGGGGGGTATGGTGGAGCTTTTTTCCAGAGCTGTCTCTCCTCTTTTTTCCCGTCTTTTCCCCGATATACCCAAGAATCATCCTGTTTCGGGTTCCATCCTGATGAACCTCTCCGCCAATATGCTGGGACTTGACAATGCGGCGACACCGTTCGGGTTGAAAGCGATGCAGGAACTACAGGAGATTAACCCGAAAAAAGGGGAAGCCTCCAATCCCATGATCATGTTCCTGATCCTGAATGCATCGGGTTTGACATTGATTCCCGTCACCATTATGGTTTATCGTGCACAATTGGGTGCCGCCAATCCTGCCGATGTGTTTATCCCTATTATGATCGCCACCTTTTCCTCTACTGTGACCGGCATGATTGCCGTGTGTATGAAACAACGCATCACTATCTTCAACAAGGCGATCATGGGTTTTGTATTGAGCATAGCCGTCCTTATCATCGGCACAATCATTCTCTTCCGGTCGATGTCGCAGGAACAGATCAATATGGTCTCCGGACTTGCCGCGAATATCTTTCTCTTCACTATTATCGTGCTTTTCATTGTAAAGGCATTACGCCGCCGGATCAATATCTTCGATGCGTTTATCGACGGAGCAAAAGAGGGTTTTAAGACTGCTGTCACCATTATTCCCTTCCTTATTGCCATACTGGTGGGCATTGGGGTCTTCCGCGCTTCTGGAGCGATGGATTTCCTGATGGAAGGAGTGCGGGACCTGGTAGCATTGACAGGTCTCGATACCCGCTGGGTGGATGGGATGCCTACCGCACTGATGAAACCACTAAGCGGCAGTGGTGCCAGGGGGATGATGATCGACGCCATGCAGACTTTCGGAGCCGACTCATTTACCGGCCGATTATCCTCCGTGCTGCAGGGAGCTACCGACACCACCTTCTATATCGTGGCTGTTTATTACGGCGCGGTGAACATCAAAAATTCCCGCTATACCGTTCCCTATGCGCTTTTGGCCGATTTGGCAGGTATTATTGCCGCCATTTTTGTGGCCTACCTCTTTTTCGGATAATAAACAGGGGATTCTCCAAGCAAATAAATGTTAATAAAATGGCAATTACTTTCTACGCTGAAAACATAGATTTCCCGAAGATCAAAAAACGGGAGACTGCCAACTGGATAAAAAACGTCGTGAAAAATTACGGAAAACAGGCCGGCGATATTTCCTATCTTTTTTGCACCGATGAAAAAATTCTGGAAATTAACCGCCAATACCTGCAACATGATTTTTATACCGATATCATCACATTCGATTATTCCGAAGGTGAACGTATGTCGGGAGATATCTTTATCAGTATCGATACGGTATTGTCAAATTCAATTCAATATCACACTGATTTCGAGGAGGAGTTATACCGAGTCATTATCCACGGTGTGCTTCATCTATGCGGCCTCAACGATAAATCGGATTCCGAAAGCAAACAGATGAAAGAGGCTGAAGAAAGAGCTCTCAAGCTGAGAAAAGAAAGCGGGAATTGACTCTGTGATTCCCGCCATATATAAAGACCCTTGGAAAAAACCAATCGCTGCCAGGAAGAGAAATCAATAGCGGGTGAGACCTACTCTGCCGATCCTTCCGGAGAGATATGGCGACCATCTCCCGCATCTCCACATATTCAGCTGAAACAAAGCATGTTGACTTATTCTTATCGGTAATTAACATCCCATCGACAGTTAACTTTTTCTTTTTTAGTATCTTTGCTCTCTGAAAATAAAAAAATGACATTCAATTACGATATCATAGTTGTGGGGGCAGGCCATGCCGGGTGCGAAGCGGCTGTTGCCGCCGCCAATATGGGCTCCAGGACACTGCTGATCACGATGGATATGAACAAGATTGCCCAGATGAGCTGCAATCCCGCCGTTGGTGGTATTGCCAAGGGGCAGATTGTGCGTGAAATTGACGCATTGGGCGGACAGACTGGGATAGTGAGCGATAAAACCGCCATTCAGTTCCGTATGCTGAATCGTTCAAAAGGTCCTGCCATGTGGAGTCCCCGGGTACAAAGCGATCGGATAAAGTTCATCGAAACATGGCGTGATATCATCGAAAATACGCCTAATCTGGACATGTGGCAGGATATGGTGACCGGACTTATCTGTAGGGATTCAACCATTGCCGGAGTAAAGACCGGCATGGGGGTGGAGTTCTTCTGCAAAGCAGTGGTACTTACCAACGGTACTTTTCTCAACGGGTTGATCCATATCGGCAAGGTACAGATCGGCGGAGGCCGCATTTCCGAACCGGCCTCTGTCGGAATAACGGAACAGCTGCGTGATCTGGGATTCACCACCGACCGGATGAAGACCGGCACGCCGGTACGTATTGACGCCAGAACGGTCGACTTTTCCCTATTGGAAGAGCAAAAAGGAGATGTGGATTTTCATAAATTCTCTTATCTTCCCGAAGTGCGACGGACACTTCGACAAAAAAGCTGCTGGATAGCCTATACCTCCGAGGAGGTGCATGACGCCTTACGGGAAGGACTTCACGACTCACCTCTCTACAATGGGCAGATACAAAGTATAGGACCCCGTTATTGTCCCAGTATAGAGACCAAGATCGTCACCTTCTCCGACAAGACAAGCCATCAACTGTTTCTCGAACCGGAAGGCGAAACAACCCATGAGTGTTATCTCAACGGCTTCTCCTCTTCCCTGCCCTTACAGACACAATTGAAGGCTTTACAACGCATCCCGGCTTTTCGGAATGTGCATATTTTCCGTCCGGGATACGCCATAGAATATGACTTTTTCGACCCGCGGCAATTGCATCCCACACTCGAGACAAAACCGGTAAAAAACCTCTTTTTTGCGGGACAGATCAACGGCACCACAGGGTATGAAGAGGCGGCCGGGCAAGGCCTGATTGCCGGCATCAACGCCCACATCAATTGCCACGGAGGATCTCCCTTCGTACTGCGCAGGCATGAAGCCTACATAGGAGTTCTGATCGACGATCTGATCACCAAAGGGGTGGATGAACCCTACAGGATGTTCACATCACGCGCTGAATACCGCATCCTCCTTCGTCAGGACAATGCCGACGAAAGGCTCACAAAAAAGGCGCACGAGATAGGCCTGGCGACCAACGAAAGGCTGCGATTACTCCAGCGCAAAGAAGAAAAAGTAGCACAGATCATCGATTTTGTCCGTAATTTCTCCGTCAAGGCAGACCGGATCAATCCTTTCCTGGAACATATCGGAACAGCACCATTGAAGCATGGAGTGAAACTGCACGACCTGCTGACAAGGCCGCACATCGATTTATCGTTGATGGCACAGCAAATCGCTCCTCTCAAAGCACTGCTGGATACTATCGACGAGCGCAAAGAGGAAATCATAGAGTCGGCCGACATAGAGATAAAGTATAATGGTTACATCAAACGGGAACGGATCATGGCCGACAAGATTACCCGTCTGGAGGATATCCGCATCAAAGACAAATTCAACTATAATGAGATACAATCGCTCTCCACGGAAGCACGACAAAAACTGACGAAAATCAACCCGGAAACGATTGCCCAGGCAAGCAGAATACCGGGCGTCTCACCCAACGACATCTCCGTTTTGCTTGTGTTGTTGGGGCGCTGAGATCTCAAATGTTTCACGTGGAACATCCAAAAAAAACAAATTATCAAGCCACTTTCATCAAGCCAAAGGAGCATAACCCCGCGTATACTCCGCCATCGAGAAAATTGAAAATCGAGGAGCGAAGGCGACTCAATTGAGTGCTGAGGAGCGAAGGCGGCTCAATTGAGTGCTGAGGAGCGAAGGCGGCTCAATTAATCATTCAGGAGCGGACGCGACGCAATAATCATTCAGGGGCGGACGCGACACAATTGAAAATCGAGGAGCGAAAGCGACACAAAACGACTAATTTTAAAACAAAAAATGAGTATCGAAACACTTACTTCAGCAGTCAGGAACATCCAGGACTTCCCAATACCGGGAGTTCTTTTCAGAGACATTACCACCCTGTTTCAATCACCTTCTCACCTGAAAGAACTATCGGACATACTGTATGAAAGATACAAGGAGAGGGGAATCACCAAGGTGGTGGGAATTGAGTCCAGAGGTTTTTTTATGGGCCCTGCCGTGGCGATCCGATTAGGTGCGGGATTTGTACCTATCCGCAAACCCGGCAAACTTCCCTATAGGGTGATTGAGGAAACCTACACCAAAGAATACGGGGAAGACACAATACAGATCCACGAAGATGCGTTGTCGAATGATGACGTGGTATTGCTGCACGACGACCTGCTGGCAACCGGCGGGACCATGGTGGCGGCGTACAATCTCGTGAAAAAACTGGGTGTGAAAAAGATATACATCAACTTCCTCATAGAGCTGGAAGAATTGAAAGGTATAGATCATTTCCCGAAAGAAGTGGAAGTAAATTCGGTTATCAAATTCTAAACGCCCGGGATATCTCCGAGAGCAATGACAGATAATCAATTACAGTTCACAAGTGATCTCCACGGCCCACTCAAACAAAGCCCTACCCTTTTATGACCGATGAAATTAAAAATACGCTTGCTGTTATTCCGCATCAACCGGGCTGTTACCAGTTCGTTGATGAGAACGGCACTGTGATATATGTCGGTAAAGCCAAGGATCTGAAAAAAAGGGTCTCGTCCTATTTCAACAAACATCACGAACATCCGAAAACGCGCATCCTGGTTAGAAAGATTCAGAAGATAAAATATGTTGTCGTCAATTCGGAAGAGGATACTTTTCTACTGGAAAACAACCTGATCAAGCAGCTAAAACCCCGTTATAACGTGATGCTGAAGGATGACAAATCCTACCCGTTTATCGTGGTGAAAAACGAATATTTCCCCCGGGTCTATAAAACCCGGAATGTAGTGAAGGATGGCTCCAAATATTTCGGCCCCTATACGTCGGTACAATCGGTGAATGCCCTGCTGGATATTTTCAGGCGCGTATACAAAATACGCACATGCCGGCTCAATCTGACTCCCGAAAATATTGCCGCCGGAAAATTCAAGGTATGCCTCCAGTATCATATCAAGCAATGCGAAGGGCCGTGTGAGGCTTTGCAATCACTGGCAGACTACAATAAAAATATTGAAGAGATCATTGAGATATTGAAAGGAAATGTGGCAATTATCGAAAGACAGATTCATGAAGATATGCAGGCCCTTGCGGAACAACTGCGCTTTGAAGAGGCACACAGGTTAAAGGAAAAACTGCTGCTGATCCAGAATTTCAGGGAGAAATCGCAGGTAGTAAGCAATATAAACTATAACTTGGATGTCTTCTCGATGGAAGAAGCTGAAAATTCAGCATACATCAACTACCTGCATGTGGTGAATGGCGCTGTGAATCAGGCATATACATTCGAATACAAAAAGAAACTCGATGAATCTCCCGAAGAATTGCTGGGCATGGGGATTGTGGAGATGCGTCAACGGTTCGGCAGTGACATGAAAGAGATCATTGTCCCCTTTATGCCGGACTTGAAACTGCCGGCAGTAGAGTTCACCATTCCTCAAAGAGGTGAAAAGCGAAAACTCCTCAGCCTGTCGGAAAAGAATGTGAAGCAATACAAGATCGATAAACTTAAAAAGGCGGAGATGCTCAATCCCGAACAACGGGCAACCCGCATTCTGAAGGGAGTACAAAACGATTTGCAATTGAAAGAAATTCCCTGGCATATCGAGTGCTTCGACAACTCCAATATTCAGGGAACAAATCCGGTGGCAGCCTGTGTCGTTTTCAAAAAAGCCAAACCATCGAAAAAAGATTACCGCCATTACAATGTGAAAAGCGTTGTAGGGCCCGATGATTTCGCATCGATGCGTGAGATTGTGGAAAGACGCTACTCTCGGCTGCTTAACGAAGGCGCTTCCCTGCCCCAACTCATTGTCATTGACGGAGGTAAGGGGCAATTGCATGCTGCTGTGGAATCGCTTCAGAAAATCGGATTATACGGAAAAATTGCGATCATCGGTATTGCCAAGCGTCTGGAGGAAATCTATTTCCCGGAAGACCCTGTCCCACTCTACATCGATAAAAGTTCGGAAACGTTAAAGCTTATCCAGCAGGCCCGGGATGAGGCGCACCGGTTTGGAATCTCCTTTCACCGGCAAAAAAGAAGCAAATCACAAACAACGTCGGAATTGGACCAGATCAAAGGTATCGGCCCCGAAACAAAAAAGAGATTACTGATCCATTTCAAAAGTATTAAAAGGATTAAAGAGGCAACCAAAGAAGAGATCGTTTCTGTGATCGGAAAGAGTAAAGGTGAGATCGCTTGGAAGTGGATAAGAGGAGGAGAATGACCAATTATGAGACTACTTATTCAACGGGTAAAAAAAGCGTCCGTCCATATCGGCGGAGAGAAGACAAGCAGTATTGGCGAGGGTCTGTTGCTTTTTGTGGGCATAGAAGAAGCCGATACCGAAGAAGATATTGTTTTTTTAGGCAAAAAAACGGTAAATTTACGTATATTTGACGATGAAAAGGGGATTATGAACCGATCGGTGCTCGAAACCGGCGGTGAGATATTAGTCGTTTCTCAATTTACGCTGCATGCCAGCACAAAAAAGGGAAATCGCCCTTCCTATCTGCGCGCGGCCAAACCGGAAATATCGGTTCCTCTTTATGAACAATTTTGTGTCATCTTGTCGGATATGCTCAAAAAGCAGGTAGCCACCGGAGAATTTGGTGCCGACATGCAGGTGGAATTGGTGAATGACGGTCCTGTAACCATCTGGATCGATTCCAGGAACAGGGAATAGATAGAAAGGCCGGGGAGAGAGGGCAACCGGGACCGAGGGATGACCGGGGATACGGGATGACGATGACAGAGTGACCGGATGAACGGAAAAATCGGACGAATCGCAGAAAGTAACCAGCAACAGACACGAGACAAGATGACGATACAAGAGGCCCAAAAACAAGTGGATGAATGGATCAAAACCTATGGTGTACGCTATTTCAGTGAGCTGACCAATATGGCTATCCTCACCGAAGAAATCGGCGAACTGGCCCGGATTATGGCACGCACCTACGGCGACCAGTCATTTAAAAAATCAGACTTGTCGAAAAATCTGGCAGACGAGATGGCCGATGTGCTTTGGGTATTACTCTGTCTGGCCAACCAAACCGGAGTAGATCTGGAGGAAGCGTTAGTTAAAAACATAGGGAAAAAGACACGGAGAGATGCTGACAGACATCTGAACAACAAAAAATTACAAGATAATACTGACAAATAACATTCAAGAGGACATATAAATAGCGTAAAACAAAAAACGATGGAGACAAACAAATATAGCAAAGCAATCGATACGCATCCGTTCACACTGACGGACGAGGAGGTTTCGAAAAAAGTAAACGACCTTATCGCCGAAAAATACAGCGAAAATAACAATCCGGGAGTTTACAAAAAACTGTACAGTTGTATAGACCTCACCTCTCTCAACACTACCGACTCGAATGAGAGCATCTGGAAATTTGCTGAAAAGATTAACAAATTCGACGGCTCTAATCCGGAAATGGACAATGTCGCGGCCATTTGTGTGTATCCCAATTTTGCCCGTACGGTGAAAGAGGCATTGACTGCCGATGTAAAGATTGCTTGTGTGGCAGGAGGATTTCCCTCATCCCAAACCTTCAGCGAGATCAAAGTAGCGGAAACATCGCTGGCCGTGGCAGACGGAGCGGATGAAATCGACGTAGTCATCAACGTGGGAAAATTTTTAGATGGTGAATATGAAGAGATGTGTGAAGAACTTACCGAAATAAAAGAAGCCTGCCGTCACGCCTCACTGAAAGTGATCCTTGAGACCGGTGCGTTACAAAATGTGAAGAATATCCACAATGCCGCCATCTTGTCACTCTATTGCGGCGCCGACTTTCTGAAGACATCCACCGGAAAAGGGTATCCCGGCGCCACCCCTGAAGCAGCGTATGTGATGTGCCATGCCGTTCTCTCCTATCATACCAAAACCGGAAGAAAAATCGGCCTGAAGATGTCCGGAGGAATTGCCACCACAGAAGATGCGGTTAAATACTATACCATTATAAAAGAGACACTTGGCGAAGAATGGTGCCACAACAGCCTGTTCCGTATCGGGGCCAGCCGACTGGCGGATAACCTTCTCTCAAAGATAGAAGGTTGATGATTTAAGGAATGAGATGATTCGTAATTAATCAGCACCACTTGCCCCGTGTTGACGGAATTGCCGCTATTTCCCCAAAAATCGTGACAGTTCTCGAACGACCGGGGCAGGTTCCATATACCGAAATAAAAAAAATAAAATAGTCATATGAAAATCAATTTTTTTTCCCTGGCGGCAATCGTCTGCCTGTTTTGTATAAACACATTGACTGCCCAGGAACATCAATCGATTTCCAAACGTCGCCCCCTGCCCTACTGGCAGGATGTGAATGTAGTAAAGGTAAACAAAGAGCATCCTCGCACGCAGTTCATGACGTATGAAACCAGATCGGAAGCGCTTAATACCCCTTTCGAGGAGAGTAAATATTATATCTCACTGAACGGAACATGGAAATTCTATTTCGTGGATTCCTACCACCAACTGCCCGAAAACGTCACCGATTCTGCCCTCCTCCTCACCGGATGGAAAGATATCAAGGTTCCGGGTAATTGGGAAATGCAAGGCTTCGGTACCGCGGTGTATGTGAATCATCCCTATGAATTCGTGGAACGTGATCCGGAAACCCGCTATCCGAAGATGGAGCCGCCCTATCTTCCGCAAGAAAACCCGGTGGGCGTATACCGCCGTGAAATAGATATCCCCGAAGATTGGAACGAGCGTGAGATATTTCTGTCCATTGACGGAGCCAAATCAGGAGTATATGTGTATATCAACGGAAAAGAGGTAGGATATAGCGAGGATTCAAAGACAGCCGCCGAATTCAGGATCAACTCCTATATACATCCCGGTAAAAATTCACTCGTGCTGAAAATATTCCGCTGGAGCACGGGCTCCTACCTTGAGGCGCAGGACTTCTGGCGCATCAGCGGTATTGAGCGGGATGTCTTCCTCTGGTCGCAACCCAAGACATCGTTACGTGATTTCAGGGTGAAAGCGACCCTTGATGAGAGTTACCGCAATGGCATCTTCGAATTGGAAACGACCGTCAGCAACTATCTCTCCGGCGCTTCCTATGCCGAAGTCTCTTATGAACTGCTCGATCCCGCCGGCAAAGTGGTTGCCTCAGAAACAAAACCGGTGGCAATCCAAAGCCAAGGAGAGAATACCGTCCGCTTCAACGCACAACGACTACCTGATGTGGCTGCATGGACTTCGGAGCATCCCCACCTGTACAAACTGCTTATCACCGTGAAGAAAGAAGGGGATACATCGGGGGAGGTAGTCCCCTACCCTGTCGGTTTCCGCCGGTTCGAGATCAAACCGGTAAAGAGCGGCGATCGAACCGACCGCCTTTTCCTTGTGAACGGCCAACCCATCAAGTTAAAAGGGGTTAACCTGCATGAGACCAATCCCAAAACCGGCCATTATGTGACGGAAGAACTGATGCGAAAAGATATCGAGCTGATGAAACTGCACAATATCAATAGCGTCCGGCTCTCCCATTATCCGCAACCGCGCCGCTTCTATGAACTGTGCAGCGAATACGGGCTCTATGTATACGATGAGGCCAATATCGAGTCGCACGGGCTATATTACGGCGAACGATCCCTCGCCAAACACCCGGAATGGGAGCAGGCCCATATGGACAGAACCGTAAACATGTTCGAAAGGAACAAAAATCATCCGTGCGTCTCCATTTGGTCGCTTGGCAATGAAGCCGGCAACGGTATCAATTTTTTCCATACCTATAAATTCCTGAAAGATCAGGAGCGTAGCCTGATGGATCGTCCGGTGAACTATGAACGGGCGTTATGGGACTTCAACTCTGACATGTATGTGCCACAATATCCCAGTGCCGCCTGGCTGGAAGAGGTCGGCAAAGCAGGGAGCGACCGACCGGTAATCCCCTCAGAATACTCGCATGCCATGGGTAACTCCAACGGTAATCTTGATATCCAGTGGGAGGCAATCTACAAATACCCGAATCTGCAGGGCGGATACATCTGGGATTGGGTAGACCAGGGTATGGAAGCTTACGACGAAGAAGGAAGGCTCTACTATAAATATGGCGGGGACTATGGTGTGGACATGCCCAGTGACGGAAACTTTCTCTGCAACGGTCTGGTAAATCCTGACCGTTCCCCCCACCCTGCCCTGGCCGAAGTGAAATATGTCCACCAGAATTTTGCCTTTGAAGCGGTGGACCTGTCCACAGGCGTTTTCCGGATCATTAACCGGCAATATTTCTCCAATACGGATGACTATACTTTCCGCTATATTATCACTGAAAATGGAAAGAACATCTCCGAAGGAGTGTTGCAAGTCTCCCTGCGACCTCAACAAACCACAGAGGTTTCATTACCCGTCGGCAAGTTACAGCCCAAACCCGGTATGGAATATTTTGTCAACTTTGAAGTGATTCAAAAAGAAGCCGCACCATTCATTCCCGCCGGTCACATAGTAGCCATCGAACAATTCAAACTACCGCTCTCGATACCTAAGCAAGCATACAAGGAGAGCAACGGCACACCCCCGCTACAAGTGGATCAATCCGGAAACAGCATCCGTGTGACCTCTCCCCGCTTGGAATTTATATTTGACAAAGCGAGCGGTATGGTTACCTCCTATAAGGTGGAAGGCAATGAGTATTTTGACAAAGGCTTCGGCCTACAACCCAACTTCTGGCGTGCCCCGAACGACAACGATTACGGAAATGGAAATCCTCACCGCCTGCAGGTATGGAAACAATCAAGCAAAAATTTCAATGTCACCGAGGTGAAGAGCTATCCTGAAGATAACAAAGTGGTAGTTGAAACCACTTATCTGCTTGCCGCAGGCAACCTTTACACTGTAAAATACAGCATCTATCCTTCCGGGGTTATAAAGGTAGATGTGGAATTCTTCTCCACCGATATGGAAGAGAGACAGGTCGGCGCTTCCGAAGCGACGCTCACAGCCACTTTCTCACCGGAAGCATCCGCCGCGCGTAAAGCTTCGTCCACGCTGACCGTACCCCGTATAGGCGTGCGATTCCGCATGCCGGTGACGATGCATAACGTATCTTATTTCGGCCGTGGCCCGGGAGAGAATTATATCGACAGGGCTTCCGGATCCAAAGTGGGCCTTTACCAAACCACAGCAGAGGAAAATTATTTCCCTTATGTTCGTCCGCAGGAAAACGGACACCGGACCGATACACGATGGGTAGCCCTCACCAATGACACCGGCGGATTGATGATCGTTGCCGACAGTTCCATAGGGTTCAATGCGTTGCGTAACAGCGTGGAGGATTTTGACTCCGAAGAGAACAAGGACAAGCCTTATCAGTGGAACAATTTCAGCAGTGAGGAAATCGCTTCCCGTTCCGATGAAGAGGCAAAGAACAAGCGACCCCGCCAGACACATATCAATGATATCTTCCCCCGAGACTTCGTGGAGGTATGTATCGACATGAAACAACAAGGCGTGGCCGGATACAATAGTTGGGGAGCCCGTCCCCTTCCCCAATACACCATTCCTGCCAATCAGGATTACAAATGGGGTTTCACGCTGATTCCGGTGAAAAGCGAAGCGGAGATCATGGAGAAATCACCTTTGAAATACTAAAGGGTTTCAGTTCCATAAAATGGTTTCAGATCCTATTTCCACGGGCAGAGGGCCGGTTTTCCGGCCTTCTGCCTGTTTTGTTTAAGTTTTTCCTCTGTTCTCGCTTAACGAAAAAGTTCACTAAAGTTAGGCTTTTTCTACGCTCGACATAGTAAAAACAAGTTTTTCCTCTGTTCTCGCTTAACGAAAAAGTTCACCCTCCCGTAAAGATTGATCACCACCCCCAGGCTCTGCCATTTTGTCTTTACATTTTGCAATATCCAACTGTTTTTTGATGTTTTTCGGCCATTTTGTCACAAACATGCTCCAAAACGGGATAAATTCCCTCCCGGCATCTATTTTGCACTGTTGATAGTGTAACAAAAGAAAACTAAAAGAAAGGAGTAAATTATGGCAATTATCAGACGTACAAACAACTGGTTACCGAGTATTTTCAATGACTTTTTCGGTAATGAATGGATGGAAAACAGCAGCAGATCTGTGCCTGCCATCAATATCCAGCAGAATGAAAAAGGATTTACGGTGGAAGTTGCGGCTCCGGGCATGACCAAAGAAGACTGTGTGGTGAGGATCGATGAGGAAAATAATCTGGTGATCTCCTTTGAGAAGAAGAATGAACAGGAAGAGAAAGATAAAAAGGGAGCTTACCTGAGACGTGAATTTTCTTATACGCAGTTCCAAAGAAGAATGGTATTGCCCGAGAACGTGGAAAAGGATAAGATCTGCGCAAAGGTGGAAAACGGGGTTTTGACCGTTGAAATCCCCACTGTGGAAGAAGAAAAAGTTTCCACATCCAAGCTGATTGAAATCCAATAATCGACAGAAAAGGTAACGAAGAAAGGGAGTGGACCAATGGTTCCACTCTTCTTTTTTAATGGTCCCGTTCATTCAAATAGATCAGGAGAAGACGCAAAAGAGTTTTGATTTGGTCATCGACGGGGAGCTCCGAGATGATCGTTTCGCCCTCATCCAGCAATTCCCGCATCTTTTTGTGGGCATACTCCACTCCACCATACTCTTTGGCAAAATCAAGCACCCGTCCGATATTCTCATCCGAATAATCCCGCGATTGAATGATTTTCAACATCCCGTCCGAAACCGTCCGGGGTGCATGCTGCAAAGCATATATCAGGGGAAGTGTCACTTTTCCTTCCCGGATATCGTTGCCGGTAGGCTTACCCACATCATTTTTGTAATAATCAAAGATATCATCCCTTATCTGAAAACAGATACCCAAGATGCCTCCCAACCGGCCGAATTCGGAGGTAACCTGCGGGGAAGCGCCTCCGGTAATAGCTCCGATGGTAATGCTGGCACGCAATAAAGAGGCCGTCTTCTTCTCGATCACCTGAAAATAGGATGCTTCATCAATCAGGATCTCCTCAGCAAGCGCAAACTGCACCAACTCCCCTTCCGCCAGGCTTTTCCCCAACTCCGACATGATACGTACAATATTGAAATCCTTGGTCTTTACACTCTCAGCCAAAGCCGACGACAAAAGATAATCACCCACAAGTACCGCCTTGGTGTTGTCGAAAACAGCATTCACCGAGCGCCTGCCCCTGCGCATATCGGACTTATCAATCACATCATCATGCACAAGCGTGGCTGTATGTAACAACTCAACCGTCACAGCGCCATGATACGTCTCCGGGATAATCTGCCCGCAGGCTTTTGCGGCCAATAAAACCAACATAGGCCTTAACCGTTTACCGTTTCCCTTGAAAACATAATCGATAATTCCTGCAATGCGGGGATTACTGTTTTTGATTGATTCTCGCAAATAAGTATCAAAAAGTTCCAGTTCTTCCTGTAGAAAGTCTCTTATGACCTGACTCTGATCCATCGCATCCTGAATTTTATGTCACAAATTTATAAATTATTCTCCTCCCAGCAACAAATATTCGTAACTTTACATTTCTTAATCAGATTTTGAACGTTTTCGTTAAGCTAAATCAGCAAAGTCAAGCATAGAAAAAAATTAAATTTATTTGAATATAATTATGCACAAGAACAAACTATTCCTTCTGGACGCCTATGCTCTTATTTACCGTTCCTACTATGCTTTCATCAGGAACCCGAGGGTAAACTCAAAAGGTGAGAACACATCCGCCATTTTCGGGTTTGTCAACACCCTGGAAGAAGTGCTCCATAAGGAAAACCCGTCACATATCGCGGTGGCTTTCGATCCTGACGGCCCCACTTTCCGTCATCAGGAATTCGAGTCCTACAAGGCGCAACGTGAAGCGACCCCTGAAGATATCAAGCGATCGGTTCCCATCATCAAGCAGGTCATCGCCGCATACAATATTCCCATACTCGAAGTGCCGGGCTATGAAGCCGATGATGTGATCGGCACTATTGCCAAACGGGTAGATAAAGACCGTTTTGATGTGTATATGATGACACCCGACAAAGACTACGGGCAGCTTGCCGAGTCCCATATCTTCATCTACAAACCCAAATACGGCAGCAATGATTTCGATATCCTGGACGATAAAAAGGTAATGGAAAAGTATCACCTCTCGAGTCCGGCCCAGATGGTCGACCTGCTGGGGCTGATGGGAGACACCTCTGATAATATCCCGGGGTGCCCGAGTGTAGGGGAAAAGACGGCTATAAAACTGCTCAGAGAGTTCGGCACCATCGAAAACCTGCTTGCACAAAGCCATCAACTCAAAGGGGCGTTGCAAAAGAAAGTGGAGGATAATCGGGAGCAGATCCTTTTCTCAAAATTCCTGGCCACTATCAAGACCGACGTGCCCATTGAGGTAAGAGAGGATGATTTTGCCCGGAAAGAGATGAACCGAGAGGCCCTGAAGGCCCTTTTCGAACTGCTGGAATTCCGCACCTTCCTGAATCGTCTGTTCAACCGCACGCCTGTGGCCGTTGCACCCAGAGGGCCCGTACAGGGTAATCTGTTTGAAACGGTCGAAGAGGAAACGGAAACAGAAATAGCAATGCTTCCACCGGTCGAGTTGTCCGCCGGCTACGCCAACATCCACACAACACCCCATCAATACACCATGATACGGTCGGAAGAGGAAATGGTGGAGCTATGCAAAAAATTAACGGCACAGCCATCGGTCTGCTTCGACACGGAAACTACCGGCATGGATCCGTTATTGAGTGACCTGGTGGGACTCTCCTTCGCGTTCAACGAGGGGGAAGCCTGGTATGTGCCTATTTCTGCCGACCGCGAAGAGGCTTGCCGCCAGGCAGCGATATTCAAGCCTTTCTTTGAAAATGAGGCTATTGGTAAGATCGGCCAAAACCTCAAATATGATATCCTGTCACTCCGCAATTATGATATCCAGGTGAAAGGGAAACTCTTCGACACCATGATCGCCCACTATCTCCTGAACCCGGAAATCCGGCACGGGATGGATTATATGGCAGAAACCTACCTGAAATACCGGACGATCCATATCGAAGAACTGATCGGTCCAAGAGGCAAGAACCAGAAAAGCATGCGCGCTGTGGATCCGAAGATCGTGGCCGATTATGCCGCGGAAGATGCCGACATCACGCTGAAATTGAAAAATATACTGGAACGTGAGATCCGCGACAGCCATCTGGAGAAGCTGTTCTACGACATTGAATGTCCGCTTATCTATGTGCTGGCCGATATGGAATGGACCGGGGTAAGGCTCGACCTGAAAGCATTGGAAGAGCTTTCCACCCAATACACCGCCGAACTGCAACGGATTGAAAAAGAGATTACCGATATGGCCGGCATTGCGTTCAATGTCAATTCTCCCAAACAAATCGGTGAGATCTTGTTTGACAGGCTGATGATCGTGGATAAGCCGAAAAAGACCAAGACCGGACAATATAAAACCAGTGAGGAAGAGCTGGAGAAAATCCGCTCGAAACATCCGATCATCGAAAAGATACTGGAACAGAGGGGACTTAAAAAACTGCTCGGCACTTATATCGATGCATTCCCGCTGCTTATCAATCCCCGTACGGGTAAGATACACACCTCATTCAACCAGACGGTAGCCGCCACAGGACGGCTGAGCAGCACCAACCCCAATCTGCAGAATATCCCTATCCGCGATGAACGGGGTAAAGAGATGCGGAAAGTATTTATTCCCGACCAAGGATGCCTGTTCGTTTCATCGGACTACTCACAGATCGAACTGCGTATCATGGCTCACCTGAGCGGCGACAAGAACATGACCGAAGCGTTCAGTAAAGGGCAGGATATCCATGCCGCCACCGCTGCCAAGATCTATAAGATTCCCCTGGAAGAGGTCACCGGGGATATGCGGCGTAAGGCAAAGACAGCCAACTTCGGGATTATCTACGGCATCACACCCTTCGGCCTGTCGGAACGGCTTGCCATCTCCCGTACCGAAGCCAAAGAATTGATCGATGGATATTTTGAGACTTTCCCTCAGGTGAAACAATATATGGATGAAAGCATTTCCCAGGCGCGTGAGAAAGGCTTTGTGGAGACGCTTCTGGGACGTAAGCGGTATCTTGCCGATATCAACTCGCGCAACGCCGTGGTACGTGGCTATGCTGAACGGAATGCCATCAACGCCCCCATCCAGGGGAGCGCGGCAGATATCATCAAAATGGCCATGATCCGCATCTTCACCCGGCTACAAAAGGAGAAGCTCCAATCCAAAATGATCCTCCAGGTACATGACGAATTGAATTTCAATGTATTGCCGGAAGAATTGGAAAAAGTAAAAGCAATTGTGAAGGAAGAGATGGAAAATGCCTGTCAATTGTCGATCCCGCTGAAGACCGACATAGGGGTGGGGGAAAACTGGCTGGCAGCGCACTAATCAATGAGACAATATATCAATTTGCTAATGTGCTAATTAACTAAAATGCAAATGAAACGCGCTACGGGTTACTCACCTTTCACTCTCTATTCATTGGCTTATTGGCATATTGACTCATTAGTAAAATTAGTTGTATGTTGGACGGATTAGCGGAATTCGGTTTCTGGGGACTACTGCTGGCTTCTTTCTTGGCAGCCACTATCTTGCCATTAAGTTCGGAAGTGGTTTTCGCCGCGTTGATTGCCGCGGGATATGACATAGGGAGTTGTATCGTCTATGCTACCATAGGAAATTCCCTAGGGGGTGCAACCTGCTATTATTTGGGACGACTGGGCAAGACTGAATGGTTGGAAAAATGGTTTCACATAAAACCCGAGAAGGTCGACCGTATGACTCTCCGGCTGCGAAGAAAAGGGGCGGTCATGGGGTTTTTCGGCTTTCTCCCGGCCATAGGCGATTTGATGCTGGTCGCACTGGGGTTCATGCGGGCAAACATGCCGGTGGTAATGGCCTCGATGACTACCGGGAAATTTTTGCGCTACCTGTTAATCGGATTTGGAACCGATAAATTGTTGGAAATATTTTAAAGTTCTCTGTCGGCAATAAACAAAAACATATTGGCAATCAAATTGTCGACAAACAATTTGCCGATATTTCGGACTTTTTTTAAGAGGAACTTTACAATGAATTCATCCAATAAAAATATTCCCTCATACGCAATGCCATATTTGTTTTTATCGACAAGCGCCCAATGCGGGAAATTTGTTAAAAAGTTAAATCTTAACATTTTTCACGCAACATTTTTTCCGATATACCGTCATACATTCAGTGAACACCTTCATCTGGCAGCAATGAAAAAGATGGTTTTTTTTACTTGTTTAACTCTTTTATTCGTCTCCTGCAATAAAGAGTTGAAATTAAATGACCCCGATCCACATTTATTTGTAAAACAAATTAAGCAAGGAACGTACCGGTTGCATAAAAAAGGCGAAAACGGGGACAATCTTTGGTTGGAGATGCCCGTGTTCTCGCCGGTTGATATCCCGGTTTTACTGGAACTGGCTTCGGACACGACCCATATCCGGGATTATCCGTTGAACCCGATATCTTCCCGCCGGCCCTTTCCCGAAGGACGGGGATATTTTATTTTGGGCGAGTGTCTTTTATGGACAGTCGAAGGAATCCGCAACGGGGCAAGATATGGCTCCTTAGACCCGTTTCTTGTAAGATCCGAAACAGATACCGACGGCAACTACATGGCGTTGACTACCAAAGAGATTCTTGCCGTAAGGGAATTGTATATCGAATGGTGGAAAAACCACAAGAACGGCAATTGGAAAGGGGTCAATCCTCTCGAAGACAGCGGATATATATGGTTTTAAAGGAGGCGATTTTTTAATTTTCCGCATCCGTTCCTTATCTCAATCGTGCGGCAACCGTTGCGCAATACCCTTATTTTGAGAATCCTGGGGGTTGTGAGCGAGAAACGCTTGTAATCGGTATCAGAAAAAGTAAACTTAACTGTGCCCCGTTTGAGGAAAGATTCTCGACTTGTAATCGGAAAAAGTAAAACCAGATCTGTTTTTGTTGAAACCTTTGCAGGTGTGAATGTTTTTTTCTATTTTCGTGAAAGAATGCAATGACGCCGTCCGATTTTTTAAAGATCATCTAAATGTCCACCATATTATTTCATGAGATTGTTTTTGGGCCCATCCACAGCAGGAGGCTGGGGTTATCGCTTGGAATAAACCTGCTGCCGTATGACGGTAAACTCTGTTCATTCGACTGCATCTACTGCGAATGCGGATTCAATAAAGACTTCCGAACAAAGACCCAATTGCCCGACCGGGAAAATGTATGGGCGGCGCTGGAGGATAAACTGTTGTCACTCCGCCAGGAAGGAATCACACCCGATGTGATCACTTTTGCCGGTAACGGGGAGCCGACGATGCACCCGCAGTTTGAAGGCATTATCGACGATACTATCGGGCTGCGGGATCGTTATTTTCCGGCCGCCAAAATAAGCGTGCTCACCAACGGCATGCACCTCCACAAACCCGAGGTATTCGAGGCGCTCCAAAAGACAGAGAACCCCATAGTGAAACTCGACTCGGCATTCGATGAGACCGTACGCCTGATCGACCGCCCCAACGCTCCCGGTTATTCAGTAGCCAAACAGGTAGCACGCTATCACCGCTTTCAGGGTAATTTCATCTTGCAGACCATGTTCGTGAGAGGCCGGTTTGAAGGACAGGAAGTCGACAACACCACCGAAAAGGAGATTTCAGCCTGGTTAGAGCTGGTCAGGACGCTTAACCCCCGCGAGGTGATGATCTATACCATTGACCGGGAAACGCCCGCCAAAGAGCTTGAAAAGGTGCCTGTCGACGATTTGCGGAAAATAGCGGCCAGAGTGGAGGAGTTAGGGATACAAACCAATGTGGCAGGATAATAATGCCGCGTTTCATTTTAAACCGCCATGGCCGGCTTTTATTGCATCACTCAACTTTCGCAAGGGGCATGATCGCGACTAAAGCGGAGACCTATAGTTGCACGCATTTCAAACTTACACGCGAAACTCGCATTGCATTGGAAAATGTCGTTCCAAGGATGCCCGACCCACCCTAAAGAAGAGATCCCCGATTGTATGGATCACTGTATGATGCGGTTGTATCCCTTTTAAACAAAGCATCGTGTATAACTGTTCTTTATATGTCCACTCATAATTAAATATTTAAAGGAAATGAAGACAGTATATATCGGAACGTATCCGCCCCGCAGGTGCGGGATCGGAACCTTTACCCACAACCTGCGGCAGGCTATGTCCGGCAAAAAAGAGCTCAAAAAGGGCAACAACGAGAGTTTTGTTGTCGCGATGAACGATTTTGGTCAGGAATACGAATATCCGGAAGAAGTCAAGTTTACCATCCGCCAGGAATATCAACACGATTATCTGGCAGCGGCGGAATATATCAACCTCAGCGGAGCCGACTGTTGCATCTTGGAACATGAATTCGGAATTTTCGGCGGCCGCAACGGTGTATATATCCTCTCGCTCCTTCATCGCCTTAAAATGCCTCTGGTGGTGACCTTCCATACCGTGTTAAAAACTCCTTCCTATGACCAGAAAGAGATACTGCAACGGATTTGCCGGACGGCTCACCGCGTGGTGGTCATGAGCCGGCAGGCCGTGGATTTCCTCCAAACTATCTATGATGTGCCGAAAGAGAAGATAGCCTATATCGAGCACGGCGTACCCGACTTCAAATTTTCGCGGCAGGAAGCCAAGAAAGAGTTCAAACTCGAAAAGAACCAAGTACTCCTGACCTTCGGGTTTGTCAGTCGCAACAAAGGCATCGAGACGGTGATAAAGGCTTTGCCTGAAGTCGTTAAAAAACATCCCGAAGTATTGTATATCGTGCTGGGCAAGACGCACCCCCATGTGCTCCGTTACATGGGTGAGGAATACCGCAATTACCTTATCCAGCTTGTGGACGAATTGCACCTGGAAAATAATGTGGTGTTTATCGACAAATTTGTCGACGAACGGGAATTGTTCAAATATCTCTATGCGGCCGACATTTACATCACCCCTTATCTCAACGAAGCGCAGATTACCAGCGGTACCCTCTCCTATGCCGTAGGCGTAGGGTGCCCTGTGGTTTCCACTCCCTATTGGCATGCGGTGGAATTACTGGCTGACAACAAGGGGGTACTCTTCGATTTCAGTAACCACGGGCAGTTGGCCGATATCCTGGTCGATTTGCTGGGCCATCCCCAAAAGCGGCTCCGCCTGAGCAGGAACGCTTATGAATACGGCCATCAGATCAGTTGGCCCAAAATCGGCAACAAATATAACAGCCTGGTCAAAAAAGTAACGGCCGAGCAGGTGAAAATCCCCAAAAAAGACTCTATCCCCTTCGACATAAAAATACTGCCTCCCTTTTCATTGGCGCATATAAAACGTCTTACCGACGACACGGGGATCATACAGCACACCAAATTCAGTATTCCCAACTTGAAGGAGGGCTATTGTCTTGACGATAACGCCCGGGCGCTCATCATGGCCCTGATGGCTTATAAGGAAACCAAAAACCGCGAAGCGCTGGAACTATGCCCGGTTTATCTGAGCTATATCCATTATATGCAAAACGATGACGGCACATTTCGGAATTTCTTGAAGTTCGACCGCGGCTTTCTTGATGAAAGAGGCTCTGAAGACGCCTTCGGGCGTGCTATATGGGCTATAGGATACATGATGGACAATGCCCCGGACGACTCTTACTATCAAATCGGAAAATTCATGCTCGACAAGGCCCTTCCGGTATTCGACACGCTTCGTTCGGTACGCAGCATCGCCAATGTCATCATCGGTGTTTCTTACTATTTAAGAAAAAATATGGGAGATGATGTCATGATCGAACGATTGCGCAAGCTCACCGCTTTTTTGGCGGAGGAATACCGGCAAAATACCCGCGACGGCTGGAAGTGGTATGAAACATTGTTCGCCTACGACAACGGCATGCTCCCCCTCGCCATGCTGCACGCTGCGGATATCCTTAAGGATGAAGAAGTCCGGAGAATTGCCTTCGAGTCGATGCAATTCCTCTCAGATATTACCTTCAAGGAGGGGTATTTGTCGATTATCGGAAACGAAAAATGGTACCGCCGGGAGGGTACCCGCTCTGATTTTGCCCAACAGCCTGTGGACGCCATGTGCATGGTGTTAATGTTTCATCAAGCATACAAAATGACCGACAACAGCGACTATCTGAAAAAGCTGTTTGCTTCCTTCCGGTGGTTTCTGGGTGAAAACGATCTCCGTCTCAGCCTCTATAATTATGAGACCCAGGGTTGCTTCGATGGCCTGGAACGAGATGGTATAAGCCGCAATCAGGGGGCTGAGAGTACGCTCGCCTACCTGATTGCTTACCTGGTCGTGCTGGAGGCACACGAAGAATATTACAGAAAAGATTAGCGCCGGGATCTATGAAAATCGCAATTTTATCACCCATCGCATGGCGGACGCCGCCTCGGAAATATGGCCCGTGGGAACAGGTAGCGTCGAACGTGGCCGAAGGGTTGGTACAGGCCGGCATGGATGTTACCCTTTTCGCCACGGGTGATTCGGTGACAAAGGGCACGCTCGCGTCTGTCTGCGGCACAGGTTATGCCGAAGACCCCTCGCTCGACGCCAAAGTGTGGGAATGCCTGCATATCAGTCACCTGATGGAACAAGCACACCGGTTCGACATCATACATAACCATTTCGACTTCCTGCCCCTCACCTATTCAGGGTTGATACGTACCCCCATGGTTACCACCATCCACGGGTTTTCCTCACCTGCCATCCTGCCGGTGTACAAGAAATATAACAACAGCAACTACTACGTATCCATCAGCAATGCCGACCGCAGTCCCGAACTGCACTATACGGCCACGGTATACAACGGCATACACACCGGGGATTTCCCATTCAACGCCTCTCCGGACGACTATCTGCTGTTTTTCGGCAGGATCCACCCCGATAAAGGCACACGCGAAGCCATCCGGATCGCCCGGCAGGTAAAACGGCGACTCATCATTTCCGGATTAATACAGGACGAAGCCTATTTTGACGAACATGTACGCCCTTTCGTTGACGGCGAGCGCGTGATTTATACGGGCAATTCCGGACCCCGAGAGCGTGAACGGTTGCTCGGCCATGCCTATGCCCTGTTGCATCCCATCTCTTTCGACGAGCCCTTCGGATTGAGCGTTGCTGAAGCCATGATGTGCGGGACACCGGTCATAGCCTTCAATCGAGGCTCCATGCCCGAGCTGATCCAGGACGGAAAAACAGGCTTCCTCACCGCCGGGGTCGACGAGTCGGCAGAAGCCGTAAAGCATGTCTCTGCCATTGACCGGCGCTATTGCCGGCTCTGGGCCGAAAACCGTTTCAGCGATAAAGAAATGGTGAGGAACTATATCGATACATATGAAAAGGTATTACAATCACACAGCCCAGCCGGAATATCCGGCTGGTAAAAAAGGTATAAGGTTATGCAAGAAATTGTGAAAAGGAAAAAAGCGAGGATAGAAAGGGATCCTTCCCGGGTGATCACCCGACCTTATATTCCGGGAGATCTTTCCAGGGTGAACAACCTGCTTTCCAAGGTATTGGGCCTCTCCGACACTACTGCTAAAAAGATATTGCTGCAAATCCGCCACGATTTCTCCGACCGGCACCGGAATCTGGAGGAGTTATTATTGATAAATTTTGAAAAGGTTGCCGAATACATTCCCCCTACGGCCCACATCTCACGGGTCAAGAAAATGCTTATAGGCTCTTATTTTACCAAGGAATACTCCATCGAGTCGGCCGCCCTTTTCAATCCTTCCATCGTCCTCCATCCCGATCAAAGCAATGTCCCCGAGGGCGGCGCCCGGTTTGCCATGAGCCTGCGCGCGACAGGCGAAGGACATATCTCATCGATCGTGTTCCGGAGCGGAATCATCTATAACGATTTTTCGCTTATGTTCGACAGCGTGTCGGAATTCGTGGAAACGCCAGCCATGCTTCACGATCCCTTTTACGATAACCATCTTTTCTGCCTGACCCTTCAGGAGATGGGGGCCTGGAACGACACTTCCCAACGTATCCTGGGCCGGTTGCAACCCTTTTTCACTTACCAGGATCTCAAATTCAGTATCCATGAGGTATATCAGGAAGATCCTGACAAAAGCGACGATAACGCCATCAATGCCATCAACTGGCTGGCCAATTCCAATTACAAGATAAAGTTCAACGATAAGACCCAACTCTCGGAACGGGTGATCTATCCGGTCTCCGAGAATGAAAGCAAAGGTATCGAGGATGCCCGTTTCGTCCAGTTTACAAAGGACAACGGCAAAACGGTCTATTATGCCACTTACACTGCCTATAACGGCCAACACATCCTGCCGCAACTGATCGAAACAAAAGATTTCATGACTTTCAACATATCCACCCTGAACGGGAATGCCATACAAAACAAAGGCCTGGCATTGTTTCCCCGCAAGATAAACGGTTTGTACGCCATGCTGTCGCGACAGGACGGCGAGAACAACCATATCATGTTCTCCGACAACCTGCACTTCTGGCATACTTCGCAGATTATCCAGGCACCGCTCTATCCCTGGGAATTCATACAAATCGGGAACTGCGGGTCCCCGATCGAACTGAAAGAAGGCTGGCTGGTGCTGACCCATGGCGTGGGTCCCATGCGGCAATATTGTATCAGCGCCGTCCTGCTCGACCTCAACGATCCTACAAAGATCGTCGCGCGACTGCGGGAACCCTTACTGTCGCCCAATGAGGAAGAACGGATTGGATATGTGCCGAATGTGCTTTACACATGCGGGGCAATGCTCTTCAACGACCACCTGATCATCCCTTACGCCATGTCGGATATCACCACCCGGGTCGCCACGGTAGAATTAAAAAGCCTCCTCAAGATGATGAAATCCGCCGGTTAGCCCACGCCTCCTGTCGGCCAAAGAGGATCATAAAAAGAGTTACTGATACAGCGTGAGCCGGGGTATTAATCTAGGATTAACAGTTCATCGGTCATATCGACAGTCTTCGGCTTGAGCACGCTCAATTGCAGGATGACGGCCAGGGCCACCGCTGCGATCATCACAACAAAAACCATATTCATGTGGCCGGCATCCAGCGCTTTGCCCAATTCGTTGGTGATTACCGCACCCGCCGATATGCCCGCCAGATTCATGAACCCGTAACCGGTAGCCCGGTAGCGCGACGGCACAAACTGGCATAGGATCGGCATATTATTCACATCGAATATCCCGAAACCCAATCCGAACAAAAGTGCTCCGGTAACGATCATGAATAATCCGCCCCCGTAACCGATCAACACCAACGCGGGAATGGTCAGTCCCAATCCGATCACACCGGTATAGATCCTCCCTTTGAGTCGCTTCGCCACCCAACGGTCGGATACATAACCGCCGACCAACACGCCGATCAATGATGACATCGCCAACGTCATGGTCGATAACGGCCCCGCCTGTTCCATAACCATGTTCAGCGATTCCGAAAACAGGGTCGGCAGCCAGTTTTTAGTCGCCCATCCCGGTAAACTCGGCGCGGAAAAGTAAAACAGGATCACCCAGAAGGCAATATTCGAGAAAAGCATGGTCAACCCTTTCCCCATCGCACTTAACTCCCGCCTGAGGGATCTTTTCCGGCTCGTGTCGATCACATAGGTCTTCTTTTCACGGAGAAAGGCAATCAATATCAAACTATATACCATTCCGATAAGGCCAAAAGTATGAAAAGTAAATTGCCAGGAGGTCCCCGCAGCCAGCGTCGCACCAAAGCCGCCGAAAGCCTGTCCCAGGTAAATCCCGGAAGTATGGAATCCAATGGCTAAGGAGCGGGTTTTCCCTTGGTGATAATCCGCGATCAGCGACAGGGCGGCGGGTACATAAAAGGCCTCGCTCACACCCATGGCAGCCCTTAGGATAAATAACTGATCGATATTCCGGGCATACCCCATGGCAAGCGTTACTCCTGACCAGACAAACAGGCTGACCACAATCAGCCATTTGCGGTTCAGCCGGTCGGCGATGATACCCGACAACGGGCTCATAAAGGCGTATATCCAGAGAAATACCGCCATGAGTCGTCCGAAGTTGGTGGCCGTAACCAGCTCTGCAATATCTACCTCCATGAAAGGCTTCATGGTGGCGAGCATCTGCCGGTCGAGATAGTTCAACAGCGCGACAAACCAGAGCATACCCGCCACTAACCAGGGGTAGGATTTTTTTGACGTCAAATTTGACATGGGGTTCTTCATACGATGAACTTATCTTTTTCGTTACACGGAATCCACATTGAATCATCTCTTGGTGCGGGAACTTTTCCCCTGCCCCTTTCAATTTAGAACTTCAACCGCACATATTTGATCTTTTCGCGGTTGTAGGTATAGGTCACATGGACATTTCCTTTCTTATCCCGGATAATAGCGGGGTAACTGAATTCACCGGAGGGCTGGTCTTCCAGATCGATCAGTTTTTCCCATGTCCTGCCGTCATACGAGCCGGCTATCGCCAGTTTATTCCTCCCTGAGGTAATCGGATTATAAATAATCAACTGCAAGCCGTTAGGCAAGGTTACGGCATCCGTGCCGGAGTTGTTATTGGGCAGTCGTGTAGGCGCCAGGGACGACCAGGTTTTGCCGTTATCATACGACCAGGACTCCACCACAGTTTCGTTTTTCGAACGGCAGAGGATCTGCAGGGCTCCATCCTTATGAAACAATACCGAAGGCTGGATAGCGTCAAAACCGTTGTTGTCGATCTCTATTTTTTCCCAGTCCGTCAGATCCTGGTTCGACATCTCCATATAGACATTCCATTTTCCTGGAATTTCTATGCTGGTAGGGTAGAGTATTTTGCCTCCGGGGATGATCACCGGTTTGTTTTTGATCGGCCCGAGGCATCCGCGCGGAATAGTCTCCATGGCAGACCAGGTCTTGCCCTCGTCCGATGATATCTTATATTCCCCCCACCAGGTACTGGGGCTCGGCCCCACTTTGTAATAAAGGATCAGATCTCCGTTCTCTCGTTTGAACAAGACCGGATTCCAACAGGGGAACCGCTGCGATTCATCCTGTACGCCATCGGCTACCATCACGGGGAGACTCCACTGGCCGTTTTTGAACCTGGAGGTGTAAATACTCACGTCAGGATGCCTTTCGTAAGTCCCTCCGAACCATGCCGCCAGTAAGCCATCATCGGTCTCCACAATGGTCGAGGCATGTGCCGATGGCACCAAAGCCGGTGCCGGGATTATTTCCGAATGAAGAATCACGGGTTGGATGGCGCGTAATCTTTCCCTTTCCGTTCGCGCGGAAAAGGATTCATTTGCGGGTAACCGGCCTGCTGATAGTAACAGCAGGCATAACAGTACTGTAATTTTTCTATTCACCATGCGACAATTTTATTTGTTTACAACCATAATGGGCGCCCAGATACCCTATTCCGGGATGAAAAGGGCTTATTTTTCCGTTCCAAAACCATATAAATTCAGCATTTTGGTGAAAATATCGGTATTCTGGTATATACCGGCAAATGCAACGGCACCCGCGCCATAAGCAAAAACGGGAACCATCACGGCGGTATGCCCCGTTAAGGCATAGGTCGCTTCCACCTCTCCGGTTGACAGGTCACCGCCGGTAAGCGCCATACCCCCCGTCTCATGGTCTGCCGTGATAATAACCAGCGTGTGCGGGTCCTGGTCCGCGTAATCGAAAGCCACTTTAATCGCCCGGTCAAAGTCCAGCATTTCATTCACGGTGGCGTCTTTTTCATTCGCGTGGCAAGCCCAGTCTATTTGAGAACCTTCCACCATCAGGAAGAATCCTTTTTCATTGTTTTTCAGCAGATTGATCGCTGCTTGCACGCTTTCGGGAAGAAATTCCCCCCTTTCAGGATAGGGAGCCGGATGTTCGTCCGCCACGAGTCCCGCCAGTTTGCCCGTGGTGACTTTCTTCACGTCATCCATATTGAGCGCAACCCGAAAACCTTTCGTTTCCAGTTTATCCAACAGGTTTTCATTATCAGAACGGGCATCAAAGTATCTTTTTCCGCCTCCGATAAAAACCGTGATGTCGGAGTTTACAAAATCCGCTGCAATTTCTTCTTCCATTTTACGGCTGGGCTGGTGTGCCACGAATGATGCCGGCGTAGCATGAGTGACGGCACAGCTTGCCACCACACCGGTTGACAGACCGTGTGCCGCGGCATATTCAAGGATCGATTGAACCGGTTTCCCATCCACATCCACGCCAATGGCGCCATTCTTGGTTTTGGTTCCGCACGCGATGGCAGTTCCTCCCGCGCCGGAGTCTGTTATATAATTATTGGCAGAGTAAGTTTTGGAAAATCCCACGAACTGACACTGTTCCAGATGGAGCGATCCCTTATTTGCGGTTAGTCCCGCATATACCTGGCTAACGCCCATTCCATCTCCGATCATCACGATCACGTTCTTCACCCGCGGAGGGGTATCCTGTCCGGTTTTATGGCCGGCAGATGAGCACTGAACAAAAAATACCGATAAAACGATAAGAAGCGATAAATGAATTCTTTTCATAATTTAATATATTTCGTGAGAATAATTTCCGATGAGTTTTACACATTGATTTTTTTATCAAAGAATCTACTATTTTTTATATTCATCTGATTGACAAAGAGCGAAACTGCTCCCGCATGGAAGACAACGCCGGTTGTATTTCCTTATCCAGATCTTTCCATCTGCATTCAATAGAAACGCAACCCTTATACCCTATTTGTTTCAATGCCTTGAAATAGGGCCTGAAATCATCACCCTTGGTGCCGGGAGAGGTACGCTCCTCTTTTTCGGCAATATGGCAATGCCGGATATACTTACCATATTTCACTATCTCCGATGCGGGTTCCTCTTCCCGCATCATGTGGTATATATCACAGAGTAACTGCAGATTAGGATGATCGACTGCTTCCACGATCCGGGCGCCTTCCTCCAGGGAATTGATCAGGTTGGTTTCCGACCTGTTCAGGGGTTCGATAACCACCGTCACTTTGTACTTCTGAGCCAACGGAGCGATCTGTTTACAGAAAGAAATGAATTGTTCCGTAGCTTCTTCCTTACTGAAATTTTCCGGCACATTACGGGCTTTTCCGCTTCCGAAAACGATGTAAGGAATATTTACCATTCCCGCCCTACGCAAGGCAGAATCGGCCCAGACCACCGCTTGATCATGTCTGGCTTCATGACCGGTCAGCGGCAAACTGCCGGGAATAAAACTGGTACAGGAAATAATTCTGGCCTCTAATTTCCTTATTTCATCCAGATGTTCCTGAAAATCAGCATCACTCTTGTCAGGCATCAGGTATGACACGTTCGACTCGACATACGTATACCCTGTCGCTTTGAGCAACGGATAATTGGACACGCTTGTACACACAGCAAATTCCGGCTCATAAAGGCCGGAAAAAGATGTCATTCCAAACACAAGGCATGCCAACATTATAGTGTAATAAAAAGATTTCATATGATTATCTTATTTCTTTATTTCGGTATATGGAACCTTTGATGTGCAAAATATTCACTAAAGTTAGATATTTGAGTCGCCTTCGCTCCTCGATTTTCAATTCCTCGCTATGGCATAGTCCAAACAAGTTTGTCCTTTGCTCATTTAGCTTAACGGAAATATTCATTCCCTTCGGGTATGTAATGATTATTGTAAACAGGTCGGTTTCATATGACTAAAAATATTTAGAAACTGTTTTGAATTTTACGAGTAATTATTTTACGCTTATTTTTCCGCTCTTTCATATTGTTTTTTGCCCTTTTTCGCGCCTTTGAACTTTCATTTCTTTCAAGTGGCCCGCCACATTTCAATCAATGAAAATCCAAATCCATCAAAAAATGGCTAAAAAACAATGGATGAAAAAATTCAAAACAGCTTCTTATTTTCAATGGTGTGATATGGATTCTTCACTCTTCATTCTTCACTCTTCATTCTTCATTTTTCATTTTTAATTCTATTTTAGTACTTAAATACTTTTCCTCCCGCCATAATCTGCTGTGTTTCGGGATCGTACACCGCGCGCATACCTGTCCGGTAGGCGGCGTTTGCCATGGCGCAGGCAATCGTATGGCTATGCCCTGCTTCCACCGGGCAGTTGGTGGCCACATTCTTCGCCCTGACGCACTCCATCCAGTTGCGCATATGGGCGGATGTGAGGGGATCGGCTCCCGTATTGGCTTCTGCTTCCACGGTAACTTTCGGCAGAGTGAGCTTATCGAGCCGGTTGGCCTTTAATCCCATCGCAGATGCCTCTCGCTCACCCAATCCACCCTCGGGAGTAATTTCGTTGGTATCCAGGTTCAACATCCCGCCGTTCGAATAGTAAAGTTCTTTTGTGCCGCCGGCAGAATTACTGAAACGGGACGAATAGACTACCTGAAAACCTTTGCTCTCATCATCCAACGGCCCGTAATCGAATACCGAGGTGAGCGTATCGGCGTTGGTACGACCGTCTTTCCACTGGTAAATCCCTCCGTTGGACACCACACTGCGCGGATAGGGGAAGCCTGTGAACCAGTGTACGGTGTCGATCTGGTGACACATCCATTGTCCCGGTATGCCTGACGAATAGGGCCAGAACAGGCGGTATTCAAGGTATTTGCGGGGGTCCCACGCCACTTTGGGACGGTTCATCAGATAGCGGTTCCAGTCCACGTCGCCCTCCCTGATGGAAGCACATAACGCCGGCCTGCGCCAACGGCCCGGTTGGTTCACGTTCCAGCACATCTCGGCAATCACGATATCGCCGAAATTCCCGGAACGGATATAATCATGGGCGGCATGGTAATTCGCCCCACTGCGGCGTTGTGATCCTATCTGCACCACTATACCGCTTTCCTTACAGGCTTTTAATGCGGCATTGGCATCATCCATGGTTTCCGCAAACGGTTTTTCGCAATAGGCATCCTTACCCGCCTTTGCCGCTTCCACCAGATGCAACGCGTGCTGGAAATCTGCGGTACTGATAATGACCGCATCAATGTCGTTGCGGTCATACAACTCATCGTTATTGCGGCACAGGGCCACATTCCACCCGGTTTTTTCCTTGATATAGGCTCTTCCCTCCTCACGACGGCGGTTCCAGATATCCGACAGCGCCACCAGTTCGAAATTCAACTCCCTGGCATGGCTCATAAAGGCGGGTAAAAGCGAACTCCTGAACCTGTCGGAAAAACCGACAATTCCCACACGGATCTTATCATTCGCACCGGGGATATGGGCATAACTCCCGGCGCTCAGATCAAAACCCTTACTACTAACAGCCATGGCAGCTACGCCGGCCGATACTTTCTTAATAAACTCCCTTCTATTTTCCATGACAAATATGAAAATTATGTTGTTAAACAATTATAGTTCATGCACTCATGGGCCACAATTTATTCAATTTATTTTTATAAGCCAGATATCACAAATCTTGGAATATTGACGCCAGTTCAGGTGAGACTCTTCCGGTTCATCGAATGAAACCTCCAGCTTACCGTCCTGAAAGAATCTTCTATCTATGGGGAACTCTTTGAATTCCTCCAGCTCCCTATTGTAGAGGGTAGGGGATATGCGCTCTCCATCCACCCTGAGCAACGCATCGCCGTATCCGGCGGTACGGATCAGGTAACGCGCTTTGGGATCAAGATCCTCGTACAGGAGTTTCGGGAAGTTCTGGAATAACTGGGTAGACAGCCTCTTACGACTCATTCCGCCGTCCCACCAGGCCACATCGGTAGCGTCATAGACCGTTGTCTTTACCCGCGGACTCCGGCTGATATCCGATATGTTATCGTAATAACTCCCCTTTCCGGGATTTTCCCATCGGGCGATCACCTCTAAAGCGGCCAGCTTTTCGGCTTCGGTTTCCATTTGTCCGATCTTTTCAAACCGGTCGGACAACCACCAGCGGTTGTTCAGCGGATAGTCCGCGAAATCGAGCACACAGCCTCGTTCAGCGCCGCTGGCCTGATATTTTTCCACGCTTGTCTGCAAACCTACCGATTTATACAACGCGTCGCAATAATCATCGATCTTCTTTCTCAACGAAGGGGCAATATTTACCCGGTCGGCCTCGTTCACTTTCTCCAAAGCCTGTTTCATCGCCCCGGCAGCACCCATTTCGGAGGCCTTCCCGAGCCATTTAGCGGCTTCGCGCTCCAACCTTTGTTCGAATAACTTCCGCCTCTTGGTATAAGTGTCATAATACGCGCGGAGCAACAGCATCTGCCATCGCCAGTCGCTTTGTAGGCGGGGATAGTCCTCTTCAAGCTGCCGCCAGCGCAGGAAAGTCATCTCTATCCCCCCGTTTGCCTCTATGGGTCCGTCCCAGTTGCGTTCCAATGCCAGTATGGCGTCGGTTACCCGATCATCGGGTTTGGCGCCAAAGAAGAACCGTACATATTGCTCCGTGATACCGGCGGCATCTTCCTCCATACTCCATCCTTTGCGGCTCCAGACGAACTTGTTCAGATCGTCATGCGCTCCGTCGGAGTAGGTGAGGAAACCATCGGTGAAAGGGGCATACCGGTCGTGTAACTCCGCGTAATAGAATGGTTGCGGGTTGACCGGCTCGCGGCCCAACGTAAGGGCGAACGCCTGATCCCAGCGGAGGGTGGGATAGAGGCATCGGACAGTATGGGTAATATCGGGGTAATGGCGGTGCATATACTTCCCGGGTAACCGGTAGCGCGTGTCAGACAGGGAAGGGCTACCCGGGCCGCTTACCACTCCCCGCAACCAATCCGGATTTTCTGTCTCCAGGTAATGGTAAAAATAATCGATCTGCTCATCGCTGAAACCCTGCAATGAAACCCAAACTCCTGCACGGGGATGGTACTTTTCCAGCTCGGCGGCAATCGCTTTCAGGAAAGGCATCACATGCCGCGGATGATTATCCCCGGGATCACCGCCCGGCACAAAGACATGGCTCAGATGCGGACATTGCCTGTAGTAATCGCTGTGCTTCTTCACTTCGGCCCTGAACAGGTTTTCATCCGACAGATCCACGTTGGCCGGTGTCCATACCCAATAATCAATGCCATAATTCCCGCATACGGTGCTTATATGCCGGTTCATCTCTTCCTTGGAGAGTTTCATGTGGGGACTAGGCGTATTGTCAAAAGGAATCGTCTCTATACAGTTTGTCCCGAAAATCGCCAACTCCCGGATATATTGCTCATACTGCTCCTTTGTCCATGCATCGTAGGAATTGGCGGTATTGCGATAACCCAACTGATGTCCTCGGATGGGATAATCGGGTGCGCTTTGTACGGCGTTTGAAGAGTCGAACAGGATCTGCTTGTCGGCAAGCAAAGATGTGCGCAGCAGGTGTCCCGCGGCAAACAAAACCCCGCGCTCATCGGCTCCGACAAGCCAGATCACCGGCCGGGGGGCGTCCTCTTGCACCACCACGCTGAATGATTCGGCTTGCAGGGGGAGTTTTGTCTTTTCAGGAAGCGTGTCAGGAAGCGCCTTGCCGTTCAATATCCCATCCGAAGAGAGTGCCAAAGCGATGACCGGCGAACCGCCCCAGGCGTCGGTAACACCTAAATGAATGCCCGTACGCCTGTGGATCTCTTCCTGCAAGAGCTGAATGATGGTCTCCTTCACGGGAGATTTGATGGAAGGCGACACAAGCAACCTGCTGCCGGAAAGATCGATCTCACCGGCAAAAAGGGTGGAGGAAATGCACAATAAAACAAGGCAGATTTTCAACGCCGCATTCCCTTTATTCATGATTTCAAGTCTGTACATGGCGACCAGTCTGTTATTTTTTTATCCGTTCCACATTTATTCCCTGTATGATTACCGAAGGTTCGGATGGCGCGTCAGCCAGGCTACAGCGAGCCGTAATCGTTCTGGTGTCATCATTCACCAAAGATACATAATTATCGCTCCAATATACCGGAAGTACGGGATTTTCCGTTTGATTGTCCACTAATAGTAACTCTATGCCGAATGCGATATTTTTACTCGTATTGTCCAGATTCACCTCCACCACCCATTCGTCGTCCTCTTTGTACACTTTCTTTGTGACACTCACCTGAGGCTGAGGCAGGTCATTCAATTCGTGGAAATCGGCATATCGCTTCTGAGGAGTATAGAACCAATAGTATTGATCCCAATCCATCTGATCTTCCTGACCCGACAACCAATAAAAATTGTCGGCAACCCGCTTGTGCTGACTGTCATGCAAGGTCAAATTCAGGAAATAGGTCCCTTTTTTATCGGGCAGCTCCGGCAACTCCGTAAAAACAACGGATCTATTCTCTTTAACAGATAACTTTTTCCCCTGTTCGAATATTATTCGGGACTGACTGTCGTACAATGTTGCCCTGACCGTATGTTCGGTAATATCACCCAATATATCGTTGGAAACATATATTTTCCTGTCATGGTAGTTGTAAATGATATTGATGGGTTGACAGGCTTTCTTTGTGCCGAAATAGGCACCGGTAGGCATTAAATACCAATCGTAAAGTTGCCAGTAAAATTCGGGCCAGGCTGAATTCAACTGCCATTGCACCACTCCGGTTGCTTGCGGACGGTTTACGACGAATGCCTCGAACATCGGCCGGATGGCTTCATAATTCGCCCATTGCGCCTTCATGGCCAGTTCTTCCAGATTCTCGGGTGTGCCGTATCTTTTGTTTAACGCATTCAGGTAGACTTTCACACTGTTGAAGTCCTTCCGTCCCGAGTGATAATCCCACATCTGGTTCAATGGCGGCCAAAGATATTCTTCGGGGATCATTTTCCTGATACTGCTTATCGGGGGTATTTGCGGTCCGGGGCCTGTTTCGGTATTGAACCCGAAAGCGCCCCCCAGTTTTTTATCTTCGAACCAATAGACGGGAGGGACGTATTCATAAGGGCCGTTCATCTTCATCCCCGTTACTCCGGAGAGGTCGCTGGTAAAATCACCGGCAGAGACCAGTAACGAACGGCTTTTGTCATACCTCCGCATTGTCTCGAGGTATTTCTTTTCCAATGAGGGTTTAGGCATGGCATCGCTGCCCACCGCCCAGACAAAAATAGAGGGGTGGTTACGCAGCCACAACAGCTGGTCCCTGAACATGTCGGACAACAATTGTGCTTCTTCAGGAGTGATTTTCACGCCATATTTGTCGACCCCCTCATTGATGGGGATATTCTCATCCTCTTCCGGAACCTCCATCTCCAGGCCGAGGTAATCGGGCCATTCCCATTGACAGCTCCATCCGACCATCAGCAGGATACCGTTTTCGTCGCAGAGGTCATATATCTCCCGGCTCGTCCCCCAGAAGCCTTCAAACCGGAGAGAATTAAGGTTCATCTCCTTTACGTAGCGTATCTGCGCCCTGTTACTGCGGGTGTTATCGCGAAGAAAGAGGTCGTCAACCCAACCGGCGCTCTTGATCAGCACTTCCCTTCCGTTTACTGTATATCCCCGTACGTTTTGTTTATTGAGATAGGTAGCTATGGTGCGTATACCGAAGCGGACCGTCGCCGTGTCGCAGAGCGTGCTCCCCTCTTTCAGCGACAGATGCATGGTGTACATCTCCGGATTTCCCAGTCCATTTGGCCACCAGAGACGGGGATTCTTTATGGTCAACTCTTTGAATTTCTCAGGGTCAAGTTCGGCCAGAAAGGTCTTACCCGGCTCCACGGTAAATGTCTGACTGACCACACTGTTTTCTATCCTGGCTTCCAGGGTCATTTTTTTTGGTTCGGAATGATGATTGGTCAGTTCTGCCGAAATGGACAGGGTGGCTTCATCCAATGTTTGGGTGTTGAGATGGGTTGTCACAAAAGGGCGGTCGATGGAAGCCTTTCCACTCCGCTTGATCCTTACCGGCCGGTACACACCCATGTTATGGTCGGGTGGGACAGGCGCCCAGTCGACGAACCCCATATAGAAATCACCCGGCTGCGGAGGCAATATCTCGATAGCCAGATTATTTCCCGATTCCAAAGCGATAGAGGTGATATCGCAGGCGAACTGCCGGAAGGCTCCGAAAGCAGTGTCTGCCGAAAGGATCAGGTGGCCGTTGAGCCATACATTGGCGCTGTAATTGATGCCGTCCAGCAGCAACTTCGTCTGTTCTTTCTCCGGATCGAACCCTGCCAGGTCGAAAGAGGTCCGGTACCACCACGGTTTTTTGAACTGCTCAACCGGTATCTCTTCCAGATTCATGCCGAAAAAGGGTTCTTCGTATACGCCTGCGTTGCATAATGCCCCCAACACCGTGGCGGGTAAAGATGTTTGTAGCCAGTTATCTGTCAGCGGAGAGACAGATAATGCCGCTCCATCCTGATCCAATCCCTCAGCGGAATGGATATACCAGTTATCTGTCAGGATGAGTTCTTCAATCGTGCTTTTCTGCCTGCAGGAACACAAAAATAAAACGCATGCTAATGGTATGATAATATAACTGATTTTCATATGACTATATCTCTTTCTATTTATTCATTTGGCATAGTTGTATCACTGCTAAATGTAGCGCATCTCTTTTATGTTTGATTATTTATTTCTTGAGTGAAAACTGATCTATGATCGTACCGTCAAATCGTTTGGATATAAAATCGAGGGTATTGTTATCGATACGGATAACCTGGAACAATCCTCCCTTATTGGCATACACTTCATTATACTTTTCGGATGGCGGTTCAGGTTTGCGAGGCTCAACCACTACCGAAGAGAGATAGATCGTTCCATTTTTTGCATCGGTTACTACCTCCCCATTATTAATCGGATAGGAGCGGAAATATTGATGTGCATGTCCGGACAGCACCAGATCGACATGATATTGGTCGAACAGTGAACACCATGATCTGCGTATTTCCAGGTAGGAGTTATCCTCCACATAAGGTGGAAAGTGGGTGACAACTATTTTCCATTTCTCTTTGGTCTGTCTGAGTTCTTCTTCCAGCCAGCAGGCAATCTTTTCAATATCGCCCGTGGCATCAATCATAAAAAAACGTGCATCCCCGTAAGAGAAGGCATAATTACGCTCCGGGGACAAACAGCATGCATTGTCCTTAGGCAACATAAACAGTTGTGTATAGAGCGTAGGCGGCAGGCCATCCTGGCTGTCGTGGTTGCCCAGAGTGGGAACAAAAGAGAATCGGGGAAAAACATCCCTTCCGGAATGTAGGTATTTATCCCATAGGTCCCTGAACAGCCCGGTATTTACATGGTCTCCCGAATGTACCAGGAATGCGGCATCCGGCACTTCTTTCACTGCCTGTTTCAACACCGTTTCCACGATATCGTCGTTATGGGTATCACCCAGATGGATAAAGCTGAATGACGATTTTTCCCCGGGTGCTGTACGGAATGTATAAACCGGACTCTCTTTCCCGCTATCTGAATTATATATCTGATAACTATATTCATTATCAGGCTGTAAACCTGTAATATTTACTTCCCAATGTTTTACAACGGGGTTGTTGTGGATATACTTATCGCTAAGCAGTTGTTGTGAAGCCGGTGCCTCCGAGAATTCCTGCTTATCACTCTCTTTACTCCTATAACGAATCGTCATTTTATCGACCGAAGTATCGGTTCTCCACTGGATCGCCTGTGTAGTAGCCGGGTCATCACACCAGGTCAGTACAATCTGGTCCGCTTCAGGTGATGCTGGATAGGTTGTCTCCCGGAAAGAATTCAATATGGCGGCTTCACGTGCACGTCCCCGTATAGTGGTAAAGAGAATATGCCCTTCAAGCTCTTCGGGTAGTTGTTCGATCACCAATTCATCCCAGTCGTTATAGGTATAAGCTCCTTTTTCCATCGGGGTCACTTTCCATCTGGCGGGGGAATGATGTAAAATTTTTGGCATCTGATTTCCGGCAACGGGACCGATCGTCACAAAATAGACCACCCGGTGCAGGTCAAATCCGTTGATACCGAGGTTAATCTCTCCGGCAGGAAACTCCTTTTGCCATACTTCATAGTCGTAATTTTCGTTGGATACCGACATATCGGTCTTGTGGAATCCCTTTTCCTCCAGCCAGAAAGGAAAGATTTCCTGCCCTTTATGACGCATTACCGACACCAGGGCAGGATTATCAACTGTAAAACGCCAATGACCATTGGCGAAGATCTCTTTTTCCTCTTCAGTGATCATTCCCAATAGTTGCTGATGGTTCAACCCATTCAATTTCCCTGCCGGAATTTCAGAAATAATCCGTTCCAACAGTGCATCCCTCGTCTGTTCGATCACAGAAGGGAGTGGGGCATTGTTGTCCATATCGTTCCACGGTTCCATATACTCAGGCGTGATCGTAACCGCGGCAAAGCCGGCGCGCATGACTCCCGGTTCCTTACTTTCGATTTTCAGGTCGATACTATATCCCGGATGACGGTCGCGCATATTGGTGTAACTGTAAATACAGGCCAGGAGAAGCAACACCAGCAACGAGATCCCTATGATTTTTATTTTTTTCATTTTTTTCTTTGCAATTCAAACAAGGGATGGTAACTGATAACCATGATACCCTCCTCTTCAATCAATTGCCTGAACCGGTCACTGGTAAAAAATTCCAATTCCTTTATGCGTTTGGGAGCAGAACCGGTGATCGCCCGTATTTCGTCCCCCTCTGTGGCCGCATGAATATAAATTTCCGTCACTCCGGGCTGTATATTTTTAATATACCCAGTCCAGAACTCCTCCAGATTTTCTGTTTTGTAGTCTTGCAACTCCTCGTGAATGAAGTAATCGGGATGAATAATTCCTTTCTCCTTACAGATATCCCTGAAAGAAGGGGCTCCCATATTGTCCAGTGTGGATTGCGACGGCATACGCGCCGGCAGGTTAAACTCTTCTGCCAATTGCAGGTAGACATACATATAGTCCGGTGAGTACTGATAGGTTCCCATATGGGAGTCGATATGGGTGACCCGTACCCCTGCATCCAACGCCTTACGGATCTGCGCCCTGCCTTCAATCAAGGCTTCTTCGGTATTGGAGGCATTGTACACCTCCCTCACACCTTTCCACATATAGCCCTGCCCGTCGTATAACCCCGGGACTTCATCGCGCGGCGCCACGGTTCCCCATCGGTAGTTCTTCCATTCCGAGGTCAATGTGAGGTGCACGCCAAATCCTTTATCCGGATTTTCTTTCGCATACTTTACGATCTCATTCGACCAGGAACAGGGCATCATGATGGTAGCCGAGCTGATAAACCCGTTCTCCATCCCTTCAATCGTAGCGGTATTGGCAGCATGGCACATACCGGCATCGTCATTGTTGATAATTAGCAGTTTATCCGTTTTTTTATATCCCAAGCGTTCCGCCAGCGTTTGGGCGGGCAGGCTTGCTATAAAAAACAATAAACCCAGTATCAGAATTCCTCTCATCACTTTTGATCTATTTATTAATTAAAAATCAGCCATTACTCTACAAATACTTTTTTGTTGTCCGAGACAAAGGTCCGTGTACTGACCGTGTATTCGTCGCCATGAGGATCTTTATAGACCAGGTCCACATAAAAGGCCTGGAATCCTTTTTTCGGATATTGAATCCTGAGGTCGACAGCCGACCTGTTCTTGGCATTCAGCTGTATGTCGCTTTTGGTCCAGGTCGCTTTACGGAAATCCCTGCTGTCCGAGACCGATTTCCATAGGGTAGCCCCTACCAAGTTATCGGGAGAGGCTTTCACCTTCAGGTCAATATTTTTACCTTTCCCCGTCAGGTTCCACTCACAGGCAGGATAATCCGTCTTGTCCAGCATATGGGCGAAGAACGAACCGAGCGCTGCAAAAGCCTGCCTCTTATCTCCCAAACCGTGGCCTGCGTTGGGAACGTAATGCAACAGGTTATGCCCGGGAATATCGTTGATATAATGTTTAATGGCGTCCACAACCCAATAAGGGTCATTTGTTCCCATAAAAATCATTTTGGGCATTGTCAGTTTTTCGCGGTAGGAATAAGGGTCTATCATCTGTACCACAGCGTTTCCAAATTCACTGTGGATTGCCTGCGGGATCTCCAGTTTGACATAATCATTGATCTCTTCACTATATTCACCGTATACCTGTTTCTGATAATCCAGGCTGGCCGGCATGTTCAGCATTTCAATCACCATGGGAGCGATGGCTTCCACACGTGGATCCTGAAGCGCCCCGGTAAGCCAGGTTGTCCATCCCCGCTTCGATGCCCCTGAAACCAGGAAACGGTTTACCTGCCGGTCCAATTGCCGCGCGGCAAATTCCTGCACCGCATCCATGGCCTTGTACGCCGTTTTGGTCATAGGAAAAAGCAATGGCCAGGAGTAATCTTTGTCTTTCCTGAACTCATTGAGCGTATGGGAGATCAACGCATCTTCTTTCAAGCCGCCATAAAGGGGTTGATTGGGCACCTGTTTCAATATACATACAAGGGCATTATTCCGGTTGGCCAGGGCCGAGAGGAACATGAACAAGGCATTATCCTCCTTCGAAAATTTGGGAATGCCGTCATTTACCGACCCTCCGTCAATAAACAGGAGTGCTCCGTCCTGTTTTACAGATTGCGGGACAAAGACAATGAGTTCATGCTTCCATAGCATCCCATGCCATTTCTGAGAGATGAACAGCAAGGAATAGACCTCCGTGTCATCGATTGGGTATCTGTTGCGCACTTCCCATCCCCAGGTAGGATCATCGTTGTGGACATAGGCATCCAGTGCCGTTTCAGGCGTAATCGCTTGTTGGCCAAATCCAACAATAACGCAAAAATAGACAGTTAAAATAAACAGTAATCTCTTCATACGTTCAATTTTATTTTTTAGTTTTATAATGAATTACACACCATCACGTCATCGAATCACATCAAGGTAACGCGCCATCCAATAAGGCAACAGAAACTCATCGCCGGTAAGCTGCTGATGCGTGCCCCTTCCTCCGTCAATAATAAATTCGTTATTATTATGCCTATTCAGCGGCCGTTCCCTTTTAGGGATAAGTTGGGTAGTTGTCTGCTCCCTGAAGTTGGTGCTGGCATCTTTCGGCAGAAATTCCAGGTCTTTCCGGTGTGAGTTTTTCACCACATAACGGCGACGGTCTTTGGGAAACCCTTGCAGATACCAGAGGGTGGATTCCAGATCGATATCACCCGATGTTCCATAGGCCAGCAGGTTCCAGAGTGCATTGCGTTCCGGTTTCTCAATCTCCCAATGATCGCGTATCATTTTCGCATATTCCCGCTTTAAGGTATCGTCAAACGCATAATGGTATAACACCCAATAGGTAAGGAATGCCATCTCATCATCAGAATGGTTCCAGTCCTCTCCCATGGTGATTCCCTGGTGCTGGAATCCCGGGGTAAAACGGATATTGCCCATCGGTATTTTCATATTATCCAGATATCCATGCTCTTCCATCATACGAAACGCCTCACTCTTATAGATCTCTTTTCCTGTGAGTTTATAGGCCAATTGCAACCCGGTGATGGTCAATGTGCTGTTCAACCTGCGGTCGAACTGGGTGGTGGCAAAAGAGTTCACATACTCGGGATTCCATCTGCCCCAGAGTGTGGGTTTACCATCATGATCGATAAAATAATAATCGTTGGCGATGATATGGGTCATGATAGCATCGAAATAGTCCGCCACCCGTTTTTTCTCTTCCGGCGTCTGCGCGACAAACTGGTCTATCACGGAGGTGACGAACAGATAACCCACAAACTCATCGGTGCTGGTGGTTCCCTTCCACCACCAGTTCTTGTCGGGGGCGGGCCTCCAGGGGATGGTGTCTCCGGCGATATAACCTGTCCGCTCGAATGTCCTTGCCGAAAATCCCTCTATGGGATGGATAGTCAGTAATCTTTCAAAAGCCTCGAATGATTCCCATACATACTCTTTGGCTTTCTCCTCTTTGGTGACGGCATAACGGAATGCCTGACTTCCCAGATAGAATGAGGTCCATAAACCGTCATTGTCATCATCGTCGAGGCGCAGGGTGGCAGGATCATCCGGGTCGACCAACCGCGAAGCGGATGAGAAACCATAACGGAGATGATACTTGCGCAGGTTGTCCTGCAGAAACGCTGCTTTTTCAGCCAGTGTTTCCTGTTCAAACTGCACCTTGTTCAAACCGGACGGGGTTAAAAAGTAAAGGTTTCCGTCGCTGTCCGCGGCCATATCTATGATCTTGTCCTGATCGAGCCAACGTTTGGAGGCGTAATAGTCGAACCCCCCGGGTTGTTTGACAAAAGCGCCCTGATCGGTTGCAAACCAATAGTTTCCATCCACGGCCAACATCACGTTAATAAGGGGTACGGGAAGCTTATTGTTATGAGATTCAACGATTTTTCCGCTCCGGTCAATCACGTAATAGCCATCCGTGGTACCCACGGCTATCTTATCCCCATTGAATGCCATTGCTGTCAGGTTTTTACCGGAATGGATCTTCACCCATTTGTCACGGTCAAGCCAATAGATGCCTGTGGCAGACAGATACCAGAATCGGTCGTCCGACACATACACCCTGACCAGCCCATCAGGAGGAAGACCCAACTCCCTGACCTTGGTGTTTCGGTTATATACCACACCCGCCCGCTCCCCTATCAACAAGACGTCATCCTTGCTGTTTACGGCCATGTGACTGTATTTGTTTTCAGGCAGCAGGCCGCATATTGCACCGGCATGTTTATTGGTAAGGAAACGGTCGGGATACAGATAATAGAGATAACCAGTCCCTTCCTGGACACAAATATCGACAGGACATTTATCTGCCAGGGAGGCGTACCGGAGATCCTTGGAAATGATTTCCCCCGGAAAATCACGGAAGAGGCCGGCATCAGTCAATATGAAAATACTGTTATCCCCATCTGCCACAACTTTCTTGAAGCGGACATCTTTCCATTTCGGAGATAATGCATACTTCACCGATACCGGGACGGCATAAGGCTCGTCCTTTACCGGCAGGTCAACTTTTCCCGCAAAAGCAGGCTTTGCCAACAAGAGGCACAGAAAAACACCTATATGGCTGAATTTCATATAATTAAAAATTAAAAGTGAAGAATGAAAAATTAAAAGTGAAAAGTGAAGAGTGAAGAGTGAGGGATTGGGAACGAAAAGTTTTCAATTCCCAAATCCCACATCTCGATTGAAAATCGACATATTCAAATTCCACATCCTAAGTCTCACATCTTACATCTAAAATCATAAATCCCACATCTTAAATCCAAAGTCTTGGTTCTTGACTCTTGGTTCCATTTCATCACCACGGTTTATCTGTCCCCTGAAGGAGCCACATCTTCGACCAGGCACTGTTTTTGGTTTGGTCGGTACCCTGATACGGCGTGGCTTCCAACTTTGCGATAGCCGCTTCAGCATTGGCCCTGTTCTTTTCAATCTCATCGGTGGTATGGTAATACCAACGGACAGGCAACACGGGACGCGCAGCCGCCGGCCCTGTTTTCAACGCCGGCAAGCCGGTTCTCCTCCAGTCGAACCAAGCTTCATGTGCAGTTGTCCAATGGGCAATCCACTTTTGTTCAATAATACTTTCCAATCCATCATAAGGAGCGTTTTCAATATAAGTGCCCCACTCCTTTTCCACTCCCCATGCTTTAAATGACTCCCTCACTCCGTCGGCATAATAATCGGCCGGATTACCGGCGATCCATCCCCTGAACGCGGCTTCGGCGAGTATCAGGTTGACCTCCGCGGCAGAGATCAACCTCATCAGCACAAGAGGATCGGAAGTCTTCTTATACCTGCCGTTTAAATGGGAGGCATGCGGATTTACTGTTCCCTGGGCGGCATTGGCATTGTTCATATTGAAAATCTGCACCAACGGATGGGAGATGGTCACTCCGACAAACTCCGAATCAAAATCCACCTTCATGCCATTGGCTTCAAAAGCGGTCACCTTGTCCTGCGAAACCTCTCTTTCACCCTTGTCATTGATCCGGTCAATCTCTGTTCCCGAAACCAGAATCAACGGGATTTGAATCTTATCAGCCCATATTCCCAAACGGGGATCATCCTGTTTCCTCATTACGTCCACCAATGTTTTTCCCATTTTTACTCTCATGTAAGCCCCGTCCGGTTTTAGGTCATACACGGTGTTCAATGGGTTGGAAGTATCTAACGAGGTGCCGGGAAAACTGATGTTGGCATCGTCGTCGGCCGACCTTATCAGGGGGTGTTTGACAGGATCACCTGCAATTTTCTTGATTCCCTCTTCCGCAAACGCCGGCTCTTTGGCTTGTAGCCTCATATAGTAACGCAATGCCAGGGAATTGGCGAATTTTCGCCATTTGGAGACATCGCCCCGGTATATCACATCCTGTTTGGGCACAATGTTTCGATACTTGCCCGCGCTTTCCGACAAGAGCGTATTGGCCGTGTCCAAGTCGGCGAGGATACCGTGATAAATTTCCCGTTGCGGATCGAAGGCCGGCATAAAGTGGTTTGATCCCTGTTCCGCCTTAAGCGCTTCTTTATAAGGAGCGTCGCCCCATATATCGGTGATCAGGCCGAAGACATAAGCCCGCATGATCCGGGCCACCCCCTCGTGGAATTTGTAATCTTGTTTGACCGCTTTTTTGAAATACTCGTCGTTATTCATCAAAATGGTGTAATACCCGTTCCAGCTATGTGAAAGGGTGTTCCAATCGTAATTATTATAACCGCGGAACCAGCCGGTTTGCTGGGTATGTTGCATAATTCCGGAGAAGGTGCCAAAACCAATATCATAAACGGTCTGCCCCAAATTCGTCTGAATCGTGGGCAACAAGTAGTTTAGATCCGCGATTGCCGGATCCACGCCGTTCGGATTGATATTCAGCTCATCCAGGTCCTTGCACGAAACCACCAATCCGAGTACAAGCGTTAAAAATATGGTAAAACTGTTTTTTAACTTGTGCATGACATTATCTCGATTAAAAAGTAAAACTTAATTTAAACCCGACCGGAACCACCCAGGGCTCGGCGTTAAAACGTTCGACGCCTTGCTTAAAACCTCCGCCACTGTCTGATTGGTAGGCCCTTTCGGGGTCTATTCCCATTCCGGCGTTTTTGGTCCAAAGCATGATGTTCCTGCTATATACGGAGATGTTGAGGTCTCTCATCCTCAATTTCCGGGCCGCCTTATCGGGAACGCTGTAGTTCAACGCGATCTCCCTCAACTTCACATAGTCCGCGTCAAAAATATTGACCTCGCCGATATCCCACGGATAACTCATCACATAGGGCCTGAATTCAGTACCCTCATTTCCCAGGTTCTCCCTGATAAGGATAAAATTGCCATTATCGTCATAGCGGCCGTATACGCCTGGGGCAAAAGTGCCGTCGTATGCTCCGACACCTGTGAAGAACGTGTTGTAAAACCCGCCGAAATCGGGAGTGGGCCCCCCCACAGGCCGTGGATTATTGGTATAAATCAACCTGTCGGCATTGGCCACCACCCAATCACGAAGCGCCTGACTGGGGCTACCTCCCAATCCGTCGGGTGGCGTGACCAACTGGTTAAGCCATGTGTTTGAAACAACCCCCTCGGTGAGGTAACGCCAGGTTTGTGACACATACTGGCCTCCCGATCGCCAGTCGAACGTCATGCTCAAAGTAAAATTCTTGTATGTGACGGAGGTCTGGAGTCCCATGATAAAATCGGGGTTATAGTTACCTGCCTTGGAGTAATCGTCCTCCGACTGCCATTCGGCATCTTCGTCGTTCTCCGGCAACAGCGGATAACCGTAATATTTGGAGTTTTTGTCGGTCACCCGCAGTATCTTCCGGGTATAAAGGTTGCCGATCAACCCGTCCCTGCCCAAGGATTCATCTTTCGCATAAGCAATATTTCTCACCCGGGCTTCATTCCAGAACTGCACAAAATCGGTCCCTTCCGACAATTGCAGCAACCAAGTTTTATTCTTTGTGAAATTTACGTTCAGGTCCCATCTCCAGTCTTTGGTCTCAATTGGCGTAAAGCCAAGCATCAATTCCATGCCTTTGCTTTGCAACAAGCCGGAATTGACTTTTATACTTCCGAACCCGGTCGACCCGGCCAACGGCACGCTAAGGATCTGGTTGCGGTTATCCGCCCGGTACCAGGTTCCCTCGAATCGCAACCTGTTATTGAACATTTTCAGGTCCATCCCCACCTCATAGGATTTCAATTCTTCGGGGAGCAAGGTGGGATTCAAGAGGTCGCCGGGCTTGCCGAGGCGTATCGCGTCACCCCATTGTCCCGCATCATGGTAGGTGGCATAGAGGCTGTAGGGGGAGGTGTCATTTCCTACTTGGGCGATACCTCCCCTTATTTTGAGTAGATTTACATCCCTTCCCATGTCAAACATGTTATTCAGCAAAAGACTCAAAGAGGCGGAGGGATAGAAATAGGATCTGTTTTGCGCAGGGAGTGTGCTGGCCCAGTCGTTTCTGGCTGTCAGGTCGAGATAGGCCATGTCTCTCCATCCCAGATTGGCCATGGCGTAAAGGCTGTTGATTGCCCTCTCGTAACGGGCATTGAAATAGCTCAAAGAGGTGTTTTCAATATTCTGGATCGTATACAGATAGGGAATAATCAATCCCGATCCCGGTTTCGAGGAATTGCTCACACTCGCCCAGGTGGAATAGAGGAGGTTGCCTCCGGCAGAGGCGGTAAGGGAGAAGTCATTCCAACGGTTTTTGTAAGTGGCCAGCATATCGGCATTGGTTTCCGTGCTTTCGCTGGTAACAATACCGTAGGCCCCGTTATTGGGTTCCTTGGAGTATCCCGGATCCATTTTTGTCTCCTTAACGTCGTCCGATCTATTCAACGCGTATCTTCCCATCACGCTCAATTGGGGGATTATCTCCCATGTGAGGGAGACATTCCCGATAAGCCTGTTCCTTTTGAAACTGTTATTGACGCCATAGGCGAGAAAGTATGGATTTTCCCAGCCTTTGCCTATGTTGAGCACTTCTCCCCCGCCAAGCGCATAATCTTTCAATTTGCGGATATCCACATTGGGGGGTGTCCAGGCAGCCCATTGGAGAGGGTTGGCACCCCGTTCTTGCGTGGCCGGCCTGTTGTCGGCCCAATTCTGCGTGTAGTTGATATCTGTAGTGACCGTAAGCCCTTTCATCACTTCCGACACGGCGGCGAGTGTGAGGTTGTTCCGGTTCAGGTCCGAATTGGGCACCAACCCCTTGTTGGTCATATTGGAGACACCGAGCCGGTAGTTCAACTTGTCGTTGCTGCTTGAAATCGCCACGCTGTTGGTAGTGGTGATGGCGCTACTATTAATAAAATGCTTGTAATTGTCGGGATAGGAGACCAATTCCGTGGGTATGGGAACTCCATTGGCATCGAGTGGCGCAAAGGGCTGTACCTGCCAATAACCTTTGTTCAGTTCCGGACCTGCTCCTGCCTGTTCCGACGGGTTGAAAGCCGGAATGATCCCGTCGGGAAAGGTTGAGCCCGTATAGCTTCTGGAGCCGAATCCAAAACGGTTCTGCACGTCTAAGTATCTTGACGGGATGTCGAAAACGGTATTCGATACCACTTCCACTTTCATTCCGCCTCTCCGGTCCGACTTTTTTGTAGTGATAAGCACAACCCCGTTACCGGCACGGGTACCGTACAGCGCCGCGGCGCTGGGTCCTTTCAGGATGGAAACGCTTTCAATACTTTCCGGATCGATGTCTGAAATCGCATTCCCGTAGTCGACCAGGTTACCGTTTCCAAAACCGCCCACATTATTCACGGAACTGCCCATCGGCACCCCATCGATCACGAACAAAGGCTGGTTATCGGTACTCATGGAGGTGGCTCCCCGGATGATCATGCTGACTGTGGATCCCGCGCCGCCGGTCGAATTGATAGTCACCCCCGTTACTTTTCCCGCCATGGAAGTAAGCACATTCTCATGCACCACCTTGGCTATTTCTTCGGAGCCCAGTTTTCCCACGGAATAACCGAGTGATTTCTCTTCACGGCTGATCCCGAGGGCGGTAACGACTACTTCTCTCAGCGTTTCAGCACTCTCTTCCATGACGATGTTGATATTGGCGCGGCCGGCGACCGCTATTTCCCGCGTCACATATCCTATATAGGAAAAAACAAGCGTTGCGTTGGAGGGCACGTTTATTTTATAGTCTCCTTCCACATCGGAGACAGTGCCCACCGCGGTTCCTTTCACGACGATGCTGACTCCGATAAGCGGCATGCTGTCGGAGCCCGACGTTATTTTGCCGGTAACGGTGATGGGGCCTTGCCCCGTATCGGTTGTCCCCGCAAAGCCGTTTTCCACTGAAAAAAACAGGAGGATGACAAGGGAGAGGATCACATGCCGGTTCAGAAATGTATGGATTGGCCATTTATTTGTTTCCATAGATCACATGGGTTTAAATAGGGTTATTTAACTGCTTCGAATGTCAGAATTGCGGCAGAAGTGCTTAAGGCAATCAAGGGTTTTTGACTGAATATGGCCTTGGGGTCCAAAGTCATAAACATGACCAACCGCATGGAGTTGTCCGTGATCTCCTGCACAATCACTTTCCGGTGGAAGTCCCTTATTCCGATGAACGCATCCGAGTTGGGAAAATCCAAGGTCATCACACCCGGATAGGTTACCACAGGAATACCGGAAGGTTGCGTACCGGTCGCGAATTTAGGAACAGTGGGTATGGTGAAGTCTTCGTTCCCATTGAACACAAATGTCGCATTTTCGCCGGGTGTACAGGTTGTCAAGGCAAAAAGATCCTGACCCAACGCCGCTTTTCCCCCTGTCTTGGTAATTTGGGCCAACCCCGCCTGCTTCAATACCGTGGCATAGACAATGCCACCGAAAGAGGTGCCGTCTGAAGTGTTCTGCCTGTACCTGCCGTCATGATAAAAAGTAAACTCGTCGTTATAGGCTTCTTTGATTCCCACATACACATCGAAGGCTCCCTTGGGAAGCGACGTGATTTTTGGGGAAAGCAACGAAAAGTTCGGGTCCGAGTTCACCAACTTGTCCTTGGAAGTATGCGACTGGGTCAGTCTCCATGTTTTTCCGTCGTACCCTTCGGCTGTATGGTCTCCTGTCAACAGGGCATAAGGAGTGAGCGCGACGGCCAAACTCACTTGCGCGGTTACCGAATTGCCGGCATGGTCTTTAGCCGTTAATGTAGCCTTATAATAGCCGCCCTCCCCGTACAGATGAACGGGATCTTTCTCGTTGCTGGTGTTCCCGTCTCCAAAATCCCACTGCCAGCTTACCGCACCGTGGGTAAGCGCCGTAAATGCCGCCTGCTTTCCGGCTATACTGTGGAAAATCCGGGCGGAAAGCGGAAATTCCGTTTGTGATCCGTCATCTGAGCATGCCGGAAAAATGAGAACCAGCAGGTACAAAAAAACGGATGAAAGGTAATAGACAACTCTTCTCATACAATTGTTGCGTTTTTGGATTAATAACTTGGATAATATTCACTATGGTTTTATTAAATGAATGAATTGAATGAGGGCATAAAATATATTAGGGTTACGAGATAATTAAATTCAGGAAGCACTATGTAGAGTAAAAGTTACTTGCGCCACGGTCTGCCCCCCTTATCGGAAATGAAGACCGGTCATCGCGGCCATTTCGTTCTCTATTTCTTTTCGATACTCCTCATTGAAATGAGAAAAGGGCATAGCCGGGAAATCACCGCAAATACCTGCCACGGACAAGGCACATTTGAGGCCTTTGAGATAGCTGGAGGCATGCTTGCTTCTACTGTAAATACCGGTGGATATCCGCATCACTTTTTGCTGCAAACTCCTCACTTTTTCCATATCATGAGATTTGGCGGCATTATACAATTCGACATACAATTCAGGGAATAAGTTGGCTCCTCCGTTGACTCCTCCGTGAGCACCCATCAACACCATTTCAGCAGTCATTTCTTCCGGACCGACAAAAATCATGAATTCAGGTCTTTCTCTCATGATGTACATCACAGTCTGTAGATAAGTACCGTTGGCGGAACTGTCTTTAAAACCAATCACCTTTTCATTTTGCGCAATATGCTTAATCGTTTTAGGATCAAATGCCACTTTTGTATGCACAGGCATATTATACAAAAACAAAGGGAGGGGTAACAGAGAAATCAGATTCTCGAAATAGCCGATCAACTCCGATTGGGCGGCAGCAAAATAATAAGGAGGCGTCGCAACAACAGCATATGCGCCGGCTTCATACGCCTTTTGAGCCAAAGCAGCGCTGTCGCTGAGGGAGGTGTCGGAAATACCCACCAAAAGAGGTAATCGATTTCGCAGTATCCGGCTTGTTTCCTTTATCATCTCTTCACGCTGGTTCATACTTAAACTTTGCGCCTCACCGGTGGTACCCAGAATGAAAATACCATGTACCCCACCTCTTATCACGTGTTCAACCAGATTATTCAATCCTTCGATGTCGATCCGGCTATTTCCGGACAATGGTGTCACAAGAGGGACAATGATCCCTTCAAGTGATTTTATTTGCCTGTATTGCATATGATTAAAACTATTTTATTTTTAATTTATTCTTTTTTATCTACCCTGTCCAAGAGACCCTCTTCTTTGTTTTCTCTTTTTCACTCCATCAGCTAAAACGATTTAGCTTGGAGGTCTACAAAAATTCCCCATCATCATAATTCCAGTCTGTTTTTCTACGGGTGCCTTTGGGATGACTGCTGTATCACCAGTTCCGGCTCTAAAAATAGTTTTGATTTATAATTACTTTTCTTGATGCTTTTAATCAATATATCGATTGATCCCTTTGCAATTTGCTCGATCGGTTGCCTGATATAGGTGATGGGTGAATAAAAGAGATGAAACGCGTCATTTCCATTAAAACCCACTACTGCCACATCGTCCGGTATTTTCACATTCATTTCATTCAAGCAGTACAATCCATTGGTGGCGAGCATATTGGTCAAAAACATAATGGCATCCACATGCTCGCTATGGATCAATTCTTCCAACGCTTCTCTGATATCCGGTTTCGGATTCAGAATATTTACCTTCCTGACATGCACATAAGCACTTAGTCCCGCATTTTTCATCGTGTCCTCATAACCGGAAATACGATCTAAAATATGATGCATTTCGGTATTATAAGCGATCAACGCGATGTTTTTATATCCTTGACCGAGCAGATGCTCCGTGGCCAGTTCGGTGGCCTTGTAATTATCCAAACAGGATGAGCTCAAATCTATATCCGGGAAATATCTGTCCAGCAACACTGTAGGGAAATGGCTGTCATACAGTCTTTGAATGAGCTTCATCGAACCATCGCATGGCACCAGTATCAATCCTTCTACCCCTTTGTTGAGCAGCACATCCACCAATCTTTCCGTATTTTTCAGATTTTCATCCGTACTACTTATCAACACAGTGTAATTCAATTCGCTGGCCCTATCCTCTACAATTCGCGCGATGGCCGAATAAAAGGGATTGGAAATATCGGTAACGATCAAACCTACCAACTGAGTTTTTCCAGACCGTAAATTTTTTGCGACAAGATTCGGCGCATAATGCATCTCATTCGCAGTCTTCACAACCCGCCTGGCAACTTCCTCCCCGATCCTGTATTGCGCAGCCTTCCCATTCAATACCATTGAAACAAGGGCGGGCGAGACACCTACCATTTTCGCAATATCTTTTATCGATACCTTTTTTTCCATTTGCAGGTGAGAGAATAAGAATGAATTACAAAAATAGTTTTATTAAATCGTTTTAGCAAAATTAATCCATATGTTATACAACATCTTTTCAGTTCTGGCACAAAGTATGTCACTTCAATACCCTGGAATGGCTGGCTTTGTTACCAGATATTCCGATTTTATCTTAGATTTTGATGCGTAATTTATTCATTTTTGGGATGTGTTTATTACAAAAAAACCAGGACCACCTGCTCAAACTGGACAGGCAATCCCGGTTTCATATTTGAATGGTGAGAAATTAATAATTATTTGTTTCGCTTGTTTCCAAAAACCGGCTCAGTTGCCGGTATTTTTCATACAACACATCATACGTCTCCCGGTTTTCCACGCGGGGGAGGTATACGGTTTTATAACCCTGCCCCAGGGATTGGAGGGCACTTTCCATGCTATTGAAAGCACCTGCCGCGACAGCAGCACACATAGCGGCTCCCAAGGCCCCTGCCTGTTGTGTAGCCGCCACTTTAATAGGTACGCCCATGATATCGGAGAGTGTCTGCATCACATAGGATGATTTCAATGAAATACCTCCCACTCCAATCACCTCATTGACCTGCACACCCTCTTTCTCAAGATGCTCCATAATAGCACGGGAGCCGAAAGCTGTGGCTTCCACCAGGCTTTTGAAGATCTGCGCAGGGGTAGTAGCCAAAGTGATACCGGCAATGCCTCCCTTCAAGGTGAGGTCGGCAAAGGGGGTACGCCGTCCGTTCAACCAGTCGGTGGCCACCGGATCCGACTCAGTTAGCGGCAGTTTTTCCGCCTCTTCGGTGAGCTTCGACAATATCTGGGTTGTTATTTCCCTCTTTTGCCCTTCGGGGAGCAGGTTCAACGACCAGGAAAGTATCTCCTTCCACCAGGCATACACATCGCCAAAAGCAGATTGTCCTGCCTCGAGACCTATCAGGCCGGGAATAACCGACCCGTCTACCTGACCGCTGATACCGGGGATCAGCTTCCCGGCTATATCCTTTTTTGGGGTAACCACAATATCGCAGGTAGAGGTGCCCACAATTTTCACCATCGTGTGCGCGGTGATTCCCGCACCAATAGCTCCGGCATGCGCATCGATAATGCCGACGGCCACATCGACGTTTTGAGGCAGACCGAGCCGCCCCGCCCATTCGTCGGTCAGTTTGCCGGCAGAGACATCGCTTGTGTAAGTTTTGTTTTCCAGAAGGGCGGCAAATCCACTGAACAAGGGGTCGAGAGCGGAAAGGAACTCCTGCGAGGGATAACCGCCCCATGCTGACGCCCACATACCTTTGTGTCCCGCGGCACAACGGCTACGCTTCACCTGTTCAGGCCGCAGATTTCCCGTCAATAATGCCGGCATCCAGTCGCAATGCTCAATAATGGAACAGGCTTTCTCCCTTATTTTCTTATTTGCGCGAAGTACGTGCAGCGCTTTAGCCCAGAACCACTCTGAAGAGTAGATCCCCCCGGAGCGGGACGTAAAATCGGTCTCCCACTTACGGGCCAGGGCATTGATTTCATCTGCCTCCCGGATAGAAGTATGATCTTTCCAGAGAATAAACATGGCATCGGGGTCGTCGGCATATTCGGGCAGCAACGCCAACGGTGTGCCGTCGCGGTCCGTCAGGCAGGGTGTGCTCCCCGTGGTGTCAATTCCAAGAGCAACCACATTTTTCACCTCATCAGGTGATAATTGTGCCAATACATGGTGAATCACCTCCACAAGCGAATCAATATAATCCTGCGGATGCTGCCGGTAGCGGTTGGCAGAGGGATCACAATATAATCCTTTTTCCCAGCGGGCATAACCCGAGATCGCAGTCGCCAACTCTTTCCCGGATAGGGTGTCCAACGCTACGGCGCGACATGAGTCGGTACCATAATCAATACCTATGACTAACTTTTCCATATCCATCTATTCTATTTTCCGTTACCCAACTTCTTGCTGCGCGCGATCGTAAAACTGTAATAAGTAATGATAATGAATGCGACGGCGGGTACCCAGTAAGCGAACTTAATGCTTCCCGCCTGATCGGAGAGAATACCCTGCACTTGCGTCAGCAATGCTGCACCGGCAATCGCCATTACCATACCCGAACCGGCAATCTTGGTATCATCTCCCAGCCCTCTCATGCCAAGACCATAAATAGTGGGAAACATGGCGGACATACAACCCGAGATACCCATCAAGGCATATACCCCCACAAATCCTTCTCCGTAGATCGCCAAAAGTGAAAAGATTACCGCCAGAATTCCCAATCCCGACAATATATTCACCGGGCGGATATATTTCATCAGCCAGGTACTGATAAAGCGTCCGAGAACAAAGAAAATAAGCGACATGATATAGTAAGTGGCGCCCGCCTGCTCGGCTGTACGAGGCAAGAGCGCATCCAGTCCGATCGCATCACAAAGTGCGTAGAAACCGCCTGCCACCGGTTCTAAACTGCGTAATGCGCCAATAATTGCTTCCTGCGAAGGATCTGTACCCAGGCCGGCGATCACCGCGTCTAAATCGAGTTGCTGCATGACATAACGAATGATGAACGACCAGACTGCGATCTGCGCACCCACATAGAAAAACTGTGCCAATACTCCCCAGATGTAATTCTTATTCCTTTTCAACCGACCCCATGTCGCTTTCAGGTCTAAACTCTTATCATCGTCCTGTGCTTTCGGCATTCTGGTGAATATGATCAGCAGTAACAATACCAGCATCACCGCCCCCAGGATCAGGTAGGCCATGGTGACGGCATTCAGTTCACCCCTTTGGATGTAGGCCAGTTCCGATGAGCTCAGCACAGCCCTTTCGCCGGCCGTCATGGTATTCAACTGAGACAAGACAAATATCTGGCTGGCCAGCACACCGGTCAACGCGCCAAATGGATTGAACGATTGGGAGAAATTCAATCTGCGGGTGGCGGTTATCGGATCACCAAGTGCATAGACATAGGCATTGGCAGAAGTTTCAAGTACTGATAATCCTGCAAACAATATGAAAATACCGAAAAGATAGGTGGCGAAACTCAATGGCGAACTGAAATCATTTACCAGCATAGCCGGATAAAAGAGCATCGACCCCGTTATACAAAGCGAGAGTCCTAACAATACTCCTGATTTGAAGGTGCGTCTCTTGATAAAAATTGCTCCGGGAAGGGCGAAACAACCGTACCCGAGAAGATAGCAAACTACCTGGATCCATGCTGTTTGCGTATCGGTCAGGCTCATGATGCGCTTGAACGCCGCCAGCATGGTGTCGGTCATATTGTTGGGCACCGCCCAGATAAAGAAGAGCGAAGTAAGAAGGATAAAAGGGAACAGTATCCCGGGAGGGATCAATCGGGGCTTTTCTACATTCTTTGTGTTCATAATTTTGTTTAGAATAAAGAGTCAAGAACAAAGAGCAAGGATATTTGAAATCAACTTTCAAACAGTCGATATTTGCTCTCATTTCCAGTCCCTTATTGTTTTAAATAATTATTTAAGAAGTCTGATGTTAAGAAATTAAGAAGCTGTTTTGAATTTTTTCATCCATTGTTTTTTAGCCATTTTTTGATGGATTGGGATTTTCATTGATTGAAATGTGGCGGGCCACTTAAAAGAAATGAAAGTTCAAAGGCGCGAAAAAGGGCAAAAAACCAAGATGAAAGAGTGGAAAAATAAGCGTGAAATAATTACTCGTAAAATTCAAAACAGTTTCTAAGAGACCAATCTGATTTAAAATATTGTCCTGACCTTTTCAAGGTTTACCCCCAATAATTTCTCAGCAATAGGAGAGAGACTTGTCTGATCGCCTGTGAAATGGAATACGTTGTGTCTGTGGGAGAGCGACTCTCCCGGTTTCAGGAACGCAGCGGGCGAACAACTTTCCAGTTCGAGGAAGGGGCCCATAATGCTTCCGTCTTCCAACGGACCGTCGTTATAAGCATTCAACGCATCTCCTGTAAGCGGATCCCTGTCAGGATTCCATTCCTGATTCAAATAGGTCGCCTCCGGGTCAGCATCAAATGTCACGATGGTCAATCGCTTTGCAATCGGATCATAATTTCCCGCGATCGACCTGGTGCGTTTGGCATTCATTCCCAGTTTGCCTCTTGATTTTCCATCGGTTTTGAAATAGAGGATACCGTTATCGTCAACCAGGCGGTCGGCAGGAATGTCACCGAAATAATCGGATGTCACCACTTTACCCAGTATTTCCCCGTCACCGGTATTATAAGGGATCACAGTGACGGCAGATTCGGAAGGATTGAACATGTCGAGCATCCATATACAGACCGTACCGGTCTTCGGCGTCCATTCGAAATCATTGCCATTGACAATTTTGTTGGTTGTTTCATAGGCCACGCCATTCACTCCTTGAGGTATTTCAACCTGTAATTTATCCGTTATTTCACTGGGGGAAAGCAATGCAACTTTCCGCTCTATCGCGATATGCAGGAGACTTCCCAAGTAGTTCTTCTGTTCCATTTCCTTGACAAAAACAGCCTCTTTTGGAGTCACACGCTTCACCTCCCACTCTTCGATATCGACGGCTTTGGGAGTATGCCAGTTATCATATACCTGTTCTTTCCCCGGCTCAAAGAAGATGGAATACTTCCCGCCTTCCGGGCCAAGCCAGAAACGATCTTCTCCGCCGAAACCGTTCATGTGTTCATCTTCCATACCCGCATCGAAGAAGTTGTAATTTACGAATCCGTGACTATTTCCTTCCGGGCCATTGGCCGTGGAAGTAAATACTTTTCCCTGATACTTCGCCGAGAGGATTATTTGTGCCTTTCCATCTTCCGACTTCAGCACGATCAATCCCTCATCTTTTTCGGACAGATAGTCAAGATCATATCCGAAAGTTCCCTTTTCATATTCCTTTTCCATATTTTCTGATGTTTTCACGTTGCCTGTACAGGAGAGTAAAATTGCACCTCCGATGATGGCAGGCATTACACTGCGATAAGTTTTTTTTCGTTGCATAAGAATAAAAATTAGACACAAGAGCCAAGAATCAGTAACCAAACACTTTATCGACAATATCGGTTACTTCGTAATTGGCCGCGTCGATTATTTAATAATTTCACTTGATTTTTCCGAATTTATCGAGAATACGGTTATAGGCTTCCGCCGCTGCACCGTTCCCCCAATCGTATATCGTGAATTCTCCCATTCCTTCACCTTCGGGGCTGGTACGCCCTCCATGGCCGTAATTTTCCATCATAAAACCATAATCTTCCTCTCCGAAGAAGGGATAGACTTTCTCCCATTGTGCTTTAGTGACAGGATTAAGGGGACTATACATCATTACAAACGATGCTTTCAGCGCAGCCCACCCTCTCTCATTGTACTCATCACTACCCAAAAGTTTCCCGTATTGCAGGATCAACTCGGAGAAGAGACTCTGGCGGGAGTCGTTCCATTCGGCATCGGCATTCAATACCCCGAAACCGCCAAGCACATTCACATACATATAGGGCGGCTGCCACGAAGCCTGTGTCATCAGTAATTCATCGAGGGTACGCTGTCCCTGATCCAGATATCGCCGCTCGCCGGTCAGCCGGTAACATTCGAACAGTGCTTCAGCCGTCCAGAACATGGAAAAATTATTCTGTTTGTACATATTATTCCTGACGACCTTTTTCCCGACCAGGTGGTCTGCTCCATACCGCGAGCAGGACCAGTAGGTCTCGAAATCCTCCCATCTTCCCGAGGGAATGATGTCACGGATCACCGCATCGATGGCTTTGAGACCTGCCTCCTTGTATTTCTGTTTTCCGGTCAGCTCAAAGAGTTTCAAAAGAAAGGTCGCCGACATAGAGGTCTCTGGCGACTCGTTCAGGTGAGCCATCGGTTGCAGCGTGCGCAGGTCGAGCCATCCCGGGAAAAAACCGTTTTTCGACTGGACACCGAGCAATGATCCGGCGTATTGCTCCGCGTAATGGAGCAATCGTTCATCCTTTTCCAGTTCATCATACCAACGAAGCATGAGCAACGCGGTCCAGCTCATATCGAGGATATGAAAGGGTGATTCGGCAGCATTCCAGCTATAAGGATTGCGGTTTGAATTTCCCCAGTAGTAGGCGTCCCATCCCTTACTACGGTTATATTTTTTCCCCTCGATTTCCACTTGATGCATCTCTGTGCCGATCAAGCCGTAAAAGAAACCTTCAACCTGCGGAAAAGAGAGAGCCAGCTCTTTGGTAAGCAGCGCCTTTTCCATCAAGGCTGTGTTGCCCGTCCTTCTGGCGTACCGGTACAACCCCCCGGCAGAACGCAGGGAACTGAACCATGCCTGGTTCCATACCGAACGGAACTCCCTCTCATTGACTTCTCCCTGATAATTAGGGCTTTGCGTGACATTCACGATAAAAACCGGTGAACCGACTTTCTTACCGTCCAGATCGAATTCCTGCCATAGGTTATCCGCCCAACTGTTGAAAGCCCAGTTATAGGTATGCTCCACATATCGTTCCAAATCGGCATCTACCGGATTCCCGGCCCTATAAAGATCATGCCCCCAACGATTCCAGAGGAAATCGAGTGGCCTCCTGAAAGGGTTTTTAAGTGACGCTTCGTCACTATGCGCCATCAGGAAAAATCCGATCTCCACTTCCCCCGGCGGATACTCGGCACCCGGCTCACGGACAAACAGGACATGATCGTCGACCCTGCTGTCACTCATCCCCAATACCAGGCGATTATTCTCGGCATCGAGATCGAGATACCACCTTACCGGAGTTCCCTTTTTCATGATATCAAGATCGGGGATCAGGGTAATCACCTGCCGGTCATCGGCCACGACCAGTGCCGGAGAACGGAATACATGCTGGTCGATAATATGACTGCCGGTAGGTGTAAGGTGGGGCGCCCAATAAAAAGACGGGGTAAACCCCGGAGTGACAATCACCTGCCAGTCATCCTGGCGGACGGTTTTACCGGGAGAAAAACTGAATTGTATATGCAGACAATTTTCGTCCACCACCTCGATCCGGCTGGATCCCTTTTCACACCCCAAAAGGTCATATTGGATTTTCCGAACAGTCTTCTCCAATGAACGGGGCAGTTTCAGCTCCATCGGCAAAGATTGACTCCCTACCTTGGCATCCTGTGCAGGCAGCACGGAAGAGAAAATCCCAACCATACCCAACACTATATAAATAAGCCTCTTTATCATATCTTTCAAATCATCAAAATCGCCACATCATCAAATCAGTAAATCAATTTATTCTTTCGAGTATGATCTGATTCAGTTCGAACTGGTCGGCTTTATCATTGTTCCTGACATGGAAGGTGACAGAGTTAGTCTGGGAAGTGAGTTGTATATCCCCAACATGGACATTCTCCCTGAAGGTTTCTTTGTCTGCTTTTGAGGAAATCCACTCCGAGAGTTGATTCTGCCGTTGCCATACCTGGAAATCGGCCCCATTGGGCTTTTCGTGATAGTTGACCAACACCCTGTATTTCCCTTCGGGCACATCCCTAAGCATCACCCTGACCATACCCTGTCCAAAGGAGGTAAGCATCAAGCCCCTGTCTAAAATAGCCTGTATTCCCCTGTCGAGGGTAATCTCCATCAGCTGCGGGAAATAGATATGTTTTTCAGGAAAGTAGACCTCCCTTAAATCCGCGGTCGGTTCCATCCGTTCTTTCAACGGTTGTGCCGCGTAAAAGAATGCGACAGACGTATAATCTACGGGAAAATCATTGCCTACCTCTCCATGTTCCATACCGTGATAGATTTCTTTCCCGAAAGACATCTTATCCGAAAGGAAAAAACGGTAGCCTCCGGTACGTCCCATGGGCAGGGAATAATCAAGCGAACCGTGTACCGGCATGCTGATTCCCCTGTCCCACCGGTCGAGCAGCGCATACCACCCTCCGTTATAATAATCTTCCGAACCGGTACCATGCAGACGCATTTTTCCATCCACATGTGTGGTATCATCTCCCTCGAAGAAAAGAGTCATACCCGGTCGCAAACCCTGTGCCTGATGGATGGTCCCCACATAATGACCTTTTCCTTGGGTTTTCATAAAAGTATAGAACTGACCCGATTCAGGTTTTTCTCTTCTCCAAACGGTATAGAGTTTCCCTTCCTCATTGATATTTCGTCGGTTGTCGTTATAATATACTTTCACATTCACCGCTACAGCGTTTTGCTGTACTCCTTCCCTTTTCTCATAGATGAGTTTCATGGAAGCCGATCTATCGAAAGGCATGGGCAGGTAACAGTAATTGGAAGTTTGCTGCCGTCCCATCACGATACTTCGCATAGCCGGTTTTCCGTAGGCATAACCGAAAAAATCAGCCAGGGGCGCATGGATGGCTTCTACCTGTTCATCATCCCATTTGGCGGAAAGGATGATATCTTTATAAGTCCCTTCAAATGCAGTTCCACCGTCAATCTCAAAACCGACAATACGGCCGGAGGTTGTTTTCTCAAAGAAAGCCGCCTCTTCTCCCGGTTCAATAGTAAATGATTTTTCTTCGGTACGGACATTGGACGATAAACCGGTTGCATAGCGGTTTACTGCAGGAGATATATCCCCCCATGCGTCAGTCACCTCTGCCAACAATTCTTTGTCGGAAGCGGAGAAATTCCCGGTCCAGCTTTCCACATTCATTCCGGGTAGCATCCGGTATTGAATTTGATGGAACATGATCCGTTCTCCCTGGAACACGATCTTTAATGATCTTGCGAATGGAATAGGGATATAGCTGTAATACCCTCCTATTTCATTACCACAAACCGGTTTTACGAAAGGATAGACCATTCCGGAAAAAAGATCGATAAAACGAATCTTCAGGCGTGGAACCCTTTCCCCATCGAAGTAAAACAACAGTGTGTCTTCTGTAGGGGTAGGAGTCCATATACGGTTTACTACACCGGGCCCTTGGAATTCGGCCAGCACCAATCCCTCCTTCTCCTTACGGATGTAAGAATGGTTACCACTAAATCCGTCGTCGTTTCCGCCCGTCCGGTCGTAACTCGACTCCTGTTCGATAAACTGATCATGTCGGTATGCGGGCAAGCGGTCTACTTTTTTCAACAGTTCCACCTCATCGCTCCACCGGTAGGTTTGAGTTTGGCCGTTCATCAGAAAGAGAGATAATAAAAACGGTAAAATGAGTGATAATGTCTTCAATCCTATTCCCTTCATCATTCTTTCATTATATTTTAATTATTCCTGTATCGGTTTTATCATTCGGACCATAGGGTCAATTCACTTCCAATTCCTGCCAGGAAGGAAACTTGGGAAACGGGGCATGAGGCTCTTTCTGATACCAGAAAGTAGTGGACGAGATATCCGATTTCTGTGGCAGATAACGGTGTCCCTGCCGCCAGCCCAGATCCTGGATAGTGATTCTCAGGTCTTTCTTAAACCGTATAGGATCCATCACATGCCAGCGATACATTCCGAATCGTTGTCCGGATTTGTAGGTAATATCGGGAGGCAATACCTGTACCAATCCGGCATAAGGTGTTGTGAAAGTAACATATTTCCCATGCCGGTCGAAATTATACGATCCGCAGAAATAATCCTCAGTTCCGGTTCCTATGATGGTAGGGAATTGCTTGTCCCCATCCATGAAGAATTTGATTTCTCCTTCGCCCCACCAGCCATTGTTATTCACCTGCCAGGCCATATAGACACCTACATAGTGCCCTTCTCCCTTTATTCCGTCGACAATGGTATAATCGGAGGTTTCATTCACTTTTGTGCGGCGGAATTGCGCATGGAAATAGGCAGCATCGTCAGGCACATCGGTCAGCGTATAATCGACCTGATAATAGAGGTTCATCGGCTGTTCATCATTGATATTGGTCATGGTGATCCTGCATTTTTTACGGAACGGCATCACCCAATAACAATTGAACGCACTACCCGGATTGACGGTTACAGGCAGGGAATTCAAATGGGCATATTCATTCCATCCCATGCCGAAGAAATCACCCACAGGTGCCTCTACTGACGGTTCCGTTTCATCATCCCAGTAGATACGTATAATGGAAAAACGCCAGTTGCCTGTCGGCGTCATCCAGATATGCTGAATAGCGCCCGGCCCTTCAATTTGGGCCATGGTGAACGTTTCACCCGGATTGATCGTCACAAACGGATTCACTTTCCAGCCCTGTCCCAGATCTCGTGCAGGATTTGTAGCATTCGCCGTATTGCGGGGCGCGTTGGGATCCGGGATAGCCATTCCCCCTTTCCCTTTCTCGCCGGTGAAATTTTCCGGACTGATAGAGCGTGTCTCCGCTTTTGAAAGACGATAGAGGTTTCCCATATTCATATCCAGACCATTGAAATCACGATTTTGGGAAAAAACGGTTGCCGTGAATGCAATACAAAAAAGAAAAATGAAAGTTGGTTTCAAACGCATAGTGCATATTATTTAAGTTAAAAAAAGAAGTTACTTGCCGGGCAATGGATATCCTTCAGGAGCAACCATCATCGCATTGATGTAATAAAATTTGTCTGTATTATTATTGTTTGGACCGGGAGATAAGGATATCACCGCAGATCCGTCGAAATTGGGTGATATGCCGGAAACGATAGAAACATTCGAACTGTTATTGGAAGTATTATGAGAGTCCGATTTTTCATTTGTTCCCGTTACCACATACTTCGTTTCCCGGTTATCGGTTGCTCCTCCTCGGGCTCCATAGAGAACAAACGTATATTTAACGTCCGGGTTTAAATTATATATCGTAAAACTACTCTTGGGTCTTTCTTTTCCGTTGCTCCAAAAAGCATCGATGCTCGCACTCGAAGGATAACCCAGTGCATTATTGTTCATTCCGGATTGATTCTCCCCGTTAAACATGTCTGTTACGTTGATCGCAAATCCCGTACCGGTTCCTTTTTGGTCGGCCAAATTGATCAGCCTGTCTCCCGGCTTGGCCAGGTTATTGAATGGAGCGGGGGAGGGCTGTACGCCAAAATCAATGTATATCGGATGCTGCAACACGAAATCGTTGGACGGCAATGAATATCCTTCAGGTAATATCATCATGGCATTTAATCCGAAGAATTTTGCCCATTGCTTATTATTGGGTCCCGGTTTGAGATCAATGGTAATTGTAGCATCTTCGTTAGGCACAATATCCTTGATCATTACAAGTTTTCCCAAGTTGTTATCATTATCGAGATAACCGACACCCTTGTTTTTACCTGTGACCCGATATTCCGTCTCCGTATTGTTATCGTTTATATGGCCATAGAACACAAAAGTGTATTTCAAATCCCGGTTGAGATTGGATAGGGTAAGGCTACTTTGAAGAATATCTTTTCCGTCACTGAAAAACATATCTTCGGAAACCTGCGTAGGAAATCCTAACACATTAGGGAGACCTCTTGATAAGGTACCTGTGAATGGTTGCGTAACTTCAATGGCGAATTGTGTATTGTTTCCCTTATCATCTGCCAAATTGCTTAATTTAACATCCGCCGGTTTCTCAAAATTATTGAAAGGAGCTTCGGAAGGTACCGTACCAAAATCGATATATACGGGGTGTTCCAATACGAAATCATTGGGTGCGGGATATTTGAATGCTTCCAAGACTGTCACTTCCTTTGGATTTTCGATCGCTTTTTTTGCCGCTGCCTTAGCGAGATCGGCATCGTATTTGCTCAATGTTGCAGGAATAAAACTATTATCGGCGATTCCTCCAAAGAGTGCCTCGAACCAGGCAGATGCGGCAGTAAAACGACCGATGTTCAGATTCAAATGATATCCGTCGCGAGTAAATTTATCGCCTATATAACTTGTCCGGCCGTTTTGAATAGCTGTCCCGGAAGGGACGACCATATCCATTTTCGCTAAATCCTTGGCTTTCCAAACCGCATCGACAATCGCATTGAACATGGTCATCTGATCCCTGTTATAATTCCAGAATCCGTCGTGGTTCGAATCGTGCGCATACGCCCATGTCTGGTGCAAGATGCATTTGATTTCCGGATTGGAGGTCAATGCCTTTACATAACTGGACAGTTTCGGCAGGAATTCCTGATATCCTTCAATCTTTCCGGACAGTTGGCTCACCTCCTGAAAACTGATATAATCCCAGTTTTCCCTTTCGACAGCCTGACGTATGGAGATATCATTGAACGAGTTTCGGGAACCATCGGAAGCGACAACCCTCAACTGATAGTCGTTTCGATCGTTGTCGGCTCTATCCCAGTGTGTTTCGAGAGACCTTCCCCCAAAGTAAAGGTTGGCGATCATCACTTTGTGGCCGGCTGCTTTTGCCAAATCGTACAAATAATTTTCGATCGCGTCTTCCGAAAAACTATTTCCTATAGCGAGAATTTTGAACACTCTTTCTTTTGACACCGACAGGTCGGAAAAATATCTAATCTTTCCGTCGGTCGATTCAATTTTGATGACCGTGTTTCCCTCCCTCAGTCCGGTAATAACAGCTGTTCTATCGTCTGATGCTTCGATGGAAGCAACACCTGCATCGGCAACAGACCAATTGAAGATCCTGTTGGCTCCATACAGCGTATCGACGATCGCCTTGATCATATATTTTTCTCCAGGTGTGATCGAAACCGACGTTTTGTTTAGTCGGACAAAAGCCCTGTCGGATAGATCCACCGAAAAATCATCTTTACAAGACATACAGCACGCCAAAACGAGCAGTATGGTTAGAAATGTTTTTATCTGTTTCATAATTTCTATCTTATTAAGCGTATAGAATGAATTATTAATAGCCGGGAGCCTGCCTTAAATTGGGGTTGATATCCATTTGACTCTGGGGAACAGGCCACAAATACATCTTCTTGTTAAAATAACGGTTTTTGTAAAAGGTACGTTTATAAAAGGCTGCCTGATCACTTGAGTCGTCACTTTTTTTCGTACCGTTTTTATTCATTCCGTAAAGACTTACATTGAGGTATTTCTCCCCCTGTTTCCAACGGCGTACGTCGTTGAAGCGAATCCCTTCACAATTGAATTCCACTCTTCGTTCGTGTTGAATGGCATTTCTCATCTCCTCTTTGCTTAAACCCGCTTTCAAGTTAGGGATTCCGGCACGTTCTCTCACCATATTTACATACTTATAGACCTCTTCATTGGGCCCTTGCGACTCGTTCACTGCTTCGGCGTATCCAAGGTAGGCCTCGGCGAGGCGGTACAAAATTCCCGGCTGATTGGCGGTATATTTGTTATTTAACGGATCGACGTCCAAACTAATTCTTTTCCTGATGTTATATCCGTTTTGCGGACTATCGAAAGTGGGACCCGTGTCTGCGCCTCCTTTCAGAAAATCGACCCTTCGGTTAGCCACTCCCAGCCATTCTTCGTTAAAAATGACCGAAACATAAAAACGGGGTTCGCGATTGCAGTACATGTTATAAGTACCGTCTAACGTCACCGGACTCATCCCGGTATTTCTGTCAGCCATACTTCTCGGCCCCCCGCCGGGCCATTGCGTATGTCTCATTTCCGCTTGAGAAGAAAAACCCTTTTCCACGTACCCGGATTGAGGGTCGATAATAGGCGAACCGTCGGGATTGTATCCCAGTACAGGAACGATACCGTTTTTCATGTGGAAAGCATCCACGAGCTCTTGTGTCACACCCATTGCCGCATTTCCCCTGATTCCTTTGGGTAGATGGTGTGCCTGCCACCAATTCATATCCCCGCCATCGACAGGCCTGACGAAAATAATTTCCTTATTCCCGCTATTGATGGTTTTCAATGACATATTGTAATATGACATAAAAGGATCTATGGAACCGTCGGAATTGTACTCCTTATATAATTCATAACCAGCCTTATGGGCGGCATCGATCAATTCCTTATGTGCTGTTGCGGCACGCATCCACTTTTGCGCATCATATTCGGGTTTAAAAAGGTTTACACCATCCGCATTTTTCCAATCGGCCAAATCGGGATTACCATTAAAAAGCGGGCTTGCGGCAAACAAAAGCATGCGTGCGCGGACGGCAAGAGCCATAATGCTTGTGACACGACCCCAATCGTTACTATTGGAATATATCGCGGGGAGTTTTTCTGAGATACCTTTCAATTCCTGATCAATCCAATCGACAATTTCGTCATAAGGAGTTTGACCGATCATCAGTTCTTCGGTAGAAGCATTTACATCATATATGACTCCGGGAGCAAAAGGAATGGGTCCATACAATTCGATCATCAGCGAATAATAATAAGCAATAAGAAACCGCACCTCATTTTTCATCTGATCCACGTATTCCTGCGTAAGTCCGGCCTCCGGAATGATCCTCACATTTTGCAAAAAAACGAGCCCGGTACGGATACGTTTTGGCAACTCAACCCAATAGTAGGGATTCCATCCGGAATTGGGATTCCAGTTAGCAGTGGTGTAATCATACACATTTTTCCACCCGAAATCTCTCCATTCGTGTGGGATAGTAATATCATCTCCCATAATATTGAACCCCTGATCTTTATAATATCCCCACATAGGGCTAGGAACAGATGAATAGACACTTGCCAGCCAGTCTTCCGTACGAATTTTATCGGAAAAGACTTTATCCATGGTAAGGAAATCGTCCGGCTGATAATCCAAATAGTCTGAACAACTTATTCCATTCATAATTAATGAAATAAATAATACTATATATATTTTCTTCATATTACTAAAATATTTATTTTCAAAAGTATAAGTATGAAAAATCGATTTTAAAATATTCTTGCTTATGAATAATTTATATGCTTGTTTCATTCCTATTACTTTTAATTATTGAAATTGATACTTAGACCTAAAGATACTGATTTCATTTGAGGATACTTTAAGCCGTCCGTTGTTTCCAATTCCGGGTCCCACAACTTGAATTTGGAAAAAGTCAACAGGTTGGAACCTCTTACAAAGAAGCGACAGTCACGTACGCCTATTTTATTTGTCCATCCACGTGGAAAATTATATCCCATTTCAATATTTTTCAAGCGTAAAAAACTCATGTCGCGTAACCACCACGTAGAAGCGCGTTCATTATTTGCGACGGCTTTGTTTCCCAAGCGAGGCCAAAATACGTCTTGACTGGGATTTTCCGGAGTCCACCGGTCATCGATATTGGAAAAGATATTGCCCGCACCGGAAACCGAGCCCGGAAGCCAACTTTCCCCTCTCAGAATTTGGTAGGTCTTACCGGCTCCCTGAAAGAAAAAACCAAAATCGAATGCCCTGTATTTCACGTTGGCCCCGAATCCATAGATAATTTCAGGGATACGGGTACCTCCTATGGCTGTCTCATCCAACGAAGTAATCTCACCATCGCCGTTCATGTCTTTATATTTGATATCGCCGGGGCGTAAATTCCTGATATCGCTGAAATTTTGCAGAGGAATCCCTTCTTTCAAGTATCCGTTTTCATCAAAATCATCCTCCGTGAACAATCCTTCCGCAATCAATCCGTATAATTGTCCGACAGGTTTTCCGGTTACCGAGCGGTACGTACCTTTTTTTGATATGGGTTCGTCGATCTCGATCACCTTATTGTGAGCGTATGTATAATTGGCAATGGCGGACACAAACCAATCCTGGTTAATTTGTTTATTGATAGTAAGGGACATGTCAGTGCCCTGATTGTCCACCTTACCAAAGTTAGCCCATACAGTCCGGTTAAATCCAGCGGATCCGGACACATTACGCCGCTCCATAAATATATCCCTTCGGCTTTCTTTAAACACGTCGACCGTATAGTTGACCGTATTATTCCATAATCCCACTTCAAGGCCTATGTTCCTCTTCGTTACGGTTTCCCAAGTAAGATCCGCCACTCCTACATCACCTTCGGCACGTCCGAGGCGGTATGTGTTGCCTTCCGGCCCCCACCAATATTTCCCTGTATCCACAATGGTAGAAATATAGGCAAACCGATGATCCCATATCTCACGGCCGAGGATACTGTTCCCCGCCTGCCCTATGGAGCCTCTGATTTTGAGGTTGGAAATCACGTCTTGAAGGGGCTCCATGAATTTTTCCTGCGAAATGATCCAGCCGACTGCCATTGCCGGGAAAAATCCGAAGCGTTTACCCTTGGCAAAGTTTTCCGATCCGTTGTAACCGAAATTGAATTCTCCCACATAACGACGGTCGTAGGTATAGGAAAATCTCCCGGCAAGCCCCTGGTTCCGGTAGGGAAGCTTATCTCCCCTGTCGTAATCCTTTTGGTTATACAACAGCATGGAATTAATGTCATGAAGACCGTCGAATGTGCGGTTGTAAGAAAGCATCGCTTCCAAATAAATACTCTGGTCACCCCAATCGGCACCTTTACTGTGCCCCAAGTATTGCTCTCCGTGATGCGCAATGGTAGTAATAAGATTTCCGTTTACATCACGTCCTATTGCGGGATTATAGTAATCAGGGGTTTTAGCACGGGTGACCGAGTTCCCTGAATATTTATCAAAAGAAAAAGTTAATTTTGCTTTTAATCCTGACGTGATAAATTTCAGGTCTTGTTCAACCGAAGTCAATGCTTCAATTTTACTGTGATTCATCTTCTCAAATCCGCGTTGGGTTGACCAGGCCCACGGGTTTTCTTTAGCAAAAATCCGTGGGATTCTTCCATCGGAATAAACCGGGGGATGCATATATGGCGGAATCCGCATTGCCTGAAAAAAAATGCCGAAGTTACTCTCTTCATTTCCCGGAGGCGCATTTTTTGTTTGCAGGAATCCGCCTAAATTTACCCGCAAAAGAGTGGAAGGAGTGACATTCACATCCACATTCGAGCGAGCGGTATACCGGTTTACTTTCAGGGAGGAGTCCCACTCTTGGTTGGTATCCCGGCGTAAAATACCATCCTCGGTATAATATCCCATCACTAAGGAGTAGCGAAGTATATCTGTTCCTCCGTTTACACTGAGATTTGCCTTGGTTTGTTGTGCATTATCTTTCGCGATCACCTTCCACCAATTGACATCGGGATAGAGCTCTGGGTCGGTTTGATATTTGTAATTCAACAGTTCAGCCTCGGTTTTAAAGGGAGCTTCCCCGTTTTCGGCGTTCATTTCATTCATCAGCTCAATGTACTTTACACTTCCGATGTAATCGAGCAGTCGGATGGGAGAGGTATATGACTGCTCGAAACGAACATCCACTTGTGGCTTACCTATCTTCCCCCGTTTGGTATTGATCATAATTACCCCATTTGCACCGCGCACACCGTAAACGGCACTGGCTGCCGCATCTTTCAGTACCGAAAACGACTCGATCTCTTCAGGATCAATATCATGAATTGACCTTTCAATTCCATCCACCAGCACCATAGGGTTGGCGTTTCCGGTAAACGTGCTGATCCCCCGGATCCAGAAATCGGAATTATTGAACCAGGGGTTACCGCTGCGTTGGACTGCGATTACCCCGGACACCATACCGGCCAGGTTGTTACTCAACGAACGGCTCGGTGTCAGTTGCAGTTTTCCCGGTTCCACGTTGGTAATCGAGCCTACAACAGAAGCTTTCTTCTGTGAACCGAAACCCACAACCACGACCTCGTCCAATGCTTCCACATCTTCTTCCATCGACACGTCCACAATACCCTTATTTCCCACCTCTATCATTTTCTCTTTGAATCCGATATAGGTAAGCTTCAACACCGGGTTTTTCGATGTCACCTGAATGGTATACGTCCCGTTGAGGTCGGTAACCGTCCCGTTAGTGGTACCCGACTCCATCACATTCACCCCGATAAGGAGTTCACCGTTCGGATCCATCACACGACCTGTTACCTGCCGTTGAGACTGTGCATTCATTAAAAGGATATTTCCTATACTACATAACAGTAAAGTAAACAGGAAACATTTCATTTTTATTTTCATAAGCATGGATTAAATAAATAAATGTATTAATGTTAAAAAATAAATTCTTTTGCCATCATTTTTTTAATTCTATGGATCAATACATCCTATCGGATCCCAGACTAACGCTGCATACAATGGATCGTAAAAGATTTCCCGTCAGCAATCTTTTCCACTATCCCTCTTGCGGGGTATTGCTCATTTAAGGGTAAAACAGCCGCAGCATCGTCAGAGCTCCAAAAACGTTTTCCCCATTCATCCTTATCCAGACTACTCTTTTCAAGTTCCGAATACCCCCGTTCTTCTGCCCCTCTCGGAATCGGCTCAAAAGCAATGAAATTCATCACCTCAGGAAATCCATAATTCAGATACGGAGTGTAAATCCGGATCAATCCTCGGGGGCCTGGTAACGGAGCCAATCCCACAATTATACCATTGGCATGGCCCCATACCGGCATAGCCGGTTTTCCCTGTACCGGTTGTATCCATGTACCAACCGTATCGGGTGGTGTCAATCGCTTCCAATTCGAAAGACTCTGCTGAGCATCCGAAAAGGTGATTATCAGTAAAAATAAAGAAAGTAGTAACTGTCGCATATCTCTGTTTTCTAAATAATCGTTTGTACTATTCTTCAATCCTGAAAGCTACCCATATCTGCTATTTCGGCTTTCATCAAAAAAACATTGTACGGCATCCACATCGACATCAGGAAATAGAGGTTGTCGCCGTTTACAGACAGGGGATGAAAATAAGATCCGTATAATTGCGCATAATCCTTTCCCGCGGCCAGCTCATACGGTTCACTCCAGGGGCCGGTAATCTGCTCCGCTGTACGCATGGTGATATTATACCTGTCGCCATTGAAATAAGCAATGAACCACTTGTTAAATGTCTCGCTATAAATGAACGACAACTCACCCACCTTATCATCTATAATGACGGTTGCCAAGTTTTCATCTCCTTTGATCCATTGCCCGGAAGAGCCGTTCCAATATTCATATTGATCCCGGTTCTCAATATCAGTTTCACGAAACCGGGCAAGAGCCGCTTTGCTGTCCCGCCCGGTTTGGGTGCCGACCATATATACATATCCCTCTTTCTTAAAATATCCACCTTGTCCAAAGGGACTATTGGAGGAGAAGGTAACTCCTTCACACTTCTCCCATGTCAGTCCGTCATCGGTCGACTTGTACATTCCCGAAAAATTAGTGATCCAGCCGGTCCAGTTCCTCATATTGAAGTAATGGACATAATCAGCCCCATTGGCGCGAATGGCTGCTGTGGGAATAGAGGTCCAGTCGCCATTACCCGAAGCGTCCTTCCCGCCATATATAATTTCACGGGCATCTCCCCTGGCATCGGTCGCCATGCTGCTGAAGGTCAACCCGTCATCCAGGTTTTTATCTTCTGAAAAAGCCAGCACGTTACTTCTCCAACTACCTCCATTGGGTCCGGGATTGGTGGGGTTCGGTTTAAAATCCCGACCGAAAGTATCCCCAAAGAATATCCCATATTTACCCGGTTCCATTTCCCAGACAATGCCCAGGTCGGTCCCACCCACATTCCAGTTTAATGTATTATTGGGACTGGGGAATGTCTCTCCGGATACCCGGGCACCGGTGACCCGTGCTATCCGGCTCACATCACGGATAAAAAAGCCCCACCGGTTATCTACATTCAGTGAAATTTCTTTTGAGATATTTCCATCCAGATAAACAGCTTTCAGTATCAACCTGAAAAAATCAGGATCGGAAGCTCTCACCTTGTATGTGAAAAGATAAGAGGAAGAGAGGTCTCCGCGGCTGATCTTCTCCGAATAACTTTCTCCCCCACTCTTATTCATGATCAGATAATCAATATTGTCAAGCTTTTTAAACTGGAGAAAAGTGGAAACAGTTTTTGTCTCCTTGTCGGGTATGAGATCGGTTTCGGCTGACGAGATCTCATCAAGCGGAATATAAGGCTGATCAGTGCCTTCTTTTTTGCTACAGGACGATATAATTATCGTAATGACAGCAAAGGCTATAAGTAAACAATAATTTCTATTTTTTTCCGGGCTCATACATTTTTTCGGCTAAATGCTATTTATTCAATTCTCCGTAAACAAAGAGAAAAGGGTGTACCGCTAAGCGGTGTGACTAAAGACATGCACCTCGCTTTCGGTACACCCCCACTACTTATGGTATCATAGTTGTCATTCAATTTTAATTATTACACCTTCAGAAAAGACCCTGTCGGTAAACCCTTCTTCTTTTGCTTCGGGAGTCAGAAAACCCAGCAATTTGACAATAAACCGGTACTCTTTATTCGGATCTATTGTAATCTGTGCAGAGTTGACCTCATCGAATACGGAGATTCTCTGTCTGTAAATATCATCCTCCACCACCTGAATACTTGCTTCCAGCGGTCGATTGAAGTCCTGAGGGATATTGCCGGGTATCTGCCATGACAGTCTAACCACATTTCCTTCCAGCGTATAAGACAGATTCTCTACTTTAGGTAAGGAATGATTAAAATCTTTCCTGTCAATAATATCTCTGTCGTAGCACCCTGTAAACAGTACTAAGATCAGTGCTACAATAATCAGTTTTCCTATTTTTCTCATAACCATAGATTTTATTTCCGGCATCAATATCCGGGGTTTTGTGTATAGTTACCTTTGGCCCATTTCATCTGATTTTGCGGAATCGGGAAAAACTCGTCCCGTCCGGAAGTGAAGCGGGCATTTGCCATCCATGAGAATCGTGTCTTTTCCACGGTAAAATAGTTATTCATGACCTCTTCCAGGACACCCCAACGTTGCAGATCGAAGAAACGGCGTCCTTCTCCGGCCATTTCCAGGCGGTTTTCCCATTGCATTGCTTTCCAGGCAAAATCCTTATCCCATACACAGTTCTCACCTGGTTTATAGACCTCCACATGATAGTTCATTACCGGTGTACCATCGGCCTTGATCAACCAACCAGTGCTGTTAGCAGCCCGTTCACGCACTTTATTGACAGGAATTAATGCCTCATTCCATCTGTCCAGTTGAATCAATACTTCTGCTTTCCAGAGCAGGACTTCATCGTAACGGATCATCCGCTTGTTCATCGAATTGAATTGCCATCCGTCATACAAGAGACAATCACAACCGGGATGGGGTAATTCTTTCACTGATTTCAACCAACCATATTCAGCTCCGTTCCTTATTCCCCTGCTTTCAAAAATCAGATCAGGATCGTATTTCCACGGATGTCCGGGCACACCGGCCGTATGGCTGAAACGGGGATCCCAATTGTACTTATTAAAATAGTCCGGATTTCCCGCTTCAACAAGTGCTATATTATCACTTCCATCCGTATTCTTGATATAATTTCCGTAACTGTCATTATTGTAGTCATCAAACAGCGGCAATCCGTCAGGACCTGTCTTAAAGGCATTCCCCATATTATAACTGATATGATGGAATCCGCAACATTGGAATCCTGCCCAGTTCCAGGGGTGATTCAATCCTTCCCCACGATTGATTTTTCCTCCGGTAGAGCTGCCATCATCAATAGAATATTGAATTTCCCAGATCGACTCTTTGGTATTATTATCGGAAGTATGAATAAAGTTTTCCCCGAAATCCTGACAAAGGTCTACTTTACCGCCTTCCTGATCGGTCAGCTTGTTCAGGTAAACCAACGCCTCCGAGAGCCGGTCTTTATTGATATTAACCACCTGATGCCTGTCGTTCTGCTCATATGCCATGAACATCAGGGTTCTGGCCACCATTGCTGTGGCTGCATTTTTATCTACCCTTCCTTTCTCCGGTTGCACATCGGGCAACGCCTCTTCGGCATCTTTAAAATCACTCAATATCCGTTCCCAGAGATACTGGTCGTTCGGAAAACTGGAATCTCTGTTGGGAATCGCTTCAAACTCAGCCGAACTACCCACTACATTTTCATCGATATAAGGTATATATTTGAAAAACTGTTTCAACCTGAAATGAACAAAAGCCCTGATAAATTTCATCTCCCCTATTCTCACACTCTTTAAAGGATAATCCTCCTCGGAGATGTTATTCAGTTTCTGTATTGCGGTGTTGCTACGCTGGATAATCTGATAGGAAACATACCACGGATAATCAATCGGCCAACCATTGGCAGTCAGATTCACAAAGGTTTCCATAAAACCCCATCCGTCACCGCCGTCCCAGACGCCACCACCACCCTTATATGAGTCGTCAGACCGCATAGAGCCGGACCACCAGGGAGAAAAAGGAGAATCCCAGGATGGTATATCGGTAATCCTTGCATAAGCTGCTGTCACAAAACCTTCCATATCTTCCGGAGAATTCAGTAATCCCTCATCCAGTACCTGTTTAGGATTCACTTCCAAAAGATCGGAGCAGTTATTTGCCGTAACAAGGAAGGTGACGAGCAAAAAGATATATTTTAATCGTTTCATAATCTATAAATTTAGAATGTTACATTAACTCCAAAAGCCATGGTGAATGGTGTCAGATAACCGTACCCCGGCATTTCAGGATCAAAACTGGTATATCTGTCTTTTCCCCATCCTTTTTTCAGCGTAAGTACATTACGTGCAGAAGCATAAATCCGAAGGTGTTGCATCATCATCGCATTCGTAAGCTGTTTCGGGAAGGTGTAACCCAGTTCTATATTTCTCAACTTCAGATAGGAGCCGTCTTCAACAAAATAGGAGGAAAACCGCTGCTCGCTATTTGGATTTGAATTGGACATAGCCGGAATATCGGAATCGGGATTATCGAAATACCATGCATCCAGTATTCTTTTTTCATGATTCTTTCCAGCGGGAACGGAGATATTCCAAAGATCACTTTCCTGTTTCCAGATATTATTTACCTTATTACCGTATACACCCTGGAAAAAGATATTCATATCAAAATTCTTATAACCGAGGTCAAAGGTGATTCCCCCGAAAAAGTCAGGATCGGTAATTCCTATAAAAGTACGGTCATACAATTCATCAACGACCCCATTCCCATCCAGGTCCTTATAACGGATCCTTCCGATGGCCTTTCCTGTCTGCTCGGCATGGTTATCCACCTCTTCCTGGGTTTTGAAGATGCCATCGGCCACCATTCCATAAAGGATATTAGGCGTTCTGCCTAAGACAAAATCATGCATACCGTCACCCGGATACCTGTTGACCACATTTTCGGGAAGTTCTACCAGTTTTGTCCTGTAAGAACCGATATTGGCCGTTATGGCATATTGAAACTCAGCGGTTGGATCGTTTCTGTAAGTAATCTCGAATTCAACACCCTGATTATTCATATTGGCGCCATTGATCCACGGCTCTCCTCCTTCACCCATAGCGGCAATATAAGGAACCTGTACCAACACATCGTTTGTCTTTTTAAAATAATAGCTTAACGAACCGAACAGGCGTTGATTCAGAAAACCAAAATCGACTGCAATATCAGTCTGTTTTGTCGTTTCCCACTTCAGATTCGGATTTCCAAGCCAGGTTCTCCGGTAACCAGACCAAAGCGGTCCGCTTTCATTACCTTCTATCGGATAGGATGTACCAAAATAATCGGTTGTAAAAGGTGTGGAAGTATATCCACGCGGCAATCCCTGCACATTTCCGTTGGCTCCCCAGCTTGCACGAAGCTTCAGATCAGATACAGCTTCCACGTCAGCCATAAAGGGTTCGTTGTTGATTCTCCATCCGGCCGAAACTGCAGGAAAAATTCCATACCGGTTGTTCGCACCAAAGAGTGATGACCCATCTCGTCGTAATGTAAATGAAAGGAGATACTTTGAGTCAAGGGCATAATTTACTTTTCCAAAGAGTGATAAATAGACGTATTCATCTGCCGAACTCCCCAATGAATATTTTGTACCGGTAGTCACACCGATATGGGCAAAATCCCTGTCTTCAAGGTATATCCCTTCCCTTCTGGCCGAAAATCCTTCCTGTACAAATCGGGTAAATTCGGTACCCGCCACCGCATCCAATGAATGTCTTCCGGTATTCAGCGAATAGGAAAGGGTATTGGTCCATACATAACTCAATGGATGCGACTGGTAGCTTCCTACATAATTTTCCCCGTCGCTGTTTCTTCCGCCGGTCTCAGACCAGATGCCATCGACCGCCCTGTTATAGGCATTACCGTAATCTACCCCAAACTGGGTACGGGCTGATATTCCTTTCCAGATATCAAGGTCAAGGAAAATATTACCGATTATTTTCACGTAATTATTGATATTGTCTTTATTCATTGTCAATAGACGTACCGGATTGGTAAAATCATCAAAGCCGGGAGCTCCCGCCCAGTTACCATTGATGTCGTAAACCGGCCCGGCAGGAGGATTGATCATTGCCCAACGGGTTTCGTTCGAATTCCTGTATTGCAAATAGGTCAACGCGATATTCTCACCGATTTTCAACCGGTTATTCAATAAAGCGTATTCCGTGTTGGCACGTACCGAGTATTGTCTGAAAAAGGTATGAATTTGCGTACCTTCATTGTTATAATAACCCAATGAAAACAGGCTCTTTGACCGATCTGTTCCTTGAGAAACGGTCACCTGATGGTTTGTCATCATCGCGGTACGGAAGATTTCGTCCATCCAGTCGGTATCCGAGCCTCTGACAGTCTGTTCCGGATTGAGCCATTCCTCCGGTTTCACCCCGTCGAGCACTGCCAATCCGTTGTCATTTCTGTGCCAGGTAAAATCATAGGTAGTGGGTAATGACATGGATACGCCATACACTTTCTCGTCATATGCCTGCGCTCTGAAAGCAGCTATTCCGTACTCTTCAGCATTCATCAACCGGGGTTTGTTCACAACGGAACTGAATGAAACACTTCCGTTGTATTCAACGGATATTGCACCTTCTTTCCCTTTTTTGGTTTGAATCAAAATTACGCCCCCTGATGCGCGTGCACCGTATATACTGGCTGAAGCAGCGTCTTTCAATATCTGAATCGATTCTATATCTCCGGAATTAATATCCCTAAGGTTGAGATTCTCCGTGGGCATCCCATCCAATACGATCAACGGTTTTACTCCACCTGAAAGGGAAGAGAGCCCTCTAATCTGAATATTCACATCTTCAGCAGGATTTCCCCCGTTTGTTGTAATATGGACCCCGGAAAGTTTTCCCTGCAAGGCTTTCATCGCATTGGCCGAAGGATTTTTGATGATATCACTGCTCGTCGCCATGGAAACAGATCCGGTAAGATCAGCTTTCCTTTGTGTCATATAGCCTGTATAAACCAATTCTTCCAGCATGGTAGCATCATCTTCCATCACCACATCAATTACCGTCGCTCCTCTCACGGATTGTTCCACTGTCCTCTTTCCGATAAAGGAAAAAACCAGTACCGCATCCTCTGAAGGCACGTTTAGCTGGTATCTACCATCCATATCGGTGATAGTACCAACAGTTGTACCTTTCACATATACACTTGTTCCCGGCAAGGGGTCATTGGTATTTTGTTCTGTAACAACTCCTCTGATGGTTTTAGCCTGTTGTATCTCGTTGGGTGTCTGGGCTGCAAAGGTATAGAGAGTGAATCCCAGAAACAGACAAACCAAAGCGAGTTTACTTATAAAATTTTTCATATGATTATTTTATTTTTTTATTTCGGTATATGGAACCTTTGATGTTCAAAATAATCATTCCCTTCGGGTGTTTAATGATTATTTTAAACATGTCGGTTTCATATGACTAAATTTATTGATTGATCACTCATTCCCCCACAATTGCGGGTCATTTCCTTTCGCTTTCCGCCAGGCATCTCTCCAGCGGTGCATATCCATATGGTTGATAAAAGGCTTGGGTTTACGTGCTTCCTTAGATGGCGCCGGAGGCAATTTTACCGCACTGTCCTGATACCAGTAAGCCACAGTGGCCAGATCAAGGGTGAGATTGTTGTTATGGCCTGTTTCAATGGTTCCTTTCACTTCTGTTTCAAAGAAAATGGGGTCATCGATAAAAAACCGGTACACATGGGTTCTTCCCAGCCAGCCTATATCGTTATTCACCCTGGGATAACCGAAATGGGGATGTGAGAACGGCTCTTTGGGACACCAGGAGGTGTTGAAGAAATCTTCCGTACCGGTGCCGATCAAAGAAGGAGTCTTCTCCCCGTCGATAAACCACATATCATCTCCCTCGCCGTACCACATGGGGGTAGGAGAGTGGACGTAATAATTGATTCCTACAAAATGCCCTTTCCCTTTGGTTTCGATAAAAACATAGTTCCGGTCTAACCGGGTATTGGGCTTCCATTCACCTGTCAGCGCCCATTCAGTTTCTCCTTCAGGCAGGGCTTTGGATAGGCTGTGATTATACCAGGCGTGAAAACGGCCCATTCCCTCGGGAAGTTCCGCCATCTCCAGATAATCTACATAAAAATAGAAAGCATTGATCGTCTTATCGGTCTGATTCTCAATTTCTATTCTTGCTCCTTTCTCGAAGGGCATCGCAAAATAACTGCTCAGTCCTGTTCCGTTCTCAGGTCCTGCCGACAAGGGGAGTGAAGCGTAATTATACCGCTCGTCCCATCCCTGTCCAAAGAAAGGCCCGATAGGTGATTCCACCGAGGGATAATCGTTCCCGTCCCAATACATCCTGATAATGATATCGTTCCTGCTTAATTCACCGGGCGGAGGAGCAATGGTAATCCAGATATGGTTGATCACACCTGTTCCTTTTATCTCCGCAATAGTTCGTTTTTCACCGGGCTTGAACGGTTCCAGATGGTCCCGGTTTCCTCCTGTGGGATCGGTACTGGATATCCTCCTGTTTTTCATGCCCGACTTCAATTTTGCCAGTTCAAACATCTCCCCCATCGACTCTGTTTGGGAAAAGAGGGGTAATGAAAGCATAATTCCCAAAATAAGGGTGCTTAATTTCAGCATTTTAAAGTTAATTCTCTCCATTGTATCTGTTTTATTTGGTTTATTATTATTCCGATAAACCGGAATCTTTGATCCACTTCGTCCTGTTTCACATATTCACCTCATTATTTTACTTTTGAGTCTGAATATTTTGCATCTGAACGTCCTGGTTCCTGATTCCTGGCTCTTGGTTCTCTATCTATACAACGGTCCGTAAGCAGCACAGGCACGGTAATCCGCCCCTTCGTTATCAGAACCGAATGCGGACCATGCATCCGGACGGAAGATATTTTCATCATCCACATTGTGCATATTCACCGGAATAGAAAGCGCCGAAGCCAGTGTGATCAGGTCGGCACCGATATGTCCATAACTGATAGCACCATGATTTGCACCCCAATAGTTCATCACCGAATAGATATCTGTAAAGCGGCCTTTACCGGTGATGCGCGGTACGAAGAAGGTAGACGGCCATGTCTTGTCGGTTCGTTTGTTGATGATGTCGAAAACTTCTTCAGGAAAGGTAGCTGTCCATCCTTCAGCAATCTGTAATACAGGCCCCAACCCCTTGATCAGGTTCAGGCGGCACATGGTCACCGGCATACCTGCCCTGGTAAGAAATTGTGAAGAATATCCTCCTCCACGCATATACTCAAGCGATGCAGGATACCAGGTAGTGGTATTGAGCATCTTTTCCACCTCTTCCTCACTGATCTCCCAGAAAGGTTTCATCACAGGATTGCCGTTTTCGTCCGACTGCTGACCGGTACCGTCAAGGGTGCATGAACCGGAATTGATGAGGTGGATCGCACCATCTTTCAGTATTCCTTCCGGTTTCCATCCGCTTACCCGTTCTATCGCTTCGGGACTCCAGTAGGTACGTACATCGGCAAAGATCTGGGAAGTATTGGTAAGTAGTTGGTTGAATAACATACTGATACCGTTAAGGTGATCATCCTCAGTAGCAAAAGTAAATGGTTTCCGGATCCCGTTCCAGTCGAATGAAGAATTGAGGATCGCTTCCGAAAAATCACCATCGGGCAGAAAATCGGTCCACTGCCGTTGCCCCTGGAAACCTCCCGCTATGGCATTGTGGCCGAGGGCTTCTTCACCATATCCCATAGTGTCCAGTACCGGATTTCCAATCATCAGGTCACGCATAATCAGTGTCATCTTCACCACGAACTCCCAGTCTTTATCTTTCTGTTCCCGGCTGTGCTTCAGATGTTCAGGATTAAAATCCTCTCCCTCACGAGTCATACAGTGCTCTTTTGTCCACTGCATCGCTTTGGCGAATTCATCATGATCATAGATACCCAGTTGAATGCGGCGAAGTATTTCACTGGCATCCACAAATTCGGTACGCATCCCGAGGTACTCCTGCAAGAAATCGGGATTGGTCATAGAGCCACCGATCCCCATCGAGACGGAACCGATGGAGAGGTATGATTTCCCCCGCATGATAGCCACGGCAAGTCCCGCCTTCGCAAAGCGAAGCAGTTTCTCCTGTACATCGGCCGGAATCGACGGGTCGTTCATATCCTGTACTTCCCTTCCGTAAATACCGAATGCAGGCAGTCCCTTTTGATTATGAACCGCCAGCGCAGCCGAAAGATAAACCGCGCCGGGGCGCTCCGTACCGTTGAATCCCCAAATCGCTTTCGGTATATTAGGATTCATGTCAATGGTCTCCGATCCATAACACCAACAAGGAGTAACCGACAAAGAAAGTCCTACGTTCTCTTTTTCAAACTTTTCAGCACATAAAGCTGCTTCTCTCACCCCTCCGATACAACTGTCGGCAATCACACATTCTACCGGAGAACCGTCGGGGTATCGAAGATTTTCACGGTATAACTTTTCTACACTTTTCGCCAGATTCATAGTGGTATCTTCGAGAGATTCCCTGATACCTCCGCGTCGTCCGTCAATCACAGGACGAATTCCGATCTTAGGATAATTTTGTTGCATACAATTTGGTTTACTTTTTTTATACTGTTAGAAACTGTTTTGAATTTTACGAGTAATTATTTCACGCTTATTTTTCCACTCTTTCATATGATTATTTTATTTTTTTATTTCGGTATATGGAACCTTCGATGTTCAAAATAATCATTCCCTTCGGGTATTTAATGATTATTTTAAACATGTCGGTTTCATATTGTTTTTTGCCCTTTTTCGCGCCTTTGAACTTTCATTTCTTTTAAGTGGCCCGCCACATTTCAATCAATGAAAATCCAAATCCATCAAAAAATGGCTAAAAAACAATCGATGAAAAAATTCAAAACAGCTTCTAAATAGTTCGGTAATTTTCTATTTAATGACCTCATAACCGGTCAATTGTCATATTTTTTCTAAAAAGTGTATTTACTATTAATAATCAATCAGTTATAAGCATTTTTGAGCAAAAAACAGCGAACTGTGGATACTATATATAAATGACAGAATTAAACGTTTAACTCCTGTCCTCACACTTATCATAATTATTTTCTCCTATACAAAAACCATTTAACAGAGATTTAAATTAAACGTTTAACTAAATATGGAAAAAATTTCATGTAATCAATTCTGCTTCCAAGAAGAGTTTTTTGTTGGTAACCTCCTTCTTCTCTATCTGATCAATGAGCAGTTCCAATGCAGTTTTAGCCATTTCTTTGATAGGTTGTTTAATGAAGGGTACCCTAAAGGGGAACAAATCAATAGCATCAGTTTCATCAAAACACATTACCTGAATATCTTTTTGAATAAGCATTCCCCGTTTGAACAACGATTTCACCCCCGCCATGGAGATAGTATTGGTAGCGAAGAAAATGGCATCTACTTTTTTTTCACATTTCAATAATTGTGAAATCGCCTTATCCATATCTTCATTCAAATATGGATAACTTACCTCCTTCACATGATCCGGAGTAAAAAGACCTGCGTCTTTCATTGCCTCAATGAATCCCCGTTTTCGTTCGTTGGTATGAAACTGGTCCTGTCTGTAAGTAATGAATGCCGGATTTTTGAATCCCTGGTCGATCAACTGCTTTGTGGAACGATAACATATTTCATAATTGTTGATCAACACAGAAGGAACGTTTAAATCCGGAAATCCCCTGTCTACCAAAACCAACGGTTTCTTACCTTTCAAAACCGATTCTATCAAAAACTCACTTCCCTCAGCAGGAGTGATGATTAAACCATCCACCTGCCGGGAATTAAGAAAAGTGATCATCTTTTCCATCTCCTCCAATTTTTCATTGGTATTACCAATAATCACCGTGTATCCTCCTTTCTCGGCATAATTCTGAATATGGAGAGCCAACGTGCCAAAAAACACGTTCGAAATATCAGCGACTATTAATCCGATCGACTTTGAATGGCCCATTTTTAAACCTTTGGCCAGGCTATTGGGGATATAATGCAACTCAGCCGCTTTATCTATGATTTTTTTTGACATTTCCTCACTTACCCTGCCGTTCTTGTTCTTTCCGTTCAAAACAAGCGACACGGTTGCTGCAGATACTCCTAACTCTTTCGCTATTACCTTTAAGGAAACTTTTTCCACTCTCTATAGACATTTATAACGTAACTTAACGCAAAAGTATAGAGTTAATCGATTAATTAAAAATTATTTCTTATGTTTTATAACATATTTATGCCCTACCATGCTATTTATGTCAATTCTAAATAAAAATATCGTTAATATGGGATAAGAAGTAGATTGGGAAAGTGGTATTTTTATGAGAAATGCTCAGTCAACTTAAAGAGATAAGATAGCAACTATAAAAAAGTTCATAGACTGTGCCACGCATTCAATACGTCACACATTGAACCTGAAGTGCATAATATCCCCGTCCTGCACGATATATTCTTTTCCTTCCACACTCATTTTCCCTGCTTCCTTCACGGCATTTTCTGAACCATAACGGATAAAATCCTCATATTTGATCACTTCAGCCCTGATAAATCCTTTCTCAAAATCGGTATGGATCACTCCCGCGCACTGCGGCGCCTTCCAACCTTTCTGGAAAGTCCACGCGCGTACTTCCTGCACGCCCGCTGTCAGGAATGTTTGCAAGTCCAACAGGTTATATGCGGCTTTGATCAGGCGGCTCACACCCGATTCTTCCAATCCGATTTCATTCAGGAACATTTCACGCTCTTCGTAGGTGTCGAACTCGGCTATTTCGGATTCGATCTTTGCCGCAACTACCAATATATCCGCTTTCTCGTTTTTTATTGCTTCGCGGACTGCTTCCACGTATGGATTGCCGGTCACGGCACTCGCTTCATCCACATTGCAGACATATAACACAGGTTTTGCCGTCAACAGGAAAAGTTCGCGTGCAATCCTGTTTTCGTCTTTTGTATCGAAAGTGACCGTACGCGCCGACTCACCCTGTGATAATGCCTCCCGGATCTTTGCATAAACTTCGAAAGCAAGTCTGGCATCTTTGTCTCCTCCCGTTTTAGCCTGTTTCTCTACCTTATTGATACGGGCTTCAATCGTTTCCAGGTCTTTCAGCTGCAACTCGGCATCAATGATCTCTTTATCACGTACCGGATCCACACTTCCATCGACATGGGTCACATTTTCATCGTCAAAACAACGCAATACATGCAATATGGCATCTGTTTCACGGATATTGGCCAGAAATTTATTTCCCAAACCTTCACCTTTACTGGCGCCTTTTACCAATCCGGCAATATCGACGATCTCGACAGTTGTAGGTACAATCTTTTGGGGATGGATCAATTCCGCCAGTTTATTGAGCCGTTCATCGGGAACAGTAATGACCCCCACATTGGGTTCTATAGTACAAAACGGGAAATTCGCCGCCTGCGCTTTCGCATTCGACAAACAATTGAAAAGGGTGGATTTCCCCACATTGGGAAGTCCCACAATACCACATTGCAGAGCCATTTTATTAAGACTTTAAAAGCGCTTCGCCAAAAGACAAGAGCTAAGAACCAAGACACAAGACCGGAGGCAAAGCCGAAATTCATATTGCTTGACGAAAATGTTTTTTCGGTTGCGGGTGCAAAGGTACAAAAAAAGGGTTACAAACCATACTTCGCCGATATCTCCAGCATCCGTTCGATAGGTTTCACCGCTTTAATCCTTACCTCTTCATCCACTATAATTTCAGGTTTTTCATTTTTCAGACAGAGATACAGTTTTTCCAATGTGTTCATCTTCATATAGAAACACTCGTTACAGGCACAGGTTGAATCCTCGGGCGGAGCAGGAATAAATTCCTTGTCCGGATTGTCATTCCGCATCTGGTGTAAAATTCCCGCTTCGGTAGCCACTATAAATTGTGGGTTGTCAGATTGGGTAGCATATTTTAAAAGGGAGGAGGTAGATCCCACATGATCAGCTATTTCCAACAGATATTTTGGACATTCGGGATGTGCCAGCAACAACGCATTGGGATATTCCCCCTTCAATTCCAGTATTCTTTCGAGGGAAAATTGCGCGTGTACATGACACACCCCATCCCATAAAATCATACTCCTACCGGTCAGCTTATTGATATAATCACCCAGATTCTTATCCGGACCAAAGATTATCTTTTCATCTTCCGGAAGCGACTCCACAATCTGTTTGGCATTGGTGGAAGTCACCACGATATCTGTAAGCGCTTTTACAGCCGCTGTCGTATTTACATAAGAGATGACCGTGTGGTCGGGATGCGCATTTACGAATTCTTCAAAGGGTTTGGACGGACAACTTTCAGCGAGCGAGCAACCGGCTTCCAGATCGGGAATAAAAACCCGTTTTTCCGGACTTAGTATCTTAGCCGTCTCGCCCATAAAGTGTACGCCGCACAATACGATGATATCTGCCGAAGTTTTAGCAGCCCATTGTGCCAATGCAAGACTGTCCCCCACAAAATCAGCAATATCCTGTATTGCCGGTTCCTGATAGTAGTGCGCCAATATAATAGCGTTCTTTTCCTTCTTCAGCAACTTTATATTCACAACAAGTTCTTCTTTTGTCATACGGCTATTTATTTTCCCCTGTTACGGCATACAAACCTTTCAACCGAATTTATATTTATATATATTTTTAAATTAAAAAAATGTATGATAGTGATGATTGGCTGTTGAAACTGTTGATGATTTTCACATAGAAAAGCAACAAACAATGTTATTAAACTTTGGATCTATGTTATCATAACTTATCAACAAAAATATATATTTTTTCTATCTGTATACGTGATAATTACAAATGTTATCATAAACTGTTTACAAAGGGCAAAGTTAATAATTTATTTCTTTTTGGTTTCATTTTCCCTGTTGAAAAGTGGCTGAAATCTTTCCAATAAAAAAAATATCTTTTCGAGGGAAAGTCGGAATTTTTTATAAAGGGTCGGTTTTTTCTCTTTTGCAAATTATTTTATCAATTTCTATCTACAGTTATTGCACAAGTTATCAACAGACGGTTTGATTTGGTGAATTGTTGATTTGTTGATTGAACGATGTGATGATTATTTTATTCCACACTTTAGATGAATCGCTATAAAAATCAGGGATTCAAATATCTAAAAATTAAGTATTAAAAAGAAAAACGAATAATTATATATTGTTAATCTGAGCCGGTTGTTTTTATTTTGGAATAAAGTTTTTTGTATATTTGTATAATATAGGGTGCGCCTCGGAGCAGCTTAAGCAGGTTTAGCTGGTCTCCCGGCTTTCGCTATATTTGTTCGTCTGTACTATTTGTAGAAGAAGAGGTGAAAAGACTGTATTCTATATCTTATCTGTTTTTACTTTTTGTGTCAGGGTATTCCTGTATGTCAACAGTAAAAATTACTTCTGTCGTTGAAAAAGACAGGGAAGGGGATTTTTTATTGAAATGGGAGGTAAGTCCTGACCAGGAGGGAGACATAGATATTTATTCTTCCCTCACCGACAGTTCCCTTACCAGTTTTACACCCCTTGCCTCTAAGAAAATTACCGATCAGGTACTAAGAGTAAGCCCCACCGGTTCGGGATTGAGGGAATATTTTATACTTCGTACTGCGGGTGTCTATTCGGGTGTGGTTGCCAATAGAATCATAGAAATGAATAATATTAAAAATTTCAGGGATATTGGTGGATATTTCACTACAGATAACCGACAGATAAAATGGGGAGAAATCTACAGATCGGCCAATTTGAGCGATGCCACTCTATATGATCAGGAGAGGATACGCAGGTTGAATATTAAAACGGTCATTGATTTCAGATCCGAGAGGACAGCGAAAAAATATCCGTTGCTCCTTCATCCTTCCATCCGGAAAATAGCGTTACCTCTCAGCCCGATGGATGCTGAAAAACTGGATGAACAAATAAAAAATGCTCATTTCGACAGGAGTGATGCGATCCGCTATGTACAGGAATCGTATGTGGATATCGTGGAAAATCACAAGCCACAATTTGGTGAAATGTTCGATGTACTGACTAACGACAGTAATTATCCTGTTCTTTTGACAGAATCCTTGGGCAAGGATGGTGTGGGATTGGCTTCATATTTTATACTCCACGCTTTGGGTGTTCCACACAGTACATTAGAGGAGGATTACATGCTTTCAAATATTGAAATTGATCCGGCAAAAGCAAAAATAGACGCGCGGAATCTCCCTGAACCCATGCAGGAAGCAGTAACGGCTATGCTTTCCGTCAACAAGGCATATCTGAATTATGTTATCGACTATATTAATCAGAAATATGGTTCGATGGACAATTACCTTGAAAAAGAACTCCGCGTAACCTCAGGGAAGAAAAATTTACTGCGGAAATACTTGCTTTACCAATTTTGATATTTATTTATTCAATTTATTTTCATACCTTTGCACCCGATTTTAAAGAAAGGATAATTTTAACCGGCTTTTTCGGGGAACGGGGTTATTATCGTCACTAGAATCATAAATCATAGGTTGTCATTGAATTCTCTCTCTTCTTTAATGTTGTTATGGGGTAAAGAGAAGTATCAATACCCATCACGCTAAAAAATATTATAAAATGAGTACATTTGAAGAATTGGGAGTTATTCCGGAGATCCGCCAAGCTATTACGGAATTGGGATTTGAAAATCCTATGCCGGTACAGGCGGAAGTGATCCCGCAATTACTTTCCCATAAGAGAGACATTATTGCCCTGGCACAGACCGGCACAGGCAAGACGGCGGCGTTTGGCATTCCCGTCATCCAGAAAACAGATATTTCACTGTTATCACCACAAACGGTGATCCTTTGCCCCACCAGGGAGTTATGCCTGCAAATAGCAGGAGACCTTACCGACTTTTCCACTTATGTGGAAGATTTGAAAATACTTCCTGTATATGGCGGATCAAGTATCGAAAGCCAGATACGGACATTAAAGAGAGGGGTTCACATCATCGTGGCAACCCCGGGCCGGCTTATCGACCTGATTAACCGAAAAACCGTCTCATTGAAACATGTTCATACCATTGTGCTGGATGAAGCCGACGAGATGTTGAACATGGGTTTTTCGGAAAGTATTGATGAGATACTTTCGAGTGTGCCTGAAAGTCGTTCTATGCTGCTCTTCTCGGCCACAATGCCGAAGGAGATAGAGAAGATCACCCGTAAATATATGAGTGATCCGGTTGAGATCACCATCGGTAGGAAAAATGAGGGCGCCCAAAACGTGAGGCATCTCTATTATATGGTGCATGCCAAAGATAAATATCTGGCGTTGAAAAGGATTGTGGATTATTATCCCAATATATACGGAATTGTGTTTTGCCGCACCAGAAAAGAGACCCAGGAGATTGCCGACAAACTCATGCAGGACGGATATGATGCCGATGCATTGCATGGCGACTTGTCTCAGGTGCAACGCGATTATGTGATGAGCAAGTACAGGAACCACAATCTCCAGATATTGGTGGCTACCGACGTCGCTGCGCGGGGATTGGATGTGGATGACGTAACCCATATCATTAATTATGGATTGCCCGATGATTACGAGGTATATACCCACCGTAGCGGCAGAACCGGTCGTGCCGGGAAGACGGGAACCTCAATCTCCATCATCCATATAAAAGAAAAAGGAAAGATCGGACAGATCGAAAAACTGATCAATAAACAATTTGAAAAACGGAGTATCCCCAAAGGAGACCTTATTTGTGAAAAGCAATTGTTCAATTTCGTGGATAAGATTGAGAAAGTGAAGGTCAACGAAGAGGAGATCGACCGGTTGTTACCCTCAATTTTCCGCAAATTGGAGTGGCTTGAAAAAGAGGATATCATCAAACGGGTGGTTTCGCTTGAATTCAATCGTCTGATTGAATATTACCGTCAGGCGGAGGAGATCTATGAACCGGAAGAGAGATCATCCAAGGGCCGGAGAGAGGACGCACATTCGGAGAGAGGGGGCAGACGCCAGCACAACGGAGTAGTTCAACCTGAAAAAGGGTATGCCCGTCTCTTTATCAACATAGGGAAAATGGACGGAGTGAATCCCGCCACCCTGATGGGTTTTATCAATGACCATGTGAAAGGGAAAGTGCCGGTAGGCAGGATCGACCTGATGAAGAATTTCTCCTTTTTCGAAATACCGGAAGAACTTGCCCCGAAAGTGGTGAAAACCTTCAAGGGGATGTATATCGAAGACAGGAGACTGGTGGTTGAAGTCTCTCGGGATGAAAACAGGCCGCAAAAGGGGAAGAAGCAATTCTTTGAATCTTTCGAAGGGAAGAAAAAGAAAAAACATAAGCAGAAAAGATAACCGGAGGAGACAACCCGGAAAACGGAATTTTCTTATGTAGGGGTATTTCACAATGTGATTTACCCTTTTTCTGTATGGTCTTGTTGCATGACAAATCCGGTTCACAGATAATTAATCAGACTTTTGCAAGTACTTCTGGGGAAATGTGTCCAACCGAAGGGCTGACTTTAGTTATATAGCTTAGGATTACAGCTGCAATCTTAACAATATTGTAATCGTATCGTAACCATTTTGTAACATTTATAAGAGACCTTTGTGGCCAAATTAATTGGGTACTGCATGGATCCTGTGTATTTAATCATTGTAATAATCTTGTTAGGCCTTGCCACATTAGACCTCGTTGTGGGAGTGGCAAACGATGCGGTCAATTTTCTTAATTCGAGTATCGGATCAAAAGTAGCTCCCCTGTGGATAATCCTTACCGTCGCTTCCATGGGAGTAATGATTGGCACGCTGTTCTCTAGCGGGATGATGGAAATTGCCCGTAGCGGTGTCTTTTACCCGGAAAAATTTACATTTCCGGCGATTATGATGCTGTTGCTCGCTGTGATGCTTACGGACGTTATTCTTCTTGATCTATTCAACACGTTCGGATTGCCTACCTCTACTACCGTCTCACTTGTATTTGAACTGCTCGGATCGGCAGTGGCTGTGGCTTTTTTCACTATCTGGACTTCAGGGTCGGGTGAGCATCTCGGGGAATTCATCAACAGCGGGAAAGCCCTGGCCATCATTGGAGGTATATTTATTTCCATCGCTATCGCATTCGTGGTCGGTTGCGTCATCATGTATATATCCCGGTTGATATTCTCTTTCAACTACAGCAAGCCTTTTAAGTACCTGGGTGCCATATGGGGTGGAATCGCTCTCACGGCTATCACCTATTTTGCAATTTTTAAAGGGCTGAAAGGAAGCGTGTTGGTGAGCGCCGACATGCTGGATTATTTAAAGCACCACATGGGAACAGCCCTTCTCTACACTTTAATAGGATGGACTCTGGCGATGGCTGTGTTTCAACATCTTTTTCGCATCAAGATACTGAAAGTGATCGTGCTTGTCGGAACGGCTGCTTTGGCAATGGCATTTGCCGGAAACGATTTGGTGAATTTTATCGGTGTATTTATGGCCGGCTACGATTCATTCCGTATAGCACAGCAGGTTACTGCTTCGGGAGGTGATATCAATCAACTCCATATGGGCCGGTTGTCAGAGCCGGTCGTCGCCAATATCTGGTGGTTGCTGGCTGCCGGAGTGATCATGGTGCTGGCGCTCTGGTTGTCCAAAAAATCCCGGTCTGTCACCGAAACAGAAGTAAATCTTGCCCGGAAAGGAGACGGAGTGGAGCGATTCTCCTCATCACCTCTTTCACGCCACATGGTGAGGAGCAGTCTCCATTTTAGTAAATCGGTCAGTAAGATAATACCTGCCTCGGCAAAAAATTTCATTAACAAACGATTCGAACCGGTAGAACTGGAAGACAAAGCCTCTTTCGATTTGATACGAGCATCCGTCAATATTACTATTGCGACTTTGTTGATCTCGCTCGGGACATCGTTGAAATTACCCTTGTCCACCACTTATGTTACTTTTATGGTGGCAATGGGAAGCTCCCTGGCCGACCGGGCCTGGGGGCGGGAAAGCGCCGTGTACCGGATTAACGGGGTCCTTACGGTGGTAGCGGGCTGGCTACTGACCGCGTTGGCGGCTTTCACTGCCTCCATGATCGTGGGATTGTTCCTGATGTGGGCTGGTAAGATTGCCGTAGTGATAATGGTGTTTCTGGTCGCTTTTATCCTGTTTAAATCGGGCAAGTTGCATTATAAACGGAAGTCCAAAGAGTTACAGCATCAGCAAATACTTTCCAGCGAACAACAACTGGTCGTTTCATGTAATAATGAAGTGCACCTCATGCTGGACAAAACACTTTTTATTTATAAGTGTATATTGGAAGCTCTGGAAGGGGAGGATAGGAAGATTGTAAGGAAAGCGATGGGTGATGCCTGTGAGTTGTATGGGAGATTCAAGGATAAACGGGATTATGAAATAGTGCCTACACTGGAAAGCATACAACTCAATGCGCTGGATCTTGAACAGGAGTATGTGCAGTTGATAGGTTACTCCTATGAAATTACCAAATCGTTGAAAGCAATCACTGAGACGACTTTCCGGTATATCGACAATAATCACACTGCCTTTTCGAAAGAACAGATAGAAGACCTGAAAGTCGTTTATAAAATCCTTTCCGAAGCCTTTATAAAATATGGTGAGATGGAAAAATCAGGAGATTACAGCCAATTTAGTCAGATAGTGAATATGCGGGAAACCATCTTGGATTTGAATCCCAAATTGACCAAACGTCAGATTAAACGGGTGAAAGCGGGAGAGTCGACTACCAGGAGCAGCATCCTTTTCCTGAACCTGGTCAATGAATCGAAAATCATCACCCTGCAGTCGAGCAATCTGATGAAGTCCCACCGTAACTTCAAGGTACAATACGCCAAGTCGGTATCAGAGCCGCATACCACCGACCGTCACTGACTTTTCCAGGTTTAGAGGCTAATCCACATCGTATCCTTTAATTCACCGATACGGAGGTATCGGTTTCGCTCTGGAATCTGTATCCCTCTTTCATCCATCCTTCTTTGAGAACCGTATAGTTTTCGATGATCCGGTAATGAATAATGGCGATTTCTTCCCCTTGTGAATAATGAGGGTTCGCATTATGTCAAAAAGTTTGCGGACTGATTAACAGGTAGTCCAAATTTTAAAGTACAATGTTTTGCCTGAGTTGTACGAGTTCTTAACTTTGTGAGAACTATTTTTAAAAATATGGCAAGAAAGAAACTCTCTCAAACACAGGCTGCATTTATTATTATCCTTTGGATTGTACTGGTTGTCTATATACTTCTATATGCAACACTAACCCCGTTCACTGTTATCTCGATTCTGATGTCGGGGGCAATTGTTTTTATTCCTGTTTACAGAAATCTAAAAAAATAGCTGTTTTACTAACATATTTAATAAAAAAACAGGAAATATTTTTGTTTTAGAAATTTATTTCTACCTTTGCATTTCAAAGTGCTTATTTAATAATATTATTTGGTTATGAGGTTTTTTCATGAACCCGGATTCTAATTGATTGGCACCGGGATCGTGATGATTGTGAGGCTGTCCCGGTTTATCTGCATATGCCGGAGGGCTTTTCATACGACCTTAGTGTAAAAAATTAATATTGACGTATGAAACGAGCAGGAGAATCATTCTTACACAAGGTACATGATTAAAGCGAGTTCCATACGACCTTAGTGTAAAAAATTAATATTGACGTATGAAATCTTCAGAAGTTTTAGATCTTCTAAAAAGGCGTTTTCCCAACGAGCCGGAATATCACCAGGCCGTGGAAGAAGTAGTGGAATCCATTGAGGATGTATACAACGAGCATCCCGAGTTTGAAAAAGCAAACCTGATCGAACGGTTGGTTATCCCCGATAAGATCCATTCTTTCCGTGTCACATGGATTGATGACAAGGGCAATGTGCAGACCAACATGGGTTACCGGGTACAGCATAACAATGCCATTGGCCCGTATAAAGGGGGCATTCGTTTTCACGCTTCGGTATCGCCTTCAATTCTGAAATTTCTTGCTTTTGAACAAACGTTCAAAAATGCGCTTACAACGCTGCCGATGGGAGGGGCCAAGGGGGGGTCCGACTTTTCACCGCGGGGCAAGTCCGACGGTGAAGTGATGCGTTTCTGCCAGGCTTTTGTGGAAGGTCTGTGGCGCGTGATCGGCCCTAATACCGATGTGCCTGCCGGCGATATCGGCGTGGGAGGCCGTGAGGTGGGTTATATGTTCGGTAAGTACAAGAAGCTGGCCGAAGAATTCACCGGCACCTTTACCGGCAAGGGGCGTGAATTTGGCGGGTCGCTCATTCGTCCCGAAGCCACGGGCTACGGTAATGTCTATTTCCTGCTGGAGATGTTGAAAACCCGGAATATCGATATCAAAGGGAAAAAATGTTTGGTTTCCGGATCGGGTAACGTGGCCCAATATACCTGCGAGAAACTGCTGGAATTGGGAGCTATTCCCGTCACCTTGTCCGATTCCGATGGTTATATCCATGATCCCGATGGCATCACGAAAGAGAAGCTGGAATTTGTGATGGAGTTGAAGAATCTCTACCGGGGACGCATCCGCGAATATGCGGAAGAATATGGTTGCAAGTATGTTCCCGGAGCACGTCCGTGGGCAGAAAAAGGGGATATCGCATTACCTTCGGCCACCCAGAACGAGATCGACCAGACGGATGCCGAAACGCTTGTAAAGAACGGCGTGATCGCTGTTTCCGAAGGAGCGAACATGCCGAGCACTCCTGAAGCCATCGCGGTTTTCCAGTCGAATAAAATATTATATGCCCCGGGTAAGGCGGCGAATGCCGGCGGAGTGTCGGTGTCGGGATTGGAAATGACACAAAACTCAGAACGCTACAGTTGGTCGGCGGAGCAAGTCGATGAAAAACTGAGATGGATCATGGCCAATATCCACGAAAATTGCGTGAAATACGGTAAAGAAGGCGACGGTTATGTTAACTACGTGAAAGGCGCCAATATCGCCGGTTTCATGAAAGTGGCCAAAGCGATGATGGGGCAGGGTATCTTGTAATGTCTATACTTAATATGGAAAAAGCGGCCGAAGCCGCTTTTTTTGTGATTTCAATTCACCTTATGAATTAGCGATTCATAAATTTTTTTTATTCTGAGAATTGCGTTATTTTTGCAACCGCAAAGGAGGGTCCGGTAGCTCAGCTGGATAGAGCAACAGCCTTCTAAGCTGTGGGTCGTGGGTTCGAATCCCGCTCGGATCACTTTCTAAATAAGGCACTTATCAGTTTTTTATGATAAGTGCTTTTCTTTATTGGGGACACTATGGGAACACAATAAGGGTAAAAGATAGATTTTTGACCGGTAGTGTTACATTCAGTGTGTCTCCAGTCTAGTTTCTTTATCAGCCTTGCAACAAAATTATTTCTTTGAACAAATTAAAAAACCCGGAAAAACCGGGCTTTTTAATTATGAGGTGAAGACTTATATTTTACACCTTTTATAAATGCATTTGCTGTTCCAAATGTCAGAAAGTAGACAAGTAAGCCGATAGGCTTTCCATATCGGAAAATTCTTTCATATTGGCATTTTCAGTTTTCCGAACCCTTTTATGAGTACGGCTGTCAGAAACAACCGACATCATTGAACCAACAATACCTTCCATGTTTCTTAATACAACATTATCCTCCTTCTCTTTGACTATGGTATACACTTCATCTGCAAAAGAACGGGAAATAAATTCAACGCCATTAAAATCGAGTTCAACAACACCACTAAAATTACCCATACTGTTGCGTATATGATCGGCATTTTGTCGGGAGCGAATATCTGAACCTATCAACTCCGCTATTTTTATAATCTTTTTCATAACCTTGCTGTTTTATCTTATAACATATTCCATGTAATTAAAGTTTTGAGGAACATCAATCGGAATCCTCATTAAGACGATTGTACCCATCCAATTCATCATGTCGGGTAACTTTACATAATCACTTCCATTCACATCGTTTCGATGGAAGGCGCCACCGGAGAGCATAAAGAAATCCCCTTTTAATCCTTCAACAAGCATCCTTTTTGTAGGGGAAATACCGAATCCCCTATTTTCACTCTCTGGCAGGTCCTTGGTGGAATATCCCTCGTTTGCGAGGCGTAATGCTTCCATTTCATTGCTATCGATTATATCCAAATACCTTCCTGCCTTGAGGTAACTACCAAATACAGATATTCCGTCATCTGCGATGCAAATATTTATACTTTTCTCTTTTTTCGGCAAGCATTGAGAAAAAATATAGCCATATTTGCCGTCCGAGTGTTGGCTTATATTACAGATCAGCTCCCCCAGCATTACTGGTGTATGTTGACTTATTGTCGTTATCCCTACTTTGTGTTGTCTTTCCAGGTCTTATCCCGGTCAGGGGTTGACTGGAGGGCGTAGCCCGGAAGGAGACCCCTGACCGATGCACAAAGGTAAAGGTTTTTGAATCCAACGATCTGAATAATTACAAGCCCATGCTCTACTTCATTCACCTGATCATTGTTGTAGGATGTCGATCTCAAAGATGCCGCCTTCTTGAGGTCTGACTCTTCCGCTCCGGGAAGGATGCAGGACCATGATTATCTGGCCTACCTATTTATCTTTATTCTGTACCATGCACACAGTCCAATTGGGTTGTACTTTTGTGGCGTTATCGAAACAAAATAATTTCAACTCAAAAGAATGCATTATGCCACAAATTGAAGTAGCTACGTTAGCGCATTTAGACCAGTTCGCTGAATTATTCAATGATTACCGGATATTCTACGAGCAACCGTCCGATTTGGAGAAAGGGAAAGCATTTCTCAAGGAACGGATAAACAATAATGACACGGTTGCGTTTCTGATAAAACAGGACGATAAGTATGTGGGATTCGCGCACCTATACCCGTTGTATCATTATAAGTCGTTAAAACGGCAATGGCTGTTGAGCGACCTGTTTGTTGATCCGGCCTATCGCGGGTTCGGATTGGCAGTGGCGCTTATCGACCGGAGCAAGCAATTCTGCGATGAGACCGATGCTTGCGGATTGCTGCTGGAAACCCAAAAGACAAATATTATTGGCAACCATCTATATCCCAAATGTGAATTTGAACAGGACATTGAACATAACTATTATAATTGGTGGAGGGTCTGACCACTCTCCCCGTCCGATAAGCTATGGATAATATCAGGACAAACTTATCAATCATCCATCAAAGGATGGAGGCGGCTTGCAAAAAAGCGAACCGACATGCGGGCGATGTGAGGTTATTACTGGCGACGAAAACCGTTCCGGCCGAAAGGATCGCGTTTGCACTGGAATGTGGAGAGAGGCTGGTGGGTGAGAATAAAGTGCAGGAATTAAAGGGGAAATACGAGGTATTGCGTACCTACAATTATGAAAGTCACTTTATAGGCCATTTGCAGACCAATAAGATCAAGGATGCATTGAAATATGTGACTTGCATCGAATCGGTGGACAGACTCGATTTAGCCCGGAAATTGGATCAGAGGCTGCAATTTGAAGGTCGGTCGATGGATATCCTGGTGCAGGTGAACAGCTCGTTCGAAGAGAGCAAGTTTGGCATAGATCCGGCGGATGCCATTCCGTTTATCAGGGAAGTCGCAAAGTATGACACGCTTGCAATCAGGGGATTGATGACCATCGGGCTATTCAGTGCCGAGGAGGAAAAGGTGAGAAGATGTTTCCGGTTACTCAAGAATATCCGGCAACAGGTCATAGAGGAGGATATCCCCAATGTGGAAATGAGGGAGTTGTCGATGGGCATGAGCGGCGATCTGGAGATAGCCATTGAAGAAGGTGCGACCATTGTGCGGGTCGGTACCGCCATCTTTGGACAGAGAATGTATCCCGACAGTTACTACTGGAATGAATCGAAACGCTGATATGGGTTCAGATATTGGCTGATAGATAGGGTAGAATAGTTCCCGATCGAAGGTCCAAAAGGGCTACAAATACTTGCTGAGAATACGTATTCCTTTCTCCAGATTGGTTTTGGAAAGAGATGCGTATCCGATCCGTAGACCCTGGATGGGTTGCTCATAACTAAACCTGTCCGGGGTATAAAAGCTGATCAACTCCGCGTTTACTTTTTCCTTTATCCGAAAAAAATCGACATCCTTCGCCGGTGTCAACCAGAAGGCCAGTCCGCCATCCGGTTTTTTGTAGGTGACTTTCTCTTTAAGATAATTCTCCAAGAGGGATGTGAAGAAATCCCTCTTCACCCGATAATAACTGTGCATCCGCTTCTGGTGTCTGCGGATATCACCGGAGAGCATCAGGTCTAAAATGGACTGCTCCATAATGGCATCGCCCTGTAAATCCACAATCTTGCGCAGTTTCCCGATCCGGACGATAAAATCGGGTGTGCTGACAATATAGCCTATCCTTATGGCGGGCGCGATTAATTTGCTTAATGTGCCTATATAGACATAGTGCTGTATCCCTTCGAAGGCGGAAAGAGGCATCACGGGACGTTGATCGAAGTGGAACTCATTGTCGTAATCGTCTTCGATGATGGTAAAGTCATATTTGTTGGATAAGCCGATAAGTTGTAGTCGGCGTGACAGGCTGAGGGTTACCGTCGTCGGATACTGATGGTGGGGAGTCAGATAGACAGCCTTTACCGCTTTTGTTTTCAGATATTTCTCGATCATAGCCACATTGACACCCTCATCGTCGACATCGATGGGTACCAATGTTGCTCCGGCATGTTGGAAGGTACGCCAGGCCGGACTATAACCGGGATTCTCCACCAGAACGATATCCCCTTTTTGGAGCAGGCTGTGGGCCGTGAGGAACAGAGCCATCTGACTGCCTCGTGTGACGCAGATTTCCGGAACACAAGTCTGCATGCCCCTGTTTTGGTTGAGCATATTCGATATTGTCTCCCGGAATTTCTCATCGCCGAATTCACTCGCCAGATTCATTATCTGCCATTGCGCCTTGCGGCTGAAAATACGGCGATAGGCTCTTGCCAGCTCTTCGACCGGTGTGCAGGTGGTATCGGGTAATCCATCATCGAAAAAGATCAGGTCATTGCTGAAAATTTCGGTCGTTTCAAGCCGGACGTGTTTCTTCTCTGCAGCCTGATACAGTTGGATTTTATCTGATACACGGGTTTTCTTTCGTTCTTCCGAAATAAGCCACCCTTCACTGATAAGAATATCAAACGCCAGGACGACGGTGTTCCTGTTGACAGACAATTCCGTCGCCAGTTGGCGTGTGCCGGGCATCGTTTCCCCGACTTTCAGCACCCCTTTTTTGATATAGCCGATGATCTGATCTGCGATCTGGAGGTAGACAGCCTTTTTGCCGGATCTGTCGAGCTTTGTTCGTAGTTGGGTAAAATCCATTCCTGGTCTATCTGTTTGTATTCATTTTGAATTACAAATATAGTCCAATAAGGCGATGTTTTTGCATATACATCCCTCCATTCGTTGACAAAAAAGCGCCGTTAGTTGATTACTTTATGGCAAACATCATGTTGTTATTATATTTGCGTCGAAAAATCACTATTCAAGTTTCGCATGTCAGTTTGAGTCGCAATCATACCACTTGCGAAAGTTGAGTCACTATTAAACAACAACGTGATATGAAGAAGAATTTACTGATTATATGCCTGATTCTTGGCATAGCGATGATGTACGCTTGCAGTAAGGATGACTTTACAGAATCTGAACTGGAGGAAACGCAACAGACTGACCCGGATCCTGAAATAGCCGATGATCCCGGTGATACGGATGACGATGATCTCAATGCCAACTCCCAAAGCATTCATTATGAGAATGCTGTTTTGATTGCATTCTCTTCAAATGGCGCTTCGGTTACCAACCCTTTTGAGAATAACGGAGTGACTGTGGAGAACAACAATGGGCATATTGTCATTACTTCAGCGATTACCGAATTAGAATTAAACTACGTACTTTCCGGAATAATTGCTGACGGTTCTGTGAAGATATATGGCGAAAAAAAGTTCGGACTTGTATTGAACGGCGTCGGGATAACCAATCCGAATGGCGCCGCGATAAACATTCAAAACAAGAAGAAAGGCACGGTTACCCTTGTGGACAACACCAACAATCGTCTTATCGACGGATCAACATACACCTACACAGACGGGGAGGATATGAAAGCGACCTTCTTCAGCGAGGGTAACGTCGAGATTGGCGGGAACGGCGCTCTCGAAATACGCGGCAAGAACAAACATGGACTTTGCACCGACGGCGCGTTGACAATCACAGCAGGAACTATCAATATTAAGGAAGCTGCAAGTGACGGGATCCATACGAACGACGAGATAACTATTTCCGGGGGCACCCTGACGATACGCTCTGTGGGCGACGGAATAGAGAGTGAGAGTAAAACGGAGCCGGTTTCAATTACCGCAGGGGACATAAGCATTATCACCACCGGAGAGAAAGGCCATGCCATAAAGACGAAATACAATGTGGAAATCGAATCCACCGGGAAGGTCGAGATAACCACGTATGGTGCAGCGTCGAAAGGGATCAAGCCCGCGGGAGACATCACAATCCGCAAAGGGGATATTACTGTGAACAGTGCAGGTGATGCTATCTGGGATACAGACGAACAGGATATTTCTTCAGCCGCAGGTATCAAGTGCGATGGCAATTTCCTTATGGAAGAGGGAACACTTACCCTGTTGAGTACAGGAAAAGGCGGTAAAGGGATCAATGTCGACGGCACGCTGATCATCAATGGTGGAACTGTGACGGTTACCACCACCGGCGACCAGTACGTTTACAACCGCAGCCACGATACCGCCGCCAAGGCGATAAAAAGTGACGGGAACCTCACAATTAACGGGGGTAATATCAAGATACGCACATCCAAAACCGAGGCCGAAGGATTGGAAAGCAAAGCCATATTGACCATCACCGGGGGAGAAATAGATATCGAAGCGTATGATGACGCGATCAATGCCTCCACGCATATACAGGTAGACGGAGGAAATATATACTGTAACAGCGCAACCAACGACGCTATCGACTCGAACGGCACGCTCACCGTAACCGGCGGTGTCATCGTGGCGGCCGGAGCTTCCCAACCCGAGGGAGGATTTGATTGCGATAACAGCCGCTTTACCATTACCGGAGGCACCCTTATCGGTATCGGTGGCGCCACCAGCACCCCTACGGCGGCTTATTGCACCCAACGTTCACTGGTTTTCAATTCTTCCTCATCCAATATCCAGTACATAAGGATAGAAAGCACTTCGGGCGGACAGGAGGTTTTAACATTCAAGCTGCCGAAAACCTATTCTTCACGAATGACGATGCTTTTCAGCAGTCCGTCCCTCGCCGCCAATACAGGATACACGATTTACACCGGAGGCACCATATCGGGCGGCACTGATTTTCATGGCTTCTATACCGGGGCAACCTATACCAAAGGTACATCGGCCGGAACTTTCACCACCGGTTCAGCCGCGGGTTCGGTCAGTACCGTAGGCACATCTATCGGACGCCCATAAGAGGTTTTGTTAATATATTGATGACTAAACAGGTAATACCGCTGTTATGTTTATCTTTGCATAACGGCGGTATCTATATTTAAACCGGCGCAGGGCAACAAATGATCAAGCAGAAACAATATATACTCGAAAACCTGATATATGCTTTTATATGGCTTGTCATGTTTATCATACCTTTGGCCGGTTATAGTTTTGAGGGGACTATTCATTGGGACGAAGTGGGAAAATATTGGGAAAGGTTGCTGCCTTTTGTCCTGCTCTTTCTCCTGAACAACTATCTGCTGATCCCCAGACTCCTGTTCCGGAGAAGACATTTGTTATATAGCGGTTTGCTACTCTTATCGATTCTTCTTCTGTTTATCGCCAGGCCGCTTATAACAGACAGTCCGTATCCCGGCCCACACCCAAAGAAAGAACAGCTATCCAGGGAAAACAATGGAGATTATTCCCGAGAGGAAAAAAGACCCGATCAGGGTGAAACGATATCTCCATATGAAGGGAAAACATCTCCTCACGAGGAGAGGATAAAACCATCACCCTTTATGGATCCGCCACCCCGGGATCGGAAAAAAGGCCCCCCGCTCATGCTGTTTCCTAAAAAATGGGGGCCATACCTGAACGGATTATTGATGGCGATGTTGGTCGCGGGATTTAACATCGCCATACGCCTCCTTTTTAAATCCATGAACGATGCCAAACAACTCGATGAACTGGAAAGACGGAATCTGCGTAATGAGCTGAACTATCTGAAAGCCCAGATAAACCCCCATTTTTTCATGAATACGCTCAATAATATTCATGCGCTGATAGACATTGACGGCAAAAAAGCAAAGCGGACGGTGGTGGAATTGTCTAAACTGATGCGATATGTGTTGTATGAGGCGGAAAAATCTTTTATCACGCTGGAAAAAGAAATAGAGTTCATAGAAAATTACATAGCGCTCATGCGGATACGATATACAGAAGATGTGGAGATCACTTCCGTATATCCGCAGGATATGCTTCATGCTCGGATACCGCCTCTGCTTCTAATTACATTGATAGAAAATGCTTTCAAGCATGGAATTAATATAAGCGGTAAATCATGTATCCATTCACGGATGACGATTGAAGATGAACATCTTTTTTATTCCGTTGCAAATACTTTACCCACCGATCCTCCGGATTCCGCATCAGTAAGGGGGATGGGATTAGATAACCTGAGAAAGCGTCTGGAGCTGCTTTTCGGAGAGGACAACTATGGTCTGGAAATATACAGCGGCGACGGAGTGTTTATGGCGAATCTCCATATACCTGTAAAAACATGAAGGTTAGATGCATAGCGATAGACGATGAACCTCTGGCACTCCAGCAGCTGTCAAGATATATAGTTGATACCGATTTTCTTGAACTGGCAGGATCATTCCCCAACGCGCTGGTCGCACAGAAATGGCTTTCAGGGAACAAAGCCGATGCGATATTTGTGGATATAGAGATGCCGGGACTCAACGGGTTGGAATTTGTCCGGAGCATGAATCAAAAACCATTGGTTGTGTTCACTACCGCCCATTCCGAATATGCGTTGGATGGATTTAAAGTGGACGCCACGGATTATCTTCTAAAACCGATCGATTACCAGGACTTTTTACGTTCAGCGGAGAGGGTGTATCGGCAATACCTGTTAATGCAGGGGATAAAAGAGGGAAAGGGCGGCAGGCATATCATCTTTGTCCGGTCGGAATATAAGACAATGGCCATAAACCTCGAAGAGATAATTTTTATCGAAAGCCGAAGTGAATATGTACGTATATTCCTCGAAGATAAAAAGCCGATCATGACGCTCGGCAGCCTAAAATCGTATCAGCAGACATTACCGTCAGACTTGTTTCTTCGTGTGCATCGATCTTTTATTGTGAATATCTCTTCGATAAAATATATTGAAAGAAAGCACATAATACTCACCAACGAAATGAATATACCTGTGGGCAAACTATACGAAAAAGACCTGAGAAAATATATCAATGAGAATACTCATAGGAAACCGACCTCTTTAAATAATCATTAAACACCCGAAGGGAATGAATATTTCCGTTAAGCTAAATGAGCAAAGGACAAACTTGTTTGGACTATGCCATAGCGAGGAATTGAAAATCGAGGAGCGAATGCGACTCAAATATCTAACTTTAGTGAATATTTTGCACATCAAAGGTTCCATATGCCGAAATAAAACAATAAAATAATCATAGGAAATAAACCCTGTTATTCAAAAGGGGGCCCTACCTGCACTGAGAGTGAAAAAATGGGATAAAGGCACAGATGTGGAATTTTTCCACGAATAGTCCGATCGTTTTGCCAATGTGATCGCCCATGGAGAATAATTCCCTACTTTTATTCCGGATTCATTGAAAATAGAATTACGCGCATTGATTTTCTAATCCAACCAAAATCTTAACTATGTTTTTATTTTTTCGTAGTGATTACGGGATCTTAAAGGCATAGTTATTTTTTTGCATTCTCATACACTCAACACTATCCCATCTTTTTGTTATAACTCTCCTATATTTAACGCGTATGGGATACGAAATTGAACGCAAGTTTCGTGTCGGGGGTGATTATAAATCACAGTCATCCAAAAATTTTTCTATCAAACCGGGTTATCTTTCCGGAATAAGTGTGATCCGTGTGCGCAGGGGTGGGTAAATCACTCCACCACTGTTACCCATCCGTACTTGTCCGGTTCGTCGCCATATTGAATGGCACGTAGTTTATGGTATAATTTTTCGCAGATCGGCCCTGCTTTGCCGTCTTTGGAAAAATGGTAACTTCTGTTCTCACTCAAATCGTCAATCCGTAAAATGGGACTGATCACGGCAGCCGTGCCGCAGGCACCCGCTTCCTCGAAGGTGGCAAGTTCCTCTTCCAATACCGGGCGACGCTCCACTTTCATTCCGATCTCTTCTGCCAGTTGCATCAGGCTCTTATTGGTGATGGAAGGCAGGATGGATTCCGATTTCGGGGTGATATAGGTGTTGTCCCTGATCCCGAAGAAGTTGGCCGGGCCACACTCGTCGATATATTTCTTTTCCCTTGCATCGAGATAAAGTACGGCGGAATAACCCATTTCGTGTGCTTTCTCACCCGACCGCAGGCTGGCGGCATAATTTCCGCCCACCTTGTAAGTCCCTGTGCCGAGGGGAGCAGCACGGTCGTATTCACGCATGATGACCATAGGGGTAGGTTTGAAACCTTCTTTGAAGTAAGGACCTACCGGTGTGACAAAAATCAGGAAAGTATATTCTTTGGCCGGTTTTACCCCTACCTGGGCACTGGTGCCAATCAGCAGCGGACGGATATACAATGATGCCCCACTCTGGTAAGGAGGTACAAAACGTTCGTTCTTCTTCACGGCTAACAGCACCATCTCTTCAAACCGTTCTACCGGCAGCTCCGCCATCATGATACCGCGGCAAGAGGATTGCAGGCGGAGTGCATTCTCCCTCATCCGGAAAATGCGGATCTTCCCGTCTTTCCCGCGAAAGGCCTTTAATCCCTCAAAAACTTCCTGTCCGTAATGCAGGCAGGTAGCTGCCATATGAAGGTTGATATATTCCGATGTTTCCAGCTCGGGATCGCTCCATTTGCCGTCGCGGTAATGACAACGGACGTTATAGTCGGTTTTCATGTAGCCGAATGATAAATTCGACCAGTCGATTACATCCATCTTCGTAATATTAATAGTGTTTGAGTTAGACTGAATACTCTACAAATATAGGGCTTTATTTTTGTAATTAGCATTCTTTTACAGGAAAAATTAGTATTTTCGTGCTGCCAAATGATCGACCAGATAACTATAGGACGTATTCAGGATGCGGCACAGATTGTAGATGTCGTGTCCGACTTTGTCACACTCCGCCGCCGGGGGGTGAACTATGTGGGTTTGTGCCCGTTCCATGACGACCGTAGTCCCTCATTCTATGTCTCTCCCGCCAAAAATATCTGCAAATGCTTTGCCTGTGGCGAGGGGGGATCACCTATCCACTTTGTGATGAAGCATGAGCAGCTTTCCTATTATGAAGCGCTGAAATATCTTGCCCGCAAGTACAATATCGAGGTGGTGGAAAAAGAGTTCACCGATGAGGAGAAGCAGGCCCAGAGCGATCGGGAGAGCATGTTTATCCTCAACGAGTATGCCCGGGATTATTTTGTGAAGATGCTTCATACCCATCCCGAAGGGAAGGCCGTCGGACTCACCTATTTCCGCGAAAGGGGATTCCGCGACGATGTCGTGAAAAAATTCCAACTTGGTTACAGTCTGGAGCAACGCGATGCTTTCTCGGTCGAGGCGCGGAAAGCCGGATATAAACGCGATTACCTGTTGAAAACGGGATTGTCCACCGGTAATGACCACCAGCCGCTTTACGACCGTTTCCGGGGAAGGGTGATTTTTCCTGTCCATACATTATCCGGAAAGGTAGTCGCTTTTGGCGGGCGCATCCTCAAGAAGGTGGAGAATACGGGGAAGTATGTGAACTCCCCCGAAAGTGAGATCTATTCCAAAAGCAGGGAACTCTATGGCATTTATTTCGCCAAGAATGCCATAGTAAAACAGGACAAATGTTTTCTGGTGGAAGGATATACTGATGTGATCTCGATGCATCAGGCGGGAATTGAAAATGTGGTGTCCTCTTCCGGGACGGCGCTTACTTACGGGCAGATCCGTATGATACACCGTTTCTCCGAGAACATAACTGTCCTCTATGACGGTGATGCGGCGGGGATTAAGGCGGCGCTGAGAGGCATCGACCTGCTGCTGGAAGACGGCATGCATGTGAAAGTAGTGCTTCTCCCCGAAGGAGAGGATCCCGATTCGTTCGCAAGAAAGCAGAATGCGGAGGGTTTTCACCAATATATCGCGGAGAATGAGGTCGATTTCATCCGTTTTAAAACACAACTGTTGCTGAAAGAGGTGGGAGATGATCCCGTCAAGCGGTCAGGATTGATATCGAGTGTGGTGGATAGTATCGCGTTAATACCTAACACCATCACCCGTTCTGTTTATATTCAGGAATGCTCCCAATTGTTGAATATACAGGAGCGGGTGCTGATCTCGGAGATCAATAAGATTCGTCGCCGCCATTACGAACGGAAGAAGGAACAAAAAGAGAAAGAGCCCGTTTTGTTGCCGGAGCGTGAACCGGAAGAGATGCCAATACCCGGGGAAGAGACAAAAAGCAAGGTTTCTTTAAAAAGTCCTTACGAAAAATATGAAAAGGAGATACTGCGTTATGTGGTCCGCTATGGTAACAGGCCTATTTACCGGAAGTTTGAAAAACAGAAACGAAAACAGGGCAGAGAGGTCATCGAGGAGGATGTGTTGGTAGAAGAGGGGCCGGGTGTGACGGAATTTGTAAAGTTCGACCTGGAACGGGATAATATCACCTTTACCACTGGCTTGTACAAACGGATTTTTGAAGAGGCTGTGGCCTATATGGAGGATACGGACTTCGATTCGGCCCGTCATTTTCTGTCGCATGTCGATCCGGTTATCAGCAAGCTGGCATCGGAGTTGATGAGTGACCGCTATCATCTGAGTAAGATCCATGCGAGGATACTGGGAGAAGAAGTCGATGACAAAGATTCCCGGCTGTTGGAGGAAAATCTGCTGAATTCCTATGTGCCCCGCGCGACGACAGAACTGAAAAATGCCTATGTCCTGCAACAGATCAAGGAGATAAAAGAGGAGATGCGGAAAAGCCATCCCGATGATTCTCTTTCTCTCATTGTCCGGCTCCGGCAGTTACAGGAGATAAAGAAAATTCTCTCGAAAGAGTTGGGAGAAAGGATTATATTGAGATATTAATGATTGGCTCCGCAGATAGCGCCTTCGGCGATCATTGCGCTTCGCATGATAGTGGCCTCGTCGATATAGCTTCGCAGATAGCGCGCTTCCCGCGATAGTCGCTTTACTGGTAGTTGTACTTTGCGCGATAGTCCGTTTCACGCGATAATGGGTAATTGGTAATTAAATTAAAATAGATGTATTTAGAAACCGCGAATGTAGTAAAACAGTATGCCAATCATCTGGCGTTGAATAATGTGAGTATTCAGGTGCCCCGCGGTACTGTCTTTGGGTTGTTAGGCCCGAACGGAGCGGGAAAGACCACGCTGATCCGTATCATTACCCGTATTACCGCTCCTGACAGTGGCGAAGTGAAGATCGACGGCCGTCCCTCAAAAGCCGAAGATGTGTACAGGATCGGTTATCTGCCCGAGGAACGCGGTTTGTACAAAAAGATGAAGGTGGGGGAGCAGGCGATGTATCTGGCGCAACTGAGGGGATTATCTAAAAAAGAAGCCCATCGTGAATTGATGATATGGTTTAAACGGTTCGACATCATGGGCTGGTATAACCGTAAGGTTGAGGAGCTATCGAAGGGGATGCAGCAGAAAGTGCAGTTTATCTCCACCGTGATCCACAATCCCGATCTGTTGATTTTCGATGAACCTTTCAGTGGTTTCGACCCCGTGAATGCGGATATCGTGAAGAGGGAGGTGTTACGGCTCAGGGATGAGGGAAAGACCATCATCCTCTCCACGCACAATATGGAATCGGTAGAGGAGTTGTGTGATAATATCGCGCTTATCCACCAGTCTCAGGTGGTGTTGCAGGGAAAAGTGTTTGCTATCCGCAAGGAACATCGTCCCAATATCTTCCGTTTCCGGCTGATGGGCAATGAATTCGATCTGGAACACCCTTCTTTTACTCTCTTGTCGAAAGAACCTTACCATGAATTTATCGATCTGCGCATTCAAAAACAGGGTGATATCAGCAGTAACGATTTGGTGAGATTGATCCTCGCCAGGTATGAGGTGGTAAGTTACGATGAAGAACTGCCCACCATGAACGATGTATTCATCAGGACCGTCACAAGATAAAAATACAACCCATTCGTTTTCGATGAGTTAAATTTCCACAGGGAATAAAATCAATTGAATATCCATTGCGCATGAACAGATTAGGTTTAGTCATCCAAAGAGAATATATTACCAGGGTAAGAAAAAAATCATTCATTATCCTTACCCTCCTTATGCCGTTGTTGATGGTGGCTTTGTCATTAGTCCCCCTATGGCTTTCCACCCTTAATGACGGGAGTGTGAAGAATGTGGCCGTAATCGACAATACGGGTATCTACGCGCCACTATTGCAATCAACCGACGCTTATCAGTTTCAGGTGATAGGCGGATCGGGCCAACAGGAGCCGGAATCGAGATTGGGAAAGGATCTGTTTGCTATTTTACAGATTACCGAAGACCTGAATCAAAACCCGCGGGCGGTTTCGCTCACCTCCCAGAAACAGGCGCCGCAGGAACTCCAGTCAATGATTGTGAGGACGTTGAACGAAAAAGTCACGCAACAAAAATTGGATGATCTTTCATCGTCGGGTAATGTGGACAGGGAAGCCATTACACAGGTGCGTTCCATTGTGGAGGAAGGATCAAAGGTTTCTTTACGGACATTGCGCCTCGACAGCGGCGGAAGTGTGTCGGAATCGTCTACCGAACTGGCTACCGTCATCGGGATGCTGTTCACCATACTTATCTACATGTTTATACTCATGTATGGGAACATGGTGATGCAGGCGGTACTGGAAGAGAAGAAAAGCCGGATTGTTGAGGTGATGGTATCTTCCGTGAAACCGGTCAACCTGCTGCTGGGTAAAGTGGTGGGAATCGGATTGGTGGGGATTACGCAATTGATTATCTGGGCGATATTGATGGGATTCTTCTTCAGCGGACTCTCCTTTTTTATCGCCTCTCCCGGACAGATGGACACTGCTATGCCGGCCCAAATGAGTAGCTTCGATATGGAAGGAATCATGAATACGGTTATGTCGGTCAACTGGCTGGAGATCGGTTTCTATTTTATCCTGTTTTTCATTGGAGGATATATTCTGTACGCGTCTATCTTTGCCATGTTCGCATCAGCTGTCGATAGTGATGAGGACACAAGCCAGTTTATGACTCCTGTGACGCTTATTATCGTGTTTGCCTTCCTGGCCGGGTTCTATAGCGTGAATAATCCCGACGGGCCCCTGGCTTTCTGGGCGTCACTTGTCCCCTTCAGTTCGCCCATTGTGATGATGGTACGTATTCCGTTCGGAATTCCGTTGTGGGAAAAGTTGTTATCGATCGTCCTGCTCTATGGGACTTTTATCCTTATCTCTATCATTGCCGCCAAAATTTACCGGGTAGGTATTCTGATGTACGGTAAAAAACCATCGATCAAGGAAATGGTGAAATGGATAAAGTATAAATAAAATTTATGTGCCGATGTGGCAATGTGAATAATATGCCAATTATAAGTGGAAAAAAGAGACTTTTCATGGCTACGGACCGGACCAGGGATATAGTTTTCTGCGGGAGAAAATAACGGAGATCGATTTCGGACAGAGAGAGATCAATATCTCTCCTGATGAGATTTTTGTTGGTGACGGATCCAAGAGCGATACGGGTAATATCGGTGATATGCTGGGTGAGGGTAACCAATATTATGCGCCTGGGTAAGTCCTCAAAGATTGTGTTGCTGCCTTGTGGAACCGCCGCCAGTCCACTTATTTCAGTATGGTGTTCATTGATACCCAAAAGAAGCGTGGTTTATAAATAGATACATCACTATATAAATCGGGTATATTCTTTGCATTGACACAATAACTCACTAATAGATTCTCATCCGGGCCATATTGGGGATGAGCCATTGCATTATATGTGAATAATATTGAATCTTCTCCCTCGGGTATAGTGTAAATATGCTTTTTATTTGACCACGATCCTTCAGGTGCGTCGGCAATAAAAGTATAGATTTGGGGCCGGAATCTGTCTTGTGTCAACAGAATAAATTTGTTATCCTGCTTGAAGACACTGAATTGTTCCGAAACCGGGATGTCAATACCCTGCAACGATTTGCTCTCTTTCGCATCGGTTACCCAGTTGTTACCGTCATAATATTCCCAATCTTGTAACTTATTATTCACCAAGCGTGCCCGGGTCACATGTAATCCTGCGGTAAAGTCTGCCTGGGGATTTGAACCATAGATATAATAAAAATCTTCATGTTTAATGACCCCAAACCCGAAGTGCGCATCTGTCTGTTCTACAGTCAATAATTCTTGTTTGTCAATGACGGATAAATCCGAAAGATTCAACCGGTAGTATACGGTTGAATGCCAGTAAAAATCCCAGGTTCCCGTCCCCGTCTGCACAATAGTGGACATAAATACATGTACGATATCGTTCTTTACAAAACCGTGCATAGGCCAAAGGACAGCCGGATATCCATCTACTTTTTCTGTTTTCAGCAAGGATTCCGGATTCATGGTGGTACCTCCGGTTATGGTCTGTACGGACTCTCCATCCAGTAGTTGCCATACATTGCCCATAATAAATGGGGATGATTCTGCCCTTTGGTTGTCGATGACTTCGCCTAAAAATGAGTCACCCCATAACCAGAAACTCTTGGTGTTATCTATTTGTATGGATATGGCTCCATCACCACCAGTAAGATTATCTTTTCCGGGAGGAAATAAAAATTCCACCATTTTGGTATCAATCACTATTTCTCCATCTTCAAGAGGGAAAGCAGATACGTTTTCCTGTTTGCCGGATCGTTGACAGGAAAAAACAAGCAGTAATCCTGATAATATAAATAATCTAGTTTTCATCTTTGTAATAATTTATGTAACTCGAACAGGAATCCTCTTCCTGTCCGGATTCTGTGAATTAGTATCCCTCATTTTGGGTTAATCTTCCATTAGAAATAATTCTATCGTTATTAGGAATCGGAAATAGGAAGTTGGCTTCCCTTGGGACAACCCCCGGTTTCGCAGTGCCTATCAGGCTTTTTATTTCATCCAGTGTGCACATTCGCACCAGGTCATGCCAACGATGCCCCTCCATAGCAAACTCCATACGCCTTTCCTCTAAAACAGCTTTTTTAAAGTCTGCATAATTATCGGCCGGAGTATCGCCTAATCCAGCACGTTGACGAACTGCATTTAATGCATCTTTAGCCGCCTGAGTCGGATTTTGATTGATTTCATTCAATGCTTCCGCTTTTATCAGGTACATTTCAGCGGTACGCAAATAAGGGAATGTTGCATTGGATTCATTTCCTCTGGGTTCGGCTATTCTGTCCCAATACTTGCAAAAATAGGGAGCATCGAATGTTTCTATGGAACCGTCAGCATAAGTGAATGATTTGAATAATGTTACTTCAAGGCGTTTATCGCTTGGATCAAAAGTCCTGTATAGGTTTTCCGTTGCAGCAACCCATCCACGGGCATTGTTAGGCCCCCCTTTTTCAGTATCCATCTGAGGCAATAAACGAACCAGGAATTGATTTCCTTTCCACCCCTGGCTCAATGAAGCATTGAAATTTACTTCCCATATCCGTTCTCCTTTAAATCGGTTTTCCAATTTAAACAGGTCTTCATAAGAGCCCATTGGAAAAGCAGGAATCACCGCATCTGCCTTTGTTACGGCATTTTGTAGATGAGTGTTGTTTTTCTCTTTCTGTCCCAACGTCAAATATACTCTTGCCAATAAGGCAGAAGCTGATAATGCATAGGGACGTCCGTAACCCAAACGATCTTCATACTTCAGGTTTTTTTCGGCAAAGTCCAGATCCTCCAGTATTACAGGATAGATCTCTGCAACAGGTGTTCTTGGAATCTGAGTCTCCGAAACGCTTTCGGTCGGAACCGTGTGTAAAGGGACGTCTCCGAAGAAACGGGTTAATTCGAAGTAACACAATGCACGGAAGAATTTAGCTTCAGCAATCAACTGATTTTTCTTGATTTCATCCCTAAAGTGAATAGCAGGTACCTTTGCAATTACCGTATTACAAACATTGATCGTTGTATAAAAATCACGCCATAAACAAGCCACCCGGATACTATATGCATCTACCTGGAATTTATCAATAGATTGATAATCAGGAGATGATTGTTTAGATACTGCATTGTCGGACATTAACTCAGGGAGTTCCCAAAAGTCGTTGTAAAATAATCCCCCAAAATGATCGCTCCACAAATTAAATGCATCCGCATCAGAGATCAGGTAACTGTAAATTGCATCCGTAGCTGCAACGGCGTCGGATTCAGTTTTATAAAAATTCTTATCTACTTGGCTTCCTTTCGCATCCTCATCAAGGAAATCGGAGCAGGCAGAAAATATTCCTGTTGATAAAATCCAGATTGATAAATATAAATATCTTTTTTTCATCGTCGTAGTCTTTAGAAATTCATTTTAAGTCCTAACATATATAATTTGGGTACAGGATAAGAGCCGTAGTCAGCACCCATACTCAGGTTGTTCTGTCCGAAGCGGCTTACTTCCGGATCATATCCCGAATATTTTGTAAATGTATGTGCGTTTTTTGCACTTATGTACACTTGTAATGCGTTACAGTTGAACTTTCTTGTCAGATTTACCGGAAAATCATATGACAGTGTAACATCTTTTATTCTCAAGTAGGAACCGTCTTCCACCTGGTGATCAGAAAATACATTTGACATGGGAGAAGCATTTGCCCTCGGATAGTCATTCGTGGGATTATCGGTTGTCCATCGTTTCAATGCGGCAATTGAATTATTCTTTTGGCCATCAAAACTTTCGAGTGAGAATAGATTGAAATTGGCAATCGAATTCCCTTGCACACCTTGTAAATAGAGGTTCAAATTGACAGCACCTTTATTTTCTCCCAGTTTCAATGAAAATGTGTTGTTCCATCCGTATGTGAAATCGGGATTGGCATTTCCCAATTCAAAAAGGTCATCCTCATTCAGTACGTCACTGGTTCCTTCCCTATTCACATACTTTCTGTCGCCATAAGTAATGGTTCTTCCGGGGAAATGGATAATTTGGGAAAGATCTTCATCCAATTGTGCGATTCCGTCTGTTTTGTAGCCATATATGGTTCCAATGGGTTTGCCTTCCATAATTCTTGTCCAATAATTGATCCCCATTATACTTATGCCGGAAATCCCGTTCTCATTACCCGGCAGGTTGGTTATCTTATTCCGGTTAAGCCCGAATGTCAAGTTCGACTCCCATTTGAATTTGCTATTATCTACCGGTGTAGCGTTGAAAGTGAAATCAAATCCTTCATTTTCAAGATTACCTACATTTTGCATGGCTACGTCATATCCGATATGCGATTCGGTTGGCACAGTCAGCAGCAAGTCTCTTGTTTTTTTGATATAATAATCAGCAGATAGAGAGTACCGGCCGTTATAAATACCCATATCGAATCCGACATTAAATTGAGCCGTTGTTTCCCATTTCAGGTCCTGATTACCGAGTGTATAGGGTGCCTGACCTTTTATGATTTGGGATGTACCGATGTAGGCTTCCGTTCCTTGCAATAACCCCATGGAACTGTAGGGAGAGATACCTTCATTCCCTACCAACCCGTAGCTTACACGTAACTTCAGGTTGTCGATAGTGGTTTGCTCTTTCATAAAAGCTTCTTCAGAAATACGCCATGCAAACGCAGAGGATGGGAAAAATCCATATTTATTATTTGTACCGAATTTGGAAGAACCATCTATACGGCCGGTCAATGTCAGCAAATAACGGCTATCATACCCATAATTTACACGAGCCAGATAAGACAACATTTGCCAGGAGCTATACCCTGTATTTGCCAATTGAATTTTGGTTCCTTCCTCAATAGAGTGATAACCCAAACGTCCATCTTCAATTCCTGATCTGGAAACGAGAACCGGAGTACCTTCGTATTGCTGGGCGGTAATACCGGCCACAGCGTTTACCGAATGTTTTTCAGCAAATGTGTTATTATAACTCAATGTATTTTCCCAAACCCAGGTATAACCATCTGCCTGTCCCACAGTAGCGATACCCTCACTGGCCTCTCCGCGTTTAATATGAATAGGTGCAAAACTGAGGTCTTTTACATTATAATAATCAAGACCGATACTTGTTCTGAAGTTTAGTCCTTTGACAATAAACAAGTCGGCATACATATTGCCGGTCATTCGAAGCGTCTTATTCAATTGTTCATACGTATTGGCATCCTCAACCGGATTACCAACAGCAGGATTTGATATATTATTTTCATATACATATGTGCCATCAGGGTTGCGTACTGGTAGTCCCGGGTTCATTTCCAAAGCCCAGGATGTTATACTGGAGGCAATAGCACTTTCATAATTGGTCACCACACCGTTGGCCTGACTGTAAGTGACGTTCATTGTATTTCCAATTTTGATTCGCTCGCTTAACTCCTGGTCTAAATTAAAACGAAGGCTCCCTTTTTTATAGTCCGATCCGAGAATAATACCATCCTGGGAGAAAAAATTGGTGGATAAGAAATAGGCCGATTTGTCACTTCCGCCTGAAAAAGCCAACTCATAATTCTGGATAGGGGCTAAGCGGAAAATCTCATTCTGCCAGTCCGTACTTCTTTTTCTCAGGTTGTTCAAATCAGCAAATACCAGTTTTCGATCGATATTGGCATTATCTGTAGCTTCATTCCCCAAAATTGCCAACTGTTCGGCATTGAGCATATCCATCTTTTTTGCGATGCTCTGTATTCCGTAATATGCGTTTGCCGTTGTCCGTACTTTGCCTTTACTCCCTCGTTTAGTAGTTACCAGAATGACTCCGTTCGCTCCACGTGCTCCATAAATTGCCGTGGCGGAAGCATCTTTCAATACTTCGATCGATTCCACATCGTTTGGATTCATCAGTGCCATGGGATTCAAAGGAGGGGTGTTCATGGCTCCCGAGCTAGCACCTCCATTGATTACAGGTATTCCGTCAATTACATACAACGGTTCGTTTGTCCCCATGACGGAACTTGTACCACGGATACGAATGGAGGTTCCTGCACCCGGTTGACCGGAAGTGTTGGTCACTACTACGCCCGCAGCGCGACCTTGGAGTCCCTGGTCAATAGAGGTGATTGAGGTCTTTATTAAATCGTCCGATTTTACGGAAGCTATCGCGGCTGTCAGGTCGCTTTTTCTCATTTGTCCATATCCGACAACAACCATTTCATTCAAATAAATGGATTCGCCATTCATTATTATTGAAAGGGTTGCATTATCTGTTAATTGTACTTCAATCGTTTCATATCCGACATACGAAAAAACGAGATAATCACCCGGCGATGCGTGCAGAGTAAATCTTCCATCGATATCGGTTACTGTACCATTAGTGGTATTTTTTACCAGCACACTTACACCGATAAGAGGTGTACCGTCATCTTCCGTTACAATACCTGAATAATCTTTGTGTTGTGCATATAGGTTACTCCATAGACAAAGATATAATAATAAACAACATAATTTTAAGGGTCTCATGTGCATCATTTTTAGATATATACTAAGTAAAAAATTATTTTTCTGTTCCCCAGCTCTTGTTGGGTGTTGAGTCCAGCCAGATTTCCAAACATCCCCCGGCTCCAAAATCTTTGTGATCAATCCAATATCTGTTATAATCTTTCCCGTTCAGTTGAGTTTTCTGGATAAAACAGTTCTCTTTTGAATTGTTGTATGTTCTGATCTTGAACTCGTCTCCTTTATAGTATGTGGGATGAAGTTTAATTGTAATTTCGTCAAATACAGGACTTGTAATCTCATACGAAGGATTTTGTGCACTGGTTCCTTGTACACTGAACAGTCCCAATGCCATCAAAGCGCTTACGCCTCCCATTTGTCCCTGATCTTCGTCATGGCCACCATATCCCCGATCGGGTGTAATTGCACCGTAAGCCTGTGCACCTACTTTTCTTACCCAATATTGGGTAAGCCACGGTTGGCCTGACAGATTGAATACATGTGCATTTGAACATCCGGGCTGATTGGCATAGCTCACATATCCACTACCATATCCGAATACGAAATCATCTTTTTCAGACTGTTCAAAGGCATAATTCAATTTTTCACATAACACATCATTTCCTCCCATCAACCGTGCCAATTCGGGAATATCGTGCGATACACCCCATGTACCTTGCCATGCATTAGCCTCAACCCAGCCTCTATTATTTAATGGGTCTAATGTTACCCACTCTCCTTTTTCATCTTTCGGAAAGAGTAATTTCTGTTCGGAGTTGAATAATTTTTTCCAGCCCTGAGAGCGTTTCAGATAATAGGCGGCATCTTTTTTTTTGCCCATCTTGGCGGCCATTTGTGACAGTGCCCAATCTTGAAATGCTGCTTCGATAGTAATTCCGGCATTGCCCGGATAATATCCGTTTTTGATGTAAAAATCAATTTCCTTTACCGGACCGATCATTCCACCTGGCTTATGATTCCTGACCATTGCTTCGTATGCCTTTTCAGGTTTTGTCTTGGTCAGCATGTCCTTTTGATAGGCGCTTGTGATCAAATTCGTTGCCGGGCAGCTTGTCATAATATAGGAATATCCGCCGGCATTGGGACCGCGGGGAAGTAATCCGCCGTTATCGGCATACTGGACAAGACAGGCGGCGAAATCATCCAACACTTCCGGCCAAGCCAATCCCCAAAGAATATTCAGGTTCCATTGAGTTAACCAAAAGGCGTCGGAATTATACATATGGCAACGAACCGAACCGTCAGATTTTTTGGGTAATGTACGCACAATTAACCTGGCATTGACGGTGGCATTTCCTACCCGTTCACCTTGTGTATAATCGGGATAATCGCCCGATACATCATCCAGTTTGTGTCTTCCCAGCAATACGTGCCATAGATCGGTATAGAATTTAATTTGCTGTTCGTGCGTTCCCCCTTTTACGTCAATACGCCCGAGCCAATCATTCCATTCTTGTCGCGAATCTTCCCTGACAGCTTCGAAATCCCAACCAAACCGATCGCTTTCCATGTTTTTGCGGGCGTTCTCTATGCTTGTATAAGAAATGGCAAATTTAACCTGAATTTCATCACCGGCTTTTACATTATATATAGCGCTTACGCCGCAGGCGGGAGCGTCGTAATAACTTTCGTTTGCATTCCGGGCTGTTTTTTGGTTTACCCCTTGATGTGAAGTAATATTTCTCAGAATTTCTTTATCATCCCATGCATCTAATTGCTGAAACGGTTTATCAAATTTCATTACAAAAAATATTCTCACATTATCAGGACCGCCCCAGAACCGTCCGGTCGTATTGACTGAACCTTCAATTTCGGTATTGGTCACTTTGGTAACGCGACAATCATTCATTGTCGTGGTCCCCAGGTAGCCGCCTAAATTGAGCAGTAAATTCGAAGTATTGTCTTTCGTATAACGAAGTTTGTAGTAGCTTACTCTGTCGGTTGTGGTTTGTTCCACCCAGATACCGTAATCCTGTAAAAATACCCGATGATATCCGGGCTGTACAATTTCACCGTCATGTGAAAATGTAGATTTCCAGTGCTGTTCACCTAATACAGGGTTAATATTTCCGGTGGTCGGCATCAGGCTGATTCCTGATAGCATCCAGCAGTGTACCTGGGGAAATCCGAGTATTTCGAGCGAATTGTAATTGTATCCGCCTCCATACTGATTCTTATTACGGGTCATAGGAGCAGCACTGATCATACCGAACGGACGGCTTCCTGTTACAAAAAAGAAGTAGCGTCCACGGGCCGACTCCACATATGGATCCACTTTTGAGACATAATCGAGGTAATCTTCAGGAGCCGGGTATACTTCTATTTCAGACAATCCGATATTCAATCCGTCGCCATCGTTTGTTTCAAATTTCACCCACGTTACTTTTTTGGTCGGAAAGTTCACAGCCTTTGCCCTTCCGTCGTTAGGAATCTGATTGACGAAAATAGTGGTCCCATCGCTAAAGTGCAATGTCCCACCCGCGATATGACTTTGTTGTATCGGCCGGTCATATAATATGATTCGATTGATGTTTTGCGGTTTCTCCCATTCTAATTTGATCCATGGATAATCAATCGCTCCCCAAGACGTTTGTCCGCTTGCCGAAGCCCATTCCCCCTGATTTTCGATACCTATCAGTCCGTCAACCGCTTTTTGTGCCGAATATTCGGCGTTCTTCTCAGAAGATACCGTTACTCTGGCTGAGGGGGCGATATTGTCGGTCCCTGCAAACAGGCAAAAGCTGTACCCGACGAACATTAATATGGTGAATATGTGTTTACTCATAATCCGGATTATTTAGTAATTACCTGGAGTGCAAGATGCCCAACTGTAATTTGCAGGATTTTCACCTCTGTAAGGCGTGAAGTTGGACGATTTAGGAATTGCAACATATTTTTCAACAACAGGAGTTTCCGCAGTATAAGGATCACCAAGCCATGACAAATCCATAAAGGTATGTATCCATAAATTGGTATCGTCCAGCCTCAGGACCTCATATTTATCAATCGTCGGTGTGGTGGATAAGAACCCGAATTTTACCAAATAAATAGAATCTGCTTTTAAATCTGTCCCGATATACTTCCACGCACAGTACTGGTTTAAGACATCAAACCCTGCTCCTGCCGGATCACCCCAGTCATATTCCCAGCTCAGATCACTATTTAACCGGTACACATTGTCTAACATGGCTTCTTCTGTGGTGTTTTCTCCGTTTGTTGTTTGTTCTGTTAATCTCCAATCAAATTTTGACAACCGTCCAAAATCGGTCAATGTCACCGAAATGGCCAGATCTGAAGCATCAATCAATGTATCCTCCACCGAATATCCGCTAAATGTGTAGATCAATGTCCCCTCTTCGTCACCCACTTCAATTTCCTGTTCGAATTCATACGAGTCGGAGATACTGTTTACGGGAACATTTATTTCATATCCGGGAACTTGCTCCCCATTTACCCATTTTGTGATTACCAATTTCTTTATATCGGAGTTTCCATATGTTACGGTAGCCCTGATCATATCGCCGGTATATCCTGAAAAAAGTAATTTATCGAGAATTACTTTAGCGTCACGATGAATACTTTCATTTTTCTCGCAAGAAAAGAACATAAGCAACATACATGAAATACATCCAATAATTTTACATACGTTTTTCATTGTTTTTGTTTTTTGAATTTATGTTTCTATGTGTTTTTTATAATACTGTTTTAAATTATTGATTCAATATTTTCTGCTGCTCATTTACATGCAGGAATATCAAATATTTCAGGATAGCTGGTCCAGCGCAAAATTATATGCCCCTATGGCAATGGCTTTGCTTGTTCCCAGCGTACTTGTTCTTACACCGATCTTTTTTACCGCATGGTATATCGCCGTTTTGTTACTTTCGGGAATGGTTACGATTGTTGATTCATTATGCAGGAAGAGTGCTTTTTCGTTTTCATCCTCCAGATTATAGGCTTTCATTTGCAATCGGGGAAAAATATCACCCTTGACGGTTTCTCTGGTTGTGCTCATCTCTTTGACCATCGCGGGAAGTATATATTTATATGCGTTGGCAATTCCGCCCCCAATAACAACTATTCCATCCACAATATTCAATGATTCGGAAATAGTGAAGCCGGCAATTTCGCCGAGTTTCTCAAAACTTTTTATGGCAGCTTCCCTATCACCTTTCTTTATTCCCTCGGCTATGTCGAAAATCTCTTTCGGAGAAATATCTGATTTGTCTCCTGATAGTTCGCGGTACTCCCGTTTCACGGCACGGATACTAACACCCTCTTCGGCGAGAAGATGGTGGTCGTATTTATTGGCCGATATCCAGACATCGCCTCCGCAGCCATTGTCTCCAGTTAAAAGCCTGTTATCTATTACCACCCCGCCACCAAAACCTGTACCAACCGTCACGGCGAGCAGGTTACGGTATCGCTTGGGATTTCCGGCAGCTTCCAACTGTTTGTTGATCTCGGGTAATGTACCTGCAAGGGCTTCGCCATAAGCGAAGAGGTTGCCGTCGTTATTGATAAAGACGGGCAATCCGAATTTTTCCTCCAGGTAGGGACCCAATGCTACGCCACCTCTGAAAGCCGGAAAATTGGGTAAGTTTCCGATAATGCCGTTTTCGTAATCGGCAGGGCCCGGAAATGCAAAACTAATAGCTATAGGATCACTCTTTAAGTGTTTTATTACTTCTTTGAATCCCGCAACAATAGAATTCAAACATTTATGCAAATCGGAGGGATATGCAGGAAAATCTACCGGATCAACGACCTCTTTATTATCTTTTATGGCCGAAAACACAAAATTGGTTCCTCCCGCGTCGAGTGTTAATACGGCTCCTTTTTCTCTATTGTACATTTTCTTTGAAAGTATTTGTAGAATATAAGATGCGTCTCGGGCAAGCTTGAGCAAGCTTAGCTTACCTCTCGGCTTTCATTATATTTGTGAGTAATAGATTTATAATCAAACAAAAAAGTAATACGCATAGTGCGGCCGATAATCCGAAGTTATCATTCATCAACCCTTGAAGCGGCAGAATGACGGCTCCACCCGAAACACCCATGATCATCAGTGCCGAGATCTCATTGGAACGTTGCTGGTCTTTTTGCAACGCGAATGAGAAAACGATGGAAAAAACATTGGCACAGGTAAACCCGATAATGAATATCAGGATCAGTGCAACCCAGAGGTTTTGGACAAATATCAATACAGCAAAAGCAAGAATGGCGATAATGAGCGATGACCTCAAAAAACGGACAGGGGAAAATTTCAGAAGGAGCAGGGTCCCGGCGAAGGCGCCCGTGGTTTTCGCCGCGAAATAAACACTGCTCCCCAATCCTGCACGGCTTAGCTCCAGTCCCATCCGCTTCATCAGCAATTCGGGCGCCGAGATGTTCACTCCCACATCAAGGCCTACAATAAATAAAATGCTCAGAAAACAGTATAGAATATATTTATCCTTCAAAAGAGTCAATACACTTTTGAAGCTACTCTGTCTGTTTTCAAATCCCTTCTCTTCTGTTTTTGAGAATAGTAACAGCAAAACTGAAAACAGGGAAGTGATGGAAAAAATGACGAAAGTCATTTTCCAGTCTGAGAAATAATTGGCTGCCGCTCCCGCAATAATCGGCCCTAACAATGAGGATATGGCTTTGATAAACTGGCCGGCAGTCAGCACACTTGCTGTTTTCTCTTTTGTGAACATCGCGGCCACCAATGGGTTAAGTGAAACCTGCAGGATGGTATTACTGATACCCAGTAACGCAAAGGCCAACAAAACGGTGGGGAAAGTGTAACTGATAAAGGGTATGATCATTGCCACGGTAGTGATGGCAAGCGAGAGCAACACCGTTTTTTTCTTGCCGATCCGTCCCATCAGTATCCCGGCCGGAATGGAAAAAACGGCAAACCAGAGGAATACCATCATGGGAATGGTATTGGCAAGCGTGCTTGATAATTCAAAATCGACCTTGATGTAATTGGTGGCAATACCCACTAGATCCACAAACCCCATGATAAAGAAGCCAAAGAATACGGCTATTTTAGGAACCCAACCCGATTTTGTACTATCGTCGTTCATCTTGTATCTGTTTAAAATCTGACACTTGCTTTGATGGTTACGCATTTCCGGCCTGCCGATTTACCATGGGGCCTGATGGTATATTCTTCTACAGAAGCCGGAATGATAAATGTTTCGGCATAATGCACGATAAGAGGTTCGAAATTGTTATCAGGACTTTCCACGATGATCTCATCTCCTTCTACCAGATTCAATACATTGACCGAATTATTAGTCATATGCCGCACAGGTTTTGTGAAGGTGTGTCTTCTCGTTTCTATAAACTCGGTTGGATGCAAACCGGTTTTTTCTTCTATCCATCCGACACCCCGGTCTACCTCTTTAAACTGATTTACCAATTGGGATGTAACGTAGTCGGCATCCCTGTTCCATTGAATCACCTGTTTCCCTCTTTCTATATTGATGGGTCTTGGTTTTCCATCCAATCCCAGTCTATCCCAGTCCCATAGTTTGAAAGTGAACAGGTTAGGAGTAGCGCTGATCTCAAGTGCTACCGAATTTTTACCTGAGCAGTGAATCGTTCCGGCGGGAATCAAAAAATGATCATGCTTTTTTGCAGGAATGCGGTGGATATACTTTTCATCATTGAAACTTACATTAGAGTCACTATTTGCATTTCGCAGATCGTTGATCATGGCCTGACCGTCAATTCCTGTTTTCACTCCCACATAAACAAACGCGTCTTCTTTTGCCTCAATCATATAATAACTTTCGTCCTGCGTGTAGGGCAATCCGAAATTATCTCTTGCGAACTGCGTGGTAGGATGTACCTGAAGGCTCAGGTTTCCTCCATCCATTGTATCAAGGAGATCAAAACGGATAGGAAAATCCTGGCCGAACCTTGCTTCCACCGGCTCACCCAATAACTCTTTGCTTTTCAAATATACCAGGTTGACCGATGGCATTTCAAAAGTCTCTCCGTCAATTTCTAACAGCAAACTGTTCTCTTCGGGAACACAATCGAAACACCAACCAAAATTAGTTACTGATTTGTCCAGACCGCAGACCTCTTTCATCCATTGTCCCCCCCATGGCGCGGGATCGAAGAATGGAACCACCCTGAATGGTTTATGGGCCGTTTTTTCAATACCTGCCAAAAATGTTTGTTGGTCGATAAGTTTTGGCTCTTTTCCGGCGCTATCCAGCCAGTAGTCCGCTTGCTGATACAGTGTTTTTTTGTGCTTGTCCAATACCCGCCAATCATTGAAATAACCTCGTTTATATTGAAGAGAGAATACCTCATTTTTATTATCGACTCCTAAGCCCGTAACCTCATTTTTTCGCATTCTCTGTTGTATTTCCCAGCGAGGCATATCGGCATAAACCAGAATATCTGCTTGTGCGATGCTTGAGCTTCCATAGCCAAATAGAATAATATTTCCATTTTTTTGTGCGGATTTTATTTCCTGGTTGACACTAGATATTTTCTTTTTATCAAAATAGTCATGGATAGATAGATTACTTAGATAACCGAACAGAACATCTTCTTTCATAAAGTTTTCTGTTATTCGGAGAATTTCAACTTCGGCTTTGAAAAGTCTGGTAGTATCCACAAATAATGTGTGTGGGATATTTTTAAAATAAGAAATGAGTTGTTCATAGTAAACACCGGTATAGCATTCGATCGCGATGATATGGGTACCGGTCTCCGGAGTGATTTGGTTCAGAATATTTTTCCAGCCTTTAATGAGGGTTCCATTTTTGATGGAAGTGGCAGGATATTTATCATATTGAGACTTGTTTTCTTGCATATGGTTGAACATGTTTTGTATTTGTTTGAACATATAGTCGGGCAAATGTATAAAAGAAAATAAATAACACCAAATTATTTTGAATATTTTTTTATTTTTCATTTCTTTACCGGAAAAAATGGGTTATAAGAAACTACCTCTGCACAAACAAGCTGAGCTCTATCTCAGGAGATTGATAGAGCAGGAGGAGTTCAGGGACGGAAAACTGCTTCCTAACGAGATTGAATTGTCTGAACAATTGGAAATGTCCAGAAATACCTTGCGACAAGCCATCAATACGCTCGTCAGTGAAGGGCTGCTTATTCGTAAAAGAGGTGTAGGTACGAGGGTTGCGGAGAAAAATATTTACAGTGAAGCGACTAATTGGTTAAGTTTTTCGCAGGAGATGAAAGTCTTAGGTGTAGAAATTGAAAACTTTGAACTCCATATAAGCAAGCAGATACCCAGTGAGGAAGCAAGATTCTTTTTCTCAATTCCGGAAAACACTAAAGTGTTGCGTATAGAGAGGCTGAGGGGAAAGGTCAATTTTCCGTTTGTCTATTTTGTCTCTGAATTCAATCCTGAAATCCCTTTGAATGGAACGGAAAATTTCAACAGGCCGCTTTATGAGATTCTAAGAAATGACTATCACATTGTCGTAAAAACATCAAGAGAGGAAATAAGTGCTGCGCCTGCCAATAACTTTATCGCTTCTAAATTAGAGATCGAAACCGGTGATCCCATATTAATCCGGAAAAGGGCGGTAAGTGATGCGGACGGGCTCCCGATAGAGTATAATATCGGTTGGTATCGAGCCGATTCATTTACCTACAAAATAGAATCGGTCCGCAATAGTATATAACTTATTGATTATAATTTGAGGATTTAATATTGAAATATCATTACGAAAATCACTGTGGAGAGCTTATCGATCGACCTTGAATTTCTTCTTATCCTATCTAATGGGCGGTAAAAGGGCGGTAAAAGAGCACTGAGCTAACAAACGGGCAGTGGACAGTTTATTAAATTCAAGGGTCAGATGATTTGTAATCATTATCTTTGTGCTAAATTGTCTTGATGCTCAATTCCAAAATTTAAGTTGATTATTGAATGAAACTGAAAATTAGCCTGATTCTTTGTTGCTGTGCTGTCTTACTTTCCGCACAGGAAAAACCGTCGCAGGAGTGGCTCGACCGCAAGTTCTCCATGTTTATTCATTTTGGATTGTACTCCGTGTACGGAGGGGTATATGAAGGCGAACCCGTCAGGCGGGGTTATAGTGAACAGATCCAATCGTTCGCGGGGATCTTCAGTGACTGGTATGGGAATAGAGCTCACGGGTTTGATCCTGTCAATTGGAATCCCGACAGTGTTGTGTCGCTGGCAAAAGAGGCAGGAATGGGATCGATCGTCTTCACATCCAAACACCACGACGGGTTTTGTATGTATCATTCGGCACATACCGGTTACAATATTGTGGATGCCACCCCTTACGGCCGGGATTTGATGAAAGAGCTGGCCGAAGCCTGTGAACGGGGTGGAGTTGCGTTTGGTGTCTATTTCTCGTTGATCGACTGGCACTTCCCCCAGGCTTATCCTATCTCCAGTCATAATGCTGACCCGCTGACACCGGAGCATTATGCGTTCAACCTGAAGCAGGTAGAGGAGATTATGACGAATTACGGGCCTCTCTCCGAAATCTGGTTCGATATGGGTTCGCTTACGCCTGAGCAAAGTAAGGGATTGTATGAACTGGTCAACCGGCTTCAGCCGGAATGTATGATCAGTGGCCGTCTGGGGAATGATTATGTGGATTTCTCGGTGATGGCCGACAATGAATATCCCGATTATCCAATCGGTGTCCCCTGGCAGACGGCTGCTTCCATGTTCGATGAAACCTGGGGTTACCGTTCCTGGCAGGAAAGGGGTGAGGCGCGACCGAAAGTAAGAGAAAAAATAGAAAGCCTTGTCAAAGTGGTCAGCAGGGGAGGAAATTTCCTGCTCAATATCGGGCCGAAAGGGGATGGCTCTGTGGTAGAGTTCGAACGGGAGGTCTTGCATGAGATTGGTAAATGGTTGATATCCAATGGTGAAGCTATCTATGGAGCTCATGCCAACCCGTTTCATCAACCGTTCGCTTGGGGTGATGTCACTACCAAAGAAGGGAATTTGTTTGCCTTTGTGGAAAGAATGCCGGTGTCCGGCAAGATCGAACTCTCCGGTTTCAATGGTAAAGCAAGCGGAGTGAGCCTGTTGTCATCGGGTGATCCGTTGCCTTACTCACAAAACGAAGAGCAGTTGGAGATCGATCTTTCTGCTGTTTCAGCCGGAGAAACCGTGCCCGTGTTGAAGATCACCTTTGACGATGGCTATGCTGTTATTCCTCCCTTGGTAGTCGCTAACGGGATATTGACTCTCCGAAATGCTGTTTGTCTCTTTGGCCATTCCAGCCTTAACTATTATGCCGGCTACAAGAGTATAATAGGTTATGATTGGATACTTCGTTCGCGCAAATCATCCGTCTCGCCGAGAATTACTTTTACAGACAATGAGAAAGGAAGGAAAATCGAGTTGGTGATGGATGGCAGGAAACAACCGGTCACGTTGGAAGCGGATGCATCCGAAACGGCCAGACTTTCCCCGAACAGTGTGAAATGGGGTAATTTGTACAGAAAACCCGGCAGAGGTGTATTCGGTAATGTGGAAGAAGAGGGTATACCGTGGGTGGATGTAAATGCCGCCGGCTCTCCTTGGGTGGCAGTCGATGATTTTCTTTACGGTGAGAGCCATGCCGAGCCTATCCTTCCGCGTGCAAGTGTGGTTTTCCTGCAGGAATTGGAGTCGGCACGGGAACAAACTGCGGCCGTGAGGATCGAAAGCGGCAATGCTGTTTATATCCTGCTGAATGGTGAATACATCACAGCTCATTTTTCTCCCGAGCGGATAAAACGACAGGACGAGGTCGTGCTTTTACCGCTAAAGAAAGGGCAAAATCAACTTATAATTAAATATTATAACGGATTTGAGAAAGAACTTGTTTATGGCATCACTCCGTTGAATGAGTGGACGGTATATACGCAGAAACTCTCACCTGTCGTATTGGGAAGTGATGATCATCACCGTATTTCTATCCGCTCTGCCGATTCGTCTTCGAGTGTTTCGCCCATGCGTTTGAACAATATTAAACTGATCCTCCGTTAGAGAGTTTCGATCAACCTGTGTCTCCGGATAAGATGGACGGTTTTGTTGAGACCAGACTTTTTCGCCGTTGCGGCTGTATTTTATTATTTACATCTTATTGATTATCTTTGTTTATGGATTTAAAAGTGAGTCTGCTCCGGAATCCCCAAAAACCGATTTCACAGGTTTCCAAATTATTGAAAATCAATGGTCGTTTTGAGGGGAATTTGGGTAAAAAAGACTTTTCAGAGGGGACTCAAAATTCAAAATTGAGTCTGTTCCGAAAAACCCCAAAACACGATTTTGCAGTTTGCAAATTGCTGAAATCAATAGGTCTTTTGGTGGGATTTTCATCAAGAAAGACTTTTTGGAGTGAACTCAAGATTCAAAACTCAAAGCTCAAGATTCAAAATTTTATAATTGGGATTTTCGATATGGGATTTGTGGCACGTTATCCACCGGTAATTAGTAATTCTTAATTGGGCATTGATTACTTTTCCACTTCCGAACTTCTAAGTTCTTAGTTCCCAGTTCCCAGTTCTAAGTTCTAAGTTCTAAATTCCCAGTTCTAAATAAACAAAAGAATGAAACCTCTTTTTTTACAATATCCCAGATGCGGCACTTGCCGTAAAGCAGCCAAATGGCTGGAAGAAAACAATGTGGATGTGACCTCAAGGCACATTGTGGAAGAGCGTCCTGGACGCGAGGAACTTTCGCTGTGGATTGACAAAAGCGGTCTGCCTATCAGCCGTTTCTTCAATACGTCGGGATTGGTTTACAAGGAGCAGCATTTGAAGGAGAAGGTAAAAACAGCCTCTCGTGATGAGTTACTCGGGATTCTGGCCTCGAATGGTATGGTAGTAAAACGTCCCATTATTGTGGCCGACGACTTTGTGCTGGTCGGCTTTAATGAAAAAGAGTGGAAAGAAAAGCTGGGATGAAGATTGCTGATATAGAACTCCCGGAGAATCCTGTTTTTCTCGCTCCTATGGAGGATGTGAGCGATATCGGGTTTCGGCTGCTGTGCAGGCAGTTTGGAGCCGATATGGTCTATACCGAGTTTATATCGAGTGATGCCCTTATCCGCGATATAAAGAAAACCAAGAAGAAAATCCTCTTCAGTGAAAAGGAGCGTCCTTTAGGGATACAGATTTATGGCAGCGATCCTGTAGCGATGGTGGAGGCCGCCAAAATCTGTGAAGATTCCGATCCTGACCTTATCGACATTAACTTTGGTTGTCCCGTGAAGAAGATAGCCGGTAAGGGAGCCGGTTCGGGGATGATGCGTACGCCTGATGTGATGCTCGATATCACGGCGAAGGTCGTCAAGGCGGTAAACAAACCGGTATCGGTCAAAACCCGCTTAGGTTGGGATGACAATTCCAAAATTATTGTGCCGTTAGCGGAACAGTTACAGGATTGCGGTATCGTGGCGCTGACCATTCACGGGCGTACCCGTTCGCAGATGTATAAGGGCGATGCCGACTGGACATTGATCCGGGAGGTAAAGAATAACCCCCGTATGCATATTCCTATTATTGGGAATGGGGATGTGACTTCGGCAGAACAATGCCGGCAGCGGTTTGACGAGACCGGCGTGGATGCCGTGATGATTGGCCGCGGAAGCATTGGCGCGCCCTGGATATTCAGGGAGTTAAAATATTATCTGCAGACCGGTGAGCATCTTCCCAAAGAACCTTTCCGTTGGTACTTGGATATCCTGAAGAAACAGGTGCTTGAAAGTGTGGAGCGGATCGACGAGACACGGGGAATCCTCCATATGCGCCGGCATCTGGCGGCTACGCCCCTTTTTAAGGGTATTCCCGATTTTAAAGCGACACGTGTCGCTATGCTCCGCGCCAATACCCTCGCGGAACTGTTTTCTATCCTGGATGAGATCCCGGAGAAATTTCAAGTGGATTAAACTCCGCGCCTATCCGATCTTTTATTCGGATTGCATTTTCTCTCTATATTCGCTTGGAGAGATACCTTTCCATCCTTTAAAACTCGTGCTGAAATAACGCTGGGAAGAGAATCCAGTCATGGACGCAATTTCGGCGATGCTCAAGTGAGGGTGCGCGATGAGCAATGCGGCGGATTTTTCGAACCGAGGTGAAAAAAAGCGATGGTGAATTTTTATTTACACCCCGGACTGTGATATCCGTCGAAAATGAGGTAGAAGTCAATGTTTCGGCTCGTTATGTTCGCGTCGGCGGGAAAAATCCGGGTCTGTGTCCGCCGGATCATGCGCGTTCCGGGCGGAAAACCTCGGTGTATATGGACGAGATAATAATAGGGTAATCATTTGGTAATGGATGGTGAAATTGTTCTTTTAAGCTAAAAATCAAAAATAAAAATGAGTAATTCAAAATTGACAGCGCTATGCTATCCGCTTGTCGGTACAGCCATGCTATCTGCTTGTGGAACCGGGAAGAAAGCTGAACAGCCCGAACCGTTGAATATTGTGTACATCATGACCGACGACCACACGCGGCAAATGATGAGTTGTTACGACGATCGTTTTATCGAAACGCCGAATCTCGACCGCATTGCCGAGAACGGCGTTATTTTCCGTAACGCGTACGTGGCCAACTCCTTGTCCGGGCCAAGCCGCGCCTGTCTCTTGACAGGGAAACACAGCCACAAAAACGGAAAAGTAGATAATCACTCGGTGTTCGACGGTAACCAGCAAACTGTCCAGCAGCTTCTCAAGCAACACGGATACCAAACGGCGATGATCGGAAAGTGGCATCTGGACAGCGATCCCACTCATTTCGACCACTGGGAAATCCTTCCCGGGCAGGGGAGCTACTACAACCCCGATTTTATGACTCCCGAAGGCCGCGTACATTACAAAGGTTACGTTACCAATATCATCACCGACATGGGAGTAAACTGGTTGGAAAACCAACGCGACAAGGAAAAACCCTTCGCGCTCTTCCTCCACCACAAGGTGGCGCATCGTAACTGGATGGCCGACACCGCGCATTTGGCGCTCTATGAAGATAAGACATTTGCTCTTCCCGATAATTTTTATGATGATTACGAAGGACGTGCTGCCGCATCGAAACAGGAAATGAGTATCGAAAAGGATATGGATTTGACAAACGATCTTAAAATATTGCATCCCGATGTGCAGACGCGGCTTGCCAAGGCATATGAACTGGGCGAATATGCCCGTTTGGATCCGTTGCAAAAAGCGGCTTGGGACAAGCACCATCAGCCCATTATCGATGAGTTTGTTGCCGCCGGCCTGCAAGGTGAAGAACTTGTTGAGTGGAAATACCAACGCTACATGCGCGATTATGCCAAAACCATCCGATCGCTTGATGAGAATATCGGCCGTCTGCTCAATTATCTGGAAGAAAATGACATGATGGAAAATACCGTTGTCATTTACACCTCCGACCAAGGATTTTACATGGGTGAGCATGGTTGGTTCGACAAGCGTTTTATGTATGAAGAATCATTCAGCACCCCACTTGTAATGCGTCTCCCGTCGAGCTTCAAGAAACGGGGAGAGATAAAGGAACTGGTGCAGAATATCGACTTTGCCCCCACTATGCTGGCGCTTGCCGGCGTGGAAATTCCGGCGGACATCCAGGGTGCATCGTTACTGCCCTTGTTGGAAAGCGCTAAAGCTCCCACCGGCTGGCGAAAATCGCTTTATTACCATTATCACGAATATCCGGGCGAGCATGCTGTGCGTCGTCATTATGGGATAAGGACCGAGCGTTATAAGTTAATTCACTTTTACGACGATATCGATGAATGGGAATTGTTCGACCTGCAAACCGATCCGATGGAGATGGACAATCTTTACGGGAAACCGGGCAATGAATCCATCGTGAATGAATTGAAAGCCGAGTTGAAGCGTTTACAGATTCAATATGAGGATCCGGTGCTGGAAAAATACCCCTTGTAGAGATGCTTTTGGCGGAATAGGGGTTGTCAATACCCATGAGCGGGCAGGTAATAGCAAAGTGAAAATCCGGAAAAATTTCAGCGGGATTAAACAAATCTGAATAGAAGCAGTCTTACTGAAAACATGGAATGATATGATGAAAAAGGTTTTAGTATTCGCACTGTCATTATTGGCAATTACGGGACTCTCCGCCCAACAGCACTCTATCATTGAGGATGTATTGGTGAGTAGCGTGGAAAAGAAAATTTTTTCCATGCAGGAATTGATCGGATTTGATGATGCGCAAGCAGGTCAACTCCGGAAAATGGAACTGAATTTTTTATTGGAAGTTAACAAAGCCGAAAACTGTTTTCTCTGCAACAAGCGGAAACGCATCAAAAAATTAAAGCAAAAACGTGACGCGGAACTGCAGAAGATACTCGAGCGCGATCAGTATGTCAAATACGATGCCATTGAGAATGAAAGAATACGGAAACGCCCGTTATGGTCAAATTGATACAACAAAAAAAGAGGCTCAAAAGGCCTCTCTTTTGTAATGTCCTGTTCCTCTCCGGAGTGTTTTATTTCTTTAATTCCCGAAGCTTCTGGAAATCTTCCGCCGTCAATTTCACATTATCCATAATTACAGGTTTGGCGATATTGCGAGAATCAACGACATCTTTCATTCCTTGCATACTTCTTGTTGAAACGGGTTCCACGGGACGATAGCTTGCATCTCCCGAAATCAGGTATAACGCTTGCCCCAATAATACATCTTTCGGATCACCGATAGGAGTCCAGTAATCGATGTAACCAAATCCTTCTTTTAATGTATGATCGGGAATTAAATACCCGGGATTGCTGAAATTCTTACTATCCTTGTTGGCATACATGGCTACGATGGGTTGCATAGCCCAGTTTTTCAGTTTGTTTTTTTCGGAGGATGAAAGCTTCGTTTCATCATATACTGGTATTCCGAATTCATCGTCATATCCGTGAATAGTCCACGATGCTGTGTATTTTCCGCCCGTATTGTCTCCGATATGAATCACATCCATATAGGGATCCAGACAAAAAAGCGTGAGCTCTGAAGCTGAATAGGATCCTCCCGTCGCGATGATATATACTCTGCTTAAATCGAGATTTGCATCCAGGGGATTTTTATCCTTGGAAGAGCTGTAAGTACCTAAGTAATCTTTTCTGTCGTATTTATACTTATCTGCCGGTTTTGCTTCATTATACCATTGATCAAATGATCTGTTCAACAGATCATTGTACTCCATTACCACAAAAGGAGATTTGTTTTCCACTACAGCTCGGGGGGCTAACAAGGAGGCCAGATAGATCGCTGAAGAAACCGCGCCTCCGGTATTATAACGCAAATCGAGTATCAGATCGTTAACGCCGGCCTGTTTGAATTTATTGAAGACCTCATACAGGCGATAATTATAATTATCGTAGTAATTGGTATAAAACAGATAACCGATCTTCTTGCCACCGATAGTGTAAATACTGTCATAAAGAACAGGATCTTTGGGACTTTTATCAGGTGTAATCGTAACCTCCTTATCCGGCACTATTTGGTTACCCGACAATTTGTAAGTAGTGAATTTGACAGGATTATTACCATATAATAAATTGATGTCTCTGGAGCTTATATAAAGATTACCTTTACGCTCTTCTGTTGAGATAGGTTGCCCGTTCAACTTGCCGATCAGATCGAGACGCTGCAAGCCTGCTTTTGCAGCAGGTGTATTGGCATGCACGTATTTTATAAAAGCATATGTCTCATTGCCGACAATGGTAAAGTTCAACGCATATCCAAAGGATAACGATTCTCCTGAAAATTCGTCCAAGAGACTCTCCACATCATCTGTGATCCACGACCACTCTTTTTGGATATCTGTGGAATGTAATATCTTATAGAAATAATTTTCCGGATCAACATCGGTAAGTTTTGGCTGTTTGTTTATTACGTCATCTGCCCAGAAATAGTAAGTGGACATCCCGTCATATACAAACTCAGAAACAATATTCACCTCTTTTGAAATGGTTGCATCTCCGGAAATTGCCGCATCAGCAGCATAGAGATAAGTTTTATCATCTAATGCATAACCTGCCGTCGGAGGATCTACCGTATTATCTATTACAGCCGGGTAGCTTTTTTCGCCCCCTTCACTATATTTTACTACAAACGAATGACTTGCCGCGTCATAAGTAGCCGAAACAACATCTCCCAGAGCTCTGTCAGAAGTCTCTTTGGGATCGCAGGATGAGACCACAATTATTAATGTGGCGATAAGTGGAAAAATGAGAAATAATCGTTTCATAATTGGGGCTATTCGCAATTATATTAAAATGTGAGACTGCGAAAATAGAAAAGAATTTAATTGCGTTTATAAAATCTCAGAAATTTAACATTCCTTTGCCTTGTCGGCTGATCTCCGGTTCATCGGAAGTGCAGTCCACCACAGTAGAGGGTTCAATATCCCCGAAGCCGCCGTCGATCACGATATCGACGATCTCTCCCCATTTCTCGTGGATCAATTCGGGGTCGGTAGTGTATTCTATCTCGTCATTTTCGTCTTTTACCGAGGTGCTCAGCACCGGGTTGCCAAGCTGCGCCACGATCTCCCGGATAATATTATTGTCGGGCACGCGGATCCCGACGGTTTTCTTGTTTTTGTAAATCTTGGGCAATGACGAGGTGGTGGGCAGGATGAATGTGAACGGGCCGGGTAGATTTCGTTTCATCAGTTTGAAGATGGGAGTGGTTACCTTGGCATATTCACTGATCACACTCAAATCGTTGCAGATGATCGATAGATTGCTCTTTTGCGGATTGATCCCTTTCAGGTCGCATATCTTCTCCACCGCACGCACATTCAGCGCGTCACACCCCATACCGTAAAGGGTATCGGTAGGGTAGATAACAATGCCTCCCTCACGAAGTACCGAGACCACTTTTTCAATTTCCCGCGGATTGGGATTTTCATTATATAATTTCAGAAGCATCTTGTTTGCCTAAATGATAAGACCTGTTGTGTTGATTATGTTCTTTTTCGTAGGATTCTGTCTATTATCCTATTATCAAAGAGATTAAATAATTATCTGGTTGTTTTTGATTCTGTTTTGAATTGAAAGGACTCCTCTGCAAACTTAGATAAAAATGTTGAGATTTCATGCACAAAGTAAATAAAAATAGCTTCAATCAGACTGATCAAAGCTATTTTGCGCATATTTACCGGAATATTTATCCGTAGATCACATTCCCATCTTCATCGCGATTTTCATCCAGGCCGTTACTGTATTGCTTCATTGCGCGGAGACTCATACCCATGCTTGAGAATCCCCCGTCGTTATAGAGATTCTGCATGGTGACCTTGCGTGTGAGATCGGAGAACATTACGATACAATAGTCAGCGCAATCATCGGCATCGGCATTTCCCAGAGGAGCCATCCGTTCGGAGAAGTCCATCAGGTCGGTCATTCCTTTTACCCCGCTTCCGGCGGTGGTCATTGTGGGCGATTGCGAAATGGTATTCACTCGTACCCCTTTGTCGCGGCCATAAATGTATCCGAAACTACGGGTGATGGATTCGAGCAAGGCTTTGGCATCGGCCATGTCGTTATAACCATAAAAAACACGTTGCGCGGCTACGTAGGTGAGCGCGAGCATGGATCCACCCCGTTCGACAGCGTCTAACTTACGGGCTACCTGCAGCATCTTGTGAAAAGAGATGGCGGAGATATCGAGCGTTTTTGACAGCATATCATAGTCGAGGTCGTCATACGTCCTCTTTTTACGGACATTGGGCGACATGCCGATCGAATGAAGCACGAAATCGATCTTTCCTCCCAAGATTTCCATCGATTTGGAAAAGACCATCTCCAGGTCTTCCACATTGGTGGCATCTGCCGGAAGGATCTCAGCATTGAGTTTTTCTCCCAACTTGGCCGTATCTCCCATGCGGACTGCTACCGGAGTGTTCGATAACGTGATGATGGCACCTTCTTCAACCGCTCTTTCGGCTACCTTCCAGGCGATAGACTGATCGTTCAATGCACCGAAAATAATGCCTCTTTTTCCTTTTAATAAATTGTGACTCATAATTTTTTCAATTTTCACCTTCCTGATAAAAAGTCTTTTTACCGGGACGTTTTCATTAAGCTAATTGAGCAAAGAACAAATTTTGTTTGAACTATACTATAGCGGAAAAACGACTAATATAATTAAGTTTTACTGTGATTGGTTTTCGAAAAACTGCGCAAATTTACAAAAACTGTGCAATAAGTAAACGTCCAATAAAGAAATAAGTTCTATACCAGCTTTATTTTTCGGGAAAAATGGAATGAAAAATGAAATAATAGCACAGGTCAAAGTCCAATTCCGGATAAGAAGAAGATTATTTGCGGAAAAGAATCAATGAGGCGAGGGAAAATCATCCTGACATGATTTCCCCTCGCCTTTTTATCATTCAGCTCTTTATTCGGCTGTACCAATTATGCCGCTTTTACCGCGTCGTTCTCCACCGTTATTCCTTTCCAGACAATGGCGGCAATCGCCGCGCCGAGTAACGGGGCAACAATGAATAGCCAGAGTTGACCCAATGCCGCGCCGCCTTCAAAAATTGCCGGCCCTATGCTGCGGGCAGGATTTACTGATGTTCCCGTGATTGGAATGCAGACAATGTGTACCAACACCAATGCCAAACCTATGGCCAGGCCGGCAAATTTATTCAGACCATTCTTGGCGGTCACGCCCAGCACAACCAGTACAAAAATGAAAGTGAACACCGTTTCAGCTACAAAGGCCACAGCCATCTGCCCTTCAGCAAAACCATTGGCACCTGTCAGGGTGGTAGTGGAACCGGAATCTTTCGCAAGAAACCAGAGGATGGAAGAACCTAAAATAGCGCCAATTACCTGAAAGATCATATACATACCGGCATCTTTACCACTCATCCTGCCTGAGAGGAATACCCCCAGTGTAATGGCCGGATTGATATGACATCCGGAAATACTACCGATGGCGTAAGCCATTGCCACCACCGAAAGGCCGAATGCAAACGCCACACCTAACGTACCTACGGGATCAAAAGGCTGGCCTGCACCTGCAAACACGGCTGCGCCGCAGCCCATCAAGACCAGTACCATCGTACCGATCATTTCTGCCAAATACTTCTTCATGATTTTTTGATATTTTAGTAAAACATACTCTATTTCACAAAGGAAGAAAATAATTTGTATGAATGTACGAATCACCAAGAAAATTGGGGATTGACTCCACACTTTTTTCTTTTTCGGTTGGGAGGAGTCACTTCTACTGCGGGTATGGAGGAATTGGATTCTGAAAAATTGAATCCGAGAGGTTGAATCCGGGAAATTGATAAACTGATGGTCCACAGACAGAAGACAAATCCCTCTCTATTTTCTATTTCAGCGAATATCCCGATTTACTATTTTTACCAAATTTTATGTGAAACCCATTGAACATTTACCCGCACAGTTGTTATTAATGATAAGAATTTCAGCTATGACAATCACCTATATATATCACAGTTGCTATCTGATTGAATTTGAAAAGTTTTCAATACTATTCGATTATTATAAAGATGCATCCCGCAAGGATGGCACGAGATGGGTGAATGATTACCTTCTCAACAAGGAGGAGGAACTTTATGTATTGTGTTCACACTCGCATGGCGATCATTTTAATCCGGAAATTCTTTCCTGGAAAAAACGGAAAGATAATATCCGCTATGTTTTCTCCCGGGAATTGCTGGAGAGCGGAAAAACGGCCACAGGGGATGCCCTCTATCTCGAAAAAGAAGAGGTTTATCGCGACCAGTACCTTACAATAAAGGCCTTTGGATCGACCGATGCCGGTGGATCTTTTTGGATTGAACACAATAACCGGCAATTTTTTCATGCCGGAGATCTGAATAACTGGCATTGGAGTGAAGAGGTCGGCACCGAAGAGGCTCTTTCGTATGAGAATTGTTTTTTATGTGAACTGGAATTATTGGCAGAGCAGACCAATCGCCTTTATTTGGCGATGTTCCCCGTGGATCCGCGCCTGGGAAAAGATTTTATGCGGGGTGCGGAACAATTTGTATCACGCATAAGAACCGATCTCTTCCTGCCGATGCATTTTGGAGAGAATTATGATAAGGCAAACTGTTTCAGAGAGATTGCTGCCCGCTATGATTGCCAATATCTGCCGTTATCGCATAAGGGACAATCCTTTACGTTTGACTAAAGATTTTTAGAACCACGAACCAAGACTTTGATAAACTGAAAATTATGAACTCAAAGTGAAAAATCCGGGATTTGGGATATTGGAATTAGGAGGAGGTAACCCTTCCTCCTTTCCACGCTTCCACCTTCCCGTTTAAAAATAAGGATATGGAAATAAAAGCAAGATTCGATCACTATAATATCAATGTGCTCGATCTACAAAAAAGTATCGAATTTTATGGCAAGGCATTGGGTCTGAGAGAAGTCCGCAGGAAAGAAGCATCAGACGGATCCTATATACTGGTCTATCTGGGGGACGGGGTGACGGAATTTACGCTCGAACTCACATGGCTTCGCGAATGGGACAGGCCTTACAACATGGGGGACAACGAACAGCACCTGTGCCTCCGCGTGGAAGGTGATTACGACGCGGCGAGAGCTTTCCATAAGGAAATGGGTTGTGTATGTTACGAAAATGATAAAATGGGACTTTATTTCATCATTGACCCCGACGGATATTGGATAGAAGTGTTACCTTTGAAGAAGTAAATAGTAAAATATGGATTTTTTCAATTACAAACGTCGTCCAACCATCGATGTGCATATCGGAAACATCACCATGGGGGGGAGTCATCCGGTTGTCGTGCAGACGATGACCAATACCAACACCCTCGACACCGAAGGCAGTGTGGCGCAATGCGAAAGGATTATCGCCGCGGGTGCCGATCTGATCCGTCTGACCACACAGGGTGTGCGCGAAGCCAATAACTTGCGCGAGATACATCGGCGATTAAGGGATAAGGGATACACCACACCCTTGTCGGCCGATATTCATTTCAATCCCCGTGCAGCGGAAGTGGCTGCCACCATCGCGGAGAAAGTGCGTATCAATCCGGGAAACTTCGTCGACAAGCAAAAAACCTTTGCCGTAGTGGAATATACCGACGAGGAGTACGCGCGGGAGCTGGAGAAGATCCGTTCCAAGGTAATCCCTTTCCTGCAGGTTTGTAAAGAACACGGTGCGGCGGTGCGGATCGGCGTCAATCACGGGTCGCTGTCTGACCGTATCATGACCCGCTTTGGCGACACCCCCGAAGGAATGGTAGAGTCCTGTATGGAGTATTTGCGAATTGCTATGGATGAGGGGTTCACCGATATCGTGATATCGATGAAAGCTTCCAACACATTGCTGATGACCAAAGCCGTGCGTTTGTTGGTGGACAGGATGGATAAGGAAGATATCCATTTCCCGTTGCACCTCGGCGTGACCGAGGCCGGGGACGGAGAAGACGGACGGATGAAGTCGGCCGTGGGTATCGGCGCGTTGTTGAGCGACGGGCTGGGCGACACGATTCGTGTCTCATTGAGTGAGGATCCCGAAGCAGAAGTTCCGGTGGCCAGAAAATTAGTGGACTATGTAAGCCTGAGAAAAGGACACGCACCCATAAAGGGCGGAATTTATCCCGGCTTTTCCCCCTATTCCACAGACCGGCGTGAAACGGATCCGGTCTGGAATATCGGTGGGGACCATTTGCCTGTGGTAATTTCTGACCGGAGCAAAATTGATGACATGTCGGTCAACCCACATTTCATCCCCGATTACATTTATGTGGGAAGCCGTATGCCGGTTCATTTCCCGAAAGGAATGAAATCCATTATTGATTATCCCTATTGGGAAGAGAAAATAGATAATTTTCCGTTCTTCACGGTCGACTCGCTCGATAAAATAGAGGGTTGCAATGCAGAAGTAAAATTCCTGCGACTCTCTTATGCCGAACTCTCGGACGAGGTGATTGCTTTCCTGAAAAAGACGCCCAAAACAGCAGTGATCCTTACCACCGCTCATCAGAACGGGGTAGGCGAGCAGAGGGCATTCTTTCATGCATTGTTGAACGCCGGCTCTCGGGTGCCGGTAATCCTTCAGCGGAGTTATACGGAGGATGAGCCGGAAGATATACAGGTGAAAGGGGGTGTGGATTTCGGTACCGTTCTCCTCGACGGATTCGGTAATGGTATCATGATAAGCAACCAGGGACAGATCGATATCACCCATATGGATGCTTATGCTTTCGGTATTTTGCAGGCAGCACGTGTCCGGACAAGCAAGACCGAATTTATCTCCTGTCCCGGTTGTGGAAGGACATTATTCGACTTGCAGACCACCGTCGCTTTGGTGAAGCGGCACTTCTCCCATCTCAAGCATCTGAAAATAGGGGTGATGGGCTGTATCGTGAACGGCCCGGGTGAGATGGCTGATGCCGATTACGGTTATGTGGGGGCGGAACACGGTAAGATATCGCTCTACAGGAAGAAAGAACTGGTGGAAAAAAATATTCCCCAAGAGCAAGCCGTGGAACACCTTATTCAGCTGATCAAGGACAATGGGGACTGGATTGAGCCGGAAAGAAATTGACCTGTGGAGTTTGCTCCGGCCGGGTCTGAGGGGTAAAATAGGTATAATCACTTCAAAGATATGATTATTACTATTTCTTTTGGAAATTTCCGAAAAAAGCAGTAATATTGCACCCGCTTTCGGTGAAACTAAAAGCTGAAGGAGAGGTCCCATAGCTCAGTTGGTTAGAGCACCTGACTCATAATCAGGGAGTCACTGGTTCAAGCCCAGTTGGGACCACTCTCTGAAAATAAGCAAACAAAGGGATTTCCTGTAAAATGGAAGTCCCTTTCGTCGTTTTAAAACAGCTATTTAAGTCCACTTTTGGACTTGAAAACTTGTCCTAAACTTGTCCTAAATTTTGAAAACATGGCAACACTAAAATTAGCCGTTGTGCCGGCAAAAGTTTTGAAAAATGGAAGGCATAAAATCAGAATTGCGGTATCGCATAAACAAGATACACGCTATATTGTGCAGCGCTATGAAATTGATAATCTAAATCAATTCAAAGACGGTCAGGTTGTCAATAGACCTGATGCCGGAATGGTCAATTCAAAGTTGAGGACAAAGCTCAACGACTATCAGGAAACACTCGAAAGAATAGATCCAAATATATACACCTGCTCACAACTTCGGGATTTTCTTGTAAAAAACACGAAAATAAAACAGCTCACAATATTAGAAGCGGCAAACAGCCATATCGAGAAACTAAAAAAAGCATCAACAAAAGAGGATTACAATCGCACAAAAAAATACTTCATAGAATCATGCGGAAACCTGCCGTTAGAAATGATTACACCCGATGTTATTGAGGAATTCGACAACTATTTAAGAGACCAGCGTGGCAATAACAGCACTACCCGCGGAATACATCTACGGCAACTTAAATCATTTATAACGCCCCAAATAAGAAAGGGAGTAGTAAAATATCAGATTACCCCATTTTACGGCGTTGAAGTGCCGGAAACCCTCGAACGTGAGCTTGATATAACAGTTGAAGAATTCAAATTAATACGAGATTCGGATTTTAAGGAGAAACCCCTGCGTGTTGCGCGCGATTTATTTTGCTTGTCATACTACTTGGGTGGTATTAACCTGATTGATTTGTTGGGCATCGATTTCAACAAAACCGATATCGTTGACTATGTCCGGGAAAAATCAAGGTACACGAAAAGAGGAGATAAACGTATTTCGCTCACCATTCAACCCGAGGCAAAAGAAATAATTAACCGTTGGAAAACTCACAATGGGAAACTCGATTTTGGGTATAAATACGAATATGAAAATTTCAGAAGATACATAACGAATAACATCAAGCGCCTTGCAAAAAAACTCGGAATTAACAAGCGAGTAGTTTACTATTCGGCTCGCAAATCTTTGGTTCAGCATGGCTTCGATCTTGGTATTTCGCTCGAAGTTCTCGAATACAGCATCGGCCAGTCCGTGAAAAAGAACCGGCCGATATTCAATTATGTTCGCATAATGCGCTCTCATGCGGATGCGGCGATGAGAACTATTTTAGATAACCTGAAAAATAGCTAAGGTGTAACGCTTTCCACACAATTATTAATCAGTTCCTTGATATCATCTTCCATAAGAAAGACTTTTGGGATGTTTGGATTGCTTTGAGTCCAAGTAACTGTCACTTGCCACAAAACAAGACTTTCCACATCTTCCTCCACGGGATCCTTTACTTCAACTTTGTCTAATTTTTTCCCAGATACTCTAAATTCGTTTTCAGTTGTCCATCCAATGAAATAACCGGTTGGATTATCTTCAAGATAGGAATAGAAACTGCCATTTTTGGAGTGGTTTTTGTCGTTCCAAACAATCACGTGGGTTTTACCGACAACCTTTTCAGCTTGTCTGCCAAACCCGGTGATTGTCTTAGGAGTTCCGCCGTCATATGTTCCTCTGACATTTGGGATAACCACAATATCTCCGTTGTTTATCTTTGATGCTAAATCATCTATGTTTATAATTCCTTCAGGAGTGATTCCGTCTTGACCCATTTCAAATACATCTCTCATTTCCTTGAAGATGAAAACGGTACTTACACGCCCTTTCTCTCCTTCAGCGCAAGGGTTGCAATCATAAACAGGCAATCCAGTATCGGGAATGCAATTTTTATATACTATAGCCATAATATTTTAACGTTAAAATGATTTAGTAAGAGTATTTTCAGCACCTTTCTTCAGGATACCGAACTTTATATTGGATTGAAAAAACAAATTCTTCCGGCCGGATATTGAATTTATATCCTTTAAATTCACGATTGAATATTTGCAAGCTGTCAAAAGAAGATGCTAAGAGAAGAGCCTCATCGGGAAATGCTTTTCTTACGATTTCCTCAACTTGATATTTACTTAACTGCAACGGTTTTGAAAATCCCCACACAACCAGCATCATGTCAGATTCCACAATTCTGTCTTTATTCCTGCCAAAATTCCGATAATTAGGCAAATACCTATTTACGTTAACCCGGTGATAAAAACCCAAATCAAACTTATCGTCAAGAAACGGATATTTGCCCTCGCCGTTCACGTCAAACAGCGCCGGAAATGATTTTTGAGAACCTTTCTGATTCACAATAGCAACTTCAGCAATTTCGTTTGCCGATATGTTAGTAATCCCTTCAAGTTGCAAGCCAAGATTCAAGGCATTATTTATCTGTAAAACCGCTTCGTGTATCATCCTATAATCTCATCTATAAAATCATTAACCAATTCGTCAACTTGTGCATCTTCACTTTCCGTCAAAAGCCAGATATCCTTCTCGTAAGTCTCTTCCAACCACTGGGATTTATCCCAGTTATGCTCATTCGAGAATCCGATGTAAACATCATCACCATCAGCGATAACTTTCATGTCGTTTTCCATTTCTCGTGTCAAGGAGCCTATTACTTTCGTATCCGTGCTTCTGTTGTAACGTGGCCGTGGTTGCCCTTTATTTTTACCTTTTGAGTAAACACCCGCCTGACCGGCTTTAGTCTTTGCCTTCCGAAACTCGCCTTTGTCTTTCCCGCTCTTCAATCGTGTTTCCGGATAATTTCCGGTTCTCACTTTCATATATGCTTCCGAATATGTTCCTATCTGACTGTCATTACTGTCCATCCCGTCAATAAAAACACGTTGCTTGATATTCGCCAAAGTCGTGTTCGCACAATCTATAAGAATAGAAGTGTAGTCGGCGTCCCCCATATTCTTCCCCATGTCAAACAATTCGCTCATATCAACATTAACGGTAATCATGTCACGGCATGTTAAACATCACTTCTATATCCCCGCCATGTTCCGGATCCTTAATGCAAACCGTGAGGTCAACACCGGCAACAGCCGTGTGCAGCTCTCTGAAGAAAGTATCCATGTATTCGTTTCGCAAGTTCTCTGCTTTATCCAAATCAATAGTCGTAAACCGGTTTGTCCGTTCGCTGCCTATTGTTTCCGCCATCATCTCCGCACCCATCAGGTACCACATCGCCACCGATAAGAGTTCCTTATGTCCGCAAATCAAGCACTCGGCCGATTTCACGTCCGACACGTTCCAACATCGGTTCAACTCATTAAGAAAGAACGTGCGAAACTTCAACGACGAACGATTCTCCACGTCGGAAAACGTCTTTGCGATCGTTTCCGCATCGTCGGTAATACCCTCCAGCAGGTCCGGAGTTATACCCGGCAAAGCGGTAAGGTACAAGCCGCTTTCAGCCTGCACCGTACCGTCAAAACCAATAAAACCAAGAAAACAGTCCATTACACATTTGTTCCTACGTAACGCAAACTTCCGTTCACACCCTCCAATCTGTCGCCTGCCGCAAAAGCATCGTTCGGCAGATTAAACAAGCCATAGTATTTGCTCAAGATAAGTTTCCACCCGCGGTCTGCAACCTTATCGCCTCCATCGTTATAAATCGGACAATCTTCGTACTTCAATTGTGCATCCAGCTTAAAGGTGGTCAAGGTCCCGTTGGCCAATTGCACGGGTATTGGAATAGTAAAGAATATTGAGCCGCCTTTTTCGCCCGCAAATGCACCTACATTCTTGTTATAATCAACCAGTCCAACAGTGCCGGGAGCAAATACGCCAAAGTGATTAGCTCCCCAAAGGGTAGCCGTTTTAAAATCGTTGTAATATTTGAGTTTGGATGCGCCAAATCCGCCATTATCAACACCCACTTTTACGTTTTGAGCCATCTGCCAGTTATTGACAGCTCCGTTACCGACAATAATAGGAGAGCCGCTCATCTCATTAGCTTCAAAGTCAGCTAATATTTTAATAATACCATCAGTCTGATTTATAGTCGTGGAAAAATTTACAGCCGTTGCTGTGTTTGCGCCGGTTACAACGTTAATGCCAAATTTAGTGGCTTGTGCCGATACAAGGTTGTTGTCAATCTTTTGCAGCATAGCCTGTATTTGGGTAAGCATCAAATTATATAATCCAAGCATTAAAGGAGCAGATGGATTTCCAACAGAAACCGTCCTTGTTGCTTCTTCCTGGTATTTCCTGAAATCAGAATCAGGGATAAACAAGCCTATTTTGCTGTACGAAGGTGCTCCAATTGCAGTTTCTTTCCAAACAGCACCGACAGGAGTGTCACAATCATCCCTGTCGGTAACGGACGACTCTAATCCACGTTGCAGATATCGCACTTTAATTTCACGGTCAAATCCTTGCTGTAGTTGAGATAAATTGCTTATCTGAGTAGTGGCGGGATTTTCCATCAACATGTTCAAAAAACCAACAGGAGTTACCTTGTATTGAGGGTCGTTCAATCCGGCAATAATCCCGATATTAACCAATAAGGCATTTACAAATCCAATCAAGTTCATAGTTATTCAGTTTTTAAATCGGCCAAAGATTCAGCAATAGCATCTTGAACGGCCGCCGTGTTCAAGCCTGCACCATCCTGTGGTACTCTCGGTTGTGGAGATGGTTTTCCATCGCTAACCGCAAGCATCTTGCTGTTTGTGAGTGTTTTGGTCACGAAATCGTCATAACCAACTTTCACGTTGTTTTCGTAATAATCCAGTTCCGGATTCGTTTTTTGCTTCAATACAATGCTGTGTCCGTCTCTCACCGCAATGGCGCCTTTGTTTGCAAGTTCCATGTCAACCAAAGCTTTTGCCGTTATGGCGTTCACTTCAGGTTTCAAGTCCTTGTTAGCATAGTTTTTGCTCATCAGATTTGCACGGATGATAAGATCAGTAATTTCAGCGTCGTGTTGAGATTTAAGGCCCGAAATATCCTTTGCGCTTGTTTCTTTCAACGTGGCAATAGTACGATTCAGGTCGTCAATCTGTTTTTGGTATTCCGCACGTTTGCCGGCACTGTCTTCGGTAGATTTCTTATCTTTCAACTCAATCATTTTGTCTTTCAATCCACGAAGTTTGTTATAGGTGTCTTTATCACCTTTGAGTTGAGCGATAACTGTTTCATCAAAACCAAGTTCCGATGCAGCGTTTAAAATTTCAGAATCAACGCCGTTCAATGCCAAACCATAGAAGTGATTTCGCAATTGTGCATTGTTTTTCGCTGCTTCCAGCGACATAAGTCCGCCGTTCAATAGATTTGCAAAATCATCTTCCAAATCCTTGTTGGCGAGTTCAGCATTGGATAATAGACTTATCAATGCCGGATTGTTTTGCGCTCCCACTTTTTGCGCCAAAGTATTGAGAAAATCTCCAAGTTTCATATAATAAAAATTTTTTTGTCTTTTACTTTTCGTCTTTTTGTATAGCTTTTAAAGCATTAAGTTCAGCAGTCAGTTTTTCCACCTTGGCCTTTTCAGCATCCAATTCAAGTTCCAAATTGGCTTTTTGAGCGGTTAGCGTTATTAGTTCGGTATTTAAAGCATTGTACTCGGGAGTATTGGTGATATCTATTTTATCTTCTTTCACCTCAACATCTTTGCCGAAAACGGCGTCAATCTCTTTTTGTGTAGGTTCGCTTATCTTTGCACCTTGCTTCTTATAAAAAGCTTCATTTGAAGCTAAAAGCACATGTTTCGTGCCATCTTTCAGCTCAACCTTGATGTATTTTCCTTTTGCCATAACAATAAAATTATAAGTGTATAATATTCGTTACAAATATACTCATTTAGATTTAATAAAGCTCATTAAGAGCTTATTTTTATAATAAAAAACACAATAATTTGTTTTAATCAAAATATTAATTATATTTGCGGTGTAGAAATACCGCTCACTGGGTAGCGTAATAACTCTTACCGGCAACGCGAGGAGCGACCGGGGGTGAAAGCCTGAATGAAGTAAGCAGCCTGTCAAATGGCTGCTTATATTTTTATGGCAACATCTTGTATATTTTGTCATCGAATAGCTCCTTCTTACTTAATTCATACCATTGCCCTCGCCAATTTATTAATACGGATTTCATGTTATCATTCCAACCTTCACGTAATCCTTTAATTAGCCAATTCCGCTTAATTCCACTCTGAATGTCATACGCAACCACATCGGCTTGCCCGCTTCCGCTGATGATTTGACTTTTCACTCTTTCGGCAGTATCTCCGTATAGGGCTTTTAGTTCAACTTTCCTTTGTATATATTTTTTAGAGTCATACACATACACGTCATTTATGCGCCCTTTTCCTAAATCTCCCTGTCTCGGAAAAACAACATGATATCCTGCTTTGGCCAGCTTCACCGCTGTTTGAAATTCGGCATCATTATATTTTGCCCCTTGTATAGCATAAACATTCCCCTTTTTATAGTAAAAGGATTTATGTTCATTATGCTTCAAAAAATTCTCAAACCCTCTTTTCTTTATTTTCGCAGAAACTTTTTGAGTCATATTTGAAGTTAAATCTGCAAATGTCTTTATTCCCGTAGGATCGAAATACAACTCACCACTACCATCTTTAAATCCTTTACCGTCCTCAATTCCCTGGTTTTGCTCATAAACAATTTTATCTCTCAATGCTTTCGGCACTGCACCTTCAGGCAAACCGATTATTTGATGGCCGCAATTCCACCCTCCGCGCAATTGATGAAAGTTTTCTTTTGTTGTTTCGGCTTTCATCCCTTTCGGTAAACCAGTTTTGTCTGAGATTTCGCATTTGTGATTATTAATATGTCCTTTCAGCAATTCCGGAATTTCGCTCACATGGAAATACTTCTTTTCAACCATCTTTTCGCAAAACTCCCGGCTCGTTTCAATCAACGATCCAGTGTACTGAAACCACTGATATTTTCCGATATCAGAGATTATTTTGTTATAGTTAGCTGAGAATGTATTGATACTGTCGAGTGTGTATGTTTTCAGATACCGACTCACAACCCCATCTTTGCCGGCAGGTTGTATCTGATTTCGCAATGAATCCATCATGTCTGTGTATTTTCCGCCGGAAATAACGTTTTTAACCAACATATCGCGAATCGGATTCACTATATTGGCTTTTACTCCACTTTCTGTCAATCCTTCAATAACGCCATCAATGCTCATTTTTTCAATCATTGACAAACGTTCGTTCCTAATTTCATACATTCTGCTTTGCATGGATGCAAGTTCCGAAAAAGAACGCACAAAAGACGTTACATCTCCAATATATTTTTTTGATATAATAATTCGTTCAAGCTTCTTGCCGATGTTTGTTATTTTCTTCAGATTTGCGGTGTTTGATTTTATACGGCCTGTACCGTCAAGTTCAAGGTCCTTTAAGAGCAATTCAATTTCAGACAGTAATCTTTTTTCAATCACAGTTAAATTGTCTCCGAATTGCGCAATTGCATCATCAACTTTCTTTTGTATTTCTTCCGGCTTAATCACGTTCAAAGTTTGTCATTACATTTCCCTTTGCCGACGTCTCTTTCAAAATATCTTCTGCAAATTTGTAAACCGTTTCTCGCTTTTTGTTTTTATCCCAACTGTAAAAATCTTCATTTTCCAACAATGCTTTACGCACCAATCTAACCACATTGCAGCTTACAATATAATCCAACTGTGAAATACCGCCATTGTTCAGCATTATCAACTTATCTTCTTCTTTCGTTGCGGGTAACGGGTCTATGTCATACACAACTTCCAGCTCATCCGCAATTTCTTGGTTTGCATTGTATCTTTTCCGCAAATACTCGATTTCCATATTCTGAATCACAATCGGATGCACATTGGCCGTTTTTGCCTTTTCAAGTTCGGCAACCAAATAATCTGCACCCAACAAATCAAATCTTTCCGGCACTGAAATGGTCGGCAACATTTCCTTTCTGTCATCATTATTAGGAACGGAAATTCTGTATCTGTACTCACAAATATATTTATAAACATTATCCAAAATACGCACAACATCTTCAGCTATTGAGTTAACGAAGTTGTTCAACTCATCCTTGTCAACCTCTTTTGCCAATCCGGATTGATTTAAAGGAGTTTCTGCCAAGAATTCCATGTTGATACTTTGAAGTGCCTTGTATATGTGTTTATCTACACGCTCGTCTTGCAGTTTAGCAATTGAGGTATCTTTCTGAACATATCCGATTGGAGGTTGTGGTATTGGATTCCCCGCTTCTGTTTGTTTCACTAAATATTGTCCGTATGGCGAAACAGCATGCTTCAACCCGGTACCGTTACATTCTTTGCAAGCACCATCAACACCAATCTTACCAGACCCATTACAATGCTTGCAGTCTGTTGTCGTATAATAATACTTTTCGCTGTGGATGTGTTGCACTATTTCAGCTTGCAGGTCACTGTATTCTCTGGATGCCTCTTTCAGGTGTGGCAGCATTGCAGATATTCTACTTTTGTAAACCGTATCGTTATTCACACGCTCTTTAAAAATACCGCCCGCTTTGAATGCGGGGATTTCACCGATGCCATGTTCATAATCTACCGTAATGGCAAACTGTTTGCCTTTGCTCTCTTGCTCAAAACGAACAATCCTATCGGGTGTTATCACATAATATATTTCGCCATCGCTATATGTGTATCTTCCTGCAGTAGTTGAGTAGGGAACAACATCTCTCGACTTCAGCACTACATATTCGCCCTCTACAAAGTCAGTTACATTTTCACTTCTGAAAATTTCAACTACAGGTGTTTCGTATTCGGTTTCAAGTTCCTGTTTCTTTTTCAGAACAACAGCTATCATGCAATTTGCATCAAGCAGATATTCACTCAACAACTCACTAAACGCCCAATTTGTTAGGCTTGTAAAACCCGGATAATTTTTTTCACAGTAATCTTCCAAACTTTCGCCTTCTCTCACACCTGCAGGTACCACTGTGTTATAATCAATAATCCAATCTTTCGACCTGCGTATTTTGCCGAGAGACGTGAACACCTTAGATATCGGATTTTGTGTAATTGGCACATAAATATCCTTTCTGTACTTTTTCACGCCATCAGGCTCATTCGGTCGCCTTTTTTCTATTATATCTTCTGGCATCACACCGTCATAATGCATACGTAATTCTTTAGCTTCTTCTACCGTTTTTTTATAATTCGGATGTTTTGTCTGAATCGCTTTTTTTAAAAAATCAACCGTTATCTCCATATTGTTTCCGTCTTTTAATCATATTTTTATTTTTTACTTTAGCAGTTAGTATTTCGCTCAACAAAGTTCACGGCGACTTCTGTTTCCCCCATATATCCCTCAACGCAATCATAATCAAATATCTCTTCTAATATTTTGTAACTTCCGGTCTCTACGTATTCCACATCATTAAATGTTACCAAATCATGCGAAAGAGCAATCTTCAATTTATCGTGCATGCTTTCCGGCATGTAATCCGTTTGCAATCGGTATTTCTTCCTTATGTCAGCGTGCAATATCCTTGTCTTTCCGTTCGAGTCTGTATATTCGGTTTTGTTTTCGTTGTAATTAGGTTTGTCAAGAATCAAAGGAAGCCTAATCCAATTCATCCGGCTAGGTTCATAATGAAATCCGAACTCGTCTTTGCTGCACCAATATTTTAAAAGTGGATATCCGCAGTTTGGTAAATACATGAACACATTGGAGTAATAAACTTCATTGGTTGTTTTATTTGTCAATTTCAATCGAAAACATCTGCCTGGGTTCATAAATACTCCCAAATCCAATCCGGTCGCAAAGTAGTTGAATGAATGCACAAATTCACGCAACATCGCCCCGTTAATACTTACCACGTCCACGTTCAAATTAGTAATGGATGTGTCAAAAAAGAAACGCAAATCACTCAAATTTCTAACGGGCAATGGCACTTCACATCCCGTCATTGTTTCACTGAATTGCACAAAACAATATTTTCCTGTAATCATGACCATTCTGGGATTAGTTCAAATTTTGTCAATCCTGTTTTAAAATTATACTGTACCTTTTTAAGCCAGCATCGTTCGCCATCTACACGAATATAACCGTACGGGTTCATCCGGATTATATTCCACTGGGACATGGTGATGGGATAATCAAATGATATTATTTGAGATTTTAGGTACGGATCGGATTTATTAATACCCTTATTCTCTTCCACGAAGATCGTCCATGCTCTTTCATACGTTGTTGTTGTCGTTAATCCACCCGATTGAACCACTTGTGGGGATGCTATTGATTTTCTTGTACCTTTTGCATTTGTATTTCTTGTGCCGCTGGTATAGCTCAACCCATTTGCGCCGGGATATTGGGAAAACCTGTCAGCCCATCTCATTGCATTTCTTGCCGGAGATATATACACATTAATTACTGTTTCAGGAGATGTCACGGTGTTCCCCGTTTCTTCCATCCCGTTGTCTACCTCATAAGCAGTAACATCACTAGAAACAACGCCGCCGGATTCTTTTTTGACATTAACCCTCATCACGCAAATAATAAAAATATCTTCATCATATCTCCAATCCTTTGTATCTTTGTCAATCGATTTTCTACGGGTATATTCAATTGCAAACGGATCGGCCACAAGTTCGCTCATCGCCTGGAGTTCCTTGTCGACAGCTTTTGCAAGCGTAGTATAGTTCCTTTCCGAATGAAAAGTATCCACCACGTTGGCCTCACTTATATCGGCATATTTTTTATATCCTATCTTTAATCGGGTAAATGTCTCATCAAGATCATGAGACCTCTCAACATTGGATGGATTATTTATTTCGAATAACTCTATATTTTTATAAAACCATTTCCAGTTCTCAACTCTCACCCACCACCTACCTTGTCCAAATGAAAAACCGCATCCTATATTGTCAATGGCTGAAAGGGAGTTGACCAGCTTTTTCATTGACAAATACATCTTTGCTGATTCGCCATTCGCATATTTATATTGCCTCAATTTATATCCATTCGTAAGGCACCTAAGAGACCCGGGACCAAATGACTTTGCCGGCGGGTATGGTTTTGTCGCACCGGCAAAACTATCCGGACGGCCATAATAATCACTCCATACAGTCATTTCGTTATTCGTGATAGATTCGGTGATCCTGGCCATTGTTTCATGTAACATGTTAATCTTTGATGTTGTGGGTGGCAATATGCTATTTGACGTAACATTAAAATAAGAACTTCTTGGTTTCGTGTGCAAGCTATAGCGTTGTAACGCTATAGGGGTTAAGTTAGAAGGCACAAAAACTGTAATTATCAAATATACATACAGTTGATCAAAGTTTACATCCTGAAGCGTCCCTCCAAATGAAAATCTTTTTTCATAATACTTCACGCCGAGAGGTTGTGATGCAAATTGCGCCGTTATTTCTCTATTCTCTAAAACACCACCTTCTTTGCCTGTCTCGATAATGAATGTAGCATTAGGATATATTTCTTCCAGTGTTATATTTTCTTCCGAATTTTCAAGCCTAATTATAAAATCGAAAGAATAGTCAATTTGCGTTTTCTCTATATGAATTCCTTTATCAAATTCAAAATACGGCAATAATAGATCTTTCGCTTCAGATGATTTTACAACATAGGGAGACTGAAAAGGGAATACACCGTTATCACCGGTTTCGGAGTTCATCATTACCGGAGCATATACAATGTTCCTTGGCCCCGCTTCAAGAGAATATGCCAATGGAATAAATTCACCGACATTGTCATCCCAAGATCTCGATTTTACAATCAAATTATGCCCTGGGATGCTAATCTCTTTATTTATCAAGTCATAATCTGGCAATTCTACTCCATCAACCGAAACAGTATCGTCAACACAGACATCTGTACTGATCCGGTTGTTGAATGTGGTAAACACCCCCGTTTGTCCAACCTTGCACTTTACAGCCGAGTATTCTTTTTTGAGATGCTGATACGTACTTAAATCCAAACGCCCGCGGTAAATCTCGTCAAAATCATCATTGCAATTCATTTCCACAACGAATTCGATCACGCTGTCAAGATTCGATTCATATTTCCGTTTAATTATATCAATTGCATCACAATCCGTGAACTCCAGATCAATATCGCTATACTCCACGCTTACGCCGTGCATTTCATTGCGCTCAATTTCAGGCTCAAAAGCATCAAAACCAACCGGTTCATCAATCTCAAGCCGGAAGGTGTCGTATATAAGTGCAAACCTCAATTCCATTGCCCTTTGTATTTTCTGTTTCTAAATGTCCGGTTGCCGCCAGTATCATCTATGTGCACACCGTCTTTGTCAACCGTGATGTTTACATTCCTTTCAACCGATTGTGGAATCCGGATATGTTTTGCGACCGAACGACCGAGGAGATCATAATCAATCGAATTTTGCCTTTGAAATTCCTTTGTTTCCCGGATGGTTTCTTTCGATATTCTCGGCAATTCAATGTTATACACGTTCGGGATGTTCCAGTTCTTTAACAAATCATATCTGTTATTCTTAATCACGTCTTTGCTCACATGGGCCGGAACAACGCTTGCTCCGTTCGGAATCCACATCATTTCAGGTCCATGTTCACCAACCATGGCCAGCTCACCTTTTCCACCTTTGCGCCCTTTCCAGTATTTAGGTAATGGTTTACTTACAACCGCCGCCAGTTGCACGGCGCCTAAAGCGGCAGCCATAGCTATAAAAGGTATAGCTGCAGGAAATCCCATCTTAGCCGAATTCATTATCGATTGCGCCGTGGCTATTCCGATATTGAAAATACCTTCCAGTTTATCGGCTTGAGCCTGCTTCCTCTTAATCTCGAGTTTTTTGGCTGCCAATTCCTTTTCGCTAATCAGTTTTTTGTCTTTATTCTTTCTCGCTTCTTCCGCATCGGTGGTATAGTAATGCTCTAAATCTGACAATTCAGCTTGCAGGCGGTCACTGTTTATCGAAAACAATGTATTGCCGAAATCACGTGCAAAATCCAAAGAAGCCATTTGAATTTCACGTTTACGCTCTGCCGCTTCTCGTTCAAGTTCTATCTCTCTTTCAAGCCTTTCTCTTTGTTCTTTAGCTATCTGTTCGGCTCTTTCTTTATCGATGGCTAACTCTTTTTTAACTTCGATTTCCTTTATCGCTCTTTTCTCATGTAAACTTTTTTCAAATTCAGCTTGATCCTGCTTATACTGTTCCTTTTGCCAAAAAGCAATCTTCTTTGCCGAATCTTTAGAGATATTACCTATTTCATCTCCTGTTTTTAAACCGAGAGTCTTAAACAATTCCGACGCTTGATTTCCCATTTCGATAGCGGTATTGATGTAGAAATTCTTTTCAGCTTCAAAATCTTGTTTGTTTTGCTCACGGTAATATCCGGCACGGCGTCTTCTCAATTCATCCGCATCACCAAACAGTCCGTAAATTCCTGCAATGGCTTTGTCATACCATTTCAAAACCTCCTCATCCGATTTTTGCTGATCCTCCAACAATTTCATATTGGTTTCAACCGCTTTCGCTCGTGCCGCATCTGCCGTGGCACGGGCAATGTATGCCTGAACGACCGCCGGTGTGGCATTCACCAGCCACTCCTCAAGCTCGTTAACATCCTTAAGCTGGTTTTTGCTGTCAAGGTACTTTTCGTTTACAACCTTAAGCATCTTTTGTTTTTCATCCAGGCTGGTAGTGTTTAATTTTATTTTTCGGGACATCATTTCCAACTCAACCTGTTGTTCATTGTAACCGTCAATGGCAGCCTTATTCAAATCATTCATCCGCTTTTGCTCAATATTGTGAGCCTTGTTCGCTTTCGTCAGCAAAGCCAACGCACCCACAACACTTATCAACGCAGTAGCAAGCAAAACATACGGATTTGCCTTTGCAACCAAATTAAAAGCCTTTTGTGCAATCGTAGCTTTTCCGAGAGCTAAAACACTTCCTTTTTCGGCACTTGTTTTTATGGCGATAGCTCTCGCATGTGCCGCTTCAGCTTTTGTGGCTGCACTCAATTGAAGGTTACTTACAGCACGCATAACATAACTCTCTTTTTGAATGTTATTTTGAATCTGCTGTAATCCTGTGGTCAATGCCATTAACGCTTGAAGTTTAACCATCATTGGCATTAACTTCTCTTGCTCAACGCCAAACAAAGCTGCAGCACCTTGTGCAACCTGAAAACCAGCAGCTATTCCCTGCGTACCTTCCATTATCAAATCAAACCCGGCCGTATCGCTTGCAATACCTTTTATTTGACGCGCAACGTCACTCTCGATATCCGCCAAACGACCGGCTTCTTTTATTAATTTTTGATATTCAGCCGTTCCGGTTTTACCGAGCATTTCCATCGACTTGATTTGATTTTCAATTTCTCGCTTAATGGTTCTGAAACTCTTTTCAACTGCTTTTTCCGGTATCGACTCTGGCACCTTCTTAAACGCATCGCTCAACCGTTTTACGTTTTTTACACCTTCGCCACTGAGTTTTTTTATCTGTTTTTCGTTCTTCTCTATTTCGGAGGTTACCTTTCTGATAGCGTCGTATTGCTCTTGCATCGACTTTTGTTCTACGGCAGAACCACTCGATGCCGCCTTTTTTCGGGCCTCTTGCGCCTTGTCGTAATCAGCCCAAAGCTCTTTATTTTTCGCCCGCAACTCATCTATTTTCTGCGTGCTTTCGTCAAGTCCGCCGCTCTCTGCCGTAAACCGGATTAATACGTTCTTCTCGTTTGCCATTTTTAATCGCTTTATCCAATTTGAAAAGGAATTCCCACAAGGTCAATCCCTCAGTTGTGTTACCCTCTTTTTCAAGTACCATCTTCCACTCCTCAAAACCATCTATGTAGTTTTGGATATGGCTGCTCGCAAAATCGCCGAATGTGTTTCGTTCGTTTTCTCCACCACCTCCGAATATGTTTGTAAATCGAAATCGGCATCTTTCAAGAAGGGAATTAATTCCATTAAAGGCTTCTGTAAAAAAAAAAGCCGTCAAATCCTTATGCTTCTTCCAATGCTCTATTTTTTTAGCACAATAATCCGCCTCATAAAGTGCCGGATTTTCCTTTTCGTCAAAAAACACAACCGATGCCAATTTATACAAATGCTCCGCATCAAACGCCAAGTTCAGCCGGTCGCCCAACTGTTCGTTTATCAAGTTCAGTTTGTATATATCTATTTTACTGTCGTGGAGCAACTCCCGGCAAGCCTCTACATGCTTTTCCAAATACTCCCGAGTGCATCGCATACGCACCTCTTCATACACGGCCAAAGCCATCAACCCACGCTCGTATGGGAGTTGGAATACATCCGAAAAACGGTAATACTTCACACCACCCACCTCGAACGCCTCTTCGATAATATGTTTCTGATTTGGGAATATCGATTTCACATTCCTCCGTCTTCTAAAAATTTTTCTAAATAAGTTCATATTTTTTCATCAATTCATTAAAGTTCGATGCTACACCGGAATCAACGACATTACCGTCTCTTTTAATCGTAAACCGTTCGCCCTTGGTTATTATTTCCCATCCCATCCTGCCGTCGTTTTTCCAATATCGGGGCAAACCAACGCAACTGCAGCCGGTTCTGTAGTTAACCCATCCGTTTTTTTGCAATATCTCTTTCATAATAATGTCCGTTTCCGTTTGCGTCACAGTGGTATATTATGGCATTCCGATAATCAATATTCAAAACCGGCATAAACTTTCGTTTATTCTTTCCATTCCACATCCGCAATTCCGCTCGTGTGCCAACGTGGAAGTTGTTTCCATTTTGTACAACGTAATATCTGCATCCATTTTCAATTGCCTTCACGATACATTCACTGATCGCATTCTCTTTTCTCAGACTGAATGCATAGTTACGTATCCATTTGTATGGAAAAATCACCCATGCGAATAGAATCGTGATTATTATCGAAAAGATTTTAAAAAGCATATATTTATATCATTTTGTTGTATCCGTATATTTGACAAAAACGGCATTTTTACCTATTTAACCTTACATTTCGTCAGGAATGATGTCTTTTATTAGTGCCGTTATTATCGTGTTTATGCCCGCCACGCAAAGCATCACCCAAATCAAATGAAAACCATCCATCGAAATTAACCAAGCAATGAATGTCCAAAAACTACTCATGCAAATCAAACAGCCAAAAAGTGGCTTGTAAACCACTCCTATTTTTTTTGCTTCCAACAAATCTTTAATCCCGGATGTCGGATTGTGAAATATCATACCGGGCCACGTGGTTGCATAAATTGCCGTAATAATCAGGCTGATTATTATAGATGTTAATATTATCTTTTCCATATTTTTTTTATGATGTTTCCAAATTTCATCCAACCAAACGCTCCAACAACCAACCCAATGATAAAACTCCACACGCACAATTTGAAGTTAAATCCGGTTCGTGGGATTGTTTTCGATTTTAACTCGCTGTTTTCATTCAGAAGATGCTTAATCTCATACTGCAGATTACTGTTTGTCAGAGTCAGACTCTCTATTACCCGTTTTTGCTCAACATTAACGTCCTTAAGTTCCTTAACTTTTATCTCCAACACGCTCTTGCTCTCCGTTTTCGTCTCCTCCATCACCGGCGGCTTGCCTGTTTCCGGAACTATGGGCTTGCTCGTGTCGTACTTTGTTGTCATGGTTGACACTTCACTCTGCAACCTGCTGTTCTCCTCTCTTACTTGTCGCAATTCAGCCTTAAAGTCCTCAACCTCCTTGCTCCTTTCTTCCAGTTGCTCCTGCAACTTCAACACTGCCGTACTATCAACCCGGGTAATCACACGCTCGGTGATAATTTGCTTCGGCTTACAACCTGTAATCAGGAAAAGGATTATTGTTCCCAACAATACGATCATCCAGATTATCTGCTTCTTGTCTTTCATATCAATACAACCAAATAATACCTTGTGAATGAACCTCAGAATCATCCGCATGGATATACGTTTTCGCAATCCCAATTCGTTTAAAACCCGCCTTTAGAAGGGCATCAACAACCTTAAATCGATTGGCATTCGCATTGCACCGTATATCCATCGCGCGGCCCAATGTATGCGCACCTGTTCCGCTCCTGCCTTTCGATTTATCCCATTGAGCCGAACGATATGCTGAATTGATTACAAATGGAATCCCCGCAATATCACGAGCCGTGTCAAAACGGTTTATCGTGCTTTGTTTCATATCCTGAAGCGAACATGCCGGAACGCACTTTTTGAATTCGCTTTCTTTGAAATGCCTGCTTTTAATCATGTTTTGAAGGTTTATAACCGACCATGTTTTTCAATCGCTCAAAAATTTCGGTCGATAAAAGTTCGTAAATAAATTTTATTGCAAGATTACTCGGGTAGATAAGCTTTGCGTTTTTAAAAATGTTTGTCAAGTAGAAATAAACAACGATGTAAGTCATCCATTTAACGGCTGTTATGCCAATTTCTGGTTCATTAAGCAAACGTGCTCCATAATCAAGAAAAACAACGCATGCGGCATAAAACGTCAACTGTGTTACCGCATTAAATGCTTTTTTCAAGTTAAACTTGGCTTTGTTTGCATGTACATCGGCGATTATTCCGGTAGCAATATTGAATAAAAAAGCAACGAACAATAAAACAAGAACATTCTGCACTGGAGTTAGCACCGATATCAAAGCGGTGACAATAAGCCAAAAAAGTTCTTTTGTCTTTTCAATCAATACATCCATTTCTTTTGTTGTTAAGCTCATATTTATTAAGTATTTTGAGACTGTGAAACCAACCAGTCTCAACTGAATTGAAAGACACACAAATATAGTCATTATGATTTAATAAAACTCTTAAAGAGCTAAATTTAATCAAAAAATTTTATCATGTCCCTGAAATAACGATGTAAATAATAACGAACCGTATCCAACGTATCTGCTTGTTGCTCTTCTTTCAATCTGCTCTTTACAATCGTCCCGTCCGGATTAGCTTTGCACTTCTCCAAATCATCAATTACGGGTTTACAATTATCTTCATCAATAGTTATCGGATATTTCTCAAACAAAGTATTCACCAACATCCGGCTATCCTGTAACCTCGGATTGCTTGCACTGTATTGCATTTGTGTATCACTCAAACCAAGAGCGTTTTTTATCACTCCGAAGTTTGTCAGTACACTCAATGTCGTTTTATTGTCACCACTGGCATCTCCAGTGACAAACATCAATGAACCGTGGTACCTATCTTTGATCTCGGCACATAAACGGTGTATCGTAGCGTCTTTCAATTTTATGCAATCAATGCAAAAAATCTGTCGGTCGTAATGCTGCCAGACGGTGCAGGTAATTGGATTTCGATTGAAATCAAACGATAGATAAATCGGATGGTTGTTATTCAATTTCGTCTTACCCACATGTTGTCTCTTCCTGAATGCAAATGCCCATCGGCCATCGGCAGAATCAAAATCAGTCCAATCCCCCTCGATAAATTGTTTTTTATACCTCTCAGCCATCATATCCCAACCGGCAAACTGATCATCTGTAACAAAAGCATTATCACCAGGCAATGCGGACATAAAGAAGTATTCCGGTGGCAAGACCCCACTAATCCATGGTGTATATATTTTATCTTTCACCCAATTCTGAGTGGGGTTGAAAGTCATAAAGATCAATCCGCGCGGCATCTTCGGAAGGTACCAGGATCCTGTGCGTTCTATGGCTTTCTCCCAGAGTTTATTGCTAAGTTCTTCCGACTGTTCAAGGAAAAACCCGTTCGTTTCCAATCCCAAAAAAGACATCAGATTAGGATCCCGAATAATGTTTTCAGCTTTGAAAAAAATCTTTGAACCGGTAGATGTGTTTTTGTAATGGTAATTGGAACGGTCCCGGTATGGTTTCCATCGCTTCGATCCAATCACAATCTTTTCAAAACTCGGAATGGTTGTGGATTCAAGACTTGGCATATCCTTTCTGATCACATGCCACCTGCTGTTCGGAAAAACCTCTGACAACCGGATCAGGATAGCCAGCGTTACAAATGTCTTGCCACCGCGAACACCACCGCCGTAATTCAAAAACTTATAATCATTTACACCTTGTGCGGCTGCCATCGAGGTGATGAAATATTCAGCCTGCTTTGGGTTCTTTGTCAAATCAACCGATATCATACCTCAATCTCCTTTCCACCTGGAAGAATCATCTTTGTCACACTTTCGGTTTCATCAGAAATATCGCCACTATCTTCTCTCGAATATTCCCTTTTGTCTCTCCATTTATGAGGTTGCCGGTTCTTCAGCCAGAAAATAGCGGCGGTGGTATCTGGGGGATAATGCTCTTCGTATTCTTTCTCGTCCGTTATCTGTCCCTCATATGTGGCGAACTTGGTTGTCTTACAGGTATATCCGGTGGCTCGCTTGTATAATCTCGTGGCCACATTCGCATCAGCAATCTCACGTCCCTTTTTTATGGACTCAAAAAACAAAGGATGTTCAATCTTCCAGTTGTTGATTGTAGTCTCCGTAACTTCAAAGAAAGTAGCCAGATCAGCATCGGTTGCTCCCAACAGACAGAACTTATAAGCCAACTTATCATATTCCGTCTTGTACTTTGTTGGACGACCAGTTTTATTATCTTTTTCGCTGATTTCTGACATATTGTTTTATCTGTTTACCGGTAAAACCTCATTTATCGGTGAGAATTGTGACATTTTGTAAACATCAAAATCATTATCCACCACAAATATAACTCATTTAGATTTAAATACAATCATATAGAATGATCATTTAATAAAAAAGATCACAAACATTTTTTATCCTTTAACAATCGTATTTGCTTCCGGTAATATGAACACAGCAATTCTATTTCATAATCGGTATATTGACGGATATCCGTTTTCTTGTTTTCGAGATAATCAATTATATACCGGCCATGCTTTACAATCAACCCCCGTTTATACTTTTTCAAGTTTCCGGACTTAAAACGGTTGCAATCCACACACTGTGCATTCACGTTGTTATTATCGAATCTCAAACCCATGTGCTTTCTACTCACAAAATGTCCCGCATCCGCATATTGCCACTTCACACGCTTTCCGCAACTAATACAGCGTATCATTCCGTATTGGTCCGCATCCCTTAATCTCACGTATTCGGAGAATATATTATCTAATGTTTCTATGTACTGGTTCATACTCTTACTAATCGGCAAAACGTATCAAAAATTTCTCTCTCTGTTTTTGATCTCATAATCTTTTTTCAGTTAAATATCAATATTCTGACTTAAATACATACAAATATGCCTCCTGATAAATAGCCGGAAGCGGGCTTTTAGTCGTAGTTTCATAGAGATTATTTTAAAAGTTCGTAATCTATCACCCACACAAACGGATTACTCTCCCATGTGGCAGCACCGTTTATTTTGTCGATTAAAGCGGCATATGCCTCTTGTGGCGTCCAAAACGCATCATCTACCAGAGGGGCGTAATACACATTCCCAGACTCCGGACAATCGGGATCATAAAACGTGACTTGTATGCCCTCCAATAGGCAATCTTCCTCCGAAATATCTTGTAATCTCTCTGCTCTCACGGCGGTTATCTTGATGAAGTGACGGGCATATTTTTCAGGCATGAAGAGCTTGTTTTGCCACCTCTCTATTCCTAACAATTCTTCCATATACGTAACCACATCCGGATCATCGCCATACTTATATATAGTCTCACTCCATGTTTGAGTAACGAACGGATTACTCATCTTATGAACATAATACGGCTCTTTCAGATACACGATTTCACCTACTTTGTAGCGTGGATTTATAACCCATTCTTGTTCTGTTTCCTGAATACCAACTGCGCCTTTTGGCACATGGACTATTCTCCGTGTCTTCTTCTTTATCCCCTGGACTGTCAGGTGGAATAAAGGTTCTTTAAAACATATTCCTTTCATAAGGTTTCAAAATTATTTGTTTATAACTCAATATCATTTTACTATTAAATCAATTTTATTCTTGTTACTTTTGTCACCATCACTATAAAATTGTATTATTATGAAGAGTAAAGACTTTTATATCAAAGAAGCTGAGAGAAAAAAAGAACAGGTTATTTCTATTAGATCAAAAGAACCTGATTTTACATCCGAAGAAATATTAAACCCATATTCGGAAATTAGGAATGTGGTTATAGAATTTGCCCATCTCGTATATTCTTATGACAAATCACTACCACTAAATTCATATATACACGAATTAAAGGATATAAAATTTTCAAGTCCATTTGGATCATATAGCGAGTATAATGACAGAGAATTCGATAATATTATATATCATATTGATTTTTTTATTAAATACTTAAATGATTATATAGATTGAATATTATTTTTGGAGGTGTTCCGTTGGTTCACCTTTTTTATTCGCATAGCCCGTGAAACATGCTCATGCATGAATAGCCTTCTTCCGGCTCGAACATATCAGGATTTGTTTTATTTGAAATATATCTGAATACATCTTCCACCATCGGATATTTACCATTCGGACAAGCTTTTTTCGGGATATAATTAGGCGGAAAGAATGATCGACCCATTTTATTTTCAGCATCTAAAAGGCGTTGTTTCATCGGTTCATCCTTTATCAACTCTCTTACTTCTGAATGCCTCCACATGATACATGGGAAGCATCCCACACGGGAAAACCCTTTATAATAAAGCGGGTTCGGTTGTTGCCCCGCATTAAGGATATAATCTATTACATCCTGAGACGTCCATTTGAATATCGGCCGTAAAACAGAAGCATCGTACTTATTACAATACTCTTGTACTTCTTTTTTTCGATAACTTTCAAGCCTACCAGAAGCGTTCGGCTGAAAATAGGATTTGAAATACATGCACTGTTCGTCCATTTTAGCCCTTGATACGCTTTCCCCCGCCCTGATACCCTGTATGATGATACAACTGTCATCAAGAGATAGAACATAATCAATCATTGGCTTCATTTTAAGCTCAGATGTACAAAATCTCGCTTTTGTTGACGGGAAACGCTTCTTATATTCAGCTAATCCGACAAAATCAAATTTGCTTTTCAGGATTACTAATTTCACATTCAACTGCTCACATACACTCTTTACATGCTCATACGTTAGTGGGTGCTCCCATCCGGTGTCGCAGAAAACAGCGGTTATATTTGCCCCCCCGTATTTGTTAACAGCGTGTATTAAACATGCTTGACTATCTTTTCCACCTGAATAACTCACTAATATTTTCATTTCCTAAAACTTTCACCGTCCAAAACTAGATCATTCATACATTCCCGGAATCTGTCGATTATTCTGGTGCCGTACTTCTGCTCGATTTCGGATGGCGTTAAATTGGTTGTTATAATCGTTCGTTTGTTATTCCTGTAACGGTAGTCGAACACATCGTTAAACGGTTCTTTGATATTTCCGTAACTTTTTGTTTCCACCGCTTCCACACCTACGTCATCTATAATCGTATATGAACGTTTTTTCGCCCGGTCAATGCCATCAACATCGCCCCTGGCATACAGATCGCTCAACTCTGTGGCGTGTAGGAAGCACGGAACGAGTATCTCGTATGCCCAGATGATTTCGCAAAGCGCTTGCACAATTAGAGTTTTCCCGGTACCTACATTTCCCCGAATCATCAGACCCTTGTGAATATCGCCCTTGAATCGGATATCCCATGAGTACCACAATGCTACCTGGCCAGTCACAAATCTGTTTTCTTCAGTCAATATCAGTTTGTCACTTGGATTTCGCAATTTTATCAAAGTATCCATCATTTTTAGCGAAGTGAGATAAACATCCTGAGCATCAAACTTAGGGCCATCACAACCGCTCGGAATTATGGGGTTTTCTTTCAAAATTTCGTTTATTGGTTTCATATTTTGTGAAGTTCTGCTCATTATTCAACCATTGTGCTTCAAAACCTCGCCATTGTTTTAACACGATGTGTTTTAGAAGTTTGTTTTTATCTTCTCCTGTTTTTTCTATTTCTGAAATAAATCCATTAAAAGCTATTTCAGAATTGACTGCTTTTTTAGATCTTCGAATGATAAGCCACTCATCCACCAACCCGGAATCAAAACCATAATCAAGCATTGCTTTTTTGAATGAAAATTTTTTCTTTTTTATATCTTCGTCAGAAGATATATCATTATCATCTTCATTATCATTATCAAGGTTTTTTGGGTTATTCTGGGTTTCCAGATAACCCAGTGGGTTTTTTGGGTTATTCGTTCCCTTTGGGCGGCCTCCCTTTTTCCCGTTTTCTTTGTTTCTTTCTACAATCGACATATACCTTTCGGTATCCCTGTCAATATCCGTTTTTATGAAGTTAAACGCAACCTTTGCCAATGGCTTTAACCCCCGAATATTTCCCGATATGGCATACTCTATTATGCTTTCGTAAATATCCAGCCTAACGTCATCCGGCAAACCCGAAATTGCATTCTTCCAATCTTCATAAAACACGAACGATTTTTTTTTCATACTCAAAACAAAGATGGTTCACGGTTCATTTCCGCAAGCATTAAATCAACTTTCTTTTCAGCTTCTTTCGATTTCTGCAGTTCACTCTGACTTCGAGTGCGGAAATACGCACGCTGATGGGTACGCATCTCCTTTACTGCTTTGATAAATTCTTTCATATATTTACAATAATGTTTGAATACATCTGTCAATCAATAACTCCATGACTGGCGGAGTGACTGCATTTCCCAATTGTTTCACCTTGTCTTTAGAATTTCCACAAATGACATAATCACTTTCAAAAGCCATTGCAGCCTGAATTTCATGTGGTTTTAACATCCGATAGGAACATTCATTTATATCAATATTCCCGGATGGTGCAAGAACTAACCCCGTCCTATCTCTTGTCGTTACAGTGTTGATTGCTTCTGTAATACCTGTCGGACTGGATTTTTTGTAGTAATATGTCAAAAAAGCATTTACAGATTCCGAAGAAACAAGGCCATAGCTATTCACCGTCGTCTGGCATCCGATCGGATTTGTAATCGGTTTTGACTTACTGCTACCGAAATTCTCTGTTATAAAAGGGATACCTAACACATAATGAGCATTACATCCTGGTTGGGTTGGTATGGGTTGATTATAATCCCGTACCCTACAATCCACGCCGCTGGAATACCTCGATGTCACTATGTGAGGCATCATCACAAGGGAATGATGATCTATGGTTGTAATTGATCCAATGGGACTATCGAACCCAACGGGAGAATGTTTGGGTTCAAATCCTCCACCGTAATTCTTCGACATAAAACCCGGGACGAGTAGGCCAGCTCCGTGATGAGTGGTTTGAGTTTCCATGGCCTCATCCATCTTCCGGATATGATTGCGATGACCGGAGGAATTATTGCAGTAAACAATCATCGGCGGGTTTATCAATGCGGCCACTTGTCGGGTGGTCTGAGTGAACATCGCACTGTCTAACGTATGGAACCGGTCAAGAATCGAAGAATGATCCACATGCAACACTAACTGTTGATTACCGTATTTATCAACTCCATGTTCAATTCTCTTCATTGTGTTCGGAGATAACGGTTTTTTCCTGTCTCCTATCCGTTGGCCCTGTATGGACCAGTCAATGCAATTGAACGAAGCATAATAATATGGCTCGACTACACTCCCGCAATGAGGACAACAGTATAAATATTGCTGTTTATATTTCCCGTACTGTTTTCTCGGATTTTTCCACGTCTGTATAGATTCCACGTCTTTATCACACTCCGGGCAATATGCAGATGGACGTATATCCAGATCAGGGGCTTTATTTCCCTTTTTCCAAAAAACAACATACATCCTGTCTCTCGATTGAGGTGTTGGATGAACGTGTTGGGAGTTCAGGTAAACGCATTTATGCAGGTACCCAAGATTCCGCATTGCATGTAACCACGCATCCCACATTACCCAGTTGCGCGCATCTATCACATTTTCCACAATTATTATTTTGTAGTTGTGAACCTCGGCGAAACGTGGCACATCCCACATCGTGGCTCGTGAACGTTCAGCCGAAGGGTCAATGGTTATATTACCGAAAAGCGTATTTGTTTCTTGATATTTTCTTTTTACTCCCTTTGCAAGTGAATGGTTGGTGCATTCAGGTGAAGTAATCAAAATATCCGCACTGGTATATCTGCGGGGGTCAACAGCCGACATATCCGCACAATCATGATCCGTGTCCGGAAAATTTGTAGAGTGTGTTTCAATCGCCAATTTCCAATGGTTCATGGCGAGCGAGACGCCAATGTTCCCACCATACCTATTCGCAGCTCTGCGAACGCCGATAGAGCTTCCTCCTGCGCCACAAAACTGATCATGTACTTTTAATACTGTCCTTAGCATATTTAAATTTTTATACGTTAAAGATGCCGCTCTTTTCCCTTTCATTCAAGCAATAGAGCTATTGATAGTTAAACATTTATACTTTTCAAAATATCTTATAAACTCAGCTTCAGCATCAATAATATATGACTTCAAACCGTTAATCATTAAAATATTCCACTCGTAGCTTAGAGCGTTTTCATCTGCCATTTTCACTTCTTCGCTCAAAGGATACTGAAAACTGAATTTTTTCGATATTACAGTCATCAACCTGTCTTCAATTTCTCTGTATTGTGGCATTTGCATCTTAATAGGCCGTGGCATATCAGTTAAATATGCTTCGCTTGCATCGTGCAGAAGTGCTGCCAGTTTGTCGTTTCTGACAAGTTCAGAGCAATGCATAGAATGATGTGCAACCGAATAAAAATGCTTTAAATGTCCACCGAAACGTGGAGTTTGTGCTAATGCGTGTGCGATATCTTCAATGCAGATCATTTCAGGATCCGGATTGAATACATCGATGTATTTTCCGGTAAATGTCCTGATGCGGTTCGAATATAGATTCTCTTTCATTTTCTCTCTTCCATATTATTTTTATACTTCAATTTCAATCGTTCAATCCTTTCGGCCGTCATATCTTTCGGAACAAGAATAAATGTTCTCACTGCCGTTTCAATCTTAACCGGAATCATATTTTTTGCACGTCTGAGTTGTGCGATAACAAATCTTTCCACACCTTCAATGTTCTCACCAAAATCATCTTTGTGTTTGAATGCTTTTTTTCGTGCCATGGCTCATACTGCAATATCATCAAATAATGTGGGTGCTTCAATATCCATTTCAGCCTTCCGAAGGTAGAATATACCGTCTCTGAAACTTTCAGGATTTAATTCGGTAGCTACACCTTTTCTGCCTTTCAATATAGATCTGTATGGCACTGTCATCAGACCTCCGAACGGATCGAAAACCACATCTCCTTTATTCGAATAACGATCAATACATCTATCTACTATATCAAATTGAAGTGGACAAATATGCATGTTTAGTTTCTTTTGCGATTGTGAACTGTTCAGTGTTAGCATCCGGTTAACATCATCCCAAACAAACATTGTCCGGGCCGGAACATCGAGCGTTTGAAACGTTGCCGGCAGCTTGCCCAAATCATCCATTTCGTTAGCTATTTCAACGTGTTTATTGTAGTCGTACATCATTGATTTCATCTCTTCTTTGAAATAGATATTTATCTTATCCACCGCCGACCGCCTTATCTCTTCCCGTGTTAATAAACGATTTCCAGATGAGTTCCATTTCGCCCGCGCGTCAATTTGCCAACGTCCTCGAGTGTACTCGTCTTTCGATTTTACAACCGGATTATCGGCGTACGCTCTTGTTGTGTCGGTCGGCAGTTTCCGAAACAGCAAGATGTATTCGGGACACCCCACCCCCATCTTTGTGCCGTCCTTCCCGTTCTCTGTCCAGCCGAGCCGGTAGGTTTGGTTATTCTCCCGCACCACGTCCGTTTCGATGGTTATTCTGCCCATGTACCGAAATCCGTGCTTGATGAAGTGGAATACAGTCATGTCGCTGAACGGGTCGAGGGTTGGCATACCGTCGCCTGTTGCATTGCCAAACAAAATGCGGTCTTTCACGTGAATACAAGCTACACGTCCGGGCATCAAAATCCGATGCAGTTGCGGTGTAAGGTAGTCCATTTGAGCAAAGAAATGCTCGTTATCGTCCGTGTGTCCGAAGTCGTTGTAGGTGGGGGTGTATTCGTAATGATTGGAAAACGGAATAGAGGTTACAATCAACCCTACAGAATTGTCCTGCATGGTTTGCGTTTCAAGCACACAATCATTCTGAATTGCATGATAATGTTTCCCTTTCTCTTCCTTGCGCTCAATTCCGAGTGTACGTAGCAGTTTTTGCTCTACATTGGTAGAAGATAATCCGTTTTCTTTTATAATTTCGGTCATTTTCTGTACTAAATAGTTATGTTGTTCCCATTTTTTTAATAAAACTTTCAATATTTCAGCCTCACTTTCGGCGTAAATTATATGAATTTCAACTTGATGTTGTTGCTGAAATCTGTAAATACGGTGAATTGCCTGTATAAAGTCGTTAAACTCATACCCGATTCCCAAAAAGATAGCTTTGTGACAATGATATTGGAAATTGCAACCTTGACCGCTAATCGTTGGTTTTGTGGCTAAGTACTGTATTTTACCGTCCGAAAAATCGATGATGGTTTGTTCCCTTTTATCCAAATCCTGTGAACCGTAAACCTGGGCAATATTATCATAACCTTTCAGCGTTTTCATTATCTCGTGCCGTTCATTTTCCAAATCGTGCCAGATGATATAATGACTGTCAGGATCGGCATCTACCATCTCTTTCATTTTGTCTATTCTTGCGGGCAGGCTGGCCCTTTTTTCTCGAGCAGCATCTTTTAATCCGAGTGCAGCCTCTCGAAACATTTTAACCTGTCCGTCCCGGTCTACTCCTGCAGTAGAGTTATCCACAGAAACGCAATGATAGTGGATATCCATTTCCGGCAAATCGTATCCGTCATCCGAGTATCCCAAATCGCTCGGCTTTGTGATAAACAACGCCCACGTACTCATCCACAGCCAGAACTCTTTTTCTTTGTGCGGATGGATTTTCAGGTTGTTTGCCTTGGTGCTGTCCCGTTTGAAAAACCGTGTCAAAGCCTGTCCTGTATCCATCACTTCGAGATAACCTGCATAGTGAATCAATTCCTTGTACTTGTTTGGCGATGGTGTGGCGGTGCAAACAAACTTAAACTGAATGCCTTTGAATTTGTCGAGAAAAGTCTGATACGTTTTACTGCCGTACGACCGTAATACACTCGCTTCGTCCAAACTGGTAACGGTGAATTGTTTCGGATCAAGTCCGCAATCTCTCACACGTTCGTAATTGGTAATGCAAATAGAACCTTCCGGCAAAGCATCCACATCCTCGTTGCTTTTTACATAGTGTATCTGCATTCCCAGCTTATTTTCAGCATCTTTCTTAAATTCCTGACGAACTCCAAGCGGTGCAACAATCAACGCCTTACCGCCAACTTCTTTTATGATAGTTTGGCAAATGATAAGTTGTTGAATGGTTTTTCCCAATCCAAAGCTCTCAAACAACGCTCTTCTACCTCCACGTAATGCCCAATTGATTGCATCTCGCTGATGTGGCAATAGCTGTGTACCGTCTTTGAAATCCACAATCGGAATTTCTACCTGTAATCCGGTTTCCGGTGCAACGTAAATTTTTGATTTTAAAAAATTGATATAATTCATCTGTTTAATTGATTTTAAACCGGCGCCGATTGGTTTTGAAAACAATTGTTTTTGTGGGTGTAGTGGAATCGAACCACTCAATAGATTGCTACCAGTTAATCCCTGCCAACGTCTACATTTAAGTAGATTATTCAGGCTATCGTGCCATTGAAAAACCTTTACACCCAAGTTACCGCTACTTTCACAAGCGGCGTTTTCCGCTTTTTACAAGAGAAGACATTTTAATTTTCGGGAAAAGAGAAAGCATCTGCTTGCCAAGATGTTCCCAATTCCCTGCACCGAACGCTTTCGGTGTTAATCAATTACTTTTACAGAATCTTCTAAAATGTACATGAAGGGCTCTTTCCCACTATGATAGCATCTTGGCATATCCGTAGTAATTCCATATGAGTAGGTATCTTTTTCTGATGTACCGGCTGCTTTTATTACGGATATATGACCTTCAATCATGTTATCAAATTCAAATACAGATTCTTTGGCGTCGTATTTGGATTTTACTTTTACTGCTACTTTTTGACCAATTTTGTATTTTGGTTGATTCCCTAATCTGTAATTCATATCGATTGTCTTTAAAATGGTAAATCATCCACATATTCAGCATCCTGAATATCCATTTCACCTTCTGCCTTCATTGGTTTTGGAATGATAGGACGTAGGCCGCCAACTATCGGTATGGCGTTTCTCTCTTCTTCAGTCAAAGCATCGTAAACCTCACGTTCAACACTCATTTTCACAAAGTGCGAATCACTGTATTTTTGTTCGCGATACTCAATGGCCGTGAGATTGAGATATACTCCTTTCTCACCCACGTATAAGCCTGAATCTTCAACCGGAATAACCAAACACTCTTTTACCTCTCGCTTTCCTTTCAGCTTCAACAGGGACGCTCCGGGAACTCTCATCAGATTTATTTTTATGCTTAAATTGCTCATTTTTGATGTTCTTTTTGATGGCAAACCTCACAGAGAAGCTCCAGGCATTCCAAATGCTCTTTTTCGCTGCCTACAATGCTTTTGCCGTTTTTGTAATATGTTTTGTGATGCACTTCGAGGTTGTGGCGTTGTCCGCATCGGGTACAAGCGAAGTTGTCCCGCAAACGGACAAGCCTTTTAACCTCGTTCCAATAGCTGCTATCCCTCAACATCGCCCGGTATTTCGTCGGTCGCCCCAGTTTGTGTTTCAGTCTCGTCATTTTCATAAGGATTCTCGCCAATGGCGTATTCTTCGCGTTCTGCACGTTCAATCGAAATAACAGTGCCCGTATCTTCATCGAGATGCTCTTCAACCCAATGCCGCAAAACCTTTTCTTTACCGTCATTTTCCCATATCTCCACGTATTCGCTCTCTCCCAATTCCACAACACGGTAATTCTCTCTATTTTCCAAGATAAAATCGGGAATTTCGTAACCCATAGCCTCCAAAGTTTCTTTATTCTTTTCGCCGGTATTGAAAAGGTCGTACCGTTCGTTTTCCGGTATCTTTTTCACGGCAATCAGCTGAAATATGGAGCCGGTATAAGAGTAGTACAGATAATGCCCTGCAACCGGAATTTTGAACGTGTTTTCGTTATCGGGTTCATATACGGCCGTTCCATCCTTGGCAACCGATACCAAGTCTTTAAATTGAGTGTCAAGCGCCGTCAACTCTGCTGTCAATCGCTCTTTTTTAGCCTTGTAGTTGGCTGTAATCAACTCCAGTTCTTCACGCAGTTCAGGCATTTGTTGTTCGGCAATATCGCCATATTCAGCTCTGATCTCGTTAATCTCCTCATCTGTCATGAGTCGGTTTGCCTTCACTCCACGCTCCTGCATGGCGATAAAATCGGCGGTGATTTTATCCTTAATCTGCAAGGGGGTTAAACCTTCAAAAATTACAACCGGAAATTGGTTGTTTTCCGGCAATTGGAATTGCAATTGCTCTTCGGGAATGTGCTTGTCTTTTTCCATTTTATCTGTTTTTTAATAAGTGAATTTCTCTTTGTGCTTCTATCAGAGCTTTAATTAAAGGTTTGTTTTTCCGCTGTTCGGCTTCAAACATGTATTTGTAATATTCGGCATCTCGTTTCAATCTTTCCTTTTCGGCTTGCTCCTTCGTGGCAAACCGACCGTTTCGGTCCCGGATATAAATCCTTTTAATCCGTTCTCGCGGTACATCAAAAAGGGAAAGTTGAACATCCATAATTATGCATTATGAATCAATCATCTACATCCACCGGATGCAGCTCTTTTTCGCTCCATTCCGGCAATTTCATGTCAATAATTCCATGTGAACCGCTTTCGGCTAAAGAATCAAAGCCGGGAAACCATCCATTGTCCATGCACTCTTTCACGGTCATAATAGCATGCTCATACTTGTATTTTCCAAGCTGTATATCATCCGGAGACCACCATAAAACAGCCACGTCGTAAGGAGGTACGGTTTGCAACATGATCATAATCGTGCAGTTGAAATTACGTCCGGTTATGTCTGTCATAACTTTCTGATACATCCCTTCCGTAACCTCATATTTCAATTTTGCGGCGTCGTAAATGAATTTGCCAATGTTGTCGGCTCTTGTTGTTTTGAAGCTTATAATGGCATTTACTCCAATGTTTTCCTCAATGTTGAAGTAGTCTGGCCGCACCTTTACTTCCAGCCCCGTACTCTCATCCATGCCGTAAAAAGACACTTCCGCCATGGCGCCTTTCAGGATTTTCGGAATGATGCCGCCGCCGTACCAGTAGTAATTTTTTTTCAGAGCATTTATTATTTCGTTATGTTCGGGCCTGATGACTTGAAATTTACATTGCGATTTTTCATAATCCAGTATATCTTTCAAATCGGTCATTTTCCAGTTCTCGTCGCACGTGTTTCTCGAGCCGTTTAAACTTTCGTAGAAACGCAACATCTCCAACACACCTGCTTTTGTTGCTAAGTTTGCGGTTGGAGCAACAGCTACTTTGTCAAACAATTCAGGTTCCAGGAACGCCATGTGTGCGAATGTTCCCAATTCGAAGCATTCTTTTTCCTTTGGCGTAAATTCATTTTCTAAATCATAGAAAAAATGACGCGGCGTTTTTAAAACCTCTTTCAATGAACCGCTACCTATTTGATGCGCCGATAAATACTCTTCCATGCTGTCTTTTACTACATTTCCGTTCATGGCCAGCTCATCGAGAAAGATATCCACTGCAGGTTCTTCGTGATGTTGCTCAATAAAGTCAATCATCACCTGCTTTTCGGGATAATCTCCGGGAGAGTAGGCAAAGGGATTTAGTTCTTTGCCTACCTCCATGCTACTCAAATCCTGCATCATGCTATTTTAATGATTAGCGGTTTAATGCTCCAACTGTCGGAACTGAAGTTGTTGCTTTTATTTTTGCGCTTCCCCATGTACGTTATCTGCAACGGTGTTCCGTGTCCGATAACACCTTGCAACATATACGACTCCAACACACCTACCAATCGGCGGCTGCCGTTTGTAATGGTTTGCACCGTTCCGTCCGGCCTTTGTTCCAGGAATACGGCACAATCCAAATCGATAATTTCACCGGTTCCCGAGCTACTCAATACCTTTTGCGGTTTAATCTCCACAAAATACAAGCGTTTCACCTCGCCCTCTTTTTCCGGTGTCCAATAGTTGCCGCAAAGGTCGATTGGCATTTCATTTGCATTCTGCAAATCGGGCAATTTACCGTTCAAATCAATTTTTTGCGTTTCAAACACGTTGTTGTCTGTACTCGCAATCTCTGTTGTTCGTGGCCTGATTACAGCCATGTCGGTTTTTCCTGTTTCCATTGTTTGTTGGTTATAATTTATCCGAGTTCAATCGAATGTAAGTAACGGTATCTTTTATTATCGGCTCAATATGGGCCATTATCTTCACGGCATCTTCGGCTTTCAATTCCGGCGCATTGTAAAGGAGCTTTTCCAACTCTGTCGCAAACACAAGAAGTTTTTCTTTATCCGGTGCGTTTTTAGCACGTCTTTCGGCCTCTTCTTTTGCCCTTTTTTCAGCAGCAGACTTTCGTTCGGCTTCCAGTCTTTCGGCTTCAATACGGGCCTGTTCCGCTCTCCGTTCGGCCTCTAATTTAGCTTGCTTTTCACGCTCTATCAGCAATAAACGCTCATGTTCTTCACGTTCTTTCCGTGCCTTTTCCTCTATGGCTTTACGTTCAGCTTCTGCTTTGGCACGTTCTTCGGCAAGCTGGCGTTCACGTTCTTCGGCTTCTTTTTGGAGCCGTTCTTTTTCGGCTCTCAGTTTTTCCCGATATGCCTTGTTGGATTCTGCTGTGGCTAAAAATTCATCCTTGTAGTTTTTGAATTTCTTATCATCACAATCGAGAATTTCCTTAAAGTCAACCACATTCGAGAAGTCGGGATTTTCTTCATTGGTTAAAGTGAAAGTGTTGTCTGGGTTACTTTTCACGCCATCTATGTTAAGCAGCTCAATCTCTCTTTCTTTCCGTTGTTTTACCAATTTTTCAAAAGCAATCCGTTCCTGTTCCGCTTTTCTGTCTGCTTCTTCTTTGGCTTGTTTTTGCAGTTTTGCACCGGATAATACCTTATTGTAATTATCCTCGTCCATGGTCCCTAAATTCAAACCGTAAGTACGAACTCAATATACGGCTCAAGTTCACGAGTGCGGACGTCTTTCAACGCTTCAATCCTTTTTGCCTCCTGTATCTCGGCAAACTTTTCTTTTTCTTCCAAATCCTTTTCTATCGGAGTAATCAAGTTTGTAAGCACTTTGGCAATAGTTGTTTGCCCTTCACGGAGCGACGCTTCTTTCAGTTGTTTTCTCGTTTTCTCAACGGCAATACGTTTGTCTTTCAAAAACAGACGCCCCTCACGTGCGAGTTTCATTTCCGCTTTTTGTTCAACGCTTGTAATTACAAGCTCTTCTGCTTTTCGTTCCCATTCGGCGGCCATTTCGAAGTAGCCGGAAAAGTTGTCTAACAAGATTTGACTTTTTGTTTTGTCAAGTCCGTTTTCATCGATAAGTTTTACTAATTGGTTGTTCATTGTTTATTGGTTTTAAAATCATTATATCTCCTGTTGCACTCCCCGCATATCTTAAATCCCTCATAGTCCCACATTTCACCGGTTGTTTTCTTCCCGCAAAAATCGCAGGTACTTACAATCACCGGGATAATCCTGATCAATCTCGATGCCCGTGTGGTTGTTTTTGGCGTTGTCATATCGATGCTATTAAGATGTACCCAATCCCCCTTAATGCCTGAAAAGCGATGAATAATCCGGCCAAAGCCAGCATCAACCAACATATAACTGTATTAATTTTCTCATCAAACAGTTTGTCTGTAAACCAGTAAAAAAATCGTTTCATACTTTTTCTGTCTTATTGGTTTGTATATTTTTTCTCTTTTTCCGGTATACGTCTTTAGCGTAATACACCACGTCCCCGGCATTGCAAAACCATTTCCCGTTCTGTGCCATTGTAGGCTTTTCCGCTCTTATCTTTCCCTCTGCCACAAGCCTGAATAACCGTGTACGGCCTCCTACAATCTTTGCGGCTTCACGTTGTCCGAAATACATGTTATTCCGGTACATGATGCTACACAGTTGCCGTATGGATACAGGTTCATGCATATTATTTTCCTAATGCCAGGCACATTCTTTGATCGTAATACATGTCTTCATAATATCCGGCTTCAATTTCAGCCAAATCAGCGGCATGTTCTTCCTTGTACGCTACCAACTTTTCGGAATAATGCTCTTTCAGTAGCGTTTTCAACATGCTTTCAATCAATTGAAAGTTCAAGGACATACCGTGTATCTTTCGCCAATCATAGAGATATCTCTTCCAGTAGGAATATCTTAAATCCCTGATTTCACCTTCACCTGAATTCCTGTAGTATATGCTCAGCGAATATCGGCCATCATTTATCTCCAGTTCCGTTTCCAGATGGCTTGCTTCAAAATCGGCGACCGATTCGTATACATGCTCAATCTGTCCGACCAGTTGTGAAATTGCTTGTAATGTCGTCATGATTCAACTTGTAATATAAATTCGGTTTCCTGTCTGTTGCGTCCCGCTCTTCTTACCCTTATCATTCCGTTGTTTGGTTGAAATGCTGATGGAAGGATAATAAGGAGTAGAAAAGTGGCAATGATGTTGGTGTAATAGTACCGGCACAGCTCCGACACCTTTTGCATGTTCAATTTCGCCTTGATATTCTTGATGTGGTTTTTCGCCGTTGTCGGCGATATTAAAAGACGATCGCCGATTTCTTTTGCCGACAGGCAATCACGTGCCGTCAACGTTAAAACCTCCAATTCCCGAACCGTCAAACTTCCCATCACGCCAATTTTTCCGCAATTGCTGCCACTTTACTTTCTATTTCAGCAGCCCGGCGTTGTTTTTCTTTCACGAAGCTCAAACACTCTTCCCAAACACGCATTTGCGCACTGGTTGCACCTTCAAGGGAGTCAAGGTTCAAAGCATTGTTGACGGTTGCTCTTGTTACGCCGGCACGCTCGGCAATAACACCACGCTCACCTTGTTTGAGAATGTCGAATACCAGCTTTTTTTGTTCTTTAAAGTCCATATCATTAAAATTTTATCGAAATGACTATTTTTAATTATTGTAATTCATTATATTTGCCCTTTACTTTGCATCGTGTTCAAATTGTTGTTACATTTAATTCACGCTGCAAATATAAGAATAATTCTGATATAAAAGAGTAAATATAAGAAAATATCTTATATTTAAATTTATTTAACAAGGCATGGGCTGAGGGATTTTATCGAAGAAACGTTGATGCAGATAGTAACTGGTGTAAAAGAAGTTCAGGGAAAGAATTTGCGGCATGGATCCGTAATACGTCACGGAAAGTTTAGGTAATTTCACAACAAGTATTTTTTTAAACACATTGCAAATATAAGAATAATTCTTAGATGACTAAAGATGAGGTAATATCGATAATGGAAATGTTTTTCAAAAAATTTGATACAAATCCAAATAAATTGGCTGTAGATATAAAAGTTTCTCCACAATCTATTTATGATGTTATGAACGAAAAGAAACCAAATGTCGGGATCAGTAAAAGATTAGCAAAAAAAATATCTGATAAATATCCGGTCAATGAAACTTATTTTTTAACTGGTGCTGGCCCGATGCTCAAATCAGAAGTCGAGTCTATATCTGCGCAATCGCAAGCATCAGACCATGTAGACGGCTTTTTCATCAGCAATAAAGTTTTTGAGCAAATCAGCAGGCTCACAGAGACCGTTTTATCTCAGCAACGCACGATTGAAATGCTTGCGGGAAAAAAGACGGATGTCGGTTAATTATTGTGGTAATTGTAAAAATTGCAATTGTAGGAAAAATAAGATAAAACCAATGTTTCCCCAAAAATGAAATCAATATGAGAAAACTTATTTTAATTGTATTCGCGTTTATTCCATTTTTAATAAATGCACAAAAAAAGATTGAGGTGGTTAAGCTATCTAATGGCAAACACATTACCATATTCGACGATTACACGTGGAAAAATAGCACTATAAGTGAAATAGGTGAATACGAAGGAAGTGGCTCAAATAATTCAAATAAAGCTATTCCGTTAAAGTCAACAACAAACACTTCGAAAACATCAATATCAAAGGTGCCATCTCAAACAACGTCTTCATCTTATTCGAGTACTTGCGGAGCGAGAACTAAAAGCGGAGGATATTGTAAACGAGTGGTTAAAGGAGGGGGTAGATGCTGGCAGCACAGATAATGTAACATGAAACTCTATCAAAAGATATTGCATAACACTAACGACACAGTTGGGATGAGTGCCGATGCATTATCGGCACTTTCCGGCATATCCATTGATGAATTGAGAAGCATCCGCGATGGTGCAGATATTACGCTGTCTCAGCTCGAAAAACTGTCTTTAGAGCTTGATATACCTGTTTCAGACCTTATCAGTGAAGCAGATTTACCAACAGGGCACATCAACATCGAAGGTCCCATTACGATAAATATTTTCCCTGAAAAGAAAAAACATCTCTACTCGATGCGGGATGTTCTAAGTAAACAAGTTAAACCTAAATATCCGAAGAAATGAAAACAAACATTTCGATCAATATTTACAACAGATAAATGATAATATGGGCCTATTGATTATATCCCTAAAAAAGGTATGGAGGTTTCAAACATAAACAATGATCATAATTAGTAAAAGATGGGAAAAATCAAGCAAATCATTGAGGGGGAAGATATGTTGATTCAGGTATTGATGAATAAGAAATAACACCGAATTATAACCGAATATTATGAACATGTTATTTTCACAAATATGGAAAACATAAAACAAGTGTATAAAGGAGTGATTAGACTTAACAATGGAGAATATGAGCTTCCTTGTTATGTTGTCGACTTCGGAGACAAGATCGAAAGAGTGCTTACTCAACGGGAAGTCGTACGTTTGATTACTGGTAGCAGGGAAAGCGGTGACATTAAAAGGTATCTAAAGTCCCGGGCCCTTGAAGAAACTTTACCCCCTGAAATATCACATAAATTTGACGACAATTTGCTGATAATCAGCGTGGGCACATACACCATAAATGGAGTAAAAGCGAGTATGGTTGTTGACATATGCAATGCATACCTTAAAGCTAGACAAATGGGGATATTGTCACCTAATCAAGCAAAATTGGCAGAACAATCTGAAATTTTTATTTCAGCATTAGCGAAAACAGGAATAGATGCGATAATTGATGAAGCTACTGGTTATCAATATTTCCGAAAATCGAATGAATTACAGGCCAAATTAGATTTTTACATTTCCGATGGATATCGGGAATGGACAAGAACATTCCCGAAAGAATTCTTCATGCATCTATACCGACTTGAAGGTAGAACGCCTCCTTTGATTGACAAACCATATCCAAAACGATTTGGCAAATATGTGATGAGGTATGTATACGACACTTTGGATCCTGATGTTGCTGATTATTTGCGAAAAAATAACCCACAACCGCAAGGTACAAAGCATCATCATCAAAAGCTGAGCAATACTGGATATAAAGCTCTTACGGATCATTTGTTTTCTGTTTTAGGTATCGCAAAAGCCTCTTTCAACATGGATAGATTTAAAGAAAATCTTGAGTTTGCTTTTCCAAACGCCAGAACAGTTCAATTCAGCAGAATAAAGGAAAAGAGAAAAGAAGATAAGCAAAGGAAACTATCTTTTCTACCTGTTCAACAAATGGAATTATTCGATTTTACTGGTGAGGATAATGAAAATAACTCATTTGGAAATAACAAATAATAAGCACTTAATTAATGGCAGTCATCGATTTAAAGGCATTTTTACTAAAAAAGATCGACATTGACATGGCGATCCGGTACGTTGCCGAAAAAACATCTTCTCTTAAAATCAATGACCCATTACACTATGAATATGGAACTCGATTTTTATATGAGTATCGGCAATATTGAAAAAGCGAGAAAGGTCACGAAACGAAATCAACTGTTTGAATTATGAAAAGATTATTTTACGCATTGATCCTGTCACTTCTATTCACCTCCTGCTATAAGGAAAAGATTCCTCTTTTCGGATACACCGAATGGGAACATGAAGGCGATATTTTCGATAATGAAATAACGGCGTCAATCACTACTTTCAATTTTCCGACCAATGACACGGTATTGATCTATGAAGATGATATACTATTCGGAAAGTTCTATTACGATTTCACTTCTTTCACCACGAAAGGGTACGTTAAAGAACATGATATGTATTTCATGAGAGACAAAGACGATGAGGAAAACAAAATGACACTCTTCTACAATAAAGAGGAATATCTATTCAAAAGATCAAAATAACATGCCCGCAAAACAAGTAACACCGGAATCCAGGGCCATATGTTTACGGTTTGTCCGGGCATATGAGGAGCTGAGATATAGGGGAAAGGTAAAGACAAAAACGGAGTTTGGCCGCAAAATTGGCATGTCTGCCAGCAATTTAAAACGCATCGAAGACAATGAAAATAACGAACCATCCATTAACTCAATTCTACTTTTGCTCGAGACTTACAATGTCAATCCGGACTGGCTTTTTTTTGGAAAAGGTGATTTTATAAGAAAATGAAAATAAAGATTAGTTTTAACCAAAACTTGTCTTTTGTAATTTTTTATATTGATGTAACATATTGAAATACAGTTTATAAATAGGTAATCCCGAGTTGGACTCATAATCAGGGAGTCACTGGTTCAAGCCCAGTTGGGACCACCTTAGAAATACCTCCGTAATGTTTACAAACAGAACGGAGGTTTTTTTATTTTGAAGGCATTGATGATACTCTCCTATTGGAAACAATCCCCACATGACAAAGTACTATTACGGTTTCAACACCGAAACGGGTGCCTGCAGCTGCAATACTTTGTTTGTTTTCGTGATTATCGGATTGGAAAGGGTCAGCTCGATGGTTTGTTTGGTTTCGCGGGAAGAGGTTGCCAACAGGATGGTGTATCTCCCCGAATCTGCGACCCAGGCGCTCTCATCATTATCGAAAGAAGCCAAATCCGCCTTTGCGACCTTCATACTTAGGGTCTGTGTTTCCCCGGCCTTCAGTTCTTTTGTTTTTGCGAAAGCTTTCAACTCTTTTGATGGCTTTGGCAGGGATGCATTCCGCGGGGCAGCCACATACAACTGAACGATTTCTTTGCCGGGAATTCCGCCTGTATTCGAAATATCGACGTTTACGACGAATTCGCCGTGGGTTTCTTCAATTACCGGATTGGCATATTCGAAAGAGGTGTAAGACAGGCCATAACCAAAAGGATAGGAAACGTCTTTGCCGAAAGTGTCAAAATAACGATAGCCCACAAAAATGTCCTCTTCGTAAATCGTGTAATCCACGTTACGCACGGGCTCTTCCCCGTCGTCCGGTTTTCCCATGAGATTGCCGCCGGCAGATTTTACAACCGCCGGATCCCACGGAAAATTGGCGGAAGAAGCCGCATCCATATACTGAACCGGAAATGTCACGGGCAATTTGCCCGAAGGATTTACTTTACCGCTTAAAAGGTCGGCTACCGTATTGCCGCCCTCCTGCCCGGCTTGCCAGGCAATCAGGATGGCATCGGGAAAGTTTTTCCAGGAGGCCGTTTCGATGACACCGCCGATGTTTAAGATGACAATGGCTTTCTTTCCCGCAGCCTGAAACGCCTTGGATACCGTTTCAATCATTTCCTTTTCATTGGCTGTCAGATTGAAATCGCCCTCTATCGCGCGGTCGGCAAATTCGCCCGAAGTCCGCCCGATAGTAATCAAAGCCACATCGGCTTCTTTCACTTGCAGGGCAAGGGCTGCCGGAGCCGGGACGAGTTCTTCCGGACGTGCCCTCGGCATGAATGCGGCAAAAGGATTGCCGGGGTCGGGTTTGTTCTTCTCATTCTCGGACGCGATATATTCCTCGTATTGCTTCTGCAACTGTGGGTCGAGTTGGTAACCGGCATTTTTTAGGCCTTCCACCAACGAGACGGTGTATGCCTCGTTCACATCGCCGCTGCCAGTTCCGCCGGAAATAAAATCGTAGGAAGAAACACCGTATACAGCCACATTTTTTATGGAAGCCGACAAGGGTAGCGCATTGTTGCTGTTTTCCAGCAAAACCATTCCTTCTGCCGCCGATTGGCGGGTTACTGCCGCGTGCGCTTTCAAGTCGGGGGTATTAGAGAAAGCATGTCCCTTGAAACGGGGCGTTGCGAGAATCATATTTAATATGTTCCTCACATTGCGATTTAATTCTGCTTCGGAAAGGGTGCCGTTTTTTACCGCTTCAACGATTGATTCGTACTGCTTCGGGGTGCCCGGCATCAGCAGGTCGTTGCCGGCTCTGACCATGGCCGGAGCATCTTTTCCGCCAAACCAGTCGGTCATAACGGTTCCCTTGTAACCCCATTCGTCGCGAAGGATGGTGGTTTGCAAGTCGTAATTTTCGGGGGCATAAGTGCCGTTTATCCGGTTGTAAGAAGACATAATTGTCCATGGGGCGGACTCTTTAACCGCAATCTCAAAACCTTTCAGATATATTTCACGCAAAGCCCGCGGAGTTACCCGACTATCGTTGCCCATGCGGTTGGTTTCCTGGTTGTTGGCCGCGAAATGCTTTAAGGAAACACCCACACCGTTGGATTGGATGCCTTTTGTCATGGCTGCCGCCATCTTCCCCGAAACGACGGGGTCTTCGGAATAATATTCAAAATTCCGTCCGCAAAGGGGATTGCGGTGGATGTTGAGGGCAGGCGCCAAGAGAACGTCGGCGCCATATTCCAACACTTCGTTACCCATGGCTTTGCCTACGTTTTCCACCAATTCGGTATTCCATGTCGATGCCAAAGTCGTGGCTACCGGAAAGGCGGTACAATAATAAGTTTGTTCGTCGCCTTCGCGTACGGGCGTGATTCGTAAACCGGCAGGTCCGTCAGCCAGCACGGCGGCGGGTATTCCCAAACGGGGAATTGCATACGTTGTTCCGGCCGCGCCCGGGACAAGCTGTTTGGTTTCGCCTACCACGGTTGTTTCGCCCGAGAAACCGGCCATTCCGGTTCCGACAAGCAACAGGGCTTTTTCCTCGAGTGTCATGGCAGCTATGACTTTATCGACGGAAGCCTTGCCCAATTGGGGCGTTTTGGGGGTGCATGCCGTGAGAAACAAGGCAGGTGCCAAAATTGCTAGTAAAATACTCTTTTGATTCATTATGATTCAGTTGAAATTATTTAAACAGCATGGGGGCCAATGTATTCAGGTAATCTCTCCAGTTCGACCAAGTATGGCCGCCCCCGGTAACATGGAACGTATGCGTTAATCCGTTCCTCTCCAAAGCTTCGTGCCTGCTTCTCGGCAAGGGGTTGCGTATCGGTGTAATTGGCCATCCACGAACCGTATAGTTTTACTTCTCTGGCTTTGGGAGCCTTGATCCGTAAGGTCACTTCGCCATCCGAAAACTCGGGAGAGACGATGGGAGTGCTGTTCATGAAATTACTCAACTCCTGTGCTGGAAGTGAAACGGAGCACAAAAACAGGAGAAGCGATAACAGATTGAATTTCCTCATGACGTGCTTATTTTATTTAAATAACATCGGTGCAAATTCCGACAGATATATCCGCCAGTTTTTCCAGATATGTCCTTCGCCGCTTTCCCGGTAGGTGTATTTGAATCCCATTTCGTCCATCTTTTTCATACTGTCGATCACGCTTTGGTACAAAAAGTCGGTATTGCCGCAAGCAATCCAGTACAGCTTGAATCCGTTCTTTTTCTGAACTTGCAGCTTTTTCAAAAACTCTTCGGTATATTTGGCCGCTTCGTCCTTGTCGCGTGCCATCAATGTGGCGATGGGAGGAGCCGAGAATACGCCCACGTAATCAAACGTGTTGGGGTATTGCGCCGAGATAGCCGCCGAGTGCATTCCGCCCATAGACAAACCGGCAACGGCCCGGTTTGCCTTGTCTTTCTTTACCCGATAGTTGCTTTCAACGAATTTCAAAATATCGCCAAAACTGTCTTCCATACTCGCAACAGCCTGTCGGGGACCGCCGCCCATAGCCGGCAGGTAGCTGCGGCTCGATTCGCCCGGAGCCGCGGCATTTTGCGTGTGTCCGTTGGGCATAACAATAATCATCGGTTTCGCTTTTCCCCGGGCAATCAGGTTGTCCATGATTTGGGCGGTACGTCCCAGTGCAATCCAGGCTTCCTCGTCGCCGCCGGAGCCGTGAAGGAGATAAAACACGGGATAAGTCTGATGGTCTTTTTCGTATCCGGGAGGAGTGTAAATGGTAATGCGTCGCTGTTCTTTTAATGTCGGGCTATCGTACCAGCGACGGGTAACACTGCCGTGAGGAACATCCTTTACGCTGTACAAATCGCCGGGGTTGCCCGGAATAATAAACACATTGGTCACGGAAGCCACGTCGCGAATCATCGCCACATTGGCCGGGTCGTTGATGCGCTGGCCGTCCACCATAAAAGTGTAACTGTAAAGTTCGGATGCCAACGGCGCGGGAGTGGTATATTCCCACACGCCGTCTTTGTTCTCTTTCAATTCGGCTGTGCCAGGCATATCGAACTTGCCGTAGGGGGTTTCGGTTGGTTGGGTCGGCAAAAAGTCGCCGGTTACTTCTACTTTCACGGCCTTTGGCGCTCTCAGGCGGAAAGTGACGGTGTTGTCGTCATGAATTTCGGGGGACACAATAGCTTGTCCGCCCCAAAGGGCTTGTTGTGCGAACGATGTCGCAGCCGCGAGCAGTATTACTGCCAAAAGGGTTATTCGTTTCATTTTTTTAGATATTTTAAAATTATGTTTAGGGTTCAATACTCTTTGTTGTGTTATCGTATTCTGCGGATTTCGGCTCGGGGGCGCATGGCATTATGCACCTTTTCTGTTTTCTTCCGGTCAATCTTTTGATTTACCGACAGTTTTACATCAGCCGAAGAAGAGGCCACTTGCCAAATATAGTTTCCTTTTGCCAATTCCCACGCGCTTGTTTTTTCGTTAAACGAAGCCATGTCCATCACATCCCAAACCAATGCTACCACCTCGCTCTCGCCCGGTTTCAACTCTTTTGTTTTGGCAAAAGCTTTTAGCTCTTTCGATGGTTTCTTTAAACCGCCTTCGGGGGCTTTTACGTAAAGTTGCACGGCATCGCGTCCCGCTGTTTTTCCGGTGTTGGTGACGGCCACTTTCAACTCGCATTTTTCTCCCCGAACGGCAGAATCGATCACTTCGTAATCGAAAGAGGTGTAAGATAATCCAAAGCCGAAGGGATAAGAAACATCTTTGTTGAATGTGTCGAAATAACGATAACCGACGTAGATGTCTTCCTCATAATCGGTATAGTCCACATTCCGTTCCGGTTCGTTGGGTTTGTTTTCTTCTTCTTTTCGTTGCAGATTCATCCCGCTCCCCATAGCGAAAGAGGGCATTTTAAATTCGTGGTCAAAAGGGAAGTTATTATCCGATGCAGCATCGCCGTAGTTTATGGCAAATGTCATCGGCAGTTTGCCCGACGGATTCACTTTTCCCGTCAGCACGTCGGTAATGCAATGTCCCACCTCCTGCCCCGGTTGAAAAGCGCAGAGAACCGCGTCGGCCAAACCTTTCCAGGATGCTGTTTCAACGGGACCGCACACATTTAGGATAACCACTACTTTCTTGTTCGCGGCCCGATAGGCATCCGTCACCTGCTTCACAAGCGCCAGCTCGCTCTCTTTCAGGTAAAACTCTTCGGAACGACGGTCGGCAGCCTCGCCGCTGGTGCGGCCCAGGGTCAGGATGGCCATGTCGTTTGCTTTTACTTGTGCGGCCATATCCTCCGCGGAAGGAAGAAACTCGTCGGCGCGTGGCGGCGGCGTTAGAGAAAAGGGTGGACGCCCATTGGGGAACAAGCGTTTTTCCTCTTCGGCCAAATGTTTTTGATATTGTTTGGTTAAATTCTTGTCCACTACATAGCCAGCTTCGCGAAGACCTTCGACCATGGAAACGGTGTAACGGCCAAACCCTGTGCTGCCAAAACCCATTCCGGCAGGAACCATATCGTAAGAGGTTGTTCCGTAGAGCGCAATGTGCCTGATTGAATCGGACATAGGCAGGGCGTCCTTGTTTTCTAACAGGACAATGCCTTCGGCGCCTATTTGGCGGGAAATTGCCGAATGGGCTTTCAGGTCGGTTTCGTCAGGGTAGGAATAATTGTTGAAACTGTGGCATTTTACCACCAATTCCAACACGCGTTTTACGTTTCTGTCGAGAATCCGCTCATCCAATGTTCCGTTTTTCACGGCGTCAATAATGGCGTCATATTGGCGTTCCTGGCCGGGTTGCAGCATATCGTTGCCGGCCATCATGGAGGTTACGGCGTCTTTTCCCGCGTTCCAGTCCGATACAACAAGCCCTTTGAAGCCCCATTCATCGCGCAGAATGTCCGTTGTTAATTCCTCATCCTCGCTCGTGTGTTTGCCATTCACCTTGTTATAGGAGGTCATAATTGTCCACGGTTGCGATTCTTTGACGGCTATCTCAAAACCTTTCAGATAGAGTTCGCGAAGAGGACGCTGGTTGAGTCGGGAATCGTTGTTGTAGCGATTTGTTTCCTGATTGTTCACGGCGAAATGCTTCAGGCTTGTTCCCACGCCTTCGCTCTGAACGCCGTTAATAAATCCCGCGGCCATTTTTCCGGTCAATAACGGGTCTTCGGAATAATATTCGTGGTTGCGTCCGCAAAGTACATTGCGCATCAGGTTGGCCCCCGGCGCCAATAAAATATCCAATCCATAGTCTTTTACCTCGGTTCCGAGTGTTTTACCCACTCGGTAGGCGGCGTCGGGATCAAAGGTTGCGGCCACTGTCGTTGCCGAAGGAAATTCCGTGGTGTAATAAAACCGGCTGTCGAATTCGCGCCGGACGCTCATTGCCAGGCGGTGGGGGCCATCGGCCATATATACCGATGGGATTCCCAAACGCGGAATATCGTAAGTGCGGCCTGCCGTTCCGGGAAATTTGGCATCGCTGCCCATCGACATTCCGCAACCGATAACCATACGGACTTTCTCTTCCAGCGTCATTGCCCGGACCACTTCGTCCACATTGTCTTTGTTGAGCGTTATCGGTTGCGCCCGGATAGAAGTGAGGCTGCAAAGCGCAATCAAACTAAAAAAACAGTATATTCTTCTCATCTTCATGTTTTTTAATTACCAACCGTCGTTTTGTACCATATTGGGATTCAGTCGCATTTCGGTAGCGGGAATGGGCAAGCGGTAGTGCCGGCTTTTAAAGCCATAACGGTTGGGGTCTGTGTTGTATTGTCTATATTCAACCACCACATTATCCGGTTCGCTCACCGAATTTGCCTTGTTTACAAGCAATGGTGTTTGGGCGCCTTGGTTTTTCATCAGCGTTTCCGCATCTTTCCACCGGATAATATCCTGATATCGGGTATATTCGCTGCACAGTTCCAACCGTTTTTCCAACTTGATGGCTTCCATATTGGCTGTTTTGCGGGGCAATTTGGCGCGTTCTCGAATCTCGTTCAGCGAGGCATCGGCTTCCGATTGGTTGCCGGCCATAAAGTTGGCTTCGGCGGCCAGAAGCAAAACTTCGGCATAACGCATCCAGCGGTAGTTGTTGAAAGAACACCAAAAGGTAATGGGCGCTTCGGCGGCAGAAAAACGACGTTTCCACAAGAAAACTCCTTCGTTGACAATGCTTTTGCCTTTCTGCAATTTCACGCCGTTTTCCGTCATTTGGGCATACGTTTTCATCGTCTGGTTCAGGCGGTAACCCTCTGCTCCCTCTTCGGCGACAAAAGCATCGTACAGGTTCTTTTGGGGAACCATAAATCCCCAGCCCGTATCTTTGTAGTTTTCAAAAGCGGTCGATGTCGCTTCCAAATTGTCCATACGCCAGTGATTCATCACTTCGAAAAAGCTGAATTCATCCCACGCATTGCTCGTATCCAGCACGCGGTTGCTTTCCAGCATGCTCTCGCAAGAGTATTCGGCTACGTAAGTGAGAATGTCTTCATAATTTCCCTGATAAAGCGCATACTTGCCGCTGCTGCGCACTTCGTTCAACACATTGGCGGCATCTGCATATTTTTCTTGCCACAGATAAGCCTTGCCCAGCATGGTTTGTGCCAGCTGCTTGGTTATGCGCCAAGTGGTTTTGTCGTTTGCGTCTTTCTTCTCGGCGAGGTATCCTGAAGCGATGGCTTCGGTCAAGTCTTTTTCAACCAGCGCCCAGAGTTCTTCTTGGGATGATTTTGGCATTTGATACTCATCGGGGGTTAATTCCCTGTCGACCAGCGGCACTTCGCCCCACATGGAAATCAAATCAAAATAAGCGAACGCGCGGAAAAACCTTGCCTCGGCGTGCGCCCTCTTTTTGATGTCCGATTCGGGTTCGACGTGGCCCAATATCACATTGGCTTTATAAATAAGGCTGTAATAGGCTTCCCAGACGCTGCGGATGAAACTTTGGTCGGAACCGAACGAAAATTCGTTGCAACCTTCCAGCTCGGCGTTGTCGTTACGTCCGCCGCCACCTGCCCATACATCGTCTGACAGAGAGTTTTTAAGCATTGTGTAGTTGTAATACATACTTTTCAACTCAATATAGAGTGCATTTGCCGCATCCTCGGCCTGTTCGTCTGTCCGGTAATAAAAAGAGTAGTCGAGCACGCCTTTTTGGGGGATGTCAAGAGTGTGCTCGCACGAAGCCAGGCCCAGCGCAAGCAACCCGCCAATCATCAAAGGTAAATATTTATTTTTCATATCGTTTGCTTTTTTACGGATTAAATAAAATAATTAGAATGTCAAGGTTAGTCCGAGAACCATTTTCTTTGAAGTGGGATAGCTGCCCTTGTCCACACCCAGGGCGTTGCCTGTGCCGGTAACTTCGGGGTCGAAACCGGGATAGCGGGTAAACGTGAAGAAATCCTCCAACGACCCGTAGACACGCAGGCTCTCGATGGCGGCTTTTTTGAGCAAGTTCTTGGGGAAAGAATACCCCATTTGAATCTGCTTAATTTTGAAGTAAGAACCGTCGAACACCGAGCCGGATGAGGTCATATACTTGGTATAGTCCGTGGCATAAGCTCTGGGGGTGGTTCCGTTGGGATTGCTTGCAGTCCAGCGGTTTTCGGTAAAATAGGTCAGCTGGTTCAAATTGTAGTCCACCCGGTTTAAGCCGCTGTAAACGTCGTTTCCTTGCGAGCCGGTACCGAACAGGATGAAGTCGATGTTTTTCCATCCCGCGGTCAGGGTAACGCCGTAAGTGAAGTCCGCAATTCCCTTGCCAATTTCGGTTTTGTCGTTGTCGGTAATCACATTGTCGCCGTCTTGGTCTTCAAAAACAGGTTCTCCGGTTGCCTTATCCACGCCGGTGTATTTGTAACCGTAGAAATACCACGCCGGTTTTCCCACTTCGAAACGGGTAATGGCGCCGTAAGTTACCAGCGTGGCGCCGTCAATGGCGGCAAGCGATTCGTGAATGTGGGTTACCTTATTTTTGAGCGTGGCCATGTTGCCCCGTATGCCGTAAGAAAAATTGCCTATGCGGTCTTGCCAGCCAACTTCCAGCTCCACACCTCTGTTGATGATGTTTCCGGCATTGACCGGGGAGAAAGTGTTGCCAACTACGGTGGATGCCTTGATGTCCGAGACAATCAGGTCTTTGGTTTCTTTGTTGAAATAATCGGCCGATACGGATAATCGGTTGTTGAGGAAACGGGCATCCACGCCGATGTTGGTCTGTTCTGAGGTCTCCCATTTCAATTGTTCGTTACCCGTGGCCGATGGCGCATAGCCGTTGATGTAGTAGAAACTGTTGTTATCGCCCACAGCCAAGTGGCCGGTAGAGCCTACCGAAACATTCCAGAGATAATTTCCGAGAGAGGCGGTGGAGCCGTTCTGCCCCCAACTCGCGCGCAGTTTCAGGTGCGACAGCCATTTTTGGGTATTCTGCATAAACTCTTCGTGAGAAATAACCCAACCCACCGATGCGGCAGGAAAGTATCCCCAGCGTTTAGCCCTGGGCAACACCGAGAGGTCGGCGGCATCGGCACGCAGAGAGACTTGAGCCAGATATTTGCTTTCGTAGTCGTAGTTTAAACGGCCGAAATAGGCCAATTTGCGGGTGTAGCTCTCTTCTCCGCCCGAAATGTCTTTGGCCGCATCGGATGTAGCATAAGCAAAGTACCAGAAAAGCGGGTCGTCTTGCAGGAAACCGAGATTCTGGTCGTCGCCCCTCTTGTTTCCGCTTACCTCAAAAGTGCGGCTCTCGCTGTAAGAGGTACCGAGCATAACGCTTGTGTTGTGTTTGCCAAAGGCGCGGCTGTAGTTCAAGAAGTTTTCCCATTGCCAATAGGTGGGACTCTCGTCGGAGGCATCTACCTGAATATAATCTTGTTTTGCGGTGCCGTGATAATAATAGTCGTGGCTTACACCGTAGGAAGAGGTGGAAGAAAGACGGTATCCCAATCGGGAGGTAAATACAAAATCTTTGATGGGCGTGAAATTTAAGTAGGTGGAACCGTTTATGTTAAACCCTCTGTATTTGGTAAAAGCGCGGTCGCGCATTGCCAAGGGGTTGATCGCTTCGGCATTGCCAGTGAAAGCGGATATGCCGTAGAGATTGCCCTGGCCGTCGCCCAACATATTGGGATGCTGGGCGTAAGCGCTTTCCATGTGCGGCGGCAAGTTATTTATCGAATAAAGCGGTTGGGTCAACGGGTCGAGTTGCAACACCGACAACAGCAGGCTGCCGTATTCGCTTCCTTCGGCAACTGATTGGGTTTTGTAATGTTCTATCTGATTGTTGGTTCCTACTTCCAGCCAGGGTTTGATTTTACGGCTGGCATTAACCATTCCGGTCAGGCGCTCGTAGGTGTCGGCATCGCCAACAACCATACCGTTATTTTTTAAATGGGACGCGGACAGGTAGAAAGAGCCCGTGTCGCCTCCGCCCTGATAAGTCACGTTGTGGCGCATCATGGAGCTTTTCTCGAAAGCAACGTCGGTCCACTTGGTATCGGTCTCGCCGTCCCAATATATATCGAAAGCGCTTTCGGCAATTTTACCGGCTTCGATGAAGTAGTCTTTGTACTGTTGCGCATTCATCACCTTGGGGGTTCTGCCTAAACTTTGCGAGGTGTATTGGAAATCGTAAGTGATTTTTCCGCTGCCGCTGCCTTTTTTTGTAGTGATTAAGACGACACCATTACCGGCCGCCGCCCCGTAAATGGCAGCCGAAGCGCCATCTTTCAACACTTCCATCGACTCTATGTCGTTGGGGTCGATACCGCCAATGTCGTTGGCAATGCGCCCGTCGACTACATAAAGCGGGTCGCTGGAACCGTTAGAGCTGACGCCCCGGATGCGGACAGAAGGCGAGGCGCCGGGTTTGGCCGAGGCGCTGAGCACTTGTACGCCTGCGGTCTTGCCTTGCAGCGCCTGTTCGGCACGGGTGATGGTGCGGGCTTCCATATCCTCGGATTTTACCGAAGAAACGGCGCCGGTTAGCGAGCTCTTTTTCTGTACGCCGTAGCCCACCACTACCACTTCGTCCAGGGCCTGCACGTCTTCTTTCATCGTGATATTCAATGTGCTGCCAGTTACCGTATGTTCTTGGGAAACATAACCGATATAGGAAAAAACCAGGGTGGAACCCTGACGGGCAGATAATTGGTAATTGCCGTCCAAATCAGTAGTCACACCGTTGCTTGTGCCTTTTTCCAGCACGCTTACTCCAATCATTGGTTCATTTTGGTCGTCCACTATCTTTCCCCTCACAGTCATTTGGTCTTGTGCCGAAAGGAAAGAGAAGGTCATAATTAGGAAAAGCACAGACGCCGTCAGTCTTTTCAATGAGTTGTTTTTCTTCATTTTCTTTTGTTTATTAGATAATTAGTTGCTTTAATTCTCCCTAAAAACCCCGCGCCGGATACAACCGTGCAATATCCGGCAGTTCGTTGTCGCGCGCCATTTTCCGGAGTATAGGGCTCCCGTTCGGGCGATCCTTCCGCATGGGGATTGCCGGTTCGTGCAAAGTCAATCCACGCGCTGCCCATTTTTTCTCCCTCAAGGGTTGCCTTGTGGCCTCCTCCGCTCATAGCTACACGGCGTTTCCCATTCGCCTTTGCGCGCGGGGTTGGCGGTGTGATAAGAAGGAAGTTCCTGTCACGAACCGGCCGGATAGCCACACCAGGATAAAACGTGTTTTGGCATACCTGAAGAAGTGTTTTCTTGTTTTAATATTTGCAAAATTACCCCTTCTCCCACAAACCGATTTTGTGTAGCGTCCAAATGATTTTTCTATTTGTAGAAATGTGCTTTCGGATTTGTCCAAAAACTTTCAAATTTGTGCATAAAGCGATTTTTGGAGGATATATTTATGGGGTTTCAGTTTTCGGCATCCTCATAGATTTGGAATATACGCGGCTGTTTAGTACTTTTGCCCAGTCATCATTTATCGCGCATAAGTATGTCCTCATAATTAAGCCGCATGATCTTTGATTTTTCCCATCCTTATCATTTCGGTGAGTATCGGGATAACGCATACGAAGGCTGAAAGTTATCATTTAAACTAATCTGTTGAACTACTTATTATATGATTTTAACAACTTTATCATCATATGAGAAATTTCTTCCTTCCCCTACTGATGGTCATTCTGATTGCCTGCACCGGTAAGGAAACTTTTCACGAACCGGACGCGCGGAAAAGCCCCGTTATCGCAAACGATATTTCGAACCAGAAAATCACCGCCTTTGCCGAAGACGAACAGGGACATATCTGGATAGGCACTTTCCGCGGCCTGAACAAGTATGACGGCAATGAATACCATCAGTACTTTTGCACGGACGACTCGCTCGATTTGCCCGACAATATCATCACAGACATCTTCCGGGACTCGAAGAACCGCTTATGGATAGCTACTGTTAACGGAATTTGCCGCTACACGGAAAAAGACAATTTCCACCGTGTCCCCATTCATTTCATGAACCAAAACGGACAGCAGATACTCGAAACACGCGACGGACGCATCTTGCTTAATTTTTACAATGCATTGGCTGTCTACAATCCCCAAACCGATTGTTTTGATGAGTTTATCGAATACGGTTCGGTTCATTTCTCCATGAAATTGTTTGTGGATGCGGCCAACGACTTGTGGGCAGTGAGGGAAGATGCCCTCATGCGCTACAATTCCACCACTTTTGAACTAAAAGATTCGGTCGCAACCGACTTCCGGGTGCAAACATCGTGCCTTTGGAAAAACCACGAATTATGGATGGGCGGCGATGGCGAGATAGTCCTTTTCGATACCCGCACCGGCCGTTACCTGCATCCCCCTCGCTGCATAACCGAGCATCCGCTGATTCGCCAATCCACCATACAGAAGATATACGCCCTCAACCCAAACACGCTGCTTCTCGCGACAGACAACTACGGGCTGTTTGTCTTCCACAGGAATGAGCAAACGCTGCTGCATCAGAATGAGAGCGGATTCCCCTTCGCGGAGGTGAAAAACAGAGTCAATAGCCTGTTTGTGGATTCGCAGCGCAATCTCTGGCTGGGAACCGACGCGCAGGGTTTTTCCGTGCAGTACAGTTATCGGGAACGATTCAACAACGACAACTTTTTGAGCGGGTTTTTCAGGAACAATCCCGTATTGGCGCTCGCCGAGGACAACGAACGCAACCTTTGGATATCAACGGTGGTGGAAGGGCTGTACGTGTATAATCTCGACGAGAAGAAAATCCTTCGCGTGGACACCTCTGTTCTATTGCCCGAAAATGATTCGGGCAGGGATGAAGAAACGGAAATAACCTCAATGTTTGTGGATAACGAAGGCCGTATTTGGTTAGCCTCCAAATCGTCTAACCGGGTTGCATGCAGCCGGCTGGTCGGCGGAAAATTAAAGCTATTGGCAACCTATGACGTGGAAGGGCCGAGCGTGTTCACACAAGACGAGGAAGGGACGATTTGGTTGAGCGCCACATCGGAGTATGTTTATTCGCTCAAAAAAGGCGATGCGGATTTCGAGCCTTTGCAGGTGTTTCCCCGCTTCTTCAATTTCGTGTCGGGGTTTCTCACGTTGCGGAGCGGAAAAATTATGGCGTCGCCTTTTTACCATCGCCCCGTAACGATAGACCCGCATACCCGCCAAGTGGAGATGCTGCCCTTGGACGAAACCGAGTGGAAACAATGCATTCCCCGCTCTGTGCTTATTACCAACGTAGCTTGCGAAGACAGCCGGGGCGAAGTATGGATAGGGACAACCACCAACGGACTCCTTCATTATCAGCCCTTAACCGGACATCTGAAACCGGTGCCGGGCGCGCCTTGCACAGATATTGTGTCCATTGAGGAAGATGCGCTGGGAAACCTGTGGGTGGGCACGGCTTACGGATTGGGGCGTTACGAGCGCGATGCCGGACGTTTCACCAATTACTTCGCATCGGCGGGCATTGGCGGGAATCAGTTCAGCGAACGCGCGTCTTGCCATTTGTCTAACGGCACGTTGGTATTTGGAGGAACACACGGGCTGACCTTTTTCGACCCCATAGACGTGCCCGAAAACCGAAAAATACCGCTGATATTCAAAAACCTGAAAATCCACAACAAATTAATTCGCCCTCAAGATGCGGATGCCGCCATCAACAAGCATCTTTCATACAAGCCCGATATCCGGTTGAGGCATTACCAAAACGGTTTCAGCATATCTTTTGCGGCATTGGATTACAGCGAGTTCAAGCGGGTAAATTATTATTACAAGTTGGAAGGGTTCGACAATTATTGGGTAGATGCCCACAACAACCGCGAGGCGTATTATGCCAATTTGCCGGCAGGTACTTACACTTTCTCCGTGCGGATCACAAACAGCGACCACAGTATTGCGGAAGCACAAGAGTCGATTAAGGTAATTGTGGAGCCCAAACCGTGGGATACCTGGTGGGCGTGGTGCGTCTACATCCTTGCGGCGGGCGCGCTGGTTGTTGCCTTGATGCGCGGATGGTGGCGCATCCGTCAGGAAAAACTGCTGTCGCGGCAGGCTGAGCGGGAGCGGGAACAGGAGCAACGGATTAACCGAATGAATATGCGTTTCTTTGCCAATGTATCGCACGAGTTTCGCACTCCGCTCACGATGATAGCAGGTCCGGTGTCCCAATTGAGTCAAAGTCCGGATATTCCTAAAACCGAAAAAGCCCTGCTCGCTATCGTTCAGCGCAGCGTTGCGCGTATGTTGCAGTTGGTTAACCAGATGATGGATTTCCACAAATTGGAGAACGACACGCTTCTTCTTTCCGTCAAGCAAGGCAACATAATAGAGGTGTTGTGCCGCATCGCGGAAGTATTCCGCGTCAATGCGCGGAGCAAGGGGGTGGATTTCCGCATGCAAGGCTTAGAGGAGAGTTTGGTGATGTGGATGGATGAAGACAAGGTGGACAAAATCGCGGGGAACCTGCTTTCCAACGCTGTGAAATATACTCCATCGGGCGGCACCATTACGATTGATTTCGACCTGGTCACCCGGCGGGATGCCGGCATGCACGTATGCCTGCGTTCCGATGACCGGGCAACCCGATTCGCAAAGCTAACCGTCTCCGATACCGGAAAGGGAATTCCGGAAGGAAAACAAGAGGAGATATTCAAGCGCTTCTACCAAGCAACCGATAGCGGGGGCGTCTATAATTATGGCACCGGCATCGGGTTATACTATGCGCGTAGCTTGGCCGAGCTGCACCACGGCTACCTGAAAGCCGAAAACAGGACAGATACGCGCGGGGCTGTTTTCACCCTGCTTCTTCCCGTGGACGAAGCGAGTTATGCCGACAATGAACGAGCTTGCGAAAAAACGGTTAAAGATGAGAATTATCCGTTAATGGTCGGCGATTCTTTCGCCCCCATCGGGGAAACGGAGAAAACCCCGCATCAGAAAACCGTATTGGTGGTTGAGGATGATTCGGAAGTAGCCCATTACCTTCGGGTTTTACTTTCGCCTCATTACAACGTTATCTGTCATTTTGAAGCCGACAGCGCATTCCGGCAGATGTTGGAGGAAGCGCCCGATGTGGTGTTGTCTGATGTGGTGATGCCCGGAAAAGACGGTTATTCGCTTTGCCGCGACATAAAAAACAGCCTGCAACTTTGTCATATCCCGGTTATTCTGGTAACCGCCAAAGGAACGGTAGAAGAACAGGTGGAGGGTCTCGATACGGGCGCCGACGCCTACGTTACCAAACCTTTTGAACCGGTTTATCTGCTGGCTCTCATAAAATCGCAATTGCGCAATCGGGAAAAAGTGCAGTTGCTGCTATCGGGAAGTACAAAAACCGAAAAAATCGATAAAAACATTCTTTCCCCCCAAGACAACGCCTTTATGACGGAGCTTTACCATCTGATGGAAACCGAATTGTCGAATGCGGAACTGGACATTACGCGCCTGACCGAGCGGATGAGGATTTCGCGTTCCAAATTCTATTATAAGCTCAAAGGTCTCACGGGGGAAAATCCGGCAGTTTTCTTCCGTATTTATAAATTAAACCGTGCAGCCGAACTCATAAAGGAAGGCCGGCACAACATGTCGGAAATTGCCGATATGACCGGATTCGCTACCCTGTCGCATTTCTCCGCAAGCTTTAAGAAACAGTTCGGGATATCGCCGAGCAAGTATAATTTGTGAGGTCAGGCCTTGTTTTTCAGCAGATGCTGATTGGTGATTTCATTCGGTACTTTTGCGGCCTGTTCCAATCCCGGCATAATGATTGGTGACTGTTGCCATTCCTTGAGGATAAGATACAGGTTATCTTCCCTTTGGGTGAGAGCAATCTGTTCGTTCCCGGATTTATTGGCGTTTCGCCACGGCCAGGAAGAATAGATAGCCTCACCGTTCATCTTCATCTGTGGGATCATATGGGTGTCCTCTTCATATAATAATTACCGCATGAAATTACCTATCAGTAATCGGTTGATATCTGGGAACAAGTGATTTCATGATTGTCCATCCGATCAGGTAGGCAAAGGCACAAATACAGAAGATAATGAAATAACCGGCGGGTTTTCCTTCAAATCCCATAAAGGTCATATTGGTTTCACCCGCAAAATGAAATAAATTACCGGCGCTTTTCTGCAGAATCATCGAGCCTACCCCACCGGCCATTCCGCCAATGCCTGTTACGGTTGCGATGGCGCCCTGCGGCAACATGTCGCCGATAGTTGAAAAAAGATTGGCACTCCATGCCTGGTGTGCCGCACACCCGATCGATATCAAAAGGACGGGAATCCAAGCGGCATTTTTGCCGAGATGGGCAAATTCCACACCCAAGGGCTGTGCCAGCAACACCAATAATGGGAAAAATGCAAAGATCAACATCGCCTTCATTCTCGCGGAATACGGATTCTGACCGCTTCTGTTAATGAAGATCGTGGGTAGTTTTCCGCCGTAGATGGATAATACGGTAACAATCAGATAAAGCGTAAAGATCAACGCCATGCCCAATCCTTCAGAAGTCCTGATCCCAAATTGTGTATTCAGATAAGAGGGAGTCCAGAACAGGAAGAACCACCATACTCCGTCGGTCATGAACTTTCCGGCGACAAATGCCCAGGTTTGTCTGTAAGAAAAACATTTTTTCAATGATACTTTTTTCACGCTTGGCTTCTGCCCGGTTTCGGTCAGTTCATGCTTATCCTGTTCAATATACTCCAATTCGAGCCGGTTAACCCTTTTGCTTTCCGCCGGTTTATCGTAGAAGAAGACCCACAATCCCATCCAGAGAAAACCTAAGGCCCCAATAATGATGAACGCCATCTCCCAGCCGAATATTTTAGCCAAAGGGGGAATAGTCAAAGGAGCGAACAACGCGCCGATGGATGCCCCGGAGTTGAAAATGGAAGTGGCATAGGCTCGGTCTTTCTTGGGAAAAAACTCAGCCGTCGCCTTGATGGCCGCCGGGAAGTTACCCGCCTCACCGAGTGCAAGCACACCGCGCGCCACCAAAAAGCACCACATACTGACAGTGGCAATCACAACTGCCACATCCCCTGTTGCCGCGGCCAGCTCAGCCGCACTTCCCAAACCGACGTAAGCCTCGGTTACAATACCGCACGCTGCATGCAAACACGCGCCGAAACTCCACACACCGATGGCCCAGAGAAACCCTTTTTTAGTTCCCATCCATTCAACAAAACGTCCCGCAAAGAGCATGCTGATGGCATAAAAAATGGAAAAGAATGAGGTGATTGTCCCATAGTGTGACTCGTTCCAGTGAAACTCCGGTTTGATAAATTCATCCCACGTGAGCGACAATACCTGCCTGTCCAAATAGTTGATGGTTGTTGCGAAAAATAACATCGCGACCACTGTCCATCGGAAATTGGTCATTTTTACCATTCCTCCTTCTTGTTGTTTACTCATGATTTTTACAATGATTATTTATTTAGAATATTTCCTGACAATCGACAGGCTTTCCGCGCAAAGCTCGGTGATTTTATGCCACTCCCCCTTTTTCAGTACCTCTTTCGGGAAAAGATTTGAACCCATCCCAACGCAGGTCACCCCGGCACGGAACCATGCCGACAGATTTTCCTCCGTAGGTTCCACGCCGCCCGTGACCATGATCTTCGACCATGGCATCGGGCCCTTGATGTTCTTCACAAATGAAGGGCCACCCACATTCCCGCCGGGGAATATTTTCACGATTTCCGCACCCAACTCCTGCGCCAATCCGACCTCGGAGGTCGTGGCACAGCCGGGTGAATAGGCTATCAGCCTGCGGTTGCATATTTTGAATATGTCGGGATTCAGCAGGGGGCCTACAATGAAGTTGGCTCCCGACTGGATATAGAGCGCGGCGGTAGGGGCATCCACTATGGAACCGATACCCAATATCATTTCAGGACATTCCTTATCTGCCCATTTGACCAGATGGGTGAACACCTCATGGGCAAAATCACCCCTGTTGGTGAATTCGAATACCCTGACACCTCCTTCGTAACACGCCTTCAACACCTTTTTCGCCATTTCGGCATCGGCATGGTAGAATACCGGCACGATACCCGTATCTGCCATTGTTTGATAGACTTGCAGTCTGCTAAATTTTGCCATTTGTTTAATTTATTTAAACCAAGAATCAAAATGAATGTGCTAATTTATTGATACGCCAATCCCGATAGATCGCGACAAGTAGTGCGGATGGGGTCATTACTCATCGTACCGGTAAATCAACCTATTCACCGATCATCTCACTACTCTTCCCGATCCGTCGCCCCTCATCAGTGTTTCCACTTCCGCCACACTGACCAGGTTGAAATCTCCGTAGATGGTGTGCTTCAGGCAGGAGGCGGCAACGGCGAAATCGAGTGCCTTCTGGTCGTCCCCGGCATATGTCAGCATGCCGTAGATCAATCCCCCCATAAAGGAGTCGCCCCCGCCCACTCTGTCCACGATATGGGTGATGTCATATCTTGCGGATTGATAGAGTTTGTCGGAATAGAGGCATCCGCCCCATGTGTTGTGGTTCGCGTTGATGGATCCGCGCAGGGTGATGATGACCTTTTTTGCGCGCGGGAATTTCCGCATAAGTTGTTTGCAGACCGATTCGAATTCGGCCGCATCTACCTCTCCCGCGGTATGTTCCACCTGAAAGCCTTCCGGTTTGATGCCGAATACTTTCTCCGCATCCTCTTCATTGCCGAGAATGATGTCACATCCTTCCACCAGTCCGGGCATGATTTCCGGCGCCTTTTTGCCATATTTCCAGAGATTCTTCCGGTAGTTGAGGTCGCATGAAACGGTTACACCCAGTTCATTCGCCGTCCGGATCGCTTCAAGGCAGGCGTCGGCCGCTCCCTGCGAGAGGGCGGGGGTGATTCCCGTCCAGTGGAACCATGAGGCATCCTTCAGTATCTCTTTCCAGTCGAACATCCCCTTTCCCACTTCCGCGATGGATGAATGGGCGCGGTCGTATACCACTTTCGAGGGACGGGCCACGGCTCCGGTCTCGAGGAAATAGATTCCCACACGTTCACCGCCACGCAGGATATGTCCTGTACCGACATTCATTTTCCTGAGTTCGGCGACACACCACCCGGCGATGTCGTTCTCGGGCAGGCGGGTGACAAATTCCACGGGAATGCCGTAATTGGCCAGTGAAACGGCCACGTTGGCTTCACCCCCGCCAAAGGTGGCGGTGAGGTGGTCCGACTGGATAAATCTTTTATAATCGGGGGTGGCGAGACGCAACATGATCTCGCCGAAAGTTACCACTTTTTGCATTTTAGTTAGTCAGAATGATGAGGGGTTGATCTATTTTTTCTTTTTCCTTTTTTACAAACCGGATCCAATCTTCAAAGCTGTCGAAACCGGCTTTGCTCCAGCCTCCACCCGTGTAATAGCTATACGAGCTGCCGGGCCGGTAGTTGTTTAGTCCCAAGTAATGTCCGTCCGCAACCTTGATTTCCTTAAATCCCTCGGGATGGATAGCCGCGGTATAAATAGTGCCGTTGACCCCATCCGTCGGGGTTTCATAGGCAATGATGCCGGATTTGTCGCCGTAGGTGATTTCCGGCTTGCCTTTTTCCATCACGATACCCGTTGCTACGGTCAGAGGATCGGCATCCACCTCGAAGATATTGGTCACTTTATTAAAGAGAGTGTATGCATCCAGGGAGATGACACGCGTTTCGCTTACTGTTTTGCCACCGGCGTTATAAGGATCGTAAGTGAGTTTGAAGGTGATGCGAAGCGGGCCGTTATCGAGGATTTCCGCCGTAACAAAATTATCTCCCAAACATAATGTGTCGTTATCAACGGGAGCAGTCATTCCCAGGCCGAGGGTTCTTCCCACCTTGTAACAATCCAACCCCTCGCCATGATCTTCATGATAAGAAGCCACACCTGCCAGGTCGTCTTTATACCACTTGTCGATGATCAGCGATTCGGTTTTCTTGGCCCAGAAGTCCATGCCGTTGCTGATCTCGCCGGTAGCTTTCAAAGCCGGGCCATAAACCCTGAAGGCACTCCGGTTGTTTTCCCAGGTGAAATCGTCTTTCCGTTCAGGTACCAGACGTCCGTACACAAGAGGTGTAAATGCTTCGGGTTCGCCTGTTGCAATCAGGAAAGAGGCTGTTTGCCCGGCTTGTAAAGAGACCGGGAAGATGAGGGTTTCTTCTGTTCCGGTTCCATTCGTCACAAGCTGATAGGGGAGTTGTACCCCGTGATTATCAGTTACAATAATGGTCTGTCCCGCAGAAAGCGATAGCTTTTGCTGTACAGATTTCCAATCGATTTCCACCATCTCGTTTTCCCTGTCTATAGAGCTTGGGTTGCTCACCTCCACGGACATCTCCTTTTTTGAGGGGGCACATCCGATAAAGATTGCGGTTACCAGAAGTAACGTGAGAGATCTTATTTGCATACCTGTTTGAATTAATTATGCTAAATTGAATTGCGCTAAAGTGAATAGTGAAAAAGTGAAAAAGTGGGAATACCTCATTTGGGATTGGGGATTTCCAGACTTTTTCACACTCTCCGGTCTTTTCCTCCTTACCACTTTTCCACCTCTTTCCACCGTTCCACTTTTTTCACCTAAACTATGGCTGCTTCCCGATATACGCCAGAATACCGCCGTCCACATACAGGATATGCCCGTTAACGAAGTTGGAGGCGTCCGACGCAAGGAATACGGCCGGTCCTGCCAGGTCTTCGGGAGTTCCCCACCGGGCTGCCGGTGTCTTGGCTATGATAAATGAATCGAACGGATGGCGTGATCCGTCGGCTTGTCTTTCCCTCAAGGGAGCGGTCTGCGGTGTGGCGATGTACCCCGGCCCGATACCGTTACACTGGATATTGTGTTCACCGTATTCCGAGCAGATATTTTTCGTCAGCATCTTCAAACCACCTTTTGCGGCCGCGTAGGCGGAAACGGTTTCACGTCCCAGTTCGCTCATCATCGAGCAGACATTGATGATCTTTCCATGCCCTTTTTTGATCATGTGCGGAATAACCGCTTTTGAAACGATAAACGGACCGTTCAGGTCGATATCGATCACCTGGCGGAATTCGGCGGCACTCATCTCGTGCATCGGTATACGCTTGATGATGCCGGCGTTGTTTACCAGGATATCTATTATCCCTACCTCTTCGGTTACCCGGGCAATGAATTGGTTCACCGCTTCTTCATTTGTCACGTCACATACATAACCGTGAGCATCTATTCCCTTCTCCTTATAAGCCGCAAGGCCCTTGTCCACCAAATCCTGATGGATATCGTTGAATACGATTTTCGCTCCCGCTTCCGCAAAGGCGGATGCCATGGCAAACCCTATGCCATAGGACGCTCCTGTGACAAGAGCGATTTTCCCTTCTAATGAAAAATTAACCATAATTGTTATTTCGAGATGAGCATTTCACGCAAGTGGATGATTAAAATTGTCTTGTGTCTTGGCGCTTGAGTTTCAATTTTATCTTAAATCTGTTATTTTTGAAAAGTCCTGATCGCCGTAATCGAGATTCTCGCCCGCCATACCCCAGATGAAGGTATAGTTGGTGGTGGCCGCGCCGGAATGGATCGACCATTCGGGAGAGAGGACCGCCTGGTCATTATGCATCCAGATATGACGTGTCTCGTCGGGTTCACCCATAAAATGGCACACCGCCTGGTCTTCGGGCACTTCAAAATAGAAGTAGGCCTCCATCCGGCGGGAGTGGACATGCGCCGGCATGGTATTCCATACGCTTCCCGGAGCCAGTTCGGTCATTCCCATCTGCAACTGGCAGGTGGGCAGTACTTGGTTGACGATCATTTTGTTGATGTTTCTGTGATTGGAGGACTCTAAAGACCCCATCTCAGCTACCACGGCTTGGGCTTTGGTCACTTTTTTATCGGGATAGTTGCGATGGGCTGTCGCCGAGTTAAAGTAGAATTTCGCCGGTTTGGCCGCGTCGTCGCTCTCAAAAAAGACTTCACGTTCTCCCGCACCGAGGTAAAGCGCCTCTTTGTAGTCAAGCTCAAACACGGTCTCACTTACTTTTACTTTTCCCTTACCCCCCACATTAAATATGCCCAGCTCGCGACGGCACAGGAACATGGGTTGCTTCAACGGGTCTATCGCTTCCAGGTGTAGCGGTTCGTTTACCGGCATCGCTCCACCCACGATCATGCGGTCGTACATCGAATAAACCATATTCACTTCATCCGCGGCAAATACTTTTTCCATGAGAAAATCTCTTCGCAAACGTCGCGTGTCATAAGATTTCGCGTCTTCCGGATGCGCCGCATAACGTAATTGATAATTTGTCTTCATATATTTGTTTTTCTGATTATTTCCCATTCAATCTCTGCAACTCTCTATTCCATGCAGGCTGTGTACCCGCACAAAATTACGATATGTTTTGACGTATTCAAAATAAAACATTAATTTTTTAGAGTTTATTGCATTTCTGTTTTAAAACAGGCATATTGTTTGTCGTTATTATTTCATTTGATACAGGAGAAATAGCTTATTCGGAGATTACACCACTTCCATATCAGTTCAAATCTCAAGGTCCGGAATAACGTCACATAAACTCACCTTTATTTTTTGTCCTTTTACCGTATCAACTATATCGGTAACTCCTCTATTACTGTTTCTATCATAGAAAAGAGACTCACCCGTTTTATCATTCTTGATTGATATGAAACTTCCGCCAGTATTTGTGAGATTACATTCTATGTTCCATCCTGCTATTTTTATATTATTGGCATCCACTATCATGTTGAAATCTTCTCTTTCCGGACCGTGTGTATCAATAATTGCCAAAAAACCGGCTTTTTCACTTTTGGGAGTCTCAGCCGTAAAATGCCAATGGTCAGGGTATTTCACTGTTTTACCCGATTTGTCGGTCACATTTTTCCAGTTCTCGGGCTCTTGGAAAAACTTATCGGTTACAGATGTTTTCATCCTTTGAGAACAAAAAATATGGGCGACTGATTTTCCTCCCGATTTGTTGGTTCCCGTAACCGTTACATATTCTTTGGAGTGGTTAACCTGCATGGGTTTTTCTACGGTGTGGAGTAGAAAGCTCCAGTTCACAGGCTCCATCGCCTCCAGTTCGTCAAATATGACATATACCCCCGACTTCCCCAACTGTATAATGTGTCTTCTAAAAAAAGTCAGTCTGTTTTTATCCCATCCGTTCTGGGGGGTAAATTCAATTTCGGAAAGTCCGGCTCTCTTGAGCCATAAAGCGGAAGTCACTTCTCCATAGGCATTGGAAGCGTCGCCAGCCACATAGGAGATTGCATTTCCCTCGTAATATCTGGGTATCCATCCATAGCCCTCCGTCCCAATCTTTTGTCCCATTCCATCCACCAGAATGGTGTTATGGGCACGGGTATTCCTGTATGAGTACATGCTGTGCGGATCGGAGAATCCTGTTCTATGCCCGCTACTGTAGAATATAGGCTTACCACCGTAAAAAGTATTAAAGCTATTTTGATTTGCCAAAGCATGAGACGTGCTCCCATAAGGACTGGAACGAAAAGAAAGCATTGCATTTGCCTCCGGCATGGCAATTGAAGTATGCATAATTGCCAGTCCCGTAGCCGGGAAAACTTTGTTAAGGGGGATTTCTGTCAGCGTCCTGTTGTCAGCAGGAAATTCTTTTGTAGTGGTGCATCGATACCATGTGAGATCTGCCGGCTTCGATTCGAAGGCGCTTGTAAGAATGCCAGGTGCACTCTTTTTAATCTGGTTCACATAGGCTGCTACCCAGGGGTTCCGGCACTCTCTGGCCAAGGCATCGGCATATCCCACTCGTGCTCCACTGGGTGTCTTCACGTTTTCGTGCGCGTTCCCTTGTCCCGCCGATTTGGAAAATGGAGGTTGGTTATAAACAACATAGTCGGCATTTTTATTATACCATGGATCACTGAAAAAATCGAAACCTGTAACTCTTGTATAAAAAGCAGGGACTTCGATAAGGGTGCGAATATTGACATGGAAATAGGAATCGCCATTATGCCAGCCGCCGTCGTTATTAAGACCCGGAAAACGTGATACCCACAAATTATAACAATAATCGGCCCATTGTGTGGCTTCGGGTAACTCTCCAACGGTGGCAAAAGCAGCCATTGTCAGTATCCGGAAGGTCATTTGCCAGACGTGGTTGTCGGCGATTCTGTTTTCGAGATGATTTACATATTCATGAAAGAAGATGCCTCCTAAAGTTTTTATTTCGTTCAATAATAAGTTTTTTTCGTGGAGGGTGAGAATATTATAAAAAGCATCATAAGCAGAGGTACATAACGACAGGATAGTAGATAAATTGAAATCGCCCGCGAAATATTGGCTATGTTGCCACCCAATTACTTCCGACAATCTCTTCATGCTTTCCGCATAATATTTGTGGTCCTTGGTTAGCAGGAATGCGCGGATCAAAGATTCCATATTTTTTTCCTCGCGGTCGACTATTTTTCGACTTTCTCTGATCAGTACAGCCTTGTACTGAACTTCATTGGATAAATTGGCCAGTTGGGCCGTATCGATCTCTTTATCCAGAGACTTCAAAGGTTTTTTCAGACATTTGTCGGCTGTCTCGAAATATGATTGCGTCTCCGGATTGTTTTTGTTCCGCTCGATAATATTATCCCACTCCTCTTTATCCAATAAAATGCGGGGATGGTGTGAGGGTAATCTCTGTAAAATCTTTTCGAATGACGGCGGATTGAATGCCGGACTGCTTTTATCTACGTAAAAAACAAGAACCGGAGACCATTCCTCGGCTCCATCTCCATCCACAAAAGCATGCTGCCAATACCATTTGCCTTCCTCCAATGGCTCGACCGGGTTAAAGAACGCCCAGTTTCTTTCTCCCGTTATCACATTCGATTGAAATGCCGCGTCTTTTGAGATTCTTATCCGGTAAGTTACCTCCGGCTTCAATTCGGTGTTCTCTACTCCATCTAAGGCTGGACCCCAATGAGGGTGTTTGTCCGGCCACCTAAATCGAGGTGGATTTAATTGAACATGCTCACCCGGCAATGGAGAAGGTGTCGCCCTCACCTCATGCATCATGGTCTCTTTCTTTATTTTGAGAATGCATTCCTGTGAAGATAAAGGTGAAGCGACCAGTAAGAACAGAATAAGAAGATGAAACAAACGCATGATTTTTTTAGTTTATAAGTAATTTGATCGAGTAATGAAAAAGCAAGTGAAGCCGCATCCGCTTTCCCGGCCATATTTCCCATCCGTCGGCGATGAATGGGGTACCTCCTGATACTGTCGCGCTATTGGAATAGCCGTCGAAGAGTTTGCCGTCGATTATTGCCGCGTCGCCAATAGCTGTACTTGCCGTAATGAAAACAATATGGTGGAAATTCTTTCCGGCACCGAACAGAGCTCTCTTAAGCTTTTTCTAACCAAATAGGAGAACTCCATGCCCACTGTTGATTTTTCTGCCTTACGCGCACATAATAATAGTCGACCTCTTTTTCAGCTACGCTGTCTTCCATATAATGCTCCACTTGGAAGGCGTTTTCGGGAATTGCCCTATTGAATGAGATTGCTTCACTGAGCCAACCAATCATGAAATGGGTTTTGGAACCCTCCATCAATTCGCCGATGGAGTGAGTGAATCTCTTTCCATTGAAATCTGCCGTTAATTTCCCCCTTTTCGGCATGGTCAAATCGAGTACGACTCCTTGCATTGCCGGTGTTGTGGTGTTGGGGTTCTTGGAGCTGTACATATCCAGCTCAACCTCTTTCTCAGAAGAGCCTAAAATCCTGTTTACCCTGGTTTCGAACGCTGTCTCTCCGGGTTGGGGTGCGGTATATGCGGCGCCTCTGAAGCAGGGAGTTACCCCATTTATTTTTCCCTGATCAATGGATAATTTACCATTCCAGTGTACATATTCTTCTTCTCGGTTCCAGCCAAATTCAACCTTTATCTTACATCTGAGGGTGTCTTCCTGCGGAATTTGAGGGAGAAGAGGTCCGTTCAAGCGGGCAATGCATTTCCCGTTTTTTATAATATCCACGTAATCAATGGAGTTCTCACCTTCCACGTGCAGGTAGATTCTCCGGTTATTTGCCTTGATTGCTTCACCCATGATAGCGTCATTAATTCTGAAATCGATCTTGATCTTATCTCCTGTGGCACATCCTACATGTCTGTTTTTCAAAGCTTTCCATATTGATTCGCGTTTGAGCGAAGGGGGGAGTGCCATAACGCGTCCATCTCCGTAACTACCCGGGTAGCCGGCATGCTGGTCGGTCGAGCCGATGATACCGAATTTATGGCCTTGCTGCAATCCATATAAAATGGTTCCTTCCCAATGCCTTGGTCCCATATCGTGGAGGTAGTTATAGTCGCCCTCATCACTTTCCGCCAGGCCGTGCCGGGAATACATTTCAACGAAAGGAGTTTGTGTTCCCTCCTCGAATGCATCCCAGTTATAGCCGCGGAAGCCGGTTTGATATCCCATATGATGAGGCGTGACAAATGCTTTTGCGCCTTTGAGTTGTGCTTTCATTCCTGCCACATTGGTAGGATCGATCATCGTTGCTTCCAAGTCATACAATAATGCAACGTGATCTCCATATGCCATGTCATGACACTCATAACCCAGGAATGCGAGGAACTCATCTTCTTTGTTATACTCGTTTGTCATTGCCACATACCTTTCCCAGCCTCCTTCCCGGAGTGCATCAAATGCTTTGGTATGGTAGTCGATTACCCATTGCAGGCGAGGATCATCCCTGCCGGGAATATCTCCCCACATCGCGTGAGGGGTAATCGATACGAAATCGAGTTGTTGTTTGGCTGCTTCAAAAGCATCCCTCATATCCCCGTGTCCGTAAGTAAGATTACAATGATTATGAATATCTCCCCAGTATAATTTCAATCCATGGGGGGCGGGCAGTATCTTTCTTGCTTCTTTCGATGCTGCATTGCAACCTTGCAAAAGGCTACCTGATGCGGCTAAACCTACGAATGTCCATCCGGTATTCTTGATAAATTTTCTTCTGTCCATAATTGTTTAAGTTATTCCACTTGCATATTTACTTCAATTTTTCCATTGGAATCAGGCGTGATAGCGATATGGATGAAACAGAAACTGGTATCGGATTAAAAATTATTCCGTTTGTTTCTGCCGTTTCAATAATCAAAATGTTTCTGCTTTCCAGAATTAAGTCTCCGAAATTCCACAGATTATGAACCACAGATTTTTTGGCATTTTTTTCTTGCGGTTTAAATGTTGTTATCCTTAAAACTTTCATCCTTATAGACTGATTGGATATTTCTCAGTAATTGGATCAATTCACCCCTTTCTTTATTATATTCCGGATTGTCGAATATATTGACCATCTCTTTCGGATCTTTTTTCAGGTCGTACATTTCCCACTCGTCGACATCGTTATAGAAATGGATCAATTTGAAATCCGCTGTACGTATCCCGTAATGGCGTTTTACCGAGTGTTCCCCCGGATACTCATAGAAATGGTAGTACACCGCTTCTCTCCAGTCGGGAGGAATTTCTCCCGCGTTGGCCAATACCGGTTTAAGCGATACCCCTTGCATGTCTTCCGGTATATCTATCCCCGCCATATCGAGGAAAGTGGGGGCGAAATCCACGTTCATGGAAAGTGCCCGGGATACGCTGCCTGCCTTGATCGATTTCGGATAACGGATCACCAAAGGCATACGTTGAGACTCTTCATAGATAAAGCGTTTGTCGAACCAGCCATGTTCACCCAAAAAGAATCCCTGGTCGGAAGTGTAGAAGACAATGGTGTTGTCCAACTCTCCTTTTTCCTCCAGATATGCCAATAACCGGCCTATGTTGTCATCTACCGCGAGCACGGTTGCCAGGTAATCACGCATGTATTGTTGGTATTTCCATCTGACCAATTCTTCCCCTTGCAGCCGGCCGCTTTTGTATTCGGCGATTCGTCCTGCATAAACCGAATCCCACTTTTGTTGAACCTTTTCCGGCATACGCTTGTACACGCTATACAGCCTGTTTGTGGTGTCGTTGAGTAACTCCTGACGGGTAAGGAGTTTTAAATCCCAATCAAGGGTAAGCGTATGGGCGATCGACATGTCTTGTTCTTTTGCCGCCCGGCCCCTGTGGCTATAGTCGTCGAACAGGTTATCAGGTTCGGGGAAAGAGGTATCGTTAAATACCCCTAAATGGCGCGGAGCAGGCATCCAGTTCCTGTGAGGCGCTTTTTGGTGATACATGATCATAAAAGGCTTGTCATTTTCCCTATTGTCGATAAAGTTAATAACCTTGTCGGTAATCACGTCAGTGACATAGCCTTCTTCGGTGATATGCCTGCCGTTTTCGATGAAATCGGGTGTGTAATAATCACCTTGTTCATGTTGCCCGCTCAGGATACACCAGTAGTCGAATCCTTGGGGTTCAGTGATCAGATGCCATTTCCCTATCATCGCCGTTTGATATCCGTTTTCACGGAGTATCTTAGGGAAGGTTTGCTGGTCGCCGTCAAATGCCCCGCTTTGATTATCTTTAAAACCGTTGACATGACTGAATTTCCCCGTAAGAATACACGCTCTGGAGGGCCCTGACAGGGCATTCACCGCATAGGTGTTTTCGAATTTAATTCCCTCTTTTGCCAGACGGTCGATATGGGGAGTTTGTATGAGATTACTTCCATAACAGGAGATCGCATTGGAGGCATGGTCATCCGTCATGATAAAGATGATATTGGGTTGTTTTTCGCCTTCCTGTTTGTCTTTTTTTGTGCTACAGGAGAATAAAGAAGTGGCGGCTACCAGTAAGGATATACCGGATTGATTCAGTATTTTGTTTGGAACGGACATAAGAGATGATTATTTTCTTGGATGTTGTCAAAAATTCAGGTCTTTGATCAACATCTTATCATTTACTTTTTGGGCATGATGTAACAATTCTGCTTTCATCTCACGATAGACATTTTCATAACGGCTATCGCGCATTAAGTTTGTTGTTTCGCCTTTGTCTGTCGATAAGTCAAATAGCTGTTCACGGTTTTTGAAGAACCGGTAAAAAACATACTTGAAATTGTCTTTTATTACACACCACGATCTGCCGTTGATAGCATCGAAATGAGTTTCCACGAAGATACTCCGGTGTGGTTCTTTTGTTCCTTCGATGATTCCTTTCAGGCTTATTCCGTTTAATTCCTCAGGAATCGGTGTATTGCCGTAATCACATATCGTGGGATAGAGGTCAATCCCTATATTCACCAAAGCGCCGATATCACGGTTTATGGTAGCTTTGCCGCCTTTCGCCGGTTTAACGATGAGCGGTACCCGGATCGATTCTTCGAACAATGCGCGCTTTTGGTTCCATTGATGGGCTGCCACGCCATCGCCGTGGTCACTGGTAAAGATAATGACAGAGTTGTCGTATAGGTCTTTTTCTTTTAACAGGTTGATGAGTTCCCCGATATGTGCATCTACCCGTTCGACCAGTCTGTAATAAGCATACAAATAATTTTTCCAATCCTGTTCTGTGTAGTTTTCGGTAGGGTGCAGCTTGGGTGACATTTTTTTATGAAGCGTGAGTAGTTCGGAAAGGTCTTCTGTAGCGTCGAAATTATCAGGCAATTCAGGGAAGACCGCGTCGTCCGCAATAGGTATTTCGCCATAATGAAGCGTTTGTGAACGGGCATATTCACAGATTTCGTGAGGATTGAGGTAGGAGGCGACTAAAAAAAGCGGTTTCTCCCTTTTTTCAGAGAGGGCTGCCTCAATGTGGGCGGCCATATCTGGATCGTACATCCCCGCTATTTTTTTGAAACCAAATTTTTTGTCGGGTATTTCTACGGCAGGGACATGCCACTTTCCGGCATATAAGCAATCATAGCCGGCTTGTAGCATGGTGAACCCTATTGTCTTTTTTTGTTCTTCTTCGGATAGCGGGTCATTATTCTCCAGTACATTTATCTCACTGGGCATTTTTCCGGTCATGATACTTGCGCGTGAGGGGCCACTCAACGGATAGGAGCAGTAGGCTCTTGAGAAAACAATGCCATCTGCAGCCAGTTCATCCATCGCGGGAGTAACCAGGTTCAGGTTACCTCTATTGCTCATCGCGTCCGCGGTTTGCTGGTCCGTCATGATGAGAATAATGTCGGGCTGGTTCTGTGCACTTATTTGCAAGGGAAGAACCGCTATCGATGAGCAAGCCACCACCTTTTTCAAGTATCTGTTACCATTTTGCATATAGGTCGTATTTTTGCTTATTGATTGTCAACGCTATTTGAACACCCTTTTCATTATTACCCGCATTCAGGTATTTTGCAGTGATATCGGGTGCTTTTTTAGAGAAAGGGTGGATTACGGTCACAACCGAAGTGGTATGATCAGACTGTTTCCGGGTTTTATAGGCAAATCCTGTTCTCCTGTTCTTTTGACGATATTCATAGGATACCCAGCTTTCCTCCTCTTCCATTTGAATGGATTCTGGACTAAATCCCTGTACGACAATATTATTTCCGTCACGGTAGCGGGTTGTCAACCGTTTGTTTTTATGGTCGAGCGCCATTTCTCCTTCCGACATGTGGTAATGTGCCGACACATCTCCACGGGCGGTTCCAATGGCATCATCCACGATGACGAAAAAGGTGTTATCCACAAAAAAGATAGTGCGGCGATGCTTTAAATCAGGATAGCCCTGATTCTCCACTACCAGTTTCTGGACATTGTTATTGCTAATATCCCATAATAAGCATGTTGAATTGGTCTCTTCCATGTTTTTTCCGTCGATTGTCAGGGTGTTGTGCACCCGCGTCTGTCGGAACCAATTCCGTTCTTTCAGCACTTCTTCGTCTCCACCATACACATAACTTCCGGCATCGGGGAAGAAATTACGTCCCCTGATATATAATTCAAAAGTGCCGTTATCGGGTTGGTTATGCCAGAATGCGGGAGGACCGGCTTTTACGACCATTACGGTAGATTCTTCCTTCCAGCCGTTCCTCAAGATATAGAAACCGGCGTCGCCATACATCTTCGAGAGGTGATCGGGTTTGCGTCCCTCTTTTCCTTCCGAAGCCATATACTGAATATAAGGATTCTCCGGGAAGAGGGTTGTCCAATCTTTGAAATTGTTCACCATTTGTCTCTTGTTGACCGCTTTGGCATCGCTGAAACAGGGCATTGTGTAGTCAGGAAATGAAACATCGATCAAAGCCATTATCATTCTTTCGAGTGTATCCAGATAACTCTGTGGGAATTCACTTCTGAACCCATTCACATCTGCCATCCGGAGCGCTTTGATAAAAATATTGATGGAAGCCAGATGGTAATGGAGATCCAACTCGTATTGGAATCCATCGTTGAACACTTGTACGTTCACTTCATTGTTCAACGTTTCAATACCGCTTTTACGCCACTTTTGAGCATCTTTGAATTCGGGAAAGAAAGCGCCGGCATAGATAACCCGTTGCGCTTCAAAAAGCAGATGATTCCCTCTTTCCGAATAATTCTCCAGGATAAGTTCCGCATGCCGGTGATAATTGGCCAGAAAAACAGTGAGAAATTCGGGTGTAAAGTGTGGGCTGGGCAAGAAATACATAAACTGCCAGGTTTGATCTTGCAAGCGGTGGCTCACCTCGAGTGGGCGCCATGCAAATCGCATATTTTCTATTTCTCGGGCTTCTTTCCCGGATAAATTATTCTTCTCCGGATTCTCTTTCTCCATATAAGGATTCTTTTCAATCCAGTCGAGATATTGAAAAACCCACTCTTTGGCATATTTCTCATCTTTGGAGACACGATAGGCTTTCCCCATGGGAGACCACCATTTATGGCGGTGCAATTGCCATCTCAATTCATTGTCTTTCACAGGCCAATGGGTCCAGTCAATATCCTCACCGTAAAAGAGTGAAGGCTGGTATCCCTTGTGTGCGAAAAAGCGGTGTGTCAGACTCTCATCTGCCCATTTTTGCTCCTCTTTTGAGATTCTGATATTTTGCAAGTCCACGTCGGGGTGGTTTACAAATGTCCGGCTTTTGTAATAATTTAAAAGTGCTTTTGCCGCAGCATTGTAATTTCCTTCTCCGTAAAACTTTTTCACATTTTCCAACCCTTTCCTGTCCAGATCGAGCAACTCGAAAACCTCCGGTTGAATGTTGGGAAATTCTAATCGGATATTTTCAAAAGATAATTGATGGGAGTCACTCGACTCTTTATGAGTGTTTTGAGCTCTCGAGGAGAAGACACTACATATGACGAAGATATAAATAATTGTCCTTGGTCTCATTTTGCTATTTTTTATGTGGCACCATCATCAGTTTGAATGATATGTCTTGTAACGTTTAAGTGATTCGAGATAGTAATAGTCCGCGTAATTAATCGGTGTGTCAATTTCGGAATTGGCCGGCAAATGCCCGGTAGAGTGCATCAGGATAAATCCGAAATTGTCTCCTACTTTCGATAGATACTTTTCACTCGATAGATTCTTTAAGATCGTCTCCGCGTAGTTATAATATGCTGTTGCATGCTGAGTGGAGTATTTGCTTAATTCGAACAGGGCAGAACAGGTTATCGCGGCGGCAGACGCATCTCTCGGGGCATCCGGAATATCAGGAGCCACGTAATCCCAGTAGGGGATAAGGTCGTCTGTCTTCACATTGTCCATGATAAAACGAGCGATATCCTCAGCGGCTTTCAGGTATTTTTCGTCTTTGGTGTGGCGGTAGCAAACCGTATAGCCATATAATCCCCATGCTTGTCCTCTGGCCCAATGGCTTTCATGGGAATATCCCTGGAAGGTCCCTTTCGAGATGGCATTGCCCGTTATCGTATCATAATCAATCACGTGATAGGATGACATATCATCCCTGAAATGATGTTCCAGCGTTGTATTGGCATGTCTGATAGCGACATCTTTGTATTTGGGGTCGTTGGTGTACTCGCTGGCCCAGAACAACAATTCCAGGTTCATCATGTTGTCGATAATAACCGGATATTGCCATTCACCGAAATCCCATGAACGTATTGTCTGTGTTGCATCGTTGAATCTCGAGATCAGGTTATCGGCAGTTTGCACCATTACGGGAATAATGGTCTTATCTCCGCCGGTAAGACGAAGTTCATTGCCGTAACTGCAGTAGACCATAAATCCTAAATCATGCGTTCCGGTATAATATCTGAGGTCATGAAGATATCCGGTAAATTTGGAAGCCTCATTTTTGAAAAAATCATTTCCTGTCAGTTCGTAGATATACCAGAGGCTTCCCGGGAAAAAACCGCTTGTCCAGTCATAGATATTATCGAGTCTCAGTGTGTCCGCTTTTATTGACCGTGGAAAACCTATTTTGTCTCCCATCTCTTCAATTTGCATGGTTAATTGTGATGAAGCGGTATTCACCGCATTTTGAAACCATGGTTTTTTGGCGGAAGAGCAAGAGCCCAGGAAAAATAAACTTACAATAAAAACAATTGGATAAGGGTTTTGTCTCATACTTTACAATTAAATTAATTTATGGTGCATATTTATCAATTTATCAATAAATTTCTTGTTGCAAATAAAAACCAAATGGTCGTGACCATGGTTAAGGAATGTTCAAAAAGATTTCACTTTTGTTTATCATTTGTCTTTTTTGTATGATCTGAAGGTAGATAACCAACATATTTCTTAAAACTGGTGGAAAAATAGGAAGATGAATTAAAACCCACCATATAACTCACTTCTGAAACATTGTACTTCCCGCTGGACAATAATTTTATTGCTTCGTTGAAACGGATCTTGCGGATAAAATCAATGGCTGATTTTCCGGTCAATGCTTTCAATTTTAAATGTAAATTTGTTCTGCTCATTCCCATTTCCACACATAACATTTCGGTTGTGAAGGAGGTATTGTCGAGATTTCTCAACACAATCTCTTTTGCTTTGGTAAGAAGTTCATTGTCTATCTGATTGGTCGCTATTTTCTCCGGTTCTATTTCTGTGGAATCTGAGTAATAGTTCAGTATCCTCTCTTTCGAAGCTATCATGTTGTTTATTTTGGCTTTCAGGATACTGGCTGTAAAAGGTTTGGTAACATAGTCGTCCGCACCGACCCCCAAACCGGAGAGTTGGTCCTCTACCGTAGATTTAGCAGAGAGTATGATAATAGGAATATGGCAGGTTTTAATATCCTCTTTCAATATCCGGCATAACTCTATCCCATCCATGACGTCCATCATGATATCGGTAAGCACTATGTCTACTTTATTTTGACTTGTCAGATCGAGGGCTTCTTTTCCATTTCGTGCTGTGATGATATTATATGAGGAAGATAAATTATTGGACAAATAGCTTAGCAGATCCTCGTCATCCTCCACGATCATAATAAGAGGTTGTTCATCTCCTTCAAATGTCATGTCATATAGTGTCTCCTGTTCTTCGGAAGGATCATTGACAGGCAAAAGTTTGATGCTATTCAATTCTTTTTTGCTGTAAAGATTTTCATTTTGGGGAATATAGATTGAGAAAGTAGTGCCTTCATTTATTTTACTTTTTACTTCAATTCTTCCATGGTGCAGCTCCACAAGACGTTGCGTTATTGACAATCCAATCCCCATCCCGATATCGTCTTTTTTACTATTCACTTTATGGAATCTGTTGAATATCAAACTCTGTTCATGCTCAGGTATGCCATATCCGGTGTCCTCTACTTCAAGGATCAGATACTCAAAATCTTCTATCAGGTTTACCGTGATTCTTCCGTTGGAAGGTGTGAATTTAAAGGAGTTCGACAAAAGGTTGCTCAATATCATGTCGAGATAATTTTCGTCTATGATATACTCATCATCATTGGTGTAATCTTCAAACGTATACTCAATGTTCATCCGTTTTGCCAATTTATTGAACAGCGCCATTGTTTTCACTATCGTTTTTTGGGGATCTGTCCTTTTGAGATTTAATTCAAAAACACCCAATTCAGCCCTTCGGTAATCGATCAGTTGGTTGGTTAAGTGTAGCAATTTATCCGTGTTGTTTTTAATGACAGTTAATTGTTCTTTTTCCCATGAGTCCGACACTTTTTCAATGATTTCCTGCAGGGGGGAGATGATGAGGGTTAAGGGGGTCCTGAATTCGTGAGAAATATTCACAAAGAAACTCATTTTGGCCCGATTAATCTCTTCGTTTTTTTCTTTGTCGAATCGCTCTTTGATCAGTTGTTTTTTGATCTCCTGCTTTTGATTAAAAAATTGTGATATGATATAGATAATGAATAGGACAACACTTATGACCAGCAGTCTGAACCAGAAAGTCTGGAACCACAAAGGCTTGACAATAACAGATAATTCCGTCATTGTATCACTCCAATAACCTTCGTTATTGGCGGAAAGCAGTAGAAATGTATATTTTCCATGAGGCAGGTTGGAGTAAGATGCAAAACGATTTTCAGATGTGATGATCCAATCTTTGTCATATCCTTCGAGCTTGTATTTAAAAGTATTGTGTTTGCCGGAAAGATAATTGGGCACGGCAAAACGTAATGAGAAAGTTGCTTGGTCGGATCTTAAAACAATCTTATCCGCGTTGATGATATTTTTCTCTAATATGCCATGGTCCGAAGGTGTGATGATGTTATTCTGGACATTCAGTTCTGTGATGATGGGTTGGAAAGAGAAAGGATTGTTTTTTAATTGTTCCGGTATAAAGGTGATAATTCCGTCGATCCCGCCAAAATAGAGTCGTCCTGATTCGGTCTTGCAGAATGAATAGTTATTGAATTGTTGAAACTGTAAACCGTCAGTCATCAGGTATGTCCTGAAGGTGGCTTGTTCAGGATCGAAACGGCTGATCCCGTAATAGGTGCTGATCCATAAAAAACCCATGGAATCTTCAATGATGCCGCATACCGTATTATTGGACAAGCCCTCTTTTTCCGTGTATCTGACAAATTCTTTATCTCCTGTATATTTGTATATCCCGTAATTGGTACCTATCCATATATTTTTCTTTGAATCTTCGATAATACAGTTGACTCTGACATTTTGAAAAGCATCATGGAATTCGATCAGGCTGTGGTTGTCGATCGTAAGACAAGCCAACAACTTGTCCCCCCCTATCCACAGCCTGTTTTTACTGTCTGTCTCCACATAGAGTATGTGGCTGGAAGTTAATCTGCTGATATCAACCTCTTCAACCGTATCTCTTTTTTCATCCAGCCTGAAAAGTCCCGATAGTGTGCCTATCCACACATTGTCGTTTAAGTCATACGCCAGTGAATAGACATCCTTGGAAGGAAGTTTAATGCCAATAGGTTTGTAACTATTCTTGTCGATCGCGATAAGTCCGCCACCATGTGAGCCAATATATATATGCCTGTTATCACGGGATAGAAGGAATGTTTTTATATTATTCGATGATAAGATACTGTTATTCTCTTTTGTAATATGCGAAAACATGCTGTTTTGCGGATCATACACATTTACACCGTTATCGTTGGTGCCTATCCATATCTTGCCATTGCTTTTATCCTCGACAATTCCACTTATAATTCTATCGTTTAAAGAGTTGTTACGCGAATTCTGCTTGATGTGAAAGAACTGGTTCTTGAGCGGATGATAATAATTTACACCACCATAGTAAGTGCCCAACCAAATACCTCCCTGAAAGTCTTGAATAATAGAACGGATGGAGTTCTGGGATATGGTAGTGGCGTCAAATGGATCGCTAAAGTAATTGTGAAACCTTTCACCTCTATCGTTCAGCACACTTAATCCGTGAAAGGTGCCTATCCATAAGCGGTTTTCATTATCAGTTAACAGGGTTCTGATATAATTTGAGCAGATACTCTCTTCTTTGTGTGGGTCATTTAAATAATTCTTCAGAATATTTCCTGTTTCAGGATTAATTGAGAAAAGCCCGGCTCCCTCTGTGCCTATCCACATTTTATTTTCAGACTCGCGCAGTATTGCCTGTATCCTAAAATCCTTAAGCGTGTCGTTAAGATGGTGGAAAGTTTTGTCGCGGTTGCTGTAATTATATAACCCTCTATCTGTCCCGATGAAGATCTTGTCTCCCGTATTTACTAACGAGAGCACCTCCATCTGTGGATGGTGGGCATAAGGAAAGATTTCGAAGTTCTTTCTGATTTTATCGAAAATATAGAGACCTTTATCGGTGCCTAGAAGTAAACTGTTTTCTTCGATGTCAATAACCGCGTTGATCTTCAGCCTGTCGCCCCTGACATCATTTGTGAAGTTTTCAAAAATATCTTTTTCATTTACATATCTGGAGAGGCCCTCGTTAGTGCCTATCCAGAGAGTATTTTCATGGTCAATAAACAAAGTTCTGGTGGAGTTGCTCTGCAAAGAAACTCTGTTCCCCTCTTCATACCTGTACACCTTGATTGAGTATCCGTCGAATTTATTTAAGCCGTCAAAAGTAGCAAACCATATCAACCCGTCCTTGTCTTGTGCAATGGAAATAACCGTGCTGTTAGATAGTCCGTCATTTAACCCGATAACTTCGAAAAAGCATCGCTCATCACTCGCGACTATATGAGTGTATGATAGGAATAGACTGAATATGAAGATTATAATATTTTTCACGCCACCATATTGTTTTTTATTATTCCCAAAGATAATCATTGTGAGACAGGTTTCATGCACCGGATCAATCTCCGTCTATGAGAAAGATAGATTGATCCGGCGCGCACTGTCTTAGTATTGTGGATTGTTTTTACCTTCCAATTTGGAGTTTACCTGTATTTCGTCCAAGGGGATGGGGAATAATTCATGTTTTCCCTTTATGAAATTATTACCCGCCGGGTAGTTGGTCCTGACTCTGGAGTCGGTCTTCCCATTGAACAACACGAGTGCTTCTTTCAGAAATCCCCATCTGATCAAATCAAACTTCCTCTGTCCCTCAAATGCAAGTTCAAAACCCCGTTCCCAGTACAAGGCTGTTCTGAATTTACCTGCTTCAGTGGCGTCATCAATAAACGGAAGGTCATGTACCTTGGGTGATTTTAATAAGTCCGCGTAATTGGCGCCGGTAATCTGCGTGGCGCCTGCCCTTATGCGCACACTATTGAGCAGGGACCATGCGGTGGCTGTCTGATTTAGCTCGTTGTATGCTTCAGCTGCCATCAGCACCACATCGGCGTATCGCAAGTTACAGTAATTTACGTCTGTATTGTTGGGGTCTTTATATCCCAATGGCATCCATTCTCTCCTCCATTTTCCCGGGTACCAGTTCCTTTTATTGCTGTTTTCCACTTTTACGTGGGAGGAAGTCGCGTTATTCCAGTTATATTGATAAGTGCATACCATTACATCCCGGCGCTCGTCGGTCTCTTCAAAGAAGTCTTTCCACTCAGGCACAACTCTGAAGAAAGCATTGGCCCTTCCCATATGATTCAGTGCATCGGAAGCGGGAACATTGGGGGGAGCTACGGCGGGGCCGTTATAGGTAGCCCAGTTACCTGAATCTTCACTTGATCCGTCGGCGCTGTGGAAGGCTATCTCGAACAGGCTTTCCTTGGAATTTAACGTGCCATGGGAAAATCCTTTGAACAATTCAAGGTATCCTCCATTGAAAAAACCATGATATCCCTTCTCCTGGAATGCTCCCCATTCACTGATCACCGCGTTAAAATATTCCTCCCGCTTCGTGTCATCGGGACGGGTGGATACGCCGTCCATTTGGAGGCTGTAGCCTGCTCTTTGCAGTAAAATGCGCATTAATAATCCCCTGGCGGCACCTTGGGTCGCACGCTCAGGTGAGGAGCCCGCATCAGCCCATGCCAGATTTGCTTTTGCAAAATTCAGGTCGTCGATGATTTGATCGTAAATTAATTCTCTGGCTACTCTTGCTCCATATGCACTTTCATAGTCGCCGGAATAGGAGGTCTTGAACGGCACATCTCCCCAATATTTAACCAGATCGAAAGCAAGGAAAGCGCGGAGGAATTTTGCTTCGGCTACCAGTTTCACTAACTTGGGATCAGGCGTATCGCCCTTGTAACCCTCCATGGATTCTATTCCGGAAATAGCGAAGTTGGCACGGTCCAACCCTTGGTATTTGTGGCTCCATACTTGTTCCACCCATTGATTGGCCGAAGAGAGCGTGTAGTGGGAAATATCTCTCCGGGTATTGTCGGTGGCAGTTCCTTGTATGTAATATGTATCGTCGGAACTGTGAAACGCCATTTCAAACTGTCCGTAGTGCTCCAATTTGGCAAAAACGTCATATATGCCTATGATCGACATTTCCGCATTGGCCGGAGAGATAAAGAAATTTTCCTTTTTATAATAGGATGCTGGTTCCTCCGTAAGAAGGTCGCTGCAGGAACTGTGTGCGAATAATGCTATAAGTAATAAAATACAATGATTTGCCTTCATCTTCTGACTTTTATTAGAGAGTTAAATTAATTCCGAATACAATGGTGCGGCTTCTTGGATATGCCCCGAAATCAACCCCGGGTGTTAATCCATTACCTCTGGTGGATACTTCGGGATCATAACCGGAATATTTAGTCCATACGAAAAGATTATTTCCTGTCACATAGAGTCTCAGGTTCCTTACCGATAGCTTGTCTGTGATCTGTTTGGGGAAGGAATATCCCATTGACACATTGCTCAATCTGATGAATGACCCGTCTTCTATGGCCCATGAATGTATATACTTGTCTCCCTCTTCAAGGTCGTGGTAGGCGGCAATTTTCTTGCCACTGTTCAGCGCTGCCAGCTCCGCGGGATCGGTCACAATTTCCCCGGCATGATTGATTGTCATCCAGCGATTGGCGCTATTTACCACATCCAGCACATTTTTGTTAGTTCTTCCCGCCAGGGAATTTGTCAATTTTGTGGCATTGAGGATATCATTGCCGTAATTGAAAGTAAAGAAAACGCTTAAATCGAAATTCTTATAGGTGAATGTGTTATTGAGTCCGCCGTGGAAAACCGGATTGGCTTTCCCTATAATGGTTTTATCGTCTTCGTCGATGATTTCATTGGAATCGTCCACATTCCTGAATTTCCACATACCCGGTACAATCTGATCTCTATTTCCGTGATAGGCAATGCCTTCTTTTAATGTATAGGTTCCGGCAGTCGCATCATAATTGAAATCATCCACACCGTATACACCGTCGGTAATATATCCATAAAATAGTCCTAACGGTTCACCAACTTGTATCAGGTGGGTTTTTAGATTATACCCGAAATTGGCTTCTTCCAGGAAGAAATCCTCACCTGATAAGGCTTTAATACTATTTTTATTATGGGAAATATTGAAGTTGGTGGTCCAGCTAAAATCTTTTTTATCGATATTCACTGTATTGATGGTCAAATCAACACCTTTATTTTCGGTCTCTCCTATATTCCGCATCATGTTGGCATACCCTGATGATTTGGGAAGCCTTGAATTAAGCAGCAAATTGGAACTTCTGTTTATATAGAATTCCGGAGTGATGGTGATGCGTTGATCCAGAAGACCAATATCGAATCCGGCATTGAATGTTTTGTTGGATTCCCACATTAAATATGGATTGGGTATCTGGGTGGAGGCATATCCCGGAGTGGTGGTACTTCCTTGGGGATAGGTGACAGAGCCCAATATAGGGAGTGAACCGTAACTCGGAATTCTGTTGTTACCTGCCATCCCGTATCCTAAACGCAGTTTAAGGTCGGAAAACAGATTCAGGTTTTTAATGAATTCTTCTTCCGACAAACGCCACGCGCCTGAGACCGCGGGAAAATAGCCCCATTTTTTCTTATCACCGAATTTAGAAGAGCCGTCCATACGCATGGATGCTGTTAACAAGTATTTGTCCTTGTGATTGAAATTGAAACGGGAAAAGAATGATAGCAGTTTATCGTCATAATCTGCGTAAGATTGAGGAATACCCGGTGTGGCTCCTAATGACAAATCGTTTAATCCTATGTCGTCGTTGGGAAAATTACTCGCGCTTGCCCTGAAGTAGCGGTTCCACCGCTGTACATATTCCTGTCCCACCATTACTTCGTAGCGGTTCCCTTTACTCCGGGTACTGTAATTTAACACGTTGGATGCTTGCGCGCTACCGGTTTCCCTGTTGGTGATCGACCCGTTAATACTGGATCGCTTGGCAGTAATTGAGCGGTCGCCAAAGAATATTTCATCACGACGTGTTTGATAACGGATACCTGAACTGTTCCTGAAAGACCAGTTCTTTGTGAATTTATAGGTAAAGCTTTCGCTTGCCTGTATGGTCCTGTATTCCTTGTTGTTTGTCTCCTCTTTCGCGGAGATTAAAGGATTTTGCATCACGTTACCACTGTCATCTACTAATAACGGATCTTCATCTCCAAGGAGGAGGTCGTCGGTACCTGTAATACCTGTGGTAGGCCTGTATTGAAGTATATGCTGCATCTTATTGAAACGATCTCCGTTCTCGGACGTGCCCATGCCATATGTTTTTATCTGGTCGTAATTGATTCTTCCGGATATGGAGAACTTCTCATTGGGCTTATGGTTGATGTTGAACAGGATATTATTCTTATCATTTCCACTATAGACCATAGCTCCCTGATCTTTAAAGTACAAATATGATAGGTTATATTGCAGATCTTTGGTGCCGCCATTGAGTCCGACGCGATAATTTTGGGTGTAAGCCGTTCTTCCCAGAGTTTCCTTCTGCCAGTCAATACCCGGACGATTACCGTAGTTAGCATGGATATCATTGAAGGGTCCGTACAATCTTTCGAAATTCTCGATACCCGTATCCCTGTTACCGCCGTATCTTCTTTCATAATCCAGCAGGACAAATTCCTCTGTGGAGAGAACCGGTAATTTGTTGGCCACCTTCTTGACGCCCACATAGCTGTCAAAGGTTACCGTTAATTTTTGCCCGTCTCTTAATCCACTCTTGGTGGTTATCAATACAACGCCGTTTGCTCCGCGTGCTCCATAAATAGCTGTGGCTGACGCGTCTTTTAGGATATCGATAGATTCTATTTCCGAAGGATCCAATGTAGCCAAACCGTCCTCATCGGGAAAACCATCAATAATATAAAGAGGTTCGTTGCTCTGGGTGATAGAGATACCTCCGCGGACTCTTATCGATATTGAGGCTCCGGGTGCTCCTTCGTTTTGAAGTACTTGTACACCGGCCATTCTTCCAGCTAAACTTTGGGTCACATCGGCGGTGGGTACTTTGGCTAATTCTGTGCTTCTTACAGAGGTCACCGAGCCTGTCAGATCACCTCGTCGGGTTGTCCCATAACCAATAGAGACGACTTCATCCAGCATTACCGAGCTGGATTTGAAGGTAACATTCATTACTTTTTGTCCGTTGACCGCTATTTCCTGGGTTTCCATACCTATATAAGAAAACACCAATATGTCCGTGCTTGGGTTGGGCACATTGATCTGGTATATTCCATCAATATTTGTGACTACCCCTGTGGAGGTCCCTTTTATTACCACGGTGGCCCCAATGGCTTCTTCTCCTTGTTCATCCACAATTTTTCCGGTTACCGTATGGGATTGACCAAAGGCATGCATCGCGGAGACGAAAAATAGCAGCAAGAAGAATTTGGCATAATTTTTCATATGATTGTTTTATTGTTTTATTTCGGTATATGGAACCTTTGATGTGCAAAATATTCACTAAAGTTAGATATTTGAGTCGCATTCGCTCCTCGATTTTCAATTCCTCGCTATGGCATAGTCCAAACAAGTTTGTCCTTTGCTCATTTAGCTTAACGGAAATATTCATTCCCTTCGGGTGCTTAATGATTATTTTAAACATGTCGGTTTCATATCTATTCGAAATTTAATGTTGTTGTTTGTTTTTCATTAAAACCTATGTCGAAAGCAAAAATATGGCAGATATAAGCGAATGCGTGTTAAAACACGCCGCTATTACTTTCAAATTTGTGTGTATTTATCTCAAATTTGATATTGATTGTTTTTTATTTTACCATCCGGGATTCTGTTTGAAATTAGTCATCAGGTCCAGATCTCTTTGAGGTATGGGTAAAAGCTCATGTTTATTCTTTTTGGTGTGATTGGCCGGGATATAATACTGAGGGCCGTCACTGTACCAATCCGCAATATCCTGTGCCGTCTTCATGATTGATTCATAATAGATACCCCATCTTGTTAAATCCTGCCGTCTATGACCTTCAAATGCCAGTTCATACGCCCGTTCAGCCCTGACGGCTGCCTGAAACTCTTCGTAGGTCAAATTTGCGGGAAGATCAGCCATGCTGCTGCCCGTGTTCATTGGCAGCCCAAAACCTCTGCGGCGTACACTATTCACCGCCTCATACGCATCGCTGTTCGGCCCCTTGTTGAATTCATTGATTGCTTCGGCATAAAGGAGCAATACATCGGAATAGCGTAGGATATACCAGTTTATGTTGGAGAGATTGGCGTCTACTAAATAATTGGCCTCGTCCACATACTTTTCCGTATCCCATTTGGCCGGCGAGAGGTTGTCCATGAACGGCCTCTTTATATTGTCGCTGGCATCCTGGGCCAGAGCTTCCTGGATTGTTGCATTGTTCGAAATCGGAATTTTAACGCCTTCCTGCCCTGTGCCGGGAGATACGCCGTATCTGTAATCGGCAAACGATATCTGCCATCTTTTATCATTTGAGCGGTTATTCCAGTCCCTTAAGAAAGTGGGGATCACCTTCCAGTTGCCTGCATTCCTTACCCCCCTGATATTGGTAGCGGTAACACCGTTCCATTTTCCGATACGTCCGCTAGGGTCAAAAGCCGCTGTACCCGTAATGGAGGGAGAATAAAAACTGACCTCCAGTAAACTTTCAGAGGGGTCCCATATTCCGTTGCATGTATTCTTCCAAAGCTGTTCGTAGTCATTTATCAGAGTGTGTTTGCCCGAATTAATCAATGTGCCCGCAATTTTTGCGGCATCTTCCCATTTACTTTGATCCAGGACGGGATGGCCGGCCCATGTGGCGTATACTTTTGTAAGTAATCCCATGACAGCGCCTTTGGAAACACGGAAGCTATTGTCTGACCTGAAATTATCATCCGTGGCATAAGGCAGATTGTCGATAGCGTACAGCAGGTCGGTCTCGATGAACTTATACACATCCACCGGATTGGCCTGGACGAAAGTGGCCGGATTCTGATGAGATTGGCCGGTATTGGTCATCAAAGCGACATTTCCAAACCATCTGACCAGTTCAAAGTAATAGAGGGCCCGCAGGGTTCTTGCCTCTGCCATATATATGGCTGCCAGTTGTTGTTCCCTTTCGGAATAGTTGGCGGACTTTCTGCTAAGTTGTTCAATAAAATCGTTGGCATCATAGATGGCGCTATACAAGCTGGACCATGTTTGTTGTACTTCAATCTGTGTGCTTGTATAGGAATTCGACGGTACCAGACGAAGCCCGTCAGGAGAGTTCCCCTGTACCTTGGCAATATCGGTCGGTATTGTAAAGAGCATGGAGAGGTGAAATCTGTACATGCCTTCCTCGACCATCTTCCTGTATACTCCCAATAATACGGTTTCCGCTTCAGAGGCTGTGTTCAAATAATTCTTCTTCTCTATCTCCGTATAACTTGCTTCATCGAGTGTACATGAAGGAATCATCATTACGGCGATGATCATGCATATAATATATGTGAGCTTATTCATCATTCTTGATTTTTATGTTTAAAAATGGACTTCAACTCCTGCGGTCAGAACTCTACTCATGGGATAAGCCCCCCAGTCGAAACCGGGCATTAAGGGGCTACTCTTCATGTTTACTTCGGGGTCTGACCCTTTGTATCTTGTCCAGGTGAGTAAATTTTGGGCAGTTCCATAAAAACGCGCATTGTTGATATATTTTCTGTTCAATAATTTTTTTGGTAGTGTGTATCCCAATGTGATATGCTTCAGTCTTAAGAAGGAACCATCTTCAACGAAACGGGAATAAAGTTCATACCTTACATAACCGTTGGCCGAGGGAACAACATTCGATGCATTGGTCGGTGTCCATCTGTCTACCACTTCAGCAAACTGGTTGGCCCTCTCGCTTTGCGTTTGCGTGTGGAACATGCGGGTTGCGTTGTACACGTCGTTCCCGTAAGTGAACTGTAACAGTACGCTCAAATCGAAACTCCTATACATGAAAGTATTCGTCAATCCGCCATAAAATTTAGGTAATCCGTTTCCGATAACTGTTCTGTCTTCCGTTGTGATCACACCGTCGCCATTGATATCCTTATACTTTACCATTCCCGGCTCGACCGGTCTTCCCGAGTGGGTGCTTATATCGGTAACACCGGGTTTTAAGACGCTCCTTCCGTCGGGAGTGATATTGAAGTCGGAACTTTGATACACGCCATCAAAGACATATCCATAGATCTGCCCGATGGATGATCCGACACTTGCTATATAATCATATCCCGAGAAGTTACTGTTAAACCTTGTGGCGGCATACATCGAGTTGGCACCACTTTGCAGTGATTTAAGTTTGTTTTCTATGAATGAAATGTTAAAGTCAGATTGCCAGAGGAAATGACGCTTCTGCATATTGACCGTGTTCAGGTTAATTTCGAATCCCTTGTTTTGGATCTTACCTATATTCTGCCACTGGGAGTTGAAACCGGTCACATGGGCAAGGTCCTGCGCCAGCAGCAAGTCTTTGGTGTTCTTTACAAAGTAATCAACGGTAAGATTCATGCGGCCGTTAAAGAAACCCAGGTCAAAACCGATATTTGCGGTGCTGGATCCTTCCCATTTCAGGTTCTTGTTGGCCAGCTGTTTCGGGTTCATTACTGTCACCAGCTTGTTCCCCACCCCGTACTTGCTATCTGTGTACAGGTCGAGTGACAGGTAGTTGGCTATCCGGTCATTTCCCACAACTCCCCAACCTAAACGTATTTTGAAATTGGAAAGGAATGGTATATGGGGCATGAACTCCTCTTCCGATACACGCCAGGCACCTGCGAACGACGGGAAGTAACCCCATTTGTTCCTGTCGGAGAAAACGGTAGAACCATCGGCCCTGAGGGTGGCGGTTAACAGATACCGGTCGGTGTAATTGAAGTTTGCTCGTGTGAAGTAAGAGAGTAGCAACTTGTCATTTTTTGATGTTTCAACCCTGCTTGGGGTGGCGCCAAGTCCTAAATTGTCATTTCCCAGATGATCGAACGGGAAGTCCTTTGTTTGCCCATAGAGGTGTTCACCGCTTCTGTAGGTAGCTTCCTGCCCGAGCAACAGGTCGTAAGAGATTGCTTTGTTCACTTTATTTCTGTAAGTAAGGGTATTACTATTCCCCCATCTGACATCTTTGTTCATTTGGGTAGAACCGTATACACCACCACTCCTGTAGGCCTGGCTTGAGTTTTCCCCATAGAATATGTCCCTTCTTGAATGGGTTGCATTGTATGTGGCCGAAGACCTGAAAGTCAACCCTTTTGTCAGTTGTATGTTCAGGGCTGCATTGATGCCCCACATTTCGAGATTGCGTTTATTGGTTACTGCCTCGGTTTGCTTGATGGGATTGATTTGGGAGAAAGTGGGATTTTCACTCAACTCCAGAGGGTCGAATACTGAGTTAAGCAACTCTTCGTTTGAAACCCGCAATCCTCCCGTATTCCTCGCGTTCAAAAGATTCGACAGCACGGTAAGCGTGCCTCCGGTACCCGAGGTGCCGATTCCTTCCTGGGTAGTGTTCGCGTAATTGACCGTGGTATTTAAGGTCACAGCCTGAGTGATCTTCTGGTTAAACCGTAACCTCCCCGTATATTTCTTGAAACCACTGTTTTTGAAAATCCCTTTCTCATTAAAGGCGGAAAATGAGGCTGCATATTGAGACTCCTTCGTCCCGCCGGTCAGGCTAATATCATGGTTCTGAGACCATGTGGGCTTGAAAGCCTCACTTTGCCAATCCACGCCACCCTCATGGATATAATCATCCAGGTTTTGGTATTTATACGGATTCCCTTCGCTGTCGACACCCTCCTGAAAATAAGTATTCCCATATTTACCCGGGTTAAGTTCCAATTGCAATTTCACAAATTCGTAGGGACTTAACAGGTCGAATTTCTTGGTTATTTCACGATAACTTGATGAACCGTTATAGGATATTTTGGGCTTGCCTTCTTTTCCCGATTTGGTGGTGACAAGCACAACCCCATTGGCGGCGCGGGCTCCATAAATGGCGGAAGCCGAAGCATCTTTCAGAATGTCGATGGATTCAATATCCGAATTGGAGAGATAATCTATATTCCCCACCTCAAATCCATCCACAATAAACAAAGGGGAAGCATCGCCGTTCAGCGTTCCCACACCACGGATTTTTATGTCAAAACCGGAACCGGGAGTGCCATCCGACTGAGTTACCTGCACTCCGGCAATTTGTCCACCCAATGCCCCTACCACAGAACTTGTCTTGAAGCCTTCGATGGCTTTGGAACCTACAGACGATACGGATCCTGTCAGGTCACTGCGTCGCATACTTCCATATCCAACCACCACCACTTCGTCAAGAAGGAGATCATCAGGTACTAGCCGAATGGTAAGGTTGCTCCTTCCCGAGACATTTATTTCCTGTGCCTGGTATCCGAGGTAACTGATGACTAACGTTGAATTAGCTTTCGTGGAGATGGAGAAGTTACCGTCCATATCGGTAACCACTCCCTTGCTCTCGCCTTTTACCTGTATGGCCGCCCCTATGGCCGGCATCTCCTCCTCGTCATATACCACACCGTTCACGGTGATTTCATTTGTCCTCTGTGCAAAAGCATTGACAGATATAAAGAAAATAGAGAAAAAGGAGATAAATATGAATCTAAAGATTTTGCTATTCAGAAATATCATATTATTATTCTGTTTTAATTTTAGAAATTTGTATCAAACCAGATGGCCAGCGGGAAAACTTGTGTGCCGGAACCCACGGAGCCTTCATTGCCGTTGGTGGCGAAAGTCATTTGGCCTATGATCACTCCATTGGCGTATCCGTTGTCGTCTTTCCATTTGTCGGGATTCACGATCACAGAAAGGTCGGGATTCACGTACGCGGCAGGTACCGATGTCCTGGTCTTGTTGTCAAGGTATGACATGGGGCTTCTGGCTCCGGTATTTACACTGGGTGAGCCAACAGCATCATAATAGGCCTTCCATATGCTATACATAAAAGAACGGGTATTGCTTGGTTGTCCATTCAGGTGAGAAGCCGGTCCATTGACATTATAATATTGGAAATTGCGCCTGTAATCCATAAGGAATTGGTCCATATTTGTCCCGGTTACTACCGGTCGCGCGGAATGGCCTCCTGTACGGGGGTTGACCTGCAGCACGAATGGGGTGTATTCTATCGTTACACCGGCAGCTGCTCCCGAGCAGTGAATAAATAGCGGTACCCTTACTACGGTTTCTTCCGGTAGTCCTTTACCGGTTGTAGCCTCCACAACTATTACAAATGTTTTTGAGGTAATCCATCCCTGGTTGAATGTAATGGCCCCCTCGCCATCTATGGCTACACTTCCCCCGGAGAAGTTGGTGGAAACTATCCGCCAATCTACTTCAACACCTTCCGGTATGTCAGAATCAACGACGGGGATAGCTAAATTTAAAAGGTTGCCACTTGATTGCACCCTGAATTGGCTCGCATAGTTTTCAGCAGGAGATAAATTCAGGTTATTACCCCACCTGAAGTAGGTGAAATAGTAGGGATTTTTCTTGATCCGGAGATTTATTGTCGCCCTCTTCTCACTTTTTATATTCGTTGCCGATACTGTCATGTTGTAATCCCCTATGGCTATTTTATTGCCTTTCTCGGCGGTAATTTTTCCGGTAAAACGATCGATTTGTAAATCAGCGAGGCCTGAAGGCAGATCGACAAATTCAAAAGTCACCTCATCTCCGTCGATCTCAGAAGGCGTTATTTCAAATCCTAAGGCTTGCGAGAATTCATTCGGCGTGGTGTAGCTAAAGTTCTCAATTGGATTGATAAACGCGACGATATCGATGGTGTATGCATTATCGAAATCGGCAGAGCCAAACTGGTTCATGACTGTGACAGATATTTCACATTGCGTGCCTATCGGAAGATCATTGTTTTCACTCAAAGAGATCTCACCGGTAGTTTCATTCATTGTAACGGGTGCGGATGCCGGTGTGACAGATTTAATGCTATAGCGTAGCATCTCATCCGAACCAATTAAGACGGGGGCCAAAGATGTGGCTCCTGAACCGAATTCAACCCGGGCATTATTGGGAGTATATGTGAGGGCCAAGGGTTTGGAAGTGATGTTTACCACTAATGCATCCGGGAAAATACCTTCTTGGGACTCCTCGTCAACGGCCGAAGTTGTTAACCGCAGATCAATGATATATTTACCCGGTTGGATATTCTCAGCCCCCTTATCCAAAGAGATTACCCCGGAAGAAGAGATATTGAATAATCCTTCATTTTTAACCACCACATCATTTTTCCGCACACTTGAAATAATATATTTCCGTATGGTGATATGATCGCCATCTGTGGTAACTTGTGCGGTGGTGATCTCATTGGTATTATCCGGATCCAACAAATCTTCCAACGAAACTTCAATCATATCAGGCTCAACAGAAATCCCTTTGGGAATCGGACGCATCATATTGATCGCGACGATATCCTCGAAAGTATAATGTTTGCCATTCGATATGCAAGAAATAGTCAAAGTATAAAGGCCTATCCCAAGATTATTGGTGTTGGCAATTGCAATGGCACCCGTAGTGGGATCGATCGTGAAACTGTTTGTTTCAACAGCATTGCCGTCAAGTTTAATATTGGTAATGCTGAAATCAGAGGGCTTTCCTCCATGATAGGTGGGGCCGTTGAGATTAAAACTCATCGATGGTCCGATATCGGTGACACCACTGTAATATAACTGAAATCCCTTGTTGTCTAAGCTGTCCATATCCGTACAGGATATATTGAACGCGAGTAAAGCGGATACAATATAAAAGTATAGTAATTTACTCCTCATGCTTATTTTTTTTATTATCATTGTTTTAGGCATGTTTTTATTGTTTAGTTTAATGTATAACTCAACTGATAATTGATCCCATTTATAGTGACTTCGGCAGAGGTTCCCCGGCCATTGAACAGGCCTTGGGAGTTATCAGTGAACTTTGCAGTGATATCCATACCGGCAAAATCAGCCTCGTTGGTAAACGGGTGGATTACCGTGATAAAGCGTGCCGCCCCATCTCTTGGTTTTTTTATGCTTACCTGGTAAAAGCGGCGTTGTGCTGATTTTTCTCCCAGTGTGTGTGAAATATAATTGGTGTTATTCAGTGCGGAGTAACCATCGGTTGTGCCGACAAAAGTCTTGAAGAGCATGTTGTTATTATCACCATAATTGGTATGTGCGCCGTAAATAAAATCGGCGGCATTATCATCGATGATTACGTCATCCCTCATGGGAGACAGGTTGAAGTTCACATTCACCAGGGGAGCCGCGCCTTCGCCATGTCCCTCATCGACTATAACAAAGAATCTTTTTTCTACAAAAAACACTGCGCGTCGGTGGGTCAGGTCTGCGTACGACTGGTTTTCAGTGACCAGCAGGTCATAGTCATTGGTAGATTCCAATTTCAAGAATTTACCATTCATATAGCCATCGGCGATATCCAGGCTGTTCTTGGTCATGGTATTATGCATCTTAGTCGCGCGAAAGGCCCTGCGGTCAGCATTGCTCTGCGAAGTACCTCCGTAAGAGTAGACGCCTGCATCGGGAGTGAAATTCCTGCCATTTTTATATAGGCCGAAAGTACCGTTGTCGGGTTGGCAATGCCATTTGTTATCGGGATTATAATTATTTTTCAGGATCATGACTGTCGAGTTTTTGCCCCAGCCATCTCTCAGCATGTAATAACCGGAATAGGTATAAGCCTGTGTCAATTCAGTCGGCTTTTTACCCATTTTACCCTCTGAGGATATCCATTTCAACTTTTCATCTTCCGGAAACATCTCGGAATATTGTCTCAGATTCCTTAGCAATACACTCTTAGTGTAGGACGAAGACCTTGTGTCATTGAAGTTGTCGATAGAATAGTCGGGGTAGATTATATCAGCAACAAACCCTACCGCCTTTCTCAGACTTTCGATGTATTCAGCGGGGAATAAATTGAGTTTGTGGTTGCTGCCGGCAATCTTATATATGTTATAAAAATCGGCAATAACACCTATATGATAACTGGGATCCAATTCGTTTTGGACTCCGTCTTCAAGGAATTGCGCCACCACCTGGTCTGTAATTTTGTTGGCTCCCTCGGAAAGCCATTCGGCAGATTTCTTGAATTCGGGGAATAACATGCCGGCAGTGACGACAGCTTGTGCCTGAGTCACATAAATATTGCTGCCATCTGTGTAATAGTTGTTTCTAATAGTCTCAACAGTATCATGAAAGGCTGTAAGGAAGAGTGTTAACCATTCAGGCGTAAATTGAGCCGAGAACATGAAATAATAAAATAAATCCACCTGAGAGATCACTCTTTCAGCCGGTTGCAAGGCATACCATGCCAGATTACTTTTGTTTACACTTCCTTCCGGAACAGGATAAGTATTCAACCAGTCGGTATATACTTCGATCCACGATTTCACATAATTTTCATTCTTTGTAACCCTGTAGGCCTTCGCTTGCGGCAACATCCATTGATGACGATGTTTCTGGTTGCCAAACTCTTGGTCCGTAATGTCGGAAGGCATGAGTTCCCAATCGATTTCATTGTCTTTTTTAAACAGGTAATAGACCTCCTTGTCATCAATTACATCCTCCTTGAAGTTCCGCACGTAAAACCGGTATTCAAGTGCCTGATTTGCCACATTGAGATCGAAATCGGTAATGCCGAGGGTGATTAAGTTGACATTGGGGTTGACAACATCAGCCCTGGATCTGTAATATTTTAAAAGCTCATATGCCGCATAATATAATTGGCGGTTTTCATAGTAGCTTTTCACTTTTTCAAGTCCTGGATAATCGAGATTGATCGCTTCGAATAATTTTTCATTGACAGACTCATTGGGCTTATCCGTCGGTATCAAATTTAATTCTCCGTATCCCTCTTCATTTTCTATTATCCCGGCTTCTTTACATTGAATAAAGAACAAACAGAGAATTAGTAAACTCGCAGAACTTAAAATTCTACCCTTTTTCATGTACATGATTGTTAAATAAATTATGATTTTAAAACTAAGATGATCTAATATCGATGCTCTGACCCTGCAAAATTACATACTTCCGGAAGAAATAATTGAAGATCTTGTTTTAAATACTTTTAGATTTGTGTATTTTATTTTCAGATTTGTTCAAATAGGGGAAAGGGAGGTGCCTTCGTGTGCTGGAAACGACGTGTTTTTTTTCTTCCAGCGCGGACAACTCGGATTCTGTCTGTGCGGTACCGAACCTTATCGGAAATGTATGATGACCATGGCTTTTATCTATGACTTGAACGCTTGCGTTTTGTGGGCCGATGTTTCGGTTGGATTGGCATACATCCCAATAATCCAGGTCATCCCAGATTCCGCCGTCATCCCCGTTGCCGGCTTCCTCCACATCCGGCCATTAGGGTTCGGGCCAGTCCGGCCAATCGGGATCGGGATCCGAATCGTCGGGAGTAATGATCACATCGTCAAGCCATCCGCCGTCGATGATATCGTCGCCCTCGAATCCCGAGCGGGCGGAAACCGGGGTATATAACCGCGGGGACAATCCGGTGGATGATTTTTCCACCCTTATACTCCCAGCCATTCACGATTTTTCTTGAAAACCTGCAAGGGAATACCGGCGATGGCAGGGTCTGTCACTCATAGGGAATCATATCTGCCAGGATCCTCTCGTTGTACCAGGGGTCTTCCGCTTTTTGGAGAAGCAGGGCCAGCTCTTTCAACAGCTCTCTTTTCTGGGCAGGATGATCGTCTAATGAGAGGTTGTCGAGCTGGTAAGGATCGGCAGCATCATCAAAGAGGAGAATCTCCTTCAACTTTTTTGTCTCTCTGTCGATGGTGAGTGCCAAGGTAAACTTATCCGTCTTCACGCCTCTCGATTCGGGGAAGTAGGTGGTCACTTGGCCGTTTTTGTCTTTCATTCCGTCTATGTTGCGGATGTAGAGCGCACTTTCCGGCAGTGGTTGAGTTGTCTGGCCGGTGAGCAGATAATCTGCAAAATTGTGACCCTGCACCTCTTGCGGGATGGCATCGGATAATCCGCATAATCCGAGGAGTGTAGGCATGATGTCGGGTGTTGAGAGAAGTGATTCTTCTACTTTTGGTTTGAGTTTGCCGGGATACCGGATAAGGAAGGGGATGTTTGTGGACTCTGTGTGGGGTGAGTTCTTGGGGTCGTTGAGCCCGTGGCTGCACATTGTTTCGCCGTGATCGGAGGCAAACACCACTATTGTATTGTCTGTCAGCTCCAAGCTGTCCAAAGCCTTGAGAAGCCTCCCAAACTCCCGGTCTACTCCGGTAACCTGTGCGAAATAGTAGCGGACCGATGCAGCTTTTTGCAGGGTGGTGTCCACATTGTCGCGGATCAGTAATTCTTCCAATGACTTGTCTTTGTAGAGATTGTAATCTTCCTCCATGCAATCGTCGAGTGAACCGTAGGGATGATGGGGCGGGTTCATGCTTATCATCATGAAAAAGGGTTTGGAACTGTCGCGCTGCCCGGCATTGTTCTTTAAATAGTCAATCGCTATGTCGACCTCGTGTTTGGGAGACCACTCGCGTATCTCATGTCTGGTACCCTTTGTATCCCAGTAGTGGGGTTTCTTGTGCACATCGAACGTGCCGTAAGAGTACCAGAAATCGAAGCCGTGTCTTTTTTCGGGGGGGGTGTAAGCATCCCACACCGGGGCTTTGTCCTCAACGTAATGTCCCGGACGATCGGGATCGTTGGGGGTGGGATAGTCGAGATGGTATTTCCCGATATAGGCGCAGTTGTAACCGTTTCGACCGAGCAGGTCACTGATGGTGACGACATCATCGCGCAGCGAGCTGACCGGTCGGGAGGAATTCATGTTCAACATCGCGCCGTTTTTGTTTGGGTACATTCCTGTGAGCAGTGAACCCCGGTGGGGACTGCTAAGCGGGCAGTTACTGAATGCCGAGGAGAAGACGACCGACTCATCGGCAAACCTGTTCAGGTTGGGTGTGATCACCGGGTCGCCCTTGTAGCGGATGTGTCGGGCATAGCGTTCGCTGCTCCAGAACTCCATGGCGCTGTTGCGCATCTGGTCCGGGAAGACGTAAATCACGCTGGGAGCCATTTGTGCCTTACTGTTGGAATCTGTTTTTCCAAAGCAGGATGAGAGAGGAATCAGGCCTATCATCCCGAGATATTGAAATGTCTGGTTGAGATTTTTCATTTTCACCTTTTGTGTCAACGGTTTAAAATTTTTCAGTCGGCAGGGATGATTTCCCTCCCTGTTGTTTCGATGCGGTTGTCAACGATCCACTGGTTGAGGAGCTTGCGGTGCCGGTTGAGCAGCTCCTTCTGTTTTTTTTTCTACTGCAAGATTGATCCGTTCACTCCTGTCGGTTTGCATGTCGAACAATTGTCAGTCTTCGGCCGAATAACCGGTTACCGGATAGGTGGGAAAATGACGCTGTTGTTCCTGCCTTCACGCAGCCCAATGCCGACGCTGTTTGCTGGTCGGTCATGATGTAGATGATGTGGGGCTGTTGCGCCTGCAGTCCCGTGGCCAGGCAGCCTGTGACGGCTGTAAAAATGAGTTGTTTCATCTTAATCTTATTTACGAATGAGCAATACCTCTTGTGACAATCCGTGCCGGCACTCAAATTCGACGAGGGTGTGGTCATTACCGCTCTCAACGATTCTTGCGTGAGGGTTGGCCAGACCCATTTCCCAGCTTCCGTCCAGCGTTACATTCAGGTAAGAAATCCCCGCCGGGTTATCGATCCATTCCCTGGAGTAGACGCTTCTCTCCGCCCTCTTGCCGTCGGCATCATACACCTCGTCCGAAGCTCCTTCGTAAAAGCGGAGATCGGGATCACAGGCGGAGAGGATCAACTTGTCCGGGTCGATTTCCCGAATCATGACCAGAGCCGGCAGGTTCACCTTTCGCAGCAGTTCATCGGCTGATATCGCTCCCGCTTCAAAAAGGACATAGCCGGTGGTCCGCGTCTCTCTGTCGCGGACAATATGAGCCAGTGAGTCCTGTTGCAGCACCTTGTAGAAAGCACCTGCCGCGGAACCTTCACGATGGATATTCTCTTTCTCTTCCTGTGAGGGTTGTACGAGAACCATGTACTCGTATGATCCATTCGCGGGGGCCGGCCCATGGTTGATGGCCGCCAGTGCGAAGTTGTTTTGCGTGGGAGCCCCTGTCTCCTCGTGCAGGGAGTGTTGCAGTTCTTTCTTGAAAATCACCTCTCCTTTTGGAACATGGAAATAGTTTCCCAATCCATCCGAGAGCAGGTTATGCCCACCCTTCAGGACGCACTGAAAGGGGAATTTGTTCTGCATCTCTCCATTCAGATGGAACGGCATTTTTTCATTCCCGAGGTAAACCTGGAACAGGGTGGTGTGCGTCTCTTCCGGTAGCGCGGACTCGATGTTGCTGCCCAATGCCACAACCCTGTTGTCGAAAAAGAAGACCGATTTCCTGGCCCGCAGCGAGCCGTTGTATTTGTCATGCTCGTGCAGTTTCATGCCGAAGGCCCCATTTTGGTGGCTGATGGAGATTCCCCCGCAAAAGGATTCATCGGAGAGCAGCATCTCCTCGAATCCCGACTGATTATCCACATTCTTCACATCGGCTTTCAGTTGCTCCATGGGAAGTACGGTGGCGGTGGTACCCGGAAAATGGTTCCAGTCCCATCCTTCCTGCCGGAATCCCGAGCCCTGGTTCGAGACTGGGTCGCCCGTAGCCAGTATTTGCAAAGAACCATGGTTGAGGTATCTTCCGTAAAGATTCTCACCGCGATAGCCCTCACTGGCCCACAGATACCTGCTGTGACCCATGGCGGAGACCATCCAGTCGTCCCTCCTGTGCACATTCAGGCCGGAATAATTGAATGTGCGGTTTCCAGCCGGCGATTTTTCAGGCGTAAAGCCTTTACTGAGAAAGAGGAGCGCATGGTCAGTGTTCCGGGTAACCAGTCTTAAATAGGCCTCTGCCATTTCCTTGTCGATGTCGTTCTTCCCGTCTGGTGTGCCTGCCAGGGCCAAGAGAGCGAAGTGCTCGGGATTCAGGCTTCCTTCCCCGTCGGGATGTCTCCCCGAGAGCGATAACGGCCAGGTTTGCAGGTTACAATATGTCCGCATGGCCAGCAGTGCTTTTTTTAATATTCTATGGCTCTGTTCCGATATTCTGAAAGGAGTGTTTCTCAGCAGATAAACGGCTGCCACGGCTCCATCAAGTCCTCCCACCGCATAAGCGGGGTAATTGTGGCGATGGTGAAACATGGTGCCGTCAATCTTAAAAGTTCCCCGAGTACCATCGGCATATTGATATCCGTTGTCAAGCCATCGGGAAAAAGCCTGCATATAGCGTACTTTATCGGGTATTGAATCGATCATTAAAATACTGGTTAATCTGGCTATCAGGTTGGTGTTGAAAGTATCCACATCCATTCCGGGCGTCAGGGGGGCTGTTTTTACTTCTCCTGTGCCGGCAAACCATTCCATGGCTTGCTGGAGTTGATTTTTCAACCGATGGCGGTCTAAAACTTCAGACATGAGAAAAATAGCCGGGTAATAATCGCGCATACTGTATCCGAGGTGGTGAAGCGTGCCCATGGCGCTGCCTGCCTGGAAGCCCTGATCAAGCATGTGGCGGATCATTTTCACGAACATCTTCTCCATTGCTCTTTTCTCCGATTCATCATCCGACAGGTTGTATGCCACGGAAAGATTCAGAAGAGTGGTGTTGAATTGGCTTATTCCCAATATGTTGTTATATATCCCGGAATATTTTTCGGCTCCAAACGCCTGATAGGTTTCACCGAACCGCTCGAAGAAGAGCGGCACCCCTTTGAGGGTTTTGTCGGGGTTCTCCGTGATCTGATATTGGCGCACCTGATTTTCCAGTTCGTGCACCGGTTTTGCTTTCCGGCCTTTCAGCAAATAGTCCTTCACCCTGTTTTCAATCTCGCGTATGTCATTGATTTCAAGCGGTGAGGCATCGGTTAGTGGCAGATCGAACTTTTTCATCCACGATTCATGCAGAACGAGCCAGTGATTGGAGGTTGCCCGGTTGATAAAAGGGGCCTGGAAATCGGCTGTGTGATGTCTGGCATCTTGCATGGATGAGAGGATGAGGTGGTCAAAATAGAGCGTGCCGGCAGGTTGACCCGGTACGGAGAAGCGGACCTCGTCCATCCCCTCCTGCGGCTTTCCCTGCATATCGCGATCAAAGGCAATCCAAGCGCCCCGCCAACCGGTAAAATCCAGTCCGTAATCAAACCAGCATTGCACTGTCCCCTGCTTCAGGAACTCCACCTTCAATTTTTTTTCGGTTATGGGTTCTTTTGCATATATCCAAAACACAAAGGAAGAGATGTACGCATCATCCGCTTTTTTAGGATGTTTATAACCAATGTCTTGCTTTATTCCCCACTTTGCTCCCGCACTTTTCCATTCCCATTTCAAACTATGTTTCAAGTGTTTAAAATGGTCATCGACAACAGCCAGTGACGATTTTTTGCTGTTAAACACGTTCCCGGTCATTTGTTCAAATGAAAATATGCTTTCATGATTGTATTCCTTATAATCTTGTGCCGATACCATACACAGGACAATACAAGAGAGAGCCCATGAGAGAAAATACCTTCGCATAAAAATCCAGATTGTTCCGGGGTGCAGATCTACTCCACGTCCCGGATATGTTTTTGAAAGAATCTATTTTATTAATATCCTTTATAATTAATTTGTTTATCATCCGTGAGACAAGTGTTGTCTTGTTTGTTTCGCCTGAAAATCATTACCTTGGAAGAAAAATTCCGCTCATTGTCCCAAGCATTGAACCCAAGGGAAAAGAGCAAAAAATTAATCCAATATGTTTTTCGTGTGCCGGTTGGTTTCCCAAAAGTCAGATCCTCCAACGGATTGTTCGTACATAAATTCGGAAAATGGGCGATCGTTTTCATGTATCTTGTTTTTCAATCCTGGATTCCGCATTATTAATCCAAGAAAGATTTACTCCCCGATTCTTTTTTCCGTGCCAATGCCTCGAGAAAGTAATAGTCGGCATAATTGATGGGCACATCAATTTCGTTGCCGTGGGGGATGCTTCCCACCGAATGCATGAGTAAAAAGTTGCCGTTTGTACCCACTATTGCCTTGTATGCCTCTCCGGCAAGCGAGGTCATTATTTTATCGGCGGTTTCCTCGTATTCTTTTAGTCCGAGAGTAACCAGTTCATATAAGGCGGAGGCAATGACGGCGGCAGCGGAAGCATCGCGGGGTTCGTTGGGAATATTCGGGGCGTTAAAATCCCAGTAGGGAACCAGGTCCTCCGGTAGATTGGGATGGGAAAAAATGAAGTGGCGGATCTTCTCAGCCATGGTGAGATAACGTTCGTCGTGCGTAAACCTGTAGGCCACGGTAAAGCCGTAAAGCCCCCATGCCTGTCCTCGCGCCCAGGCCGATTCATCTGCATAACCCTGTGCATTCTGTTTGCTTCTCACGCCACCCTGCTCCTTGTCGTAGTCTACTACATGATAACAGCTCCAGTCATTTCTGTAATGGTTCTCCAGGGTTGTATTGGCGTGAGATACAGCTATTTTGTGATAGGTTGAGTCGCCTGAGATCTCGGTCGCTTTAAACAGCAGTTCCAGGTTCATCATGTTGTCGATGATCACCGGGCACATCCATCCCCGTTTCGCTTGCCATCCCCTGTCTTCATCCCAGCTTTGGATCACGCCTGCGGCAGGTCTGAACCGTGTAGCCAGCGAATTGGCCGCTTCCACAATCACCTCTTTATACGCCTCATTACCGGTGGCCCTTAAAGCATTTCCAAAGCTGCTGTTGATCATGAAACCCACATCGTGGTGCCATTTGAGATGTTTGATGGAGTCAAGGTCTTCCGTATATTTTATTCCTGCATCCAGCCACTTAGGATCTTTTGTCAGATCGTACATGTAAAACAGGGTCCCGGGAAAGAATCCGCTGGTCCAGTCGTCTTTAGATATGTATCGCACATACCCGTTTTCGACTGTCCTTGGATTCAATATTTTGCCCGATTCTTCGATCAGCTTCACCTGATACCCTATTTGCTGTTCCGCTGTTTTTATTACTTCTGAAAATAGATCGTTATGGTCAGTAGACTGCTTTTGTCCCTTTTTTTCCGTACATGCGACGAAAGCGGTAGTAAGGAAAAATAATATCGTTAACCTTCTCATTATCATTTTTTTATTCTATGTGTTTATATTTACCGGTGGATGAAATATTTTCCGTTGTTCATAATCTGAAAATTATGTTGTTTTAATCGATTTTATGCAATCTGAGTTCTATGGGTATGCCATGCCGGCATATCCCTGTAATCACTGTGTTGTCCCCCGAAATGCGGAGTGATATGGAGTCTACCGGATTATCCAGGGAGTAATGTCCTTTTAGGGTGATCTCTTTGGTGACCGGTTGGCTTTCTTTTGGAGTGGTGTAGGTATACTCCCCTAAATTGAGATCAGGATGGCAAATACTCATGTTGAGCTGATTGGCTGCGGGTTGTAACATGATCATGATTTCCTTGTCGCTCCTAAGGAGAAACTCGTCCGCATCGGTGGTCAACTCTTCAAAGATTGCATATCCCACGGTGTTGCTTTCATTATCCAGCACGATATGTGCCGTTTTGTCCTTCCTTTTCACTGCATATCCGGTAATTCCTTTGTTCAGTTGGGATAATTGGGATGTGGTTGCGTCCAGCAATATCATGTACTCGTATGTCTCGTTTTGCGGAGCCACTCCGTGATCGATATAGGCTGTGGCGAATTTACCCTGGGTCGGATTCATCTGTTTATTCTCTTTGGAATCTTGCGTCTTCTTTTCAATCACGAATGATTGACCGGAAGGAATGTAGAAATAATCGCCTGTTAGACTTTTCACGAGAAGGTTTTCTCCACTGTTTTTTTCGACTGTATGGCGATAAGGAAACTCTGTTATCTTTTTCTTGTTGACAGTAATTTCCTCTTTTTCTTCCACTAATGCTTGTTGAAAGAGTGTAGTCTCGACGGGATATTCTCCTTTTTCATTCCCTATTGCCGAACCAAGGGCAATAATCCTGTTTCCAAAAGTGAAGACCGATTTATGTGCTTTGAATGATGGGGAAAAGTTCTCCCTGTCCCGCTCACCTAATTTCATGGCGAACATTCCCGATTCACCGCCATTCAGGCGACTGGCGCCGGCAAATGACTCCGGTTGGCGCAACATATCGCTTCCCCTGAGAGGTGAGTTCAGCAACTCCAAAGGGAGATGGATGGAGGTTGTCCCGGGGTTCCTGTTCCAATCCCACCCTTGCTCCCTGTACCTGCTTGCCTCTTCCGTAATGGGAAATCCTCCATTTACCGCCTCGGGAGAGGGGGTTCCGATGATTTGTATCGATCCGTAACTCTGGTATCTGCCAAAGCGGTTATCACGTGTATATATCTCGCTTCCCCATACGTTTCGGGTAAATCCTTTTAAACTGACCATTTTTTTATTGTACCGGTAGATACCCTGTGAAGCATAATTGTATACATAAAACCCCTGAGGATAAGGATTGGGTTTGATGCCTTCCGACTCGAATTGTTTAATTAGGATATTATCTTCGGAAAATCTTCCTGCCCCTTCCATCAGACGTAGATATTCGCCCGCGAGTTCTTTATCCGTTTTTTCCGGAATCATAGCTGCATAGGCAAATGTCAGAATGCCGTTTTTGTTGATGGAGCCATTGAAAGGGTGCCTTCCCGACACTCCGATACCCCAATCCCGCAGATTGGATTGCCGGGCGATTGTTAACAAGGCAAATTTTAATACTTGAAAAGCCTCTTCATCCAAGGTAAACAGGGTATTGTTCACAGACTTCAGATATCTCCCGACATAAGCCAGGCCGGGAATCGAATAAGCCGGATAGTGCCCTCCGTGATGGAATGCTGTACCGTCTATTTTGATGCCTCCAATGGTGCCGGGAGAGAACCTCATTGATCCGTTTACCCATCGGGAGAGTTCTTTTAAGTCTCTAAAACGCTCATTTTCATTATCACCCCAGAGGGCGCAGATCAGTCGGGGAATGATCAGGGTATTCCATGAGTCGGTGATTTCATCTCTCAGATTATTAAACGGTTGACGCGCTTCCTGCAGGCCGCTCCAATAAGTAACTGCCCTGCGTGTCTCCTCCCATAATCCCTGTTCCTTGAGTACATCTTCCATCCACCATATCGCACCGAACAGGTCCCTGACCTGATACCCGTAGTGATGATTCGTCCCCATTCCGCTCCCGTAGGCAAAACCCTGATGTAGCATGTACCGGATGGCTTTCACGAATGTGTGTTTGGCTTCTTTGTCTCCATCCATATACCATCCCCGGGCTGACAGGTCCAATAACTGGTCCAAATGTCCGAAGTGAACATCTCCCGGCAACATGTTATCTTTCTGCATAAGGGGAGCGCCCCTCTTTCCGTCATCCGAGATAGCAAAACGATTGATAAGTTGTTGGAGTTGCTTTTTTTCTTTATCGGACAAGCTCCTCTTTTTGGATGATAGCTTGAGTTGATCATACACGAGGGAAAGGTGTTTTGATTCCCGGGGAGTTAACCGGGCAGGGATATCTATGTCATGTGTCTGTTGTTCCCACTTGTGGAGAAGTCCCCAATGCCATATTTCCCTGTTCAGGTTCCGGTTGTTCTCGGGTATCTGTGCATCGGGAATAGCCTGTCTGTCCACAGAACTGGTGAATTCCATCCTGTCGATCCAGAGTTTTCCCGTTGGAACATTTTCAGGAGAAATAATCTCCATTGAAACCACATTCTGCCGGGAAGTTTTCCCTCCGTCGGGAGTCCACATATCACTATAGGCAATCCAACCCGCCCTCCAGCCTGTGAAGTTCATATTGAAGTCAAAGGTGTATTGTATGGTGTTGTTCGTATCCCTGAATTGGAAAACCAGAGGATATGAATGAGGAGTCTCATTGTATATCCATAACTTTACGCCGCTTCTTTGGTCGAAAGAATCAACGACACCATGAATTTCAGCGTCAGTGAACAAAAGTGAGGCCTTCTCCGCCCTCCAATTCCACTGTAAAGATTGTGCCCCATCCTTGAAGTAATCCCGACTCAGTGACAATTTACTTGTGTTGTCATCCACCACAATCGTGGACGGAATGGCATTCCCTTCAAAACTTTGCGCAGAGAGCGCAAATGCTCCGGTAAACACTATCAACAGGGATATGAGTTGATGTTTTTTCATCTGTGATTCATCATTTAATTTGGCCGGGAAGACACCAGTCGCAGGAAAAACAATCTATTTTTCCTGTGACCCATATCTTCTTTCAATATGGCTAATTAACAGTAATGGTCATAGTTATGACCTGCTCTTTGTTCCCTTTGTAATTGGTGTTCCCACCAACGAAAACTACCTGGTAACTCCCCGGTGAATCGTAAATATATGCGTAGGTGAGTAACTCCTTGGTTATTGATTTGATGCTTGTTCCGTAAGAATCCGGATAAGTACGGCCTTCCTCTCCGGAGTAAAAAGTCACCCAATCGGGGGCATCGGCAAACCTGAAAACAACCTCTTCTCCCGCTGTGTAGGATGTTTTGTTTGGCGTTACGGTAAAATCCACATCCTTCAGGATATCCTCGCAGGAGGATAAAAAGAAAACAGGTATCAAAAACAAAATTGTATAAAAAGACTTCATATGATTCAAACTTTAAATTTCACCACAATGGATTCTGTTCTAACTCGGTATTGATAGAGAGCTCTCTTAAAGGAATGGGTAAGAACTCATGTTTTTTCTGGGTTCTTTCGGCAAAAGCGCGCGCTGTCGAGTAGTTGCTTCCACCCGGCCATCTGCTGTTATAGGTTGCTTCCCCCAATGCCTGGATCGCGTCGGTGTAAATTCCCCATCTTACCAGGTCGTATTTTCGCAGTGATTCAAAACATAGTTCCCTGCCTCTCTCATCACGAATTTCCTGTTGAAATTCTGTATACGAGAGTCCCGAAAGAGGATCGATACCGGCCCTTTCCCTGACGATATTGAGGGCTTCATATGCCAGGGGGGTGGGTGACTGGTTTGCTTCGTTCTCTGCTTCAGCCAGCATTAATAACACATCGGCATACCGGATGATCGGATAATTCTCCTGTGTGTAATTTTTGTGCCTGGGCATAATAGTTTCCCATTCCCTTCTGAATTTACCGCAAGCACGCTGTACAATCTGGTTCGCTTTCCAGTATACATAATTATCATTCGCATCAATCTGATAAGGAGCCATTGACAAGTCTCTGCGTTTGTCATGCGCGTCAAAAAGATCCCATAGGATCAATGATCCTGAGTAGAACCAGTAGCTGTATCCCAATCCTTCCGTGGACCCGTTTTTTTGTACGTTCCCGATCACGTTCCCGATACGCCCGTTTGTCCAGTTGCCATCCAGCTCCCTCGCGCCGATGAATTCGACTTCCCACATCGACTCGTTATAATCGGTATCGTACCGGTCACTTGCCATCCGCTTCCACATTTCATATACATCGGGATTGAGACTATGCTTCCCGGAGTCTTTTACCGATTTGGCATATCGGGCTGCTTTCTCGTAATATGGTTTCCCTCCGTTGGTGGGATATCCCGCCCTGGTAAGACAAACCCTTGCCAGCACACCTTCAACGACTGTCTTTTTTACGTACGACGGGCGCTTGTCATAGACCTCATCATCCACCATCGGCAGAACCTCCTCCATCTCACCGATAATCCAGTCCAAGGCATCCGCCTGAGGAGTGGCGGCCAATGTCGACTTCGAAACATCCTTAAAAGACTCTTTTCTGATGGGAACATCTTTCCATGCTTGTACCAGCAGAAAATGATAATAGGCCCTGAGAAATTTGGCCTCTCCCTTGATCCGGGTCTTTACCGGCTCATCGATTGATGAGCCTCCTATCCTTTCCATCAGGATATTTGCACTTTCGATACCTTTATAAATCGCGGTCCATGCATTGTAAATATCGGTGTTGCTTGTATTATGCCCATTCCCGAACACATCTGAAACGGTTTGCGTAGCCGGACGAGCAAAAAAACTCAGATCATCGATGTTGGAAATCATGCAGGAATACCTGTTGCCATATACATCCTCCGTGGCCAAAGCCGAATAAACACCGGCCAACGCCATTCGGGCATCATTTTCGTCTTGATAAAACTCTTCCGGCGATACGAAATTGTAGGCGCGCGTGTCAAGGAAATCGCTACATGATCCCAGGCTCAGTGCCAATAACAGTGTGAATATTGTTTTTTTCATTTTCCTTGTTTGCTTTTTAAAATGTCAGATTAAGTGATACGGAGTAATTCCTGGATCGTGGGTAAGGCGACCAGTCGAAACCGGGGGTTAAGACGGTATTCCTTGTTGAGACCTCCGGGTCGTTCCCCGAGTATGAAGTGAAAGTAAGTAGATTTTCTGCCGAAAAAGCAATCCTTGCCGCTGCGATATGCAAGCGTAACAGAAGTTTCGGCTGAAAATTATATCCCAGTGAGAGTGATTTTAACCGGATGAAAGAACCGTCTTCAATGTACAAGCTGCTGTACTCTTGTGAACCCACTGCCCTGGACCTGGGAATGTCGCTGGTGGGATTATTTTCGGTCCACCTGTCGGCATAGGCTGCAAACATATTTGTATGTCTTCTTCCATGGGGGTTTTCAAAAACCATTCTGTTGGCATTTAAAATATCGTTTCCTAAACTGAATTGGAAAAAGAAGCTGAGATCAACGTTCTTGTATGCAAAACTATTGTTGAGCCCGCCGATCGCGATGGGATGTCCCTGCCCGATAATGGTTTTGTCATTGTCGTTGATTACCCCGTCGTTGTTGATATCCCGATACCGAGGGTCTCCGGGCCTCGATTCTTTCGAATATAGCACTACACCTTCTTTGGGCGTATACACTTCAGCGCCGTTGTCATTTACAGTGATATTAAAATCTTCTTTTTTATAGGTTCCTTCATATAAAAAACCATACATCAATCCCGCAGACCTACCAATGGGGCTGATATAGGCTGGCATTGTCCTGTATTGATTATCCCAGTATATTGATCTCGTCATGGCTACCTGGTCATCGTTTAATTTTGAGATTTCATTTTTATTGAATGAAATGTTGAATGAAGAATTCCATTGAAAATCCTTGGTTTGTATGTTTTTAGTTTGGATTGAAAATTCAAGCCCTCTGTTTTGCAGTTCACCTATATTCATTATGGAGGTGGGATATCCTGAAGAGGGTGCCAAATCTGCTTGCAGCAGGAGATCCCGGGTGTTCTTTATATAATAATCTACCACGATATTCACTCTGTCGCTCCACAATCCCAGGTCCAGTCCCACATTATACTGGTCGGTTGTTTCCCATTTCAGGCTTTCATTATGCATGCTGCTGGGGATATACGCGATAGATTTATTGCTGTCGAACGGATACAAATAGTTGTCACCTGTCGTCAACATACCTCTGAAGGCATAGTTATCCACCCTGTTGTTCCCTGTTTGGCCATAACTTAACCTAAGTCTCCCGTTGGTGAGAATATTGCTCTCCTTCAGGAAATCTTCACGACTGAATGTCCAAGCGAGCGAAGCGGAAGGAAAATATCCCCATCTGTTCTTGGGTGAAAACTTGGAAGAGCCGTCGGCCCTGAAAGAGGCTGTGGCGTAATATTTGTACTTGTAATTGTAGTTCACCCGGGCCAGATAGGACGACAGGGTATTTTCTCCCTTGGATGATCCCACCGAAGGAGTACCGCTGCTTCTGCCAAACCCGGCCATTTCAAAAATTTCGTTTGTAATGAAGGTGCTTGTCATGTCGTGTGCATAGTACGATTCTTTCTGAAAAGTGATCCCGCCTAACAGATTCACATTATGCCCTTTTCTCCTGAATTGGTAAGATAGTGTGTTTTCATTCAGCAACCGGTCTGTGCTTCTTTGACTGTAATACGCGTTCACGCCCTTATACGAAGCGTTTTTATTGTGATAAAAACCGGTTCTTGTCTTTGAGTTATTAAACTCTTCCGTGGTGTAATTGACCAGTTGATAACCTCCGGTGGTTCTCAGGCGCAGATTCTGGATGATATCGTATTCGATCATCCCGTTGATACTTAAATTATCGGTTATCGTCTTACGATGCTCGTTATATGCTGACAGAACCGGGTTAAAACGGTAATCCTCTGTCATCTCTATCGCGTCGTCATAAAGTTCCTCCATCAGATTCTTACCGGATGGTGAAACGGGACGGTATCCCCATACACTATACATGAGAGCATTGCTTACAGAGGTGGCGCCTCCTGTCGGGTCGGCTCCGTTCCTTTCCGTTCGTGTGGCATTAGAGATGATTCTTACCCGCAATTTGTTCTCATATAACTTCTGGTCTAAGCTTATTCTCCCCTGATACCGGTTTAAACTCGAATTGACAATAATTCCTTCCTGATTTAAATAGGAACCGGAAGTGGAATATTGCATGTTTCCCTGTACACCGGATAGTGAAAGGTAGTGATTGTTTGTAATGGCAGTCCTGTAGATCGCATCCTGCCAGTCATACACGGGTTCTGTCTTGTATGACTCGAGTGTCCGCCCATCACGTAAATAGTTCTCCGCAAAAACATCGTAGTCCATCGTGATCTCTTTCTGCAGTTCAACAAACTGATAACCTGTGAGCAACTCTTGTTTTTTGGCTATATTGCTGACCGTAACGTTGCCGTTATACTCTATTTGGGGACGGCCTGCAATCCCTCTTTTTGTGGAGATAATTACCACCCCGTTGGCACCGCGGGAACCATAAATTGCGGTAGCGGAAGCATCTTTTAGCACGTCAATGGATTCGATATCGTTGGGATTAAGCGCTCCCAAATTGCTCGACTCCAGCGGGAATCCGTCTATGATATATAGCGGAGCCGTACTTTGTGTCAAGGACCCTGTGCCTCTGATCGTAATACTGAAGTTATTACCTAATCCCCCATCATCGGAAGATACCCGGACCCCCGCGATACGGCCCCCCAATGATTGGGCGATATTATTCACCGGTATTTTGGTTATTTCCGACAAATCTGCCGAGGCAATGGCCCCGGTCAGGTCTCTCCTTCTCACATCACCGTAGCCCACGGCTACAACCTCTAACTCCTGAATCTGGACGGAGGCTTCTCTCAATACAATTTCGATTTTTGTTTGGTTCCCTACCAAAATTTCTCGAGACTCAAATCCCATAAAAGAGGCCTCCACCACTTCGTCTGAGTTTGCCGCGATAGAGAACGCCCCGTCATAATCGGTTATCGTACCTCTTGATGTGCCTTTGATAATAATATTGACACCAGGCAGTGTTTCACCTCGTTCATCCAATACGATCCCGGATACTTTTTTCTGAGCCAACACGAGCGTGGGTATCAGAAGTATCAAAAGAACGGTAATTGTTTTTAAATTTAAAGTTTTCATTTAGGTCTGTTTTAAATAGTCATTAAAATAAAAAAGATTTAAAGTTTTTTATCCTTCAAATTTTAATTTCTCGCGACAAAGTTATGGACGGGATATCGATGGAAGGTTCAAAAAAGTTCAAAAAGGGTTGGTTTTAGTACAGTTGAAAAGATTTAACTTTTTTTGTTGTGTGAAGATAAAAATGCAAATTATCAGTTAGTTACTTTTTGGACCTGTATTCAGAAGGAGACATCCCGAATTGGTTTTTAAAACATGTTGAGAAATATTTTGGAGAATTAAATCCGAGGCGGTAAGTGACGTCAGATATATTCAATTCGGGATGGTTGGATAGTAAAAAGGTAGCCTTTTTCATTTTTACAGTAATAATAAAATCATTGGGAGTTTGTCCGGTAATCCCTCTGATCTTATTAAACAGGCTCGTTCTGCCCAAACTCATTTTCCGTGAGAATTCGTTAATCCCAAAACCGGGGTTGTCTATGTTCTCTTCAATTATTCTATTGGCTTTTTCAAGGAAGGCCTGGTCGATTTCGTTGGCTGTGACAACACTTACGTTAAAATCGGTGGATTGGGCAAATCGTTCCTGTAATATTCTCCGGCTATTTACCAGATTGTTACACCGGGCCAATAGCACTGGGAGGTTAAAAGGCTTGGTGATATAATCGTCCGCTCCAAATTGTAAACTCTCTATATTGGACTCTATAGCTGTTTGCGCTGTAAGAAGGACTACCGGAATATGGCAAACCGCGAAATTGTTTTTTATCTTTAGGCACATCTCACTCCCCGACATCACGGGCATCATTAAGTCACTCAGTACAATGTCAGGTTGACTTTCAATCGTTTTAAACAACCCTTCTTCTCCATTGATGGCTGTTATGACTTCGTAAGCCGGAGCAAAAACCGTTTTTAAAACATCCAATAACTCTTCATTATCCTCCACTATGAGGATACGGCTCCGGTTTTTATCCGGATCATCCCTTTTCGAGTTATCACCACAGCTCAATAAGCTTGGAGTGTTGGCGTCGCTTGGTTCCCGATTGTTAATTGTTCGTTCGGCAAAGCGAGTAAATTGATTTTGCTCTTGCTTGACCAAAGAGTTCTTCTCCGGTAAATAATCCTTGACTTTTTGGACAGTTATATCATTGGGGTTTCTTGTTTCAATTTTTTCTTTATCGTGGAAATGAGCTGATCCTTTCCGCAGGAAGATTTGAAAGTTGCTCCCCTGACCCGGTTTGCTCTCGAGTGTTATCTCTCCGCGGTGTGCATCCACTATACCTTTTGTTAAAGCTAATCCCAAACCTGTACCGGATGATATACTATCTGAATTGTATTCGTTGTTAACCTGATAAAAGCTGTCAAAAATCTTCTCTATGTTCTCCGCGGAGATACCTATACCGGTATCTCTTACACAGACACACACATTCTCGCTATCCTGATGGATATATATTCCTATCTTGCCATTTTCCGGAGTATATTTAAACGCGTTTGATATGAGGTTGAAGAAAACCTTCTGCATTTGATGCTGATCAAACCATACCAGAATGATATCGTCTGATGTGCTGAATGAATAAATGATTTTCCTATGTTTGGCATAAGTTTCAAAAGTGAGATATATCTCATGTAGAAAATCTACAATATTATATTCTCCTGCATTTATCGAAAGCTTTCCATTATCGATTTTCCTAAAGTCCAGTAATTCGTCGATCAGGTTCTTCATCAAAGCGGTATTTTTACCGATATTTGAGATACCTGAGAATATTTGCGGCGATAATTTGTCTTCCTTCAATAGCATATCTACATAACTTGCAATTAAGGTGAGTGGTGTTCTGAATTCATGTGAGATATTTGTGAAGAACCTAATTTTCGATTGATTCACCTCTTCGAGATGCGCTTTTTCATTCTTCTCGAACTCCAATGAGGATTCCAGTCTGATTTTATATTTCGCATATCTTATATAGGATCCTATCAATGCCATGGCAGTCAAGAGATACAACATATAAGCAACAGTACTCTTGTAGAATGGTGGAGTTACCTTGAAAGGGAGATGAGCTCTTCCCAGTTCAACTTTCGACCGGGGAGATATCCCCATTAATTCCAGGGTATATTTACCAGCGTTGAGGTTTATGAGGTTTATTTCATTGATGCCGTCTTTTAGCAGGATCCATTCATTTGACAACCCCTTCACCCGATACAAATACTGATATTGGTTATGCGCGATGATATGGTCGGAGGCAAACTCAAATTTTAGAATAGACTGTTTATGATTGAATTGCAAGCTTTCGGTATAAGGGAGTGTTGTTTTAAGTAATTTGGTTTCATCGTGTGGTGAAACTTTTTGATTATTAACCCACAAATCGCTGAAATGTAGTTGTATGGGATCGAGATCACTCAATATGCTTTGTTCTTGAAATGAAATCATCCCGTTCATCCCTGCCACATAAATTTCCCCGTTCTGTTTTATGGTAATTCCCCCGTTGAAAAAAGAGTGGATGGACAATCCGTCGTGTGAGACAGGATAGATATCTATGCTATCTTTGGGACTTATATATGAAAGCCCTTGGGTTGTCGTCAAATATATGTATCCCAAGGGAGACTCGGTGATATTGCTTATGTAATTATTCCTGAGACCGCTGTTTTCCACGGTAAACCGCTTAAATACAGACGTGGTATAATCAAACAAGTTCACTCCTCCGCCGCTTGTCCCGATCCAAAGCCTGTTCAGGGAATCGATGAATATTTTTGTCGCATCGTTGTTGCTTATGGTTTTCTCATTGTTCGGATCATGAAAAAAAGGCTTGATCTCTTTGGTCTTGATATTATACTTGTATACACCACGGCTGGCGACCCATAAATTATTTGCATTGTCTATCTCAATATCTACGAAATAAGTAGTATGTTGATGAAGTTCTTCCGAGAATACGGAAAAAGAAGCAGTCTCTTTGTCAAATAGATATAGCCCATTGTGGGTTGCTATCAGATAGTTGGTGTTATAGGGCAGTATTTTTCTCACAACATTCGATTGGTCCAACTCCGGCCTGATATCCCGATATGTCTGGATTGAGTAGTTTTGAAGATCTAAAATGCTTAACCCTCCCAAATGTAGTCCCAAATACAATTTTTCATTTGTTTCATCGTAATAGACCGATTTGATATTCTCATTTTGTAGCCCGGAGAGGCTCTTGTAGCTTTTATTGTCTGTGTCATAGATGATTAGTCCATTTCCCTCGGTGCAAAGGAAGAGGGTATTCTCTTTGTACGGAATTATCTCGCTGATAACGGGAAAAGGTTTGGTGGTAAAGATCCCTTTTTCCAAATTGTGGAAAGTGTAAATGCTCTGTGTGGGGTTGAAATAATTTACTCCCCCAAAATAGGTTCCAATCCATATGTTACCGAAACGGTCCTTGTGCAGAGACCATACCGATTCATTTGAAAGGTGTCGGTCATCATTTATTTCGGAGTCATAGTGGTGGAATAGCGATTGCTCCTTGTCCAGTCTGTCCAATCCTAATTTGGTTCCAATCCATATATCTCCGTAATCGTCCTCATGTACCGCTCTTACAAAATCGGAGGATAATCCTTCAGCCGGATTGACCGGATTTTTCCTGTAATTTAAAATCCCCTTATCTTTTTCAATCTTGTAAAGGCCATTTTCCCAAGTACTTATCCATATATTATGATCTGAATCTTCGAAAAGGGATGATACACGGCTGCAGTGAGGAAGTATCTTGTGCGCTTTTTTATTTTGGTCAATTTCATAGACTCCCGATGAGATTGTCCCAACGAAAAGACGATTGTCGGAAACAGGAAGAAGGGTGATTATCTGATCCCCGCCCTCAATCTCGCAAAATAGGTAATTCTCCCCATTTTTATAAATATAAATAGCATTGTTTTTTGCATACCATAAATTGTTGTTACCATAATTCATGGCATTTACCTGCATCTTCACCAATGGTGATATGGTTTCGGTTTTGATGTCGAATTTATCTACTCCGTTTTGGGTGTGTATAAATATTGAACCTTTCAAATCGCCACAAATAGTCTTTATTAAATTGCCCGACAGCGAATTCTCTGAGATCCCTTTGGACTGAAGGATTCGCATGGTGATCCCGTTATAGATATTTACACCTTCCCGTGTGCCAAACCATATATTACCCAGTTCGTCCTGGTAAATGGTCATTACCGAAAGTTGTGAAAGCCCCTCTTCAATACCGATTTTTGAAAAATTGATATCGCCGGAACCATAGGTGAAAAAGTGATGTGCGAACAGGATTAAAAGCAACAGAACCCTTTCTTTCCTGCAAAATGAGAAAAAATTTCTATTAAAGAGAACTGTTGTTTTCTTATTTAAGCATACCGTTGTCTTTTCATGCATATCTTCCACTATACCCTCCTGATATATGAATCCGGAAACAAATATAGCAATCAAATTGTAAACTACAATTCAAGGAAGATAATAAACGGATAAAATAGTCATTATCATCGGTAGTGACGATGGGCGATTCGATTCTGGTTTTGCGCATTTTCAGATCAAAATCGGTGACAGTTGTTGAGAATATACCCGAACTCCACCTCTTTGGGTGTGCTTGCCGCGGTAACATGTGAGTTTTTCTTACAATGGATATTACCCTTTTCGAAGCATGCGGTAGAGGGGCTGAAAATAAAATCCGCGGTTCCCCCACCCATCAGATGATCCACGAGGCTGTTGAGATAAACTTCGAGATAAGTGTATCCGTTGCTATCCGTTTCATCCGCTTTTTTTCCCGGATAATTCTCTTCCAGCCAACCATCGGGAATACCGTCGGAATCAGAGTCAACATACTTATCATAGGTTTTATATTCAGGCCAGCCGCCTACATCATTCTGACTGTCAATCAATCCGTGGGTGCTTCCTCCGGATCCTTCGAAAGAGTAGGAGCGGTTCTTTACATTATCCACATATCGAAGGTCATGCATGTCCCTTACCAGAGCGCATCCCCCATATCTCAACACTTTCCCGTATGCCTCTTCCGCCTTGTCCGTGGTGACGGGTAAGAATGAAAATTCCTCGTCGGTGATAATGTCATTCAAGGTAACATCCGGGGCAAATTCAGTAAACGACCTGCCCATCTCGATCCCCAGCCTGTTATCCTGGGTCACCTCCGGATTTCCGTCCAGATAATTTCCCCTGATATAGAAGTGCCCGTAAGTTCCTTTCGGTTGTTTGTTTTCTCCATTATCCGCGTCGGGATTTATAAGCCGTTTCTTTGAGCCGCTGCTTGAAGCCGGGCCATATTTGTAATAATTGTGGATGATATTATAACTACCCCCTTCCGCCGCATAGATGTTGTTGGATCCCCAGTTATAGATCACATTATTTCTGAAATCCACCTTTTCCTCCCCGGGCCGGTTGGAATAGCGGCTACCGCAGAAACGAGGATTGCGACTGTCGTTGTGCGCTAGGAGATTGTGGTGGAAAGAAGCATTCTGTCCTCCCCATATGCCACCGTAGCCATGTTTCCCTTTTCCGTGAAAGGAGTTTCTCAGACTTTCGGTGATGAAACACCACTGCATGGTGAAATTGGCATTATCGTAAAAAGAAGAGAGCTCGTCGATAGCCCAGCTCATACTGCAGTGGTCGATGATTATATTCTCATTCCCGTATCCCGAAAGGACATCTACAGCCCTTTTTGTTTCATCACCCAGTCGGAAGCGGAGAAAGCGTATGATCACATTATCGGCGCTGATCACGGTTTCATCGTCGCTGATACAGATACCGTCGCCGGGAGCGGACTGGCCGGCAATGGTGAGGTCGCCGTGATTGATCTTCAAAGGGCTTTTCAGGCGGATACGGCCCGATATCTTGAAGAGAATGGTCCGAGGCCCCTTCTGTTTCACTGCCCACCGCAATGTGCCGGGTTGTTCCGAATCTTCCAGGGAGGTGACATACAGCACCTTGCCTCCTCTTCCTCCGGTAGTATATTTGCCGGCCCCCTCCGCGCCGGGGAAGGCAGGGATTTGTGCTGCTACCCCGGTTGAAATGAGCAGAAGCGTCACGGTTAACTTGATGAGGGATGAATGTAGACTCATGGTTGGATCGTTTGTTGGTTTTTATCTTTCCAGCAGCATGCTGGTCATTATAAACGGGCCTACCGCTTTGGGATCGTCGTCTCTTACCGGCTCTGAAATATAGTATTCGAAACTGCCGTCACGGTATATCTTTTCTCCCCCTAACCCCGCCACGGCGCATACGTTTGTGACGGAAATGGTACCGTCGCCGTTCTCACGGATAAATTGCTTCAGGAACTGATTGTAGGCAGTTGCTCCCTTGTCGGCGAATTCTGCCGGCAAAAAGCCTTTCTGAGCCCCTTTCACCCATGTATAGACAAACATGATAGAACCCGACGATTCCAGGTAATTTCCTTCCTTGTCGGGCAGGTTTGTCACCTGGTACCACATACCGGTTTCGGGATCACGATATTGATCAATCGTGGTAGATATGGTATTCAATAAATCGATGATATGGCTCCTTCTGGGATGATCTTCCGGCATGAAATCGAGCACATCTACCAACGCCATCATATACCATCCAATGCTTCTTGACCAGAAGTTGGGCGATTTTCCTGTCACGGGGTCGGCCCAGCGTTGTTCGCGGCGCTCATCCCATCCGTGATACAATAGGCCGGTCTCTTCGTCAATCAGATCCTCCCAGGCGGTGGTGAGTTGCAATACCACCTCATCGAACAGAGCCGGTTCATCGAAAGTCTTCCCATACTCGGCGAGAAAGGGACAAGCCATATACAATCCGTCCAGCCATACCTGGTGCGGGTAGATCAACTTGTGCCAAAAGCCTCCGTTGGAGATGCGCGGGTGCGTTTCCATCTGGCTCCTGAGTAATTGTAGCGCTTTCAGGTATTTGGGATTCCCTGTTTTTCCATAGACGGGGAATAACATTTTTCCGGGGTTGACATGGTCGATATTGTATCGTTCCAACTGATAAGTTTTGATGCTTCCATCCTCATTGACCATCGTATCGGCATAACTCTCCGCGTAATTGAAGTATTTCTCGTCGCCGGTTTTTTCCGCTACTTTGATAATAGCCTGAAGCTCCAGGCCGTGGGTATAATTCCATTTGATCTTATCCGAAAAGTCGACCATCCAGCTTTCCGGATATCTTTTCATTTCCGAATCGGCCATTCTCACGTAATAGGGATCGAGAGGCGTTTCTTTCCCGCCACCGCAACTCAGGAAAATGGTGATAAGCACTAAAAGCAGTACTGACGTTTTCTTACCACTCATACGCTATTTGATTAAATCGATAAAATTAATTCGTCCTTGTTTTTCGATTTAGTGAATCGACAGTTTATATCTACAGTTTGCAATATTACTATTTATTTATAAATGAAAGTTGTATAAATTGGTTTTATAGGGTGGACAGATTGTTTTATCGATTGCAGATTCATAAAAATCTGCAGTTTTGTCGGCATAAACAAGCTTATATTCATTTATAGATTGTCGGGTTATAAGAACCTCACAACATAACTGCGCAGAAACACCTATTACCGGTAAGAATCCTTCAATTTGGTGAAGGAAACTTCTTCAGGACCTTTGTGGACTGGATGATCAACAAGGCCAATGATGAGGCGATTATGAACATCCTGACATTACTGTTGTGCAGCCTATTCATGGGGATACGATCTGAATACCTGATAAATCAAAATACCACCCTTTAAAAAACAATCTGTCCGCCTCTGTCTTGTGGTTTATTATTTAATTTGCCGTAAGTAGTTCAACAGAATTAGTTTAGATGATAACTTTCAGCCTCCATATGTGTGATCCCAATACTAACCGAAGTAACAAGCATGGGAAAAATCAAAGATCATGCAGCTTAAATTATGAGGACTTAGTTAAGTTAAAAAAATAAATACGATATTGATGAAATGTAATATCTCTTAATCTGACGCAGAGAGTAAGATTAACAGGATATCAGGGCCAGGTAAAAGTTTACGCTCTCCAATAACGACTACTTACCTTATTACTTATAGATAAATTGATTTGCTAAATGTGAATAAACATGAACAGGAAAAATGAATTTAGGATGAGGCTGAGATTTTCAGTCGGATTGCTACTGCTGTTTTTTTGTTCCCTGAATGTTTTTGCTCAGGATAGAACAATCAGAGGTGTGGTGAGAGATACACAGGGCGAACCTATTATTGGAGCCAATGTGATGGTAAAGGGTACCGGTATCGGTTCAGCTACTGATATCCACGGAAATTACACTCTCACCGTGCCGGGATTGGCCGATGCGCTGCAGGTTTCTTACATCGGGATGAAGGATATTGAAGTACCTATTACCGGTAGTGTGGTAAATATCACAATGGAAGAAGATGTGGCCAGCCTGGAAGAAGTAGTGGTTGTTGGTTATGGCACGATGAAAAAGAGTGATTTGACGGGATCTATCAGTTCTGTTTCTTCAGACAGGATTACTTCGGTAGGAACAAGTTCTGTAATGGGAGCTTTACAGGGAGCTTCAGCCGGTGTGGATATTATTACCAATTCTACCAGACCGGGGGCTTCGTTCAACATTCAGATTCGTGGACAAAACTCATTACAGGGAGGCAGCCCATTGTATGTTGTCGACGGGGTTATAGTGGGAGATATCGACTTTCTTAATCCTTCGGATATAGAAAAGATCGATGTGCTTAAAGATGCTTCATCTACAGCGATTTATGGTTCGCGTGGCTCCAACGGTGTGGTCATTGTCCAGACAAAAGGCAGTGCTGCGCGGGTTGCCAGGACTACCGTTTCCTACGACGGATATTATGGAGTAAGGAATATTGCCAGGATCCCCGACTTTATGGATGGAAGGGAATGGATAGATTTTCGTACTTCAAGGTATTATACATGGGACGGCACCAATAATAAATATATTCTTACCGCCTCTGATAGAAATGCTGTCACACAGAACTCCAAAATAGTCAACACGGCCCTTTATAATGAAGATTATACCGATTGGCTTTCTTTAGGGACCAAGAGCGGATCGCAGCAGAACCATTACTTAAATATAATGGGAATGGGAGGGAATATCACCTATAATATAGGCATGGGGTTTCAAAATGAAATCGGAAATTTCCTCCTGGAGCGGATGGATAAGTACTCCCTTAACGGATCAATCAACCATGAGATAAATGATAAATTTTCCGCCGGTGCCAATTTCATCCTTTCACATCAAATAGTGAATACCGGATCCCAGTATGGTTACAGGGATTTGTTACGCTTGCCCAATGTCTTGAAAGCTTATGATGAGGAAGGGAAATTGATCGGACAACCGGGAATTGCAGCAGAGATACAGGGAGACGGTAATTTTACCTCATCGGCCAACCCGCTCATCGAGATTGAGTCAGGTTCTAATGAGACCCGTCGTTTTGATGTGCTGGCAAGTGCATTTCTGGAGTTCAGGCCAATCAAGGACCTCTCGTTCAGAGCCACTCTTTCACCCCGTTTCAACCGCACCCGGATTGGTTACTACAGGGAAGCCAATGCTAATCGTACAAGAAACCAGGCTGCCAATGACAACAGGGAGTATTTTGACTGGACATGGGACAATGTGATGAATTATCAAAAGAGCTTTTCCGGCTTGCATAATTTGAATCTTACACTGATTAGTTCTATGTATAAAACCCAGTATGAGAGGCTCAACGTGTATGCCGAAGATTTCCCCTACAACTCGGAATGGTATAATATCTTTAACGGTACGGTGCAGTATGGAAACAGTAGCGGTTCCTACTCACAGACCTCATTGCTGTCGTATGCCGCCAGGACAAATTATGATTTTGCAGGTAAATACATGTTGACAGGTACAATTCGCTATGATGGAAGTTCAAAACTGGCAAACAAGTGGGCGGCATTCCCGTCGGTGGCTGCGGCCTGGAGGATTTCTGAGGAGTCGTTCCTGCAGCAGCAAAGCTGGTTAGACAACCTGAAACTGCGTTTGAGTTATGGATTTTCAGGGAATAATAACGGGGTTTCGGCGTATGGTACGCAGGCAGCACCCAATACAGGCAATACTGTTTATTATGATTTCAACGGGAATATTGTTTCCGGTTTCGGTACCGGAGCGCCGGTAAATACAAACCTGACCTGGGAAAAGACCAGAGAACTTAATTTCGGGATTGACTTTGCTTTTTTTAATAGCAGGGTTAACGGGACTATCGACTTGTATGATAAACTGTCAGACGGATTATTAATGAACAGAACGCTCACGATTGAGTCGGGAGTATCGAGTATGGTGGATAACATAGGTTCTGTAAATAACAGGGGTTTTGAAGTCACATTGAACACCCTCAACGTAAAGACAAAAGATTGGGACTGGAGAACCACACTTGTTTTTGCAATGAATAAAAATGCCATCCGGAGCTTATACGGAAAGAAGGAAGATGTGATCAATGAAGCCAGATTTATTGGTAAACCGATCAATGTGATATATGATTATCTGGTAGATGGTGTATACAGTCATACTGAATGGACTGCGATGAGCGCACAACAGCGCACCGATATGGGAGCCCTCCAACCCGGTTATGCCAAGGCGATAGATACCAATGGCGATGGAAGAATGACGACAGAAGACAGGATTATTCTGGGACAAATCGATCCGAAATGGACAGGTAGTATTAGCTCGAATCTGGCTTACAAGAACTTCGATTTCGGATTTAATATATATACCCGGCAGGGAGTCTTTCTTGACGATAATTTTCTGGCTGAATTCAGTCCTGCAGGCAATAATCAACGGGGACGCCCCAAAGTGAATATGGATTATTATATTCCGGGCGATGTAGCCCGTTTTGATTGGAGCATGCCATTCTCCATCGATGAGAACGGACAGGTATGGGCGCCATGGGGAACTTCCACCGAAACGCCGAATGCCCAATACCCCATAAACGGGTTTACCGGTAATTTTTATGGTGGCAACGGAAGATACCAGGATGCCTCATTCGTGAAAGTAAGAAATATTACGCTGGGTTACTCACTCCCCGCAAATCTGCTGCACAGATCCGGTATTTCATATGCCCGGGTTTATGTGAACGTGTTGAATCCTTTTACTTTTACCGATTATATAGGGTGGGACCCGGAATATGCAACTACCTCTCTCCAAAACGGGAACGGGCCCTCCACTGTCACATATCAACTAGGTATTAATTTAAAATTCTAATCAAAATGAAACCAATCATATATTCAATAATCTTAGTAATCTCATTCTATAGCTGTAGCGGATTCCTTGATGAAGATAATAAAGCGGGTATTTCAAATGCTGATTTATACTCAACGGCAGAGGGATACCAAACGCTGAGAGTGAATGTGTACAGCAGCCTGAGGAATATTTACAGCGAAGCACCGTTGGTTTTATTGGCCGGTACCGACCTTTACCAAATGCCGAGAGGTATGACGGAGAACGGAATTTATGACTATGTGCGTTTATACGATACCAATGGCGATGTAAGCAGTTTCTATTCGGATTGTTATAATGTTTTGCAACAGGTAAATACTGCCGAACATTATCTCTCTATAGCCGATATCAGCGAAGCCGATAAAAATCTGTATCAGGCAGAATATGATTTCCTTAAGGGATTTCTGCATTTTCTATTAATTGAGCAGTTTGGAGGCATCGTGGTCAATGATGAATATACACAATCCCCCCGGATGGATATGCCGAGAATGTCTTTAGAGGCTTCCTACGATTATGTGATTGGTAAGCTGGAAAGTTCCCTGGCCGGTCCTCTGCCTCAAACCAAAACAGACGGACAGATATGCAAAGATGCTGTCAATCATTATCTGGCAAAAGTTTATCTGACCCGGGGATGGGATCTAAGGAACCAAAACGACTTTACTAAAGCAAAAGAATATGCATCAAGTGTGATCTCGAGCAGAGGAGAATTGAAATACAGCATGGAGGAATTGTGGAGCCCTTCGAATGAGAATAACGAAGAATTTATTTTTTCCATACAATACGATGCTGAATCCATAACAAGTACCACTAACGGTAACAACCAGGAGTCTGTATTTGGCCCTTATCTGGGGGGTAACGAAAGAGGTCACAAATACATGGCTGGCAGCCTATATCCCAGTTGGGCCTTAAATTCATGGTTTGACAAAAATGATACACGTTATGAAGCCACTTTCATGTTATCAATCTGGGAACATTATTATGACTACTATCAGGGGAGAAATATACCCGGGGTAAATGCTATTACCGCTATTTACCCGCGTGCCTGGGAGAGATCGGAAGAGATGTTTGAAGACTATATCCAACTGACCAAGGGCGTATCGAATGGTCAGTTTAACGATGTGACCATGACAGATAACGACAATAATCTGATCTTCGGTGCGAAGGAATTCTTACAGAAATGGTGCCCCGAGTATGCGGACATACCTCCTGTGAATGCATTGAACCCGAACGGGGGCAATTATTTGAGGATATACCCCTTTTTCGAACATTTTCCAACCCAAAAAGAGAATGAGACCTACTGGCGTTCAGGATTCAATAATGACTTTAGTCAGCCGGGGATTAAGAAGTTCGATATGGACCGGTTAGTGGTCTTTAGTCAGACTCAGAGCTACCGGGATATTGTACTTGCTTCCCTCTCCGAAACCATGTTGTTATATGCTGAAGCGTGCATCGGTGAAGAAAATTATTCGGAAGCACAAACCTATCTCAACAGGGTGCTTGCCCGCCCAGCCAATTCGAGGAATGGTTCTCCTTTAACCGTTCAGTTGCCTAGTTCACAGAAAGGTGCGTTGGAAGCCTACCTGAAAGAGTCCGGAAAAGAACTGGCTGGCCAGTATTCTGGACGTTGGCCCGAACTACGACGTACAGGCATGCTGAAAGATATGTTCTATACCTACAACTATGACTATCTTTCCGGCAATCTGGGATCAGATCCTATCGGTGAGAAACTTTACAGGCCTATTCCCCAATCGGCTATTGATATCAATGAAGGGTTGAGTTCCGATGATCAGAATCCTGGATATTAATAATACTTGTTTAGAGTAATTTTCAACAAAATCTACTTGCCTGTTTATTGAATGGGTAAGTAGATTTATTTTTAGCCACTAGTGTCGCATTAAAATTGGGACGTTATTAAAAATCAAATAAACTTGGAATGGGAAGAGGGAAAAGTGAAAGAATTGAACATCTACTCCCAAGGCAAGATATCGTTGACCCTTTCGGAGATGGAAACTGAGATCCGAATCCTTTTTATCAAACGAAAAAAATCAAATAACCACTGATCAGTGACAAAGCAAAAACCAAAATGTCTACGCAGTAAAACCAATTTTTCCACTAAATATCTCATTAATATGCAATAATTTTACCATCACAAATTTTTCAAAGATAATGTAAATTATATATACTAAGTGTCCGGTCGAAATCAGTTTAAACTATCTGTCCGGATACTCGATTGAAAATTAGCGCATTAGCAACAAAAAATAATGGAAACTAATTTGTATCTCTTACTTATAGAAAAAATGTTTTTTTAATCCGTGTTGATTTTATTTAGAGACTTGTTGTTTTTATCCAAATGAGGTGTGGCTATAAAGGCTTGTATTAACTTAATCTAACTTAATTACTAAACCTATAATGTGAATGTATGAATGAAATGAAGACTAAAATGAGGTTTTCAGTTATTTTTTTGCTGTTAACTTTTTGTGTGGTGAATCTCTTCGCACAGACCAGAACGATCAAAGGTGTCGTGATGGATACGAATGATGAACCCGTTATCGGAGCAAATGTGAAGTTGAAAGGGACCAGTACAGGTGCTTCCACCGATATCAATGGTAATTTTTCCATGGAAGTCCCGCCGTCGGCAGAAATTTTGCAAGTCTCCTATCTCGGCATGAAGAGTGCGGAAGCGCGTATCGAAGGGGACTTTGTGAAGATCGTGATGGAGGAAGATGTCACCGGTCTTGACGAAGTGGTTGTGATTGGTTACGGAACAGCACGCAGACGGGATCTGACGGGAGCCGTAGCTTCTATATCCGATAAGGCGTTGAGAGATACCCCTGTGGCATCCGTAGCGGAAGCGATGACCGGACGTCTTGCCGGCGTGAGTGTGACTACACCGGAAGGCTCACCCGATGCGGAAATACGTATTCGGGTACGTGGGGGAACCTCTATCTCGCAAAATAATGATCCTCTTTTTATTGTAGACGGCATGACGGTGAGCACGATCAGCGATATACCGCCTTCGGATATAGCATCGATAGACATATTAAAAGATGCTGCCTCTACCGCTATTTACGGAGCACAAGGTGCGAACGGGGTAGTGCTCATTACCACCAAAAGCGGACGTGAAGGGAAAGTCTCTGTCACCTTAAACTCCAGTTTCGGGGTTAAAAAGGCCACCGACTTTTTCGAAGTGTTGAGTCCCTACGAATATGTCTATTACCAGTATGAGATCGATCAGGGAAATACTTTCCAGAACTATTATGGGAGATATCAGGATCTGGAGCTTTATAAGGCTGATCCGGGAACGGATTGGCAGGCTCGTGTATTCGGAAATACAGGTGTCCAGCAGACGTATAATCTGGGTGTTTTCGGAGGAACCAAATCCACTACGTTCAGTGTGAATCTGTCGCGTAACGACGAAGATTATATAATGATCAACTCGGGCTATAAGAGGAACAATCTGAACTTTAAAGTAAATACTAAGCTAAATGATAATGTCAGCCTTGATTTTAATGTGCGTCTGGCCGACGAGACTATCATCGGCCCCAGCGTATCATCAGGATCGGGTGCCAATACCAAATTGCGCGATGCGGTGAAATACCAGCCGACTAAAGGTCTTGCCGCATTCGACCCGAGTATCAGTGACGATGATGATCAGGCCGGTATCGGAGCCAACAGTTTGTTGAATAACCCGGTACAGAATATTGAAAATGAATACAAGAACCAGAATAAGTTTACTAATACTTATGCCGGAGCGCTTAGATGGAAGATTATTGATAACCTTACTTTCAACAGCAATATGAACTATATTTACCGGAAGAATAAAACCGACAATGTATGGACAAACGGTACGAGTACTTCCAAAAACTACGGAGGGCAACCGGTAGCGAGAATTGAAGATAGGAAGGGCTATGCTTGGAAGATATCCAATACATTATCGTATCGGTTCAACTTCAATAAGGAGCACAATTTTGATATGCTGGTGGGACAGGAAGCCAGCGAATCAAAAACGAATAATCAGATTATCGAAGCACGTTACTTCCCGGTGGACTTTTCGGCCACGGAGGTGTTGGCTGCGATGAGCGCCGGACAGGCTGAACCGCTTCGTACCACTATTGGAGAGCCCAACAGGATGGTCTCATTCATAGGGCGCGTCAACTATAATTACAAAGATAAATATATGCTCACACTCACCGGGCGTGAAGATGGAACGAGTGTATTCGGACCGGGACTCTTCTGGGGATTCTTCCCGGGAGGAGCACTTGCTTGGAGAGCTTCGGAGGAGGCCTTTTTAGAATCTCAAAAAGGGTGGCTCGATGATCTTAAATTCAGGTTGAGCTATGGTGCTGTGGGAAATGCAAGGGTAAATCCCTATTGGCGGCAGACCTATGTGTTGGGTACCTCTTCCGTGTTTTATCCGAACGAAACCCCTACAAGTATCGCTACTCCATCTGGCACATTAAAAAGTAATGGTTTAACATGGGAGGCCACCAAAGCGACTAACTTTGGTATCGATTTCGTAGTATTGAATCAACGCCTTTCGGGAACTGTCGATATATATAACAATATCACCGATGACCTGATTGTGGCCGTACCAATTCCCAGTACTTCCGGTTACAACCAGCAATATCAGAATGTGGCCAAAACATCCAATAAGGGAATTGAGATCGGGCTGAATGCTTATCTGGTAGATACCCGCGATTTCTCCCTGTCAGCTACATTTAATGTCGCATTCAATAAAAATAATGTGATGAGATACCCGGGTGAAACTAAATTATACGGATCGTCATGGAATGGTTCGGCAGAACCGAATTACGATTTTCTTATAGAAGAAGGCCGCCCACTCGGTCAGATGTACGGTTATATTACCGACGGCATGTACACTTTCGACGATTTCACCTGGAACGAAGAGCGGAAAGTATGGGATCTTAAGGATGGGGTTGCAGATAACAGCGCCATGATCAGCGCCGGTAATTATTTTGGTCCGGGAGCATTGAAATTCAAAAAGATTGCAGACGACGGAACCAACAAGATTACAGAGAACGACCGTCAAGTCATCGGGAATGCCTTGCCCAAACATACCGGAGGATTCGGTTTCAACGCTGCCTATAAAGGTTTCGATGCCGCCATCTTTTTCAACTGGTCGTATGGAAATGATATTTACAATGCCAACAAGTTGGACTATTCAGCACAGTTGTTAAGCCGTAAATATCAGAACTTGGGAGGATTTATGAGTCTGGAAAACCGTTTTACGACGATCGACCCGGCAACCGGAAATAATATTTACTACGGGAATAATGCTGACCCCGATTTGCTTAAACAGGTGAATGGGGGAAAAACTATCTGGCATCCGCTTATGACAACTACTGCGCTTCATTCTTGGGCGATAGAAGACGGTTCATTCCTGAGATTAAATAACCTGACAATCGGGTACACCATACCAGGCACACTCTCGAGAAAATGGCTGATCGAGTCTGTCAGGATTTACGCGACTGGCTATAATTTGTACTGTTGGACAAACTATTCCGGTCCCGACCCAGAAGTAAGCACCCGTACAAATACGCCGTTCACACCGGGTGTCGACTATTCAGCATACCCAAAAGCAAAAACTTTTGTAGGTGGAATTAATATCACTTTTTAAAAAACAATCATGAAGAAACTTATATATATGTGTATTGCGTCACTGATAGTATTTTTCAGTTCTTGCAATGATTTTCTTGAGACCAGTAGTCCGTCCGATCTGGACGATGGAACCGTTTATTCCTCTATCTACTATTCAGAAGCGGCCGTAAAGGGTTTGTACGACAGGGTTGCAGATGCACAGATGTATGCCCAGCGCTTATCGATCAACTGGACCACCAACAACGATATAGAATTTGTGGGTGCCGATGAAAACAGCTACAACCAGGCAAGCAACAGAGGTAGCTCCAATTATTACGCTACAGCGGGAAATTCTGTCCTGCAGTGGACCAATATATTCCGGATGCTTGAAAGGGCCAACCTCGTGATACAGGGAATAGGGAACAGTCCCCTGCTGGAATCCGGCACCGAAAGTGAAAAAAGCGCGATGAAGGCTTTGCTGGCCGAATCAAAGGTGATAAGAGCAATGGGATATTTTGAACTGACAAGGTTGTGGGGTGACATTCCTTTCAAGACCGAACCGACCAGTAACGACCTGTCGAATGTCTATTTGCCCAAGACCGACAGGGATAAAATCCTTGACTACCTGATCAATGAATTAGTTGAAGCAGAGAACGATCTTCCCTGGATAGGAGAGAGCGCCGGTGCTGTTTCGTATGGTACCGCAGAGCGGATATCAAAGGGGTTTGCTAAGGGGTTGATAGCTCGTATGTGCCTCACCCGCGGAGGATATGCGCTCAGGGATAAACCCGGATTTCCGACTGAAAGAGGAACCGATTGGCAGAAATATTACGAGATTGCCCATCAGCAGTGCAAAGAGATCATTGAATCAGGAAGATATCAATTGAAACAAAATTACCTGGACATCTGGAAAGATATCAATTCTCTTGTAATAGACGGTTTAAATGGCGAAAACCTGTATGAGGTGGCGTTGGGTCTTTCGCAGAGCGGTGAGATCGGCTACAGTATAGGTGTCCGTTTTTATACCAACTCCAAATACGGATATGGCAATAACTCCAATGTGGTGAATACAAGTGCTTATTATTACTATTCGTTTGACAGGAACGATCCCCGCAAAAATGCCACGGTGGCGGTTTCCATGTATGGTAATTCGAGCGGTGAGCAGAGAGAATTTTTCCAGACGAATCCACTCTCTTACAACTTTGCGAAATGGGATCAACGTTGGATGAGCCAAAATTCGAGATGGCTGGCCCAAAACCTTGCTGCTAATGGAAAATGGGGATATGGTATCAACTGGATCGGAATGCGCTATGCTGACGTGTTATTGATGTATGCCGAGACCGAAAATGAATTGCACGGACCGACAGATATGGCGAAAAATTCCTTGAGAGAGGTAAGAGCCAGGGCATTTAATGGTGTGTCCAACGCTGTGGATAAAGTGGATAATTATGTGAATGCGCTTACTTCCAAAGAAGATTTCTTTGATGCTATCGTGAATGAGCGCGCGTGGGAGTTCGGAGGTGAAGGTATCCGTAAGTTCGATCTGATACGATGGAATCTGTTACAGGAAAAAATCCAGGAACAACGAGACGCATTTAACGATATGATTGACGGGAATGTAGCAAAAATAATGGATAAGGAGTATGACGCATTTCCTGTAAATCTCTATTACAGGTATAAGAGCGATAATGAAAACCTGGATATGGATGCTATCAATTTCTATACCTCCAGACCAGATCTGGATGATCTGGACAATAATGAAGTAAGAAATCAGGGCTATACCAGAGTAGTATGGATGACGAATTTCTCGGATGAAAACAAAGTCCGCTACAAAGACCGGGTCAGACTGTTCAGTTCCGGGCTTCTGAAAGAGTATAACGGAGTATGTGATAATCGATATCTCTACCCGATTCACAGTAGTGTAATAAGTGATTATCAGGGAATATTATCCAACTCTTACGGTTATTAACACTATAAAAAGATTTTACAATGGACAAACATTCTATTACCAATAAAGTCATGATCCGGCTTCTTATGTTAAGTGTAATAATCCTGTTTCCGGCTTGTGTGGATAAAGTGAATGATTGGGAGGTGGATGAAAGCAAAGCCGGGATGTTCACGCCGGTCTTTTTTGAGACCTCCAGGTTGAATTCTACTTCTGTTGAACTCCGCTACTCAAGGGTGCCGAATGACAGGTCTTATATAGTAGAGTTGAGCAAGGATAGTCTGGAATTCAATTCCATCGAGCAGATCATTGAAATAGTGAAAGAGGACATGCTGCCCGATGATGCTGCTTCGTCGGAGAGATATCTTGTTACTATTTCCGATTTGGATGCTTCGACAAGATATTCGGCCCGTATTAAATCCATATCCGATAAGGATCTGCCCGATTCGAAATGGGCGGCGATTACCTTCCGGACACCGAGTGAACAGATCGTCTCTTCATTCGCTTATGGTGAAGACAATGCCACCTTAGTATGGGAGCCGGGATTAAAAGTGACCCATTATATAGTCACGATAGACAATGAAAGGACAAGGACAGCTCTCACTCCCGAAGAAATCGCGAATGGTGAAGTGCATCTAACCGGGCTGGAACCCGATACCGAATATGTAGTGTCAATTATGAATGACGATAAGATCCGGGGACGCGCGGCATTCAAGACTTATCCACGGGTTTCCGGAGACGGGCAGAGATATTATCTGACGGGAGATGAGGATATTGTGGAGTACCTGAAAGAGGTGACTGAATCGGAAGTAGTACTGGTTCTCCCAGCCGGCTCGAGCTATGAGATAGGCGCTACATGGGCTCTTCCTGCCCATATCACATCACTTACGTTGTGGGGATTACCCTCCGCTACAGACTCGCAACCCTATCTGAAGGTGAGAGAATTAAGGTTCGATCCTTTGGGAACCGGTTTTAAAGTGTGGTTGCAGAATCTTTATATTGAAGGGGTAGATGGTGATGCCGATTATGTGATTAATGATAAGCCGACCCATACCAGGGATATATCCATGTTCCGGATGGAGAACTGTACGGTACACTCTTTCAGGGGAATATTCCGTACCAACGGAGTTGTTACCGTGGAGGATGTGGATATAAACTCATGTGTGATCTATAATGTAGGTAACTTTGGTATTGTGAATGGAGATGCCAGTTCACTGATAAAGAATATCAACATACGCAACAGTACAATTTACAAAGTGAAGAATACGCATGTACTGTCGGTCAGAACCAAAGGATCTTCATTACAAATAGATCACTGTACTTTCTACGATATTCTGGCATCAGGTAGATACCTTATCCATTTTAACGGTTCAGGGAATGTGCCGGATTTGCTTACGATCAGCAATTCCATATTTGCTGCGTCGGATGCAGCCGTAGAAGCCAGGGGTACCAATCCGAAAATTGAAAGTCCGTTTGTATCGAACTCCTACAGGACTGCAGACTTCTCTGTTGCTTCGGGTTATCCTTTGTCGGGTATTTCAGATTATCTGAAAACTTCGGACGAACTGTTCGAGAATCCGGCTGAAGGGAATTTCTCCATTATTGATATTACCATTGGAGGGGAAAGCCAACCCGGTGATCCTCGCTGGTGGTAATGGATAAGATGCCACAGGGAAAGAAAACCGCCTTTCCCTGTGAATTCTTTTTCTTTTCCCGCTACACAAAACAGATTGAAAAATGAAACCGATCTATTTCATTGTATTCTTTTTACTGGTATCAGATTTTTCCACCTATGCCCAGAACTATCCTCATCAGTCTGACATATTATGGGTTACCACACCCCATAAGAGAGATCAGTATGTGTCCGGCTACTACCAGTTATATTGTATATAATATCCTCGATGCCAATAAAAAGGCATTGATAATTCCGATGAACGAGCATTGGATATCACTCGAGACCGGGCATTCGATCATGGAGTGGATCGGCAAAAATCTCAAATAAATGAAAAAACGTAGTCTCCTGATATGTATACTATTGGTTATATTTCACTTTTTCTTTCTTTCCTGTTCAAAAGATGACGCAAGAGCAGATCCCGACACAGAGCGGACAGATCCCAAAGAAGAAGAGGATTACAAGCCTAGTCCTGTTGAAGAAGAGGCTTTTGCCTTTCCCGGGGCTGAGGGTTTTGGAAAGAATACTACCGGTGGACGAGGTGGTAAGGTTATTAAGGTGACGAACCTCAATGATTCCGGACCCGGCTCGTTGCGTGCTGCCCTGTCTGCCAGCGGCAAGCGCATCGTGGTTTTCGAAGTGTCAGGTATCATTGAGCTGAAGAGTCGTATTACAATAAAGAACGGTGACCTGACCATCGCCGGGCAAACTGCTCCCGGAGATGGTATCACCATTGCCAATCATGAGGTGAATGTGGATGCCGGAAATGTGATCATCCGGTTTATACGTTTTCGAATGGGGGATCGCCTTCGTGCCGAGGCAGACGCATTGGGCGGCCGCTTTCAGAAGGATATTATCATCGATCATTGCTCTATGAGCTGGTCTACAGATGAATGTGTCTCATTTTACCAGAATACCGATTTTACACTGCAATGGTGTTATATAACGGAAAGCCTGCGTAATTCTTTCCATGAGAAGGGAGCGCATGGTTACGGCGCTATCTGGGGAGGGCGCAGGGCCTCTTTTCATCATAACCTGATTGCACATCACGACAGCCGTAATCCGCGATTCGGCGAGTATGAGGGGGATGCTTTTGCACTTACCAATCTGGTCGATTTCCGGAATAATGTGATTTACAATTGGGGAAATAACAGCGCGTATGGTGCCGAAGGAGGGAATATCAATATTGTAGGCAATTATTATAAGCCGGGACCTGCCTCACGGCACCGGGAGCGTATTATCAGTATAGACAAATATACCAAGGATCCTTCTAAAGCTACCTATGACATCTGGGGTAAGTTCTTTATCGATGCTAACTTTATGGCCGGGAGTGACCGTGCCACGCAGGATAACTGGACATACGGCGTATACAACCAGTTCCATGGTTCCTACGGAACAGTTTCGGATACCGATAAGAAGGCCATGCGCCTGTCGGAACCTCTTCCGATTGAGAATAATGTAACCACACATTCAGCAGAAGAGGCCTATGAGCTCGTGCTCGAATTTGGAGGCGCCTCCTATGTCCGCGACGCAATTGATGCCCGTATAGCGGAGGAGGTTCGCAATGGCACATATACCTACGAGGGATCTAACGGTAGTACCAAGGGTATCATAGACTCTCAGGAAGATGTGGGTGGATGGCCGGAACATAAGAGCAGTGAAGTGCCGAAAAACAGCGCGGGAGACGGAATACCCGATGACTGGAAGATGAAATACGGCCTTGATATTGAAAAGGATGTCTCTTCCGGGCATGATCTGAGTACCGGATATACCAATATCGAAGTATATATCCATAGTTTGGTTCAGCCTTTGATGGATGCCAAATCCAAGTAGCGTTATTATCGATATTTCAGAGATAAGTCAATCTGTCTGCCTTATAAAACCAATTTATACGCTACTTTATTACTCAATAAATAATAGTTTTGTGGATGTAGAACTAAACAATCTTTTTTTTGATCACTAATTATTAACTTGGATAGATATTATGCAGAAAATTAATTTCCTTGTATTGTTTGCACTTCTGTTTACATATGGTTGTAATACACAACAGGCACAGAACTACAAATATGCCCAATTATACGAGGATCTTCCTTTTGAAATGCCTTATATACATGCGCCGGTATTTCCCGATAATCAGGTGAATGTGGCTGATTTCGGTGGCAATCCCAACGGTATAGCGCTGAATACCGAAGCGTTTGAGAAAGCAATGGAGGCTCTTTCACAGAAAGGCGGAGGTACGCTGGTTGTTCCCAAAGGAGTCTGGTTTACCGGTCCTATTGTCTTTCGCTCCAATATAAATATGCATTTGGAAAAAGGGGCTTTGATACTTTTCTCGCCCGATTTCGACCTTTACCCTCTGGTGGAAACCATATTCGAGGGATTGGACACACGCCGTTGCCAGTCACCCATTTCAGGAAGAAACTTGGAGAATATCGCTATTACGGGCCAGGGCTCCATCAACGGATACGGCGAAGCATGGCGTCCACTGAAAAAAGAGAAGGTGCCCGATCGGAAGTGGAAACAAGTGGTTGCTTCCGGTGGCTTTGTACATAACGAAAACTACTGGTTCCCTACCGAAGGGTCGCTGAAAGGGCACCTGATGAGCGATATGAATGTGCCGCGCCAGGATATGACTGAAGAACAATGGATTGAGATAAAGGATTTTCTGCGTCCGGTGATGGTAAGTTTTATTGAATGTAAAAACGTCTATCTCCATGGTGTGCTGTTTGAAAATTCCCCGGCATGGAATATTCATCCATTGATGTGCGAAAATGTGATCATTGATGGCGTATATGTGAAGAATCCCAGCTATTCCCAAAATGGAGACGGCCTCGATCTGGAATCGTGCGTCAATTCAATTGTGGTGAATAGCATATTCGACGTGGGGGATGATGCCATCTGTATCAAATCGGGGAAGGATGAAGATGGCCGCCGCCGTGCCCGTCCCACTGAAAATCTGATCGTGGACAATTGTAAAGTATTCCACGGACATGGCGGTTTTATTGTCGGCAGTGAAATGTCGGGGGGCGTAAAAAATATCTCTGTGAAAAATTGCCAGTTCCTCGGTACCGATGTCGGACTCCGGTTCAAGAGTAATCGTGGTCGTGGTGGGGTAGTGGAGAACATCTACATTTCAGACATATATATGTATAACATCCTAACCGAGTCGTTTTTGTTCGACCTTTTTTACGGTGGTAAATCGGCATCGGAGTCGTTGGACGATGGAGATACAACACCTGCCGGCGGACAACCGTTCCCGGTTACTGAGGAAACTCCGGTATTTAAAGATATCTATGTGAAAAATCTTGTATCGAGAAATGCCCGTAGGGCGATGTTCTTCAACGGGCTTTCCGAGATGAATATAGAGAATATCAATCTCGAAAATGCATTTATTACTGCACGTTATGGTGCCGAGTTTTCGGAATCGAAAGATATTACTTTCAAGGATGTGACGGTGATTCCGGATGAAGGGCCTGCCTATTTATTCAATAATGTGAAGAATTTCAAGAGCACCAATCTCACTTTCGAGGTCAATGAATCGGGTAAGGCGGCCAGGATAACCGGAAGCCAGAACTCAGGAATACAGCTCCCGGGTTTGCCACAGGATCAGGTGGAGATAGCCCCCGAAGTCGATAGATCGGAAATAATATATCAGTGATATGCGATCCAGAATTATTCCGTGCATTTTATTGATCGTTTCGATGATACTGATTAACTGCAGCGGTGGGGAAGAGGGAACAGCCAAGATTCTTATGATGGGTGATTCCACGATGGCCGATAAGCCGCTGTCCAAAAGTGTGACAGACACAATCACAGGTGAGACTTTTGAAGAACCGTTCCTTGAAAGAGGTTGGGGGCAATTGTTGCCGGAATTGGTCTCCGGGGGAACAGAAGTGCTGAACTATGGTCGTAACGGCAGGAGCACGCGCACTTTTATTGAAGAGGGGTTGTGGACCGAACTTTACGACAATATAACCCCTGGTGACGTTGTTATTATCCAGTTCGGACACAATGACGGGGTGGTCACAAAAAGGAGTTATACCATGCCCGCACAATTCCGGTTGAACTTCGTGGCTTTTGTCAACGAAGTCAAAGATGCCGGAGGGCATCCTGTCCTGTGTACTCCTGTGGCCAGAAGGCGATTTGACGACAGCGGCCATCTTGTTCCCACCCACGGTGAATATCCCGATATCATCCGATCTGTGGCAAAACAGACCAATGTACCGTTGATAGATATGGAAGAGATGACCTCGGAATGGTTACAAAATGCAGGAGTAGAGGGATCAAACGCATTCTTTCATAAGCTTCCTCCCGGGGTGAGCAGGTTATACCCTAACGGCCTGGATGATAATACGCATCTCAATGAGGAGGGTGCTCGTGGAGTGGCGCAGCTGTTCGTGAGTGAAGTGAAAAAACAGGGATTAACCCCCTTGGTTCGTTTACTCAATGACCATTGAATATTTTCGATAAGCAATGAGCAGAAGGCAAACTTGGTTCTGTTATACCATTGCGGGAGAATATCCAAATTTACAAAGTAAGTTTGAAAAGAATGAGAAATAGTGCATTGGTATTTATTTTGTGCTGTTTGGCCATCTCATTGTATGGTCAGCAAGGCATCTCGAAATCCTGGGTCGCCGATTTAGGAAATGGAACCTATAAAAATCCTATCCTTTATGCCGATTATTCTGATCCTGACGTGTGCCGTGTGGGGGACGATTACTATATGACCGCATCGAGTTTCAATGCTGTTCCGGGATTGCCCATACTGCATTCGAAGGATATGGTGAACTGGAAAATCATAGGCCATGCCATAGACCGGTTGGAACCGGATTCCGTTTTTTCCCATCCTCAGCATGGGAATGGGGTGTGGGCGCCGTCGATCCGTCACCATAACGGTGAGTTTTATATCTATTATGGCGATCCTGATTATGGAATTTATATGCTTAAGGCGGAAAATCCTTCCGGTCCGTGGAGTGATCCGGTGTTGGTGATGGCCGGAAAAGGATTGATCGATTCATGCCCGTTGTGGGACGATGGCGGGAACGCTTATCTGGTATATGCCTATGCGGGAAGCCGGGCAGGGATAAAGAGTGTATTGGCCATCGCGGAGATGAACAGCGAAGGAACCAGGGCTGTTTCTGCCGGCAGGATCATTTATGATGGACATGAAAATGATCCTACTGTGGAAGGTCCTAAATTCCATAAACGAAATGGTTATTATTATATTTTTGCTCCCGCGGGCGGTGTGGCAACCGGCTGGCAGATTGTATTGCGTTCAAAGAACGTATTTGGTCCGTACGAGCGTAAGGTGGTCATGGCGCAAGGAAATACCGATATCAACGGCCCACATCAGGGTGCCTGGGTAGATACGCCGATGGGAGAAGATTGGTTCTACCATTTTCAGGATGTCGGTGCGATTGGGCGAATTGTCCATTTGCAACCCATGGTCTGGAAAAATGACTGGCCGGTCATCGGGATCGATAGAGATGACAAGGGTTGGGGTGAGCCTGTTGCTATCCATCGTAAACCGCGCGTGGGCGGAAACCATCCCATAGTAACACCTGCCGAGAGCGATCAATTCGACTCCGGCACGTTGGGATTGCAATGGCAATGGCATGCCAACCCCATGGACTGGTGGCATTTCGCAGATGCCGGTACCGGGACATTGCACTTGTATTCTGTTCCTGTACCTGATGATTATGCCAGTCTTTGGGATGTTCCCAACCTTTTGTTGCAGAAATTCTCTTCGAACCGGTTTACAGCCACCGCCAAGGTAACGTTCCATCCGTCGGCGGCGATCAGCGGTGAGAGATTCGGCTTTGTAGTGATGGGGATGGATTATGCGCTGTTGTCCTTCCAGAAAACGGAACAAGGGTTTGTCCTTTCTCAGAATGAATGCTTACAGGCCGATAGAGGAGGTAAGGAAACGGTGAACGAACAGGTGTCGTTGAATGACTCCACCCTCTTTTTCAGGGTGAGTGTGACGCCTGGCACACAGTGCCTGTTTAGCTACAGTACCGATGGCAGGTCATTCCATACACTCGGGAAACCGTTCAACGCGAAAGAAGGCAAATGGATAGGGGCGAAAATGGGATTTGTCTGTTCGCGTCCTGTAAAGAATAACGATGGTGGAAGAGCCATTATCGATTGGTTTATGGTCGAATAATAGGAGCATATGAAGATAATCCGGATACTGTTTTTCGCTGTTTTCAGCACTTTGCCCCTCACGGCTCAGACTATAATGATAAACGGGTTGCCACGTGACACGAGCTACACCCTTCAAAGTTCGTATCAAAAAGAGGTGAAACGGTTTCCTTTTATCCGGATAGCGGAGGCAAAGGGTAGCCACGAAATGAATGTCTATCCGGATATCGTTTACAAGACTGTCGGGGACACGAAATACGGCGACCGGGAATTGCGGTTGTCGGTCTATCGACCTGCAGATGAGCATGATTATCCGGTGGTGATGATGATCCACGGGGGCGGGTGGAATTCCGGCTCTCCCGATATGCAGGAGGTGTTGGCTATACATCTGTCCCGGAAAGGATTTGCAACAGTTACGGTAGAATACCGCCTCTCACCCGAACAACTTTATCCTGCAGCTGTGGATGACCTGAACGATGCCGTTTCATGGATCAGCCGCAATGCGGAAGAGTACGGTTTCGATGCGGGTAAAATTGCGGTATCAGGATGTTCTGCCGGAGGACAACTCGCGGCGCTGATAGGCACAAAGAACAGGGATAATCTTATCAAAGCAGTCATTAATATCGATGGTATCTCTACATTTATTGAAAGAGAAACCGTCGACAGGGCGGAAAAGGCGAAAAACGCGGGTGACAAGATGCCGGCAGATGCATTGTGGTTGGACGGGGCATACAGCGAAAAACCGGAAGTATGGAAAGATGCTTCGGCAATTTATTGGGTAGGCACCCATTCCGCACCGGTCTGTTTTATCAACAGTTCCATCGCCCGGTTCCACAACGGGCGTGATGAGTATATTCGCCGTCTGGACAGCCTTGGCATCTATTCCGAGAAACATACTTTCGAAGATACGCCCCACACATTCTGGCTTTTTCACCCGTGGCATCTCTCTGCTGTCAACCTGATGGCCAACTTCTTGTGGAAGCTCTTTGACGAACCGGCTGTCATCGACAGATCCCATTATGATATCGTTGTGGCCCAGGATGGGACAGGAGACTTCAGGACGGTACAGGAAGCAGTGAATGCCGTTCCTGATTTCCGGAAATGGCCTACCCGCATTTTTATCCGCAATGGTATCTATCGCGAGAAAATCATTATTCCCGATACGAAGCAGTATCTCACCCTTGTTGGAGAGGACAAGTACAGAACCATCCTGTCGTACAATAATTATGCTTCAAAGAAAAGTCCTTTCGGTGATGAAATAGGCACATCGGGGTCAGCCAGCATGTATGTTTGTCCCGATCTCTTCAAGGCGGAAAATATAACCTTCGAGAATGCCGCAGGGCCCGTCGGGCAGGCAGTAGCGATTATCGTCCGTAGTGACCGGGCACGTTTTCACAATTGCCGTTTTCTCGGCTTTCAGGATACGCTTTATACCCATAAAGCGTTCAGCCGTCAGTACTATTCCAATTGTTACATACAGGGGACGGTTGACTTTATTTTCGGGGCATCCACAGCCTGGTTCGAAGAGTGTGAAATTGTGTGCAAGGGGAACGGGTATGTGACAGCCGCCTCCACACCGCGGAATACTCCCTTCGGATATGTTTTCCGCAAATGCAGGATAACCGGAGAGCAGGCACATTCATTCCATCTCGGTCGTCCGTGGCGCCCCTATGCCCATGTGGCTTTTATAGAATGTGAACTGGGCAATACCATTAAGCCCGAGGGTTGGAATAACTGGAATAACGAGAAGAATGAATCCACAGCCCGTTTTGTGGAGTATGGCAATCGCGGGGAAGGTGCTGCCACGCAGGCACGGGTAAAATGGTCACATCAACTTACAGATACGGAAGTCCAAAATTATTCCAAAGAAAAAGTATTGGGTTCCGATTTTTGGGAGTAGGGTGTCTATCCTTTAACTAATTTTTGCCCCATCCTCACATGGGTTTGCTATTATTTTCACTACATTTGGAGAATATGAATTAGTTATTCAAATTTTGTAAGCAGTATGGTTGCAACTAAAGCATTCGTCTGACAATGTTTTGTGATCCATTATAGCTTTCGTTCACTAAAGTTAGATATTTGCTCGCCAAGGCATAGTTCAAGCAAGCTCGGCCCTGCTCAATTGGCTTATCGCAAATATTCGCTAAAAGAGTGGAACTCGCTTCGCTTTGGACACCTACTCTTTTTACGCTTATCTCAATCTGTGGAATCCGTCGCGATATTTAAATGTCTCTACTTTAGTTGTATACGTATCAAATTTACAATGAAAACAGGATTAGTTGTTGTTATTCCTTGTGATTCTGGCAATAGAATGAAACCAAAGTTGAAAATAGTATTCCTCTTTTTATCAATATTCCTTCTCGGTACAGGAACCGTCATGTCCCAACCCCCCGCCTACTTCGTGCATTACGGCTCTGAGGACGGACTTCCCCAACATACCGTCACTGATATCCTGCAGGATTGTAAAGGTTTTATGTGGTTCAGTACTTGGGATGGATTGAGTAAATTTGACGGATACACATTTACCACATACCATTTACCATCGGGCCCATTCGAATCCCGAAGCAGCAGAGTAGACAGATTGTATGAAGATAAACACAACAATATATGGGTTCTCTCTTATGATAACCGGGCATACCGGTTTAATGTAGATACGGAATCTTTTATGGGGACAAACTCCATAGAAGCCTATAAAGATAAAAACTATTACGTATCCCAGATTATTCCTACCGAAAGCGGAAAGGTCTGGCTTTTATCGGAAAAAGAAGGATGTATTTCAATCGTGGATTCCCTGTTCAATGCAGAGGTATATAGTATCCGGGATCGTAATCTCAGCGGAGACGTTGTGCATACCATCCATGAAGATATGCACCAGAACTCGTGGATCCTCACCGATAAAGGATTGACCTGTTTACCTGCGGATGGTGCCGGCCCCCTCTTTTATTTCCATTCCTTGTCCGAAGGCAATTTGAAAGAGGAGACTCCCTTTTTCAGTGTGATGGAATTCGGCGATGAACTCTGGTTCGGTTCAAGAGAAGGAGTTGTATGGGTATATGACCCAAAACGGGGCACATTTGAGGAACTTCCCACCGAACTGACATCCGATATTATTTCCATACAAGAGCTCTCTTCCGAGAAGATCCTTATTCTATCCAACCACAGCGGCTTTGTTATATACTCTACTCACGACGGCAGAATGGACCTGTACAACAGCAAAACTTTTCCGGCAATGCAATTCGATGAAATAATGACACCTTATGTCGATAGTTCAAAAAATATCTGGTTGGAGACCGATAGGCTGGGTGTTTCAAAATTCAATCCCTATACCGGAAAATATTTTCATTACACACCTTATGTGGAAAGCGCTGTTTCCTCTGTTTTCCTGCCCAATTTTTTTATCTTCGAAGACAGGGAAAACCGTTTATGGGTTCATCCCAGAGGAGGGGGATTCTCCGTGTATGACAAAACGGAAGAGAAGCTTATCCCCTTCTATAATGAGCCCTCCTCTCCTCGATCCCTGTTTTCCAATATGTTGCATTCTGCCTATTCCGACAGGCAGGGTAACTTGTGGATGTGTACCCGCTCACCCGGCTTGGAGAAAGTGATTTTCTATGATGATTCCAGCTTCAAAGCATTATCCATCAGTGATAACGATAATTCGACAATCAGTAACGAAGTCCGTCCCATCTTTGAAGACTCTTACCGGAATATCTGGGCCGCCACGAAAGATGGTAAGATACATGTCTATGATGCCAGATTGAATGAGAAAGGTATTCTCACGCAACAGGGAGAAATTGGGAGAGGTATCCCCCTGAACGGAATAGCTTATTGTATTACTGAAGACTCGGAGCGAAATATATGGATTGGCACAAAAGGGGAGGGTGTCTATAAGCTTATCCGCAGAAATGAACGGAACAGTTTTGAAGTGTACCATTTCTGTAATGATCCTTCCGACAGATACTCATTGAACAACAATGATGTGTATTCCATCTTCGAAGATAAAAACAAAAATATTTGGATAGGCACTTACGGAGGAGGGCTTAATCTGATCCTCCATTCCGGTGAAGGGCGGGTTATCAACCATCTCAACGATCTTACCCGGTTTCCCTTCAACCACGCTGATCGGATAAGGATCATATCGGAAGACAGACACGGAAATATCTGTGTGGGAACGACTCTCGGATTCATCATGTTCGATGCCGATTTTAAAAAGCCTCAGGAAATAGATTTTAGAATATATACGAGAAATACCAGCGATTCGAACAGTATCGCGGCCAACGATATCATGGATATCTGTACAACAGAGACAGGCGAGACCTATATCGGCACTTTCGGGGGAGGTATCAGTAAAATTAATGAAACAGATAGTATGGGATTCCCGGTTTCATTCGAGACATACCACCCGGCACACGGATTACCTTCCAACATTACCCTTTCACTGCAGGAAGATAATAATGGCAACATCTGGATCGGCAGTGAAGGAGGATTGACAAAATTCAACCGTAAAGAACAAACATTTGAGAATTTCAGTGAGATCAAACGATTGATGAAACGGAACAATTTTTCCGAAAATTCAAGGTGTCGTTTACGTGACGGCAGAATACTTTTCGGTTATTCACAAGGGATGGTTGTTTTTAATCCCGAGAATGTGAGAAACAATACCTTTAGTCCCTATCTGGCACTTGTGCAATTCAAGCTGTTTAACCGGAATCTGCCCATATCCCCTGAGGGAGTGCTCAAAAAAGATATCAATATACAGGATAGGATAGTGCTAAAGCATAACCAGAATTTTATCGGGATAGAATTTGCCGCCCTCGATTATGTCGATCCGGAAAATATACTCTATATGTATAAGATGGAAGGATTCGATAAGGAGTGGATATATGCCGGCAATCAACGGACAGCCAATTACACCAACCTCTCGCGGGGAAAATACCTGTTCCGTGTCAAGTCGACCAACAGCGACGGGGTATGGGCCGACAACGAGAGGATGCTCTCCATTGAGGTATTACCCCCGTTTTGGGCCACCGGATGGGCTTATCTTATTTACACTTTGGTGACAATCATGCTTTTATATGTCACGTTCAAAATACTCCACACATTTTATAAAATGCGCAACAAGATCGTGCTGGAAAAGCAGGAGTCGGAGATCAAAACACGTTTCTTTACCAACATTTCGCACGAGATACGCACTCCGTTGACAATGATCGTCTCCCCGATCGAAAACCTGTTGCAAAGCAAAACCACACCACAACCGGTAAAAGATCAACTTTCGCTGGTGTGGAAAAACACCAATAGGTTGCTGAAAATGGTGAACCAGATCCTCGACTTCCAAAAGATGGAACAATCGCCGCTAAAGGTGACCAAAGTGGAAATAGCCTCTTTTGTGGAAAATATTTATGGCAATTATATCAAAAATGCGGAGATAAAAGGGATCGATTATAGTTTCGAGAACAGGGCCGGTATTCAAACGGTATGGATTGATACCGAGGCAGTGGAAAAGATTATTGTCAACCTGCTTTCCAATGCTTTTAAATATACTCCCCGGGGAAGAACCATCCGGGTGTCTGTCTACAATGAAAACAATGAGGTGGCCATCCGGGTAAAAGATACGGGGATCGGTATCTCGAAAGATAAACAGGAGCGTCTGTTCAAGAGATTTGAGTCCTTTAATGAAGATCCAAGCAAACCCAGTACCGGGATAGGGTTGTCTATCGTGAAAGAGATGGCCGACAAACACCGCGCCAGGATAGTAGTGGAGAGTGATGAGCAGAAGGGGAGTACTTTTGCCATTTTGTTTAAAACAGGCACTTCCCATTTTGGAGCCGATGTGATCATCGACGAGGCTTCCGCTTCCATGTTGCCAGACCAAAACAAAGGTTTGCGGGTAGTTGCTGATGAATTCACGCGACTCCACCAAGAGATCAGTGATACCCCCTGCGTGCTCATCGTGGAAGATGATGACGATCTCCGGCAGTTTATCCGCTCCATCCTCGAAGATGAATATGAGGTGCATGAAGCTTCGAACGGAAAAGAGGGTTTTGAGAAAGCATTGGAGCTTATCCCTGATTTTATCGTGAGCGATATCATGATGCCGGAAATCGATGGCATCGAGTTCCTCGAAAATATCCGGAAGAATGTCCTGACGAGCCATGTGCTCTTCTTGCTCCTCACCGCAAAAGCCACATTGGACAGTAAACTGGATGGTTTTGAACATGGCGCGGATGAGTACATTACCAAGCCTTTCAGCGTCTCTTATTTCAAAGTGAGGGTGAAAAACCTGTTGCAACGGAGATCCGAGTTACAGGAATATTACAGGAACAGGACCCATGGAACATCCCCAATTCCGTTCAGGAAAGAAAACCTCGCCAATGGGCTTGTCAATGAGAAAGATATTGACTTTATCCGGTCTGTCAACTCTTTTATTGAGAAACAGTTGGGCGATAATGATTTTGTAATAGAAGATATGGCTGTGGAAGCGGGTATGAGCCGTACGGTATTCTTTAAAAAACTGAAAGGGCTTACAGGGTTGGCACCTGTCGAATATGTGCGGGACTTTTTGATGCAACATGCGGCAGAACTTCTCCAAAACGGAGACTATACCATAAAGGAAGTTGCCTACAAGGTGGGTATCAACGATGCCAAATATTTCACCAAATGCTTTAAAAAGAAATTTAATATGACACCCAGCGAATACAAAAAGTCATGCGCCAGTTGGTCAAACAAAGGATTATAAAATCAATACAGACCGTGTTATTGCCATTTTTCTGAGAAATAATAAAATAGCCGGAATGCTCGCGGTCATCCAAAAAAATGAAAAAGAATTCCGGAAATGTCCGGATGAGATGGTGAGAAAATTAAATCATTCTGTATCGGTAATTATCAAATAAAAATATATAACTTTGGGGACTTGTATGGATTGTGTACGACAACAGTGAGTCCTGGTACGGAAAATATCCATTTTAAAATAATTTTGGTATGAAAAGTTTTATTCATGAAGATTTTTTGCTTCAAACAGATGCGGCGAAAGAGTTGTATCATGCACATGCAAAAACGCGACCTATTATTGACTACCATTGTCATCTGAACCCTGAGTATATCGCCAAGGATCACGCTTTCGATAACCTGGGTCAGATATGGCTCGAAGGAGACCACTATAAGTGGCGTGCCATGCGTACTAACGGTGTGGAAGAAAAGTACTGCACCGGTAAAGACACCTCCGATTGGGAAAAATTTGAGAAATGGGCTGAAACGGTACCCTACACCATGCGGAACCCGTTGTATCACTGGACTCACCTGGAATTGAAAACAGCTTTTGGTGTTGATAAGCTTCTGAACCCCGAAACGGCAAAAGAGATATTCGACCAATGTACCGGGCTGTTGCGTACACCGGCATTCTCTGCACGGGGATTGATGAAAAAATTCAAAGTGGAGGTGGTCTGCACTACCGATGATCCTGCCGACAGCTTGGAGCATCATCTTTCACTGAAAGAGGAGAATTTCAGTATTAAAGTTTTACCCACCTGGCGTCCTGACAAGGCCATGGCTGTGGAGAATCCGAAAGAATACCGCGCCTACCTGGAAAAATTATCCGAGGCGTCGGGTGTGACCATCCACCGGTTCAGCGACCTGATTGAGGCGCTTCGTAAGCGGCACGACTTCTTTGCCGGCGCGGGTTGCAAACTTTCCGACCACGGTATCGAGGAGTTCTATGCCGAACCCTACACCCAGGCCGAAATTGAACGGATATTCGATAAAGTGTGTGGTGGGAAAGAGCTGGCAAGAGAGGATATCCTGAAATTCAAATCGGCCATGCTCTATGAGGGTGCCGTGATGGATTGGGAAAAAGGATGGACACAACAATTCCATTATGGAGCAATCCGTAACAACAATACCCGGTTGTTCCAACAACTCGGCCCAGATACCGGTTTCGATTCTATCGGTGATTTTACTGTGGCAAAAGCGATGAGCCGTTTCTTCGATCAACTCGACAAAGACAACCGGTTGGCCAAGACCATCATTTATAACCTGAACCCCAGGGATAACGATCTCATCGCTACCATGATCGGCAACTTCCAGGACGGCTCGGTCGCCGGAAAAATGCAATTCGGTTCAGGATGGTGGTTTCTTGATCAGAAGACAGGGATGGAGGCGCAGATGAACTCTCTCTCTAATCTGGGACTGCTGAGTCGCTTTGTGGGGATGCTGACCGATTCACGCAGTTTCCTCTCTTATCCGCGTCACGAATATTTCCGGCGGATATTATGTAATCTCATTGGGAATGACGTCGAGCAGGGACTGCTGCCCGCTTCGGAAATGAAATTCCTCGGGGAGATGGTGGAGAATATATCTTATAACAATGCAAGAGAGTTTTTTAGATTTTAGAATCACCATCCATTTATTTGCAAGTAAACAACAAGAAAAATAACAATCATTATGCAATTAGGAAAATACAGTATAGGAGTAGGAGATAGGTTCACACACCAGGGAAAGGCGCAGTTGAGGGCTGTCATGAAAGCGAATGAGAAAGGAGGATTGGATATCAGTCCGGTATGGAACAAATCTAACAGGGAACATATCTATGTGGGCACACAACCGGCAGATACCCGCAGGGAGGCCGACGAGGCTGTCAGTGCCCTGGATTTCAAAGGGCTCTATTTTGTGGATGCCGACCATATCAATCTCAGCACGGTCGCTAAATATGTGGAGGTATCTGATTTCTTCACGTTGGATGTGGCTGCCTTTATCGGCAGTGAGAGCAGTCCGGAGGAAGTAGCCGCTTTTGTCGCTTCCTGTCAGAAATATATGGGCAGGTTGCAAATTCCCGGTATGGAGGAGCCTTTGAATGTGACCGAGGAGTTATTGCGTGGCATCGCCGCCCGATTCCTTGCCGCCACACAGCACGCATCGGAGATATATGCCTATCTGAAGAAGGAAAAGGGGGAAGGCAATTTCATCACGGAAGTTTCGATGGATGAGGTGGATTCGCCGCAGACGCCCGTGGAATTGCTTTTTATTCTGAAAATGCTGGCAGACAAGGGTGTGCCCGCCCAGACCATCGCACCCAAATTTACAGGCCGGTTCAATAAGGGGGTGGATTACGTGGGAGATCTGGCACAGTTTGCCAAAGAGTTTGAAGAAGATGTGCTTGTGATCGATTTCGCAGTGAAGGAATTCGGATTGCCGGAAGAGTTGAAGTTGAGCGTCCACTCGGGAAGCGATAAATTCTCCATCTACCCGGTCATGGCCGGTATCATTGCCAGGCATGACAAGGGATTACATCTGAAAACTGCCGGCACCACCTGGTTGGAAGAGGTGATCGGTTTAGCCGTGGCAGGAGGAGAGGGCCTTGCCTTGGCAAAAAAGATATATGAGAATTCATACAACCGGCAGGAAGAATTGTGCGGCCCCTATGCCGACGTGATTGATATCGATGGATCGAAATTGCCTTCCGTGGAAGAGGTAAACGGATGGACAGGAGAGAAATTTGCCAACACGCTCCGGCATATACCGGGACATCCTGATTACAATTCCAATTTCCGTCAACTCATTCATGTGGCCTATAAAGTGGCCGCGGAAATGGGAAGCGAATATACCGACCTGCTTGTCAAATATGCCGATGTAATCGGTGGATGTGTGGAAGAGAATATCTACGACCGGCATCTCAGGAGACTGTTTAATATATAGGGTAAGCTGGTGTCATGTTAAGCCTGTTTTGTCAATTGGTTCGTAAGAATCAGTCCTGCGGTTCGTAGGATATGAACAGAGAGGTCTGGCATTTTAACATTAGCATGGCACTGGATTCAATGAAGAAGATTTTAGAAGAAGATTTTACGGGAAATAAGGTTGAAAGATAGAACAGGTAGCCTATTTTTGCCGGATCATTAAATCAATAAATTATGTACGAATTATTTGATATTAAGGGAAAAGTGATTGTTATCACGGGTGGGACCGGAGTATTGGGTTCTTCCATGGTGGAGTATCTGGCCGCGCATGGTGCGAAAGTGGCGGTACTGGCGCGAAACAAGGCAAAAGGCGACGAACTGACACAAAAAGTAAAAACTGCCGGAGGGGACGCCATGTTTCTTCAAACCGATGTGACTGATGAGGTGGTGCTGAAGAGAAATGCGGAAGAAATCGCGGCCAAATACGGCAGGATAGAGGTGCTGATCAATGGTGCCGGTGGAAATATGCCGGGCGCGACCATCGGTCCCGACAATACTGTCTTCGATTTGAAAGCTGACGATTTCCGGAAGGTGGTCGATCTGAACTTGATGGGAACGGTTGTCCCCACACTGGTTTTTGCCGAATACATGGTCAGGGAGAAAAAGGGGAATATCGTGAATATCTCTTCCGCGTCAGCTTTACGTCCGCTGACACGTGTCGCGGGATATGGAGCGGCCAAAGCAGCAGTGACCAACTTTACCAAATATATGGCAGGCGAGATGGCTATTAAATTCGGGGAGGATTTTCGTGTGAATGCGTTGTGTCCGGGCTTTTTCATTACGGAACAAAACAGGACGTTGCTCACCAATCCCGACGGATCTTATTCTGCGCGGGGGAATACTATTATCGCACACACCCCTTTCCGCCGATTTGGAAATCCTGAAGACCTGTTAGGCACGCTCCACTATCTGGTGAGTGACGCTTCGAAATTTGTGACGGGAACGGTGGCAATCGTCGACGGAGGTTTCGACGCGTTCAGTATTTGATGGGATTTGGAATTTCATCATTTCAAGATTCCAGCATTCAATGCTTCATTGTCAATCGTCGATTATCGATTGTCCATTGAGTAAATCATCAAATTAAAAATCATCATATCAACCAAAATGTCTTTAACATTAAAAAAAGAATTCAAATATTCATTGGTGGTACCTACCAGTATGGGGGTACGTATTACGCCGGTAGACGCACAGCCGGTGCAGAGTGCCAATATGTTCCGCATGCAGGCGACCAGCGCGGAGACCAATGTGGCAAGTATCTCCTCCTATCTGGGTCTGCCTGTAAAGGTACTCACCACTTTCGTGAAAGATAGCCCGATCGCTGCTTTTATCAAGGCTGACCTGAGGGCGCGCAATATGGAGTACGAGGGGCCCGAGGTGCCCCAGGGCGATCCCTGGGGGTACCGGCATCAATTCAATATTGCCGACAGCGGTTTTGGATTGCGTGGCCCGCGGGTACAGAACGACCGGGCAGGTGAAGTGGGAAAAACGCTGAATGTGAAAGATTTTGATCTGGAACGGATCTTCGGCAAGGAAGGCGTACAAGTGGTGCACCTTTCCGGCCTTATTGCGGCACTTTCTCCCGACACAAGCAACTTCTGTCTCGAAATAGCGCGTTATGCCAAAAAGCAAGGTACGGTCATTTCTTTCGACCTGAATCACCGGGCTACCTTCTGGAAGGGCCGGGAAAAGGAGCTGAAAGAAGCCTTTACGGAGATTGTTTCTCTTTCCGATATAGTTATCGGCAATGAAGAGGATTTTCAATTGTGTCTCGGCGTGGAAGGGCCGAAAGCAGGAGGTGAAAATATTGGTGGAGCGCTGGATGCCTTCAAGGGGATGATCCTGAACGCGCATAAAGCGTTTCCCGGTGTTTCGGTCTTTGCCAATACGCTGCGTGAGGTGATTAGCGCCAATGAGCATCTCTGGGGTGCTATTGTTTATGAAAACGGGAAATGGCACGAAGCGCCGTTGCGTAGGATCAACGTGATGGATCGTATCGGTGGTGGCGACGGTTTCGTGGGCGGATTGCTCTATAGCATCCTGAAAGGGATGGAACCCGAAAAGTGGGTGCAGTTTGCCTGGGCAAGCGGTGCGCTGGCGACTACCTTCCTGACAGATTATGCCCAGCCGGCCGATGAGCAGGTGATATGGAGCATCTGGAAAGGCAATGCGAGAGTGGTCCGTTGAAGACCGGGGAGTTTTTAGCCATTTTTCGATGGATTTGGATTTTCATTCATTGAGATGTGGCGGGCCCCTGGAAAGAAATGAAAAATCGAAGGCGCGGAAAAGGGCAAGAAACAAGATGAAAGAGTGGAAAAACAAATGTGATATGATTTCTCGTAAAATTCAAAACAGTTTCTGAAATATAATATGCAATGAATAGAAAAGCAGATATCGGATTGATCGGATTGGCCGTGATGGGTGAAAATCTGGTCTTAAATATGGAAAGTAAGGGCTATACGGTGGCCGTGTTCAACCGTACGGTTGACAAAGTAGATGCGTTTGTCAACGGACGGGGAAAAGGGAAAAATTTTATCGGCGCGCACTCCCTGTGGGAGTTGGTCGAATCCTTAGAGCGGCCACGCAAAGTGATGATGCTGGTAAAAGCGGGCAAGCCCGTGGACGATTTTATCGAACAACTCATCCCGCTGCTTGAACCGGGCGATATTATTATCGACGGTGGGAACAGCCATTTCCCCGACACCATCCGCAGAACCAAATATGTGGAGGGTAAAGGATTGCTCTATATCGGTACCGGCGTTTCCGGTGGTGAGGAGGGAGCCCTCAAAGGCCCTTCGATGATGCCGGGCGGATCGCCGGAGGCGTGGCCTCATGTGAAAGAGATCTTTCAGGCGGTTGCCGCTAAAGTCGATGGGGGTGTTCCCTGCTGCGACTGGGTGGGAGAGAACGGTGCCGGCCACTTCGTGAAGATGGTCCACAACGGCATCGAGTACGGCGACATGCAGATTATCAACGAGGCATATCACCTGATGAAAGAACTGCTCGGCATGGATGCTTTTGAGCAGCATGAAGTGTTCAAAAGGTGGAACAGCGGCGTGCTGGACTCCTACCTGATCGAGATCACCACAGATATCATGGCATATAAGGATGAGGATGGAAGTCCATTGGTGGAAAAAATCCTTGATACCGCGGGCCAGAAAGGTACCGGTAAATGGACTGCCGTGACGGCGCTCGATCTGGGTATTCCCCTTACACTGATCGGCGAGTCGGTCTTCTCGCGCTGTCTCTCGGCTCAAAAAGATCTCAGGGTGAAAGCTTCGGAAGTCCTCTCCGGGAAAAAATCCGATTTCAAAGGTGACAGACCGCAATTCATCAATGACCTGGAGAAAGCGCTTTATGCCGCCAAAATTATCTCCTACGCACAGGGTTACGACCTGATGATGGAAGCAGCCAAAGAATATGGATGGAACCTTAATTACGGAGGTATCGCGCTGATGTGGCGCGGCGGTTGCATTATCCGCTCCCGTTTCCTGGGAGATATCAAAAAGGCGTTCGATAACAATCCTTCGTTGGAAAACCTGTTGCTCGATGGGTTCTTCAAAGAAGCCGTGCTATCGGCGGAGGAAAGCTGGCGCAGGGTTTGTGCCACGGCGTTGCAGAACGGGATCCCCGTGCCGGCACTTACTTCGGCGTTGTGTTATTTCGATGGGTTCCGCAACTCACGTCTCCCGGCAAACCTTTTGCAGGCACAGCGTGATTACTTCGGTGCGCACCAGTATGAACGGATAGACAGGCCTCGCGGCGAGTTCTTCCATACCGATTGGACAGGACGCGGGGGAAACACTGCCTCTACCACGTATGAAGTTTGATAATGTATGAAGTTTGATAATTGATAATTGACAATGGAGAATGGACAGTTGAGAATTAATATCCCAAATCTTAAATCCGACTTCCCAAATCCTACAAATTTTTCACTATTAATTATTCACTTTTCACTTAAAAAGGATGATCTATTACGAAAATGGTTCTCCCACGACTGCTCTTTCTCATGATGATCTGAGGAGTGGATTGTATGAAGCACTGCGGAAATTAGGCGGACGGCGGAAAGTGCTTGCCGTTCCGCCCGATTATACCCGCCTGCCCAGTCGTGCCGGTGAACTGACCGAGATCGCGTGGGAATATTATGGTGAGAAACTTACCGACATCCTCCCTGCTTTAGGCACCCATACCCCCATGACCGAGGGACAGATCGATCATATGTTCGGGAAGACCCCTAAAGGACTTTTTCGAGACCATGACTGGCGGAATGATGTGATCACCTTGGGTGAGGTGCCGACCGAATACATACGTGACATCTCGGAAGGGAAAGTCGATTTCTCCTGGCCGGCACAAGTAAACAGGTTGCTGGTAGAAGGCGGTTTCGACCTTATCCTCTCTATCGGACAGGTAGTACCCCACGAGGTGGTGGGGATGGCCAACTACAACAAGAATATCCTGGTCGGCACCGGCGGGAGTGAAGGGATCAACAAGAGTCATTATATAGGGGCGGTATATGGCATGGAGCGGATGATGGGTAAATCGGATACTCCGGTAAGGCGTGTATTTAACTATGCGACTGAAAAGTATTTGAAAGCACTGCCCATTGTGTATGTCCTGACTGTGGTAGGGGTAAATTCCGAAGGAGCGCAGCAGACCTACGGCCTGTTTGTGGGGGACGATTCAGAGGTGTTCGACCGCGCAGCCCAACTCTCTTTGCAGGTCAACTTCGTGATGGTGGAAAAACCATTGAAGAAGGTGATCGTATGGCTCGATCCTGCCGAATTTAAAAGCACCTGGTTAGGGAATAAATCGATCTACCGCACACGGATGGCTATTGCCGACCGGGGTGAACTGATCGTGCTGGCCCCGGCATTGAAAGAATTCGGAGAAGACAAAGTTATTGATTTGCTGATCCGTAAATATGGCTATTTCGGAACGGATTATACTTTGAAAGCGGTATCCCAAAACCGGGAACTAAGGGATAATCTGGGTGCGGCAGCACATCTTATTCACGGATCTTCTGAAGGGCGTTTTTCCGTCACCTACTGTCCCGGCAAAGAGGCCTGGAATCTTACCCGGGAAGAAATAGAGAGCGTCGGTTTCCATTGGGGCGATATCGATGAGATTATGCAGAAGTATGATCCTTCGCGCCTCAAAGAGGGCTTCAATATGCTCGACGAGGGAGAGGAGGTCTACTATATTTCAAGTCCCGCGCTCGGTTTGTGGGCACATAAAGACCGGTTTGCATAATTCTATAACTCCATATATACATATCATGACAACGAGAAGAGAATTTATCAGAAACGCGGCTCTGGCATCCGCAGGGCTTGCCATGGGCGGCATATCGACTACAATGAGTGCCGCCAGTTACAGTAGGGTTGCAGGTGCCAATAAAAAGGTGAATCTGGCCCATATCGGTATTGGAAACAGGGGATGGGAAATCATCAACGATTTCGACAAGACGGGATTGGCCAACGTGGTTGCCCTTTGTGACGTTGATTTGGGAGCTGAACATACCAAGAAGGCACTCGACAAGTTTCCAAAGGCAAAACGGTTCAAAGATTTCAGGGAAATGTTCGACAAGATGGGTAACGAGATTGAGGCAGTGGCTATTGCCACGCCCGACTTTGCCCACTTCCCGGCGGTAATGATGTCGATGGCCGAAGGTAAACATGTTTACGTGGAAAAACCCCTGACCCGTACTTTTCATGAGTCGGAACTGCTCCTGAAAGCGGCAAAGAAGTATCCGAATGTGGTCACCCAGATGGGTAACCAAGGCCATTCGGAGGCCAACTACTTCCAGTTTAAAGCTTGGAAAGAGGCTGGTATTATCAAAGATGTGACGGCTGTCACGGCGCATATGAACAACCCGCGCCGCTGGCACGGATGGGATCCCAATATCAAAAAATTCCCCGCTGCCGAACCTATTCCCGAAACATTGGACTGGGATATATGGTCGATGGCACAGCGATACCATGACTACAACAAGGATTTCCATTACGGACAGTGGCGCTGCTGGTATGATTTCGGCATGGGAGCCTTGGGCGATTGGGGCGCGCATATTATCGACACGGTGCACGAATTCCTCGATCTGGGTCTACCGGAAGAAATCACTCCATTGAAACTAAAAGATCATAACGATTATTTCTTCCCGATGTCGAGCACCATAGAATTCAAGTTCCCGGCACGGGGCACCATGCCGCCGCTGGTTATCACCTGGTATGATGGTCTGGACAATATCCCGTCTGTTCCCGACGGATACGGTGTGTCGGAACTCGATCCCAATATTCCTTCCGTGGGAGGTGGAAAGATACAACCGGCCAAGTTGAATCCGGGTAAAGAGATCTATAGCAAGGAGCTTACCTTCAAGGGCGGATCGCATGGCAGCACGCTAAGCATCATTCCGGAAGAGAAGGCGAGGGCTATGGAGAAACAGCTCCCCGAAGTGCCGAAGAGCCCTTCCGACCATTTCGCCAATTTCTTACTGGCTTGCCAAGGCAAGGAGAAAACACGTTCCCCGTTTGAGATATCTGCCCCATTGAGCCAGGTGTTTTGCCTGGGTGTGGCGGCACAGCGGCTAAACCGTAAGATTGTGTTCGACCGCAATACCAAGAGGGTGACCAACGATGCCTTTGCGGATGCTTACCTCATCGGAGAGCCACCCAGAAAAGGATGGGAAGATTTTTATAAGATTTAAATTTTAGAGTCAACAGTCAAGTCGGGAAAATCCCCACTTCTAATTTCTAACTTCAACAAACAAAAGCAATGATGAAAAAAATAGTAATAACAGCTATGGTGGCGATAGTAACCATTTCTGCATGGGGGCAGGAACCGAAATGGGAAAACCTGTTCAATGGGCGTAACCTGCGCGGATGGGAAAAACTGAACGGTACTGCGGAATACAAAATAGAGGACAATGCCATCGTCGGTATTTCAAAAATGAATACTCCCAATACATTCCTCGCCACAAAGAAAATGTATGGCGATTTTATCCTGGAGTTTGAGTTCAAGGTCGACGAGGGTCTGAATTCCGGTGTCCAGTTCCGGAGTAACAGCCTGAAAGAGTACCAGAACGGTCGTGTCCATGGTTACCAGTTCGAAATCGATCCTTCCTCCAGGGCATGGACGGGCGGTGTCTATGATGAAGCGCGTCGCGGATGGCTCTACCCAATGAACTACAATCCGGAAGGGCAGAAAGCATTCAAAACCGGAGAGTGGAACAAAGCCCGCATCGAGGCTATTGGCAGCTCTATCCGTACATGGGTGAACGGCGTTCCCTGCGCCGACCTGCTGGATAATACCACACCATCGGGTTTTATTGCCCTGCAGGTGCATTCTATCGGTAATGCCGGCCTGGAAGGAAAGAGTGTCGCCTGGCGCAATATCAGGATACTTACACAAGATCTGGAGCGGTTTAGAACCCCTGAAAATGATAAAGTCAAGCAGATCAATGCCATCGCCAATACGATCTCTGAACGGGAAGCGGCGGAGGGATGGAAGCTGCTGTGGGACGGCAAGACCACCGAAGGATGGAGAGGTGCGAAATTGGATCATTTTCCCCAAAAAGGATGGTCTATCGATAACGGTGTGCTGAAAGTGCATAAAAGCGGTGGAGGCGAATCCACCAACGGAGGCGATATCGTTACTACCCGCCCCTACAAGAACTTTATGCTGAAAGTAGATTTCAGGATTACTGAAGGTGCTAATAGCGGGATTAAATATTTTGTGGATACCAACCTGAATAAAGGGGAAGGATCGGCTATCGGTTGTGAATTCCAGATACTGGACGACAAGAGCCATCCCGATGCAAAACTCGGTGTGGAAGGCAACCGTACACTGGGTTCGCTCTACGACTTGATACCCGCGCCCAAGGATAAACCTTTCCGTGGCGGATTCTTCAATACCGCCATGGTGATTGTCAAGGGGAATCATGTGGAGCATTGGCTCAATGGCGTCAAGATCATCGAATACCAACGGAACAACCAGATGTGGGAGGCACTGGTGAACTACAGCAAATACAAGGACTGGCCTAATTTCGGCAATGCCCAGGAGGGATTGATTCTCCTGCAGGATCATGGTGATGAGGTATGGTTCCAGAACATCAAGATAAAGGAACTGGATTAGTGCCATTCCTGCCTCAAGCGCAAGAAAGAGGAGAACTTGTTCCTGAAAGAAGGGAGTTTGTTCTCCTTATTTCATACGACAACAATAGTGGCTACCCACTTGAAACAGTTTCTTCGTTTCCGGAGAATCGGGCAAGGAGTAGCCCTGCATTGCAGGAATAGACAAGCCCGGTCAGGGGAATTCTTCTTTTAAAGTTTCGACCCATTTTGTCAGGCGCTCCTCGGTCAGATCGTACTCATTATCCTCGTCGATGGGAAGACCTACCCAAAAGCCATCCATCACAGCGGTGGAATCGTCGTAAGTGTAGCCTTCATCAGGGACACGTCCCACAATCTCGGCCTTATCACTTATCTCGTCATAGACCACTTTCATCGATTCGGCAAAACTGGTCGAGTAGGAAGCACTGTCACCCAGGGCGAAAATGGCGACCTTTTTTCCGGTGAAATCCATTCCGGCAAAACTCGGGAGAAATCCGTCCCAATCGTCCTGCAGATCACCGATCCCTGTCGTGGAGGTGCCTAATACGAAGTAGGGATAATCTTTTATTTCATCAATGGAGACATGCTCCACATTGTATAGGTCCGCGTTTCCGTCGAACAGGTCCTGCACCTGCCTTGCCACAGATTCTGCGTTCCCGCCGGATGAACCGTACAGAATAGCTATTTTATTCATAATTCTTGTAATGACTTTTTGGGATCTATTGATTAACAACTTACAATGAAAATTGTTTGTCTGTGTGTGGTGCAAATCGCTTTTCTTATGTCGGTTTCTTTTGCGGATAAAGGGAAAAATACTACTTTTGCATTTCTTTCCGGCTCTGTAGTTCAATGGATAGAATAGCGGTTTCCTAAACCGTAGATCCGGGTTCGATTCCCGGCGGAGCTACTTAAAACCCTGTCCTTACAAAAGACAGGGTTTTTGATAGCTCTCTTACGGCAAAACATACATTTGCGATGTCAATGTCCTGCAAGGGTTCCATAAAGAGGGGAGAGCGTTACAAGTTCCGGTTTATCACTTTGTTTTTCCCGCTTCCTGTTGTTCTGTCGCTCCTTTTGCTTTGCCCTGTGTGCCGTCGTTGTACACTTCTTGTTGCCCGATTTTCATGGTTCCATCGTACTTGCTGCCCATTTCTACTTCCAACAAATCCGAAACGATATCGCCTTGGACCGATCCGGTAGTTTTTAAAACCAGTTCTTTACTTTTCACAGAGCCTTTGATATGTCCGAAGATAATGATATGATCGCTTTCCAAAAAACCTTCTACATTTGCTTTTTCTCCCAAGATGATGCCTTGTTTTGACGATATGTTTCCTTCCACTTTGCCGTCGATCCGGACAATGCCGTCACCGTGAATATCCCCTTTGAAAACCATGTCGTTACCGACTACGGTGGTGATAGGCAGGGAATCCAACTTTGAAACCCCGATATCCTTTTTTCTCTCTTCTTTAGCCATAAATTTCTTCCTCTTCATCAATACCTATGTATTTTTTAGGGTTGATTCTCTTCCTGTTATAAATAATTTCATAATGTAAATGTGAGCCCGTGCTCCTGCCGGAATTGCCCATCAATCCGATAAATTGTCCGCTCCGCACATAATCACCTTTCTTCACATGGATCTGCCAGAGGTGCGCGTACAACGTTTGGAGATTCTTATCGTGTTCAATGATCACGCATCTCCCGTATCCGCCTTTGTATCCGGCAAAAGTAACTATCCCGCAACCGGTGGTTTTAATGCTGTCTCCCACCTGGCCTTTAAAATCTATGCCCCCATGAAACTCCGTGTTCTTTCCCGTGAACGGGTTACGGCGATACCCATATTCCGAAGTTATTTTTCCGTCAAATGGTTTGCCTATCGGCACCGAGTTTAAGGTTTCCTCCAACCCCAATACCTGCTTTTGATAAAAATCGGCAAAATCATTGATATTTGTGATGTCAAATTCAGTGCTTATCCCCCCCATATTGTCCATTTTCAACTTTTCCAACCCCCTGTCCTGAAGGAATGAGTTGATCCGGTACATCCCCGAATCGATGGAGGCAAAAGCGGTGAGGGCTTTCTGGAGATCGATCCGGTTCCGGATATAATTGGCCCTGTCCAGCCTTTCCTGATAAACCCGACTGGTATTCTGATAGATCAGAAAACCGGAAACCAGGATAAAACAGATGATAAGCAATGAGAGAAATGCCGCATATTTCCGCCAGTGGATAATGATGTGAGTGGGTACCTGACGGACTTTGCTGGTCTTCTCCCTGGAATTAACAATTAGAACTGAGGTCTTATGTTTCATTGCTACACTTTACCAGTTTTAAGTGAATTACGGCAAGAACAATCCGGTAAAAAAATGTATCTATACTTAAACGTATTGATTATAAGCGCATTGTGTTCAGCCTTCGTGGCGTGATCATTTTATCGCACGCTATTGAAAAAATACCTGACAGTCAAGCAAAAATAACAATAAATATTTGAATAAGATTTTATTTACGATTTTTTAATCGATGTTTTCTGTCGATTTTTAAGTTAAACTATACGATTATTTCGCAAAAATTATTTGCTCCAACAGGACGCGGAAGAATTGCCGCGCCTCAGCCTGTTTAGAACAAAAAGAACTAAATATGCTAATAAACAGATGTTTGTCGTGTATGCCAAGGCGACATATAAAAAAAATCGATAAGTGATATTGTAACGAGAAAATTACTTTAATAATGTTGTCAAAACAAAAAATATACTAACAGTCTATCCTGGCGGTTGGCTATGGGTTTGAAATGGGTGAAACTAAAGAGGAAACCTTGCGAAACTTGAAAAAACAATTATCTTTGTGCCTTATTATTCAATGACATTAAATATTTTTCACGCTCGGTAAAACAACTGACGACAAACCGAAGCCAAAAACAAATTTGTTTGGATTTCGGTGAGGCGCAAGGGAAGAAAAAGAAAATGTTTATTTAAACCGCTCACGATCATGAACTATAGCAAGTTATTCATTTTTTTCAGTGTTATTTCAATGGCATTTCTGGTTTCCTGTAACGGGAAAAGCAGCGGTGAAGCCGAATGGGTACAGCTCTTTAACGGTAAAGATATGACCGGATGGACACCGAAAATTACCGGATATGAAATGGGAGATAATTTCGGAAATACCTTCCGGGTAGAAGATGGAATGATCAAAGTGCGCTACGATGGGGGCTATGATTCATTTGATAACCGGTTCGGACACCTGTTCTACAAAGATCAGTTCTCGCACTATAAGCTTCGTGTTGAGTATCGTATTGTAGGAGAGCAATGTCCGGGGGCACCCGGTTGGGCATATAAAAACAGCGGCATCATGATCCACGGACAGACACCCGGATCGATGGAGAAAGGTCAGGATTTCCCTACTTCCATCGAGGTGCAGTTGCTGGGCAGCGACTCCCTGGTGGAGCGTACCAATATGAATGTATGTACGCCGGGCACCCATATAGTCATGGACGGCGAGTTGATTCTGGATCATTGTGTCAACTCCTCTGCCGGTTATTTTTACGGAGAGGATTGGATTACCGCCGAAGTGGAGGTGAGGGGCCACGAAGTGATCAGGCATATCGTCAATGGCGATACCGTGCTTCAGTACTCTCAGCCGCAACTCGACGAAAGGGACGCCACTTATGCCAAGCTGGTTGAACTCAATGGTGGCGACAAAATGCTGAGCCGTGGCACTATCTCCCTGCAGAGCGAGGGACATCCTATCGACTTCCGGAAAGTGGAGATCATGATACTGGAAGAGTAAATCACAAACTACTGATATCCTCTTTCACTGTGCCTTCACGGAGCACTGAAAAATAATTAGCAGGGTCCGGTGACAAACCGAAACCAAAGAAAAAACCCGCCTCATAGCTGAGAAGCGGGTTTTTTATGGACAAAGGACGACGAATACGCCGTGAAAATTAACCGTTAGGCAAATTCCCAATAACTTGTCAGTCTAATTGCGGTCCTGAAGGGATCAATGCTATGGCAGCATCGTTGTCGCAATATTGTTTGAAGTTTTCGATATACATGGCGGCCAGTTTCTTGGCTTTGGCTTCCCATTCGCTCTTGTCGGCGTAAGTATTACGCGGGTCGAGGATGTCGGAAACGCCTTCCAGTTTTGCGGGAGCCGTCAGGTTCATGATCGGGATGTGTACCTTTTCCGCATTTTCGATTGAACCGTCGATGATCGCGTCGATGATGGCGCGGGTATCTTTCAGAGAAATACGTTTTCCTGTTCCGTTCCAGCCGGTATTCACCAGATATGCTTTGGCGTTGTGCTGGTTCATCTTTTCAACCAATGTTTTTGCATACACAGTGGGATGCAGCGTGAGGAACGCTTCTCCGAAGGCGGGAGAGAAGGATGGCTGCGGCTCGGTGATGCCACGCTCGGTGCCTGCCAGTTTGGAAGTAAATCCGCAGAGGAAGTGGTACTGTGCCTGGTTGTCGTCGAGGATAGACACCGGAGGCAATACGCCGAATGCGTCGGCCGACAGGTAGATGATTTTGTTGGCGTGACCGGCCCGTGAGGGAAGAACGATCTTGCTGATGTGGTAGATAGGATACGAAACGCGGGTGTTCTCAGTCGTGGAACCGTCAGCGAAATCGATATTACCTTCATCATCCACAGTTACGTTTTCCAGAAGCGCGTCGCGGCGGATAGCCCGCCAGATGTCCGGTTCGTTTTGTTCGCTCAGGTTGATCACTTTTGCATAACAACCCCCTTCGTAGTTGAATACTCCATGTTCATCCCATCCATGCTCGTCGTCTCCGATCAGGTAACGTTTCGGGTCGGCCGACAAAGTGGTTTTTCCTGTTCCGGACAGACCGAAGAATACCGCCACGTCGCCATCTTCGCCCACGTTGGCAGAGCAGTGCATCGAAGCAATTCCTTTCAACGGCAGATAGTAGTTCATCAGGGCGAACATGCCTTTTTTCATTTCACCGCCGTACCAGGTGCCGCCAATGACCTGCATTCTCTGGGTAAGGTCGAACAGCGTGAAGTTCTCAGAGTTCAGTCCCTGCTCTTGCCATTTGTCGTTGGTCACTTTCGAACCGTTCAAGCATACGAAATCGGGCTCACCGTAGTGGGCCAGCTCGTAGTGTGAGGGACGAATGAACATATTGGTCACGAAGTGGGCCTGCCAGGCCACTTCCATCACGAAACGCACTTTCATGCGTGTGTCGGCGTTGGTGCCGCAGAAAGTGTCCACTACATAGAGTTTTTTTGCTTTGGAAAGCTGGTTGGCCACCAATCCCTTGCAGTAGTCGAATGCTTCACGGGTACAAGGACGGTTGATAGTGCCATCCCACCACAGTGTGTCTCTTGTGATGTCATCTTCAACGATGAATTTATCTTTGGGAGAACGGCCGGTGAATTTGCCGGTGTAAACGGCTGTGGCGCCGCTCTTCGTTAATTTAGCTCTCTCGAAACCTTCGTTCGCCGGATTCATTTCATCCTGGTAAAGCGTCTCGTAGGAAGGATTATGAACGACTTCAAAATCGCCCGTAATGCCATACTTGCTCAAATCTAAATTTGCCATTTTGATAAAATTTGGGTTTAATATTATGAAAGAAAAAAACTTGCATGTGGACTAACCTAAAAACAGGCATACAAAAATATACAAATTCTTTTAAACAGGAAAATAATTAAAGAAATTTTTCTTTAATTGGGTGTTTTTTATCCGCGGATCTGCTTTTCAACAAAAAAAGAGGGTGAAAAGTTTAGCCAAGCAGAGAAAATCATTACCTTTGTTTTCCGGAAATAATTACTTCGTCCAGTCGGTAGCGGAACAATCCCGTCGAGTCAACCGAGCCGAGGATAAGCTTGCTTATGCTGTCTCTTGCGTGAATTGGAAATATTTGTTCCACACCGTGATAAGCTGGAAGAGATAAAATTGATTTATAAAAATGGAAGTAAACAACTTTTCGGACAGTAACTCTTTACTTAACTCTTTTATCCGTGAAATAAGGGATGTCACCATTCAGAACGACCGGCTCCGTTTCCGCCGAAACATAGAACGGATCGGTGAGATCATGGCTTACGAAATCAGTAAAGGATTCCATTACAAGAAAATTGAAGTAAGCACCCCGCTTGATATGGCTGAGGTGAGTGTGCCGGAAGAGGATATTGTAATCGCTACTATTCTCAGGGCCGGACTTCCGTTCCATCATGGCATGTTAAATTATTTCGACGGAGCGGAAAATGCATTCGTCTCCGCATACAGGAAATACAAAGAGACCGGCCATCAGTCGTTCGACATCCATATCGAATATATCGCGTCGCCCTCGATAGAGGGGAAAACCTTGATCCTGGTCGATCCGATGCTGGCGACAGGAACCAGTATGGAGTTAACCTACAGGGCGCTGCTTACCAAAGGTACGCCGGCAAATATCCACATAGCCACGATCATTGCCAGCAGACAGGCGATAGACTATTGCATCGCCAATTTTCCTGAAGAGAAAACAACTATCTGGGCTGCCGCCATTGATCCCGGCCTGAATGAATCGTCCTATATCGTGCCGGGTATCGGGGATGCGGGTGACCTTGCCTACGGTGAGAAGATTTAATCATAAAAATTTTTTTCGAACGCTTTGAATTCACCTTTTTTCAAAATCAACCGTTTCCATAGGGCGGATAAAAAACCTGTGCCATAGCCCGTCAATTGGATCCAGGCTGCTGCTATACTGTAAAGCGCCACGCCGGATGATCCGTTTTTTATGAGGGAGTCGATGAAGACCAGTAGCGAGTAAGACAGCGGAATAAGAAGAAACGGAGGGTGGATGACCGACAGGATCAGGGTTAATGTCATACCGGTGACAAAAAAGGCGGGTAACAGATGTACTGTCTTCAGTGATCCGGGGTGGGCAAGATGCAGGTTGATACGCGCTATGCCAGAATTATACACCTGCTTGAAGAATTGCCCGAAGGTGCTCCTTCGTTTGTGGTAGACAAAAGCACCGGGGATAAGTGCCGTCCGGAAGCCGTTGCTGAGTAATCGCAGGCTAAGGTCGATATCCTCTCCAAAGCGCATAGAACCATATCCTCCTATCCTATCGAATGCTTTTTTGGAAACTCCAAAATTGAAACTCCGGGGATTGAATTTCTCCAAAGACCTTTTACTGCCGCGAATTCCGCCGGTGGTAAAGAAAGAGGTCATGGAGTAATTGATCGCTTTTTGTATTGTGGTGAACGTAGGGTGTGCGGCGTCGGGGCCCCCATAAGCATCGGCGTACTCCTCACGGAGGGCCTGGGAAACAGTCCCTATGTAACCGGGGGGTATGATGCAATCCGAGTCGAAGAAGATGAGATAATCGTATTTTGCCCGGGCCGCACCCGCATTTCTGGTAAGGCCCGGCCCGGAATTGGGCTTCTCGAAGTAAGTAAGATCGAGTTTATCGCGATATTTTGTCACTACGGCATCGCTTTTTCGGGTAGACCCATCCTCAACGATTACTACTTCAAATCGTTTGTCTGTTTGTTCACAGAGGCTTGCAAGAAGTTCGTCCACTTCATCAGGACGATTATAGAGAGGTATAATAATTGAAAAAAACATAATATCCACCCGTTTATTCAACGCAAAGCTAATTATTTTATTTTATTTTCCCATTACAGGCCATCGATCTCTTCTTATTCTCTCACTTTTTAAGCCTCGACCTGATTCCTCTTATATCTTTTTCTTCTCAGATACTGTTTAGAATTGCACGAGAAATCATATCACACTTGTTTTTCCACTCTTTCATCTTGTTTTTTGCCCTTTTCCGCGCCTTCGAATTTTCATTTCTTTCCAGTGCACCGCCACATCTCAATGAATGAAAATCCAAATCCATCACAAAAAATGGCTAAAAACAATGGATGAAAAAATTCAAAACAGTCTTCCACTTCCGGATTTCTCGTTTAAAAACAAAAAACAGTTAAATAAATGTGAAAAATAATTGAATATATAAAAAAATAGAATATCTTTGTCCTTCTGAATAAATATTGTTTTTTGGCAAGTTGCGAAAAGATGGCAGAGTATCAGTAAAAATGAGAGAAGAGAAGTGGTTGGTGTATGGTAAGGTTTTGTAAAATAGCTGTTTACTTACTTGTTTTATATTCCGTCGTATCCTGTAAAAATGGGGATGGGATGCTCATCAGGGGGGAGATTTCGAATTTGGAAAATCCCTATATCCTGGTCACCTTTCTTTCTGCCGATACGCTTGCCATCGATACCATCACTGTGGATGGAAAAGGAAAGTTCAATTACAAAAGTCAGATCGATACACTTACCTCCTTTTCGCTCTATCTGAATAATTACGAGAGCGCTGCCGTGGTTTTTGCTGATAAGGGTCAGACCCTGAAAGTGAAAGGAGACGCGTTATTGCCGGATCTCATTGAGGTGAACGGAAATGAGATTAATAATGATCTCACGCTGTTCAAGACGGAAAACCGGGAATTGCTTGCCCAACGCGGTCAGTTGTTGCTTAACCTGAGTATGGAATCGCAGTGGGACACTATCGGCAATAAGTCAGTCATCCGTCATGATGAGATTGCCAAGTTGCAATTACTCAATCACGAACTGATATCACAAGCTGAAGAATTTATAAAAAAGAACCCCGCGAGATTCTCCAGTCTTATCCTTATCAATAATTTTTTCATAAACAGTGACAATCCCCAGGCGCTGGAACGTGTACTGGCGTATTTACAGGGAAATGTGACCCATACTCCGTTCGCAGCCCGGTTGAGATCCTATTCTGAAAAGATCAACCGTTCGGCTGAAGGGGTGCGTATGCCCTATTTTATGCTTAAAGATAAAGAGGGCGGAAATATTTATTCTCATGAGTTTAATGGGAAATATCTGCTGCTCTCTTTCGTTTCCACAGCGGGAATCGAGTCACGCGAAACGATCGATCTGCTGAAAGAAGCTTACCGGCAAGTCAATAGGGACAGCGTGGAGTTCCTGACTGTGTACATCGATTCGGATATCTATCCGGTGGAATATGTGGAGAATGATTCCATTCCCTGGAGGGTGGTTCCCGAGAAAAGAAGTTGGGGTTCGGATATCGTGGAGGCGTACAATGTGCAATATATACCCTTCAATATTCTGATCACCCCTGACGGCCATATCAAAGTGCGCAATATTCCCGCGCAGGGAGTAGCGAATGCGATCAGAAATTCTTCCGAGGAGTAACCGCGAAAAAAAGACTTGGTAACATGCTGGTCAAATTGTTTGGAGCGGCTGTGCAAGGTATCGATGCAACGCTCATTACCATTGAAGTGAACTGTTCAAGAGGGATCAGGTTCATGCTGGTAGGCCTGCCCGACACTTCCGTGAAGGAAAGTCATGAACGCGTCGTATCCGCCATTGAAGTGAACGGGCTGAAATTCCCGCGTCAACAGATCGTTATCAATATGTCGCCTGCCGATATCCGGAAGGAAGGTTCGGCTTACGACCTGCCACTGGCCGTCGGTATCCTCGCCGCCTCCGGCTCCGTGGCTTCCGCCAGGCTGGGTGATTACCTGATGATGGGTGAATTGTCGCTCGACGGAACCATTCTCCCTTTAAAGGGAGGGCTCCCTATCGCATTGATGGCGAGGGAGAACGGATTCAAAGGGTTTATCCTGCCTGTGGCAAATGCGAAAGAGGCAGCCGTAGTAGAGGGATTGGAGGTTTATGGAGTAAACAATATCCGCGAGGTGGTCGCTTTTTTTAACGGTGAAGAGAAGTTGCAACCTACAACGGTCGATTTGCGGAAAGAGTTTTTGGAAGGGCGCTCTTCTTTCGCGTTCGATTTTTCCGATGTAAAGGGACAGGAGAATGTGAAGCGGGCGTTAGAGGTGGCTGCTGCCGGAAGCCATAACGTTATTATGGTTGGTCCGCCGGGATCCGGCAAGTCGATGATGGCAAAACGAATGCCCTCTATCCTGCCTCCTTTTTCGTTGGAAGAGGCGTTAGAGACGACGAAGATACACAGTGTGGCAGGAAAGACCGGCCTGGGCAGTTCCCTCATGACCAACCGTCCCTTTCGTTCACCCCACCATACTATCAGCGATGTGGCGATGGTGGGAGGAGGTTCATACCCCCAACCCGGTGAAATAAGCCTGGCACATAATGGCGTGCTTTTTCTCGACGAGTTGCCGGAGTTCAGTAGAAATGTGCTTGAAGTGATGCGACAGCCGTTGGAAGATCGTAAGATCACTATATCACGCGCCAAATTCACGGTAGATTATCCTGCCGGATTTATGCTGGTGGCGGCGATGAATCCCTGCCCCTGCGGCTACCATAATCACCCCGACAAAGAGTGTGTATGCCCTCCCGGGGCGGTGCGAAAATATCTCAACAGAGTCTCCGGACCACTTCTCGACCGGATTGATATCCAGATAGAGATAGTGCCGGTTCCGTTCAAAAAGATCTCCGACAGCATACCGGCGGAACGGAGCGCGGATATCTGCAATAGGGTTGTGAAAGCAAGGGAGATTCAGTTGCACCGCTTCAGAAACAGGAAAGGTGTCTTTTGTAATGCCCAGATGAACGGAAGGATGTTGCGTGAATATGCCTCACCCGACCAAAAAGGGATGAAATTGCTACAGGCAGCGATGGAAAGACTCCATCTATCCGCCCGTGCCTACGACCGTATACTGAAAGTATCCCGAACTATTGCTGATCTCGACGGGAGTCAACAGGTGCAACCCCCGCACTTGGCGGAGGCGATCAACTACCGGAATCTCGACAGGGAGAATTGGGCGTTGTAAGGTGGAAAGGTGGGAAATTGAAACGCGCCTTCCCGCTTTCCCACTTTTTCACTTTTTCTCAAAATGATGATCGTCGTGGAATTTTGTAAAGGAGTGTCCCCATCGGAAACCGAGTCTGCGGAACTCTTCCACTACCGGGTGACCGGGATAGAGGGTGCCGTTTACCGTGGTGTCCAGTACCGCTCCTTGGGGTTTGTTGGGACGATCTTCTGTTTTCCATCGTAAAGGATTGAACCGCGGGTTGATGTCAATGGCCATCCCCGTCGCATGTTTGGAATATGCAATGTCGCGGTAGCAGAAGCTGTAACTGTTATTATCCTCCATTGACAGACTGTCGTTCCAGCCGTATTTTACAATAGGGATTGCCTTCTCAATGACGAAACCTTTGTCAAGCATGAACCTGAAAATCTTCTTGATATCATTTGCTATTGTCTTGTTGGAAAGGATCTGCCCGCAATGGATCTTTCCGTCGGTGGAGAGATACACTACCCCGAAAAGGGTTAATTGATTGATAATGCCCGGGGGTGCTTTGGTACCGGCGATCGCTTCTTCAAAACTATAATCGGCATCGATGATGGTATCATTCCCTGCCGATGTCGTCTCAGCGACTTCCAAGGTATCGTGAAACCAGTAGTTTCGAGTTGTGCCGGCAATTTCAGAGGGTTGTCCGCACCCTGCCGTCGTATCTCCGCTCCCTGTCAGCGGTCGTTTGTCTCTTTTGCACTCAGTGCATGAATAAAAAAAGCAGAGGATGGAAAAAAGGGAAAGAATGATTTTCATCGAGGACGATTTTTATGGCTTTTCCTGTTCGACTTTTTCCTGAAGAGGCGACCCGATGAAACGGACTGTTAACTCAGTTCCAGTCCGAACTCATCGGAAAGTTTTTGGAGTGAAGGGTTTTGTTGTACCATCTCGTCGAATATCTCACGGGAAGTCAGCGGTTTTTTAATGGCATTCACCTCTGAGATCCTGATGGTCATGGTGATATCGCCATTGTTTAATTTCTCCCTCAGGAAAGAGAGAAGCGCGATACTGTGGTCGGTGAGGTATTGCTTGTTAAGCTCCGTATTCACTTCCACTTCGAACAGCGTGTCGCTTAGCATTCTGGGATGATAGAGCGTCATGGTATTCTTGAGAAGTTTCTCTTCATCCAGGTTGTTTGCATATTCCTTCCAAGCGTTTATCAGCTCATTCTCGGTGAAGAGATTGTTTCCATTGTGCTGTTGCATGTCCGTAGCGGAGGAGGAGGTCTCTTCTTCTTTCTTATTTGAGATGGAGGAAAGTGACACGCCCATCCCCGCGAGGGAAACCGTTCTCTTTTTCAGTGTCGCGGCTGCTTCAGCAGGCTTACGTATGCTGCTTGCTGCCGGTTTCTGCACATCGGGTTCAGTTCCTGAAACATCTTTTTTTCTGGAGTCATCTTCTTTTGCGGAGTTTGTCTTTTTTTGCGAGGTGTCTTCTCTGTCAGAGATTTTTTCCTTTTCGGGAGCCCTCTCTTGTCGGGTATCTGTTGGTGTCGGTTTTTCTTTCGGGGTTATCGGTTCAATGGTTCTTTTTTTTTCCGTTTTTAAGGCGGATGCGCCATCCGGAGTAGATAGCTGGCATAGCCTTATCAGCGTCAGTTCTAACAGGAGTCGTTTGTTCTTGCTAAGCCGGTAGTTCAGGTCGCATTCATTCGATATTTCAATGGCCTGATACAGGAATTGGTTGCTGCACCTTTGGGCCATTGCGATGTATCGCTCACGGATGGAGGCCCCTACCTGGAAGAGCTGTGCGGTCAAAGGATCCCTGCATACCAGCAGATCGCGGAAATGATTGGAAATACCACTGATAATGTATTGTCCTTCAAAGCCCCTGTTGAGGATATCGTTCAATATCAGCAGGCAGTCCACCACATTGCCGTCAAGGATGGCGTCGGACAACCTGAAATAATATTCATAGTCGAGTACATTCAGGTTTTCAATCACAGCCTGGTAAGTGATGTTCCCTCCGGTATAGCTCACTGTCTGGTCGAAGATGGAGAGCGCGTCGCGCATCCCCCCGTCTGCTTTTTGAGCGATGATGTTCAACGCTTCCGCTTCAGTCTTTACCCCTTCCTGACCGGCCACATATTGCAGATGGGCGACCGTATCGGCAATGGTGATGCGGTTGAAATCATATACCTGGCAACGCGACAGGATAGTAGGGATAATCTTCTGTTTCTCCGTAGTGGCAAGAATAAAGATGGCATGTGCCGGCGGCTCTTCCAGTGTTTTCAGGAAAGAGTTGAAAGCTGCCTGGGAAAGCATGTGCACCTCGTCGATGATGTACACCTTATATCTCCCTATCTGTGGTGGGACACGCACCTGGTCGATCAGGCTGCGGATATCATCTACCCCATTATTGGAGGCGGCATCCAATTCGTGGATGTTATAGGAGCGCTGTTCGTTGAACGCCACACACGATTCGCATTGGTTACATGCCTCATGGTCCACAGCGGGGTTGAGGCAATTGATGGTTTTCGCGAAAATGCGGGCACAGGTGGTCTTGCCCACCCCTCGCGGCCCGCTGAACAGGTAGGCGTGTGCCAGCTTATTACCGGCAATCGCATTTTTCAGCGTGGTGGTGAGGGCCTCCTGTCCCACTACTGACTTGAATGTGGAGGGTCTGTATTTTCGCGCGGAAACAACAAATGTGTCCATAGCTCTATTGGGCAATTATTCTACAAATATAATGAAAGTCGGGAGGCAAGCCAAGCTTGTTTGAGCTTGCCCGAGACGCATCTTATATTCTACAAATATACGAAAAATATTCTGAACTTGTCTGTCGGTCATCTCCCATCTTCTTTTATGAGAAAATGGTATTTTTGCCCGTATGTGTGGTTTTAAAAAGAAAATCATGTAATTTTGAGGTGTAATCGAACTACTTCTGAAAAAATAGTCTGTTATAATTGAACATATAGAAAATGAAACATATTTTTTCAATCATAGTGTTGGCGGGGGCGATGCTGATAGTTGGCTTTTCCTGTCTCTCCAGTAAAAAAGCGCGGACGGAAGCCCCTGACGAGAAAACCGCGCAGGTGCAAACCATCGTGCATGACACGTTTATTCTGCCCCAGATACCTGAAATGATGAAAGATCCCCAGGAGAGGGCTAAATATTTGGTAATGCATTACTGGGACAGGTTTGATTTTGCCGATCGTAGTCTGATCCAGCGGCCGGAAATTACGGAGCAGGCTTTTGTGGATTATATCAATATCCTCGGTTACGTGCCCCGGGAAAATGCAGATGTTTCAGTTGTATATACGTTACAGAAGGCAGCGGTCGATACAATGATGTATGTGCATTTTACGGAATTATTTGAAAAATATCTCTACGATCCAAATTCCCCTTTTCGCAACGAGGAGTATTATTTACCGGTATTGCAGGAGATGGTGAGCTCACCGTTGCTGACGGAAGAGAAACGGTCGCGCTATGGATTCCAACAAGAAATGTCCAGACAGAACCGTGTTGGGGAGAGTGCCAATGATTTTACATATACGGTCTCTTCGGGACAATCATTCCGCCTGTATGACCTCAAGAGTGAATATACGCTGGTGATGTTTACCAATCCCGGCTGTTCTACCTGTGCCGCGGTGACAGAGCGCCTCAGGGAGTCTGCAGAGTTGAAGGATGCGATGGCTTTGAACAGCCCGACACGTACCATGCTCACCATTCTCGCCCTTGTTCCCGATAGTGATCCGGAAGAGTGGAAGGCACATCTCTCCGAGATACCTGCCCAATGGATATATGCATATGATAAAAGCGGAGAAATTACAAAAAGGAGATTGTACGATATTAAAGCGTTTCCCACCCTTTATCTGTTGAACAAGGAGAAAAAAGTGATCCTGAAAGATACCTCCATAGAGGCGGTTGAGTCATTTTTCTCTGTTCGTTAGTGTATGCAAAAGCCGTCGTCTTGGCCAAGCTTTCGGGTGGTTATGTAATTGACTTATAATCAAGCCTTTATTTTTAACCAGACATTGATATTAACATTTAGAAATATTTTTTTTGGCAAAATAGTTTCCCGATAGGAAAAAGTGACGTACTTTTGCAAGCCTAAGAATGAGACTTTTAGCGAAAAGTCGTATAGTTAATGGATTTAGTCTGCTGCGTGAAGCAATGGCTTTATCTGAGTATTAATCTAACTAAATTTTTATGAAGTACTTGAGCTTTTGCCTTGTATCGGTGGTGGCATTCGTGTTATCATCCGGTTCGGTAAAAACAGCGTTGCCTTCCACGGGTTATCATCCGGGAGAGATGATCCCTGATATTGTTTTGACGGATTCGGAAGGTAATTACCGTAACCTGGGCGATTATAAAGGCAAAAAAGTGGTGGTCAATTTTTGGGCCACTTACCATGCCCAATCCAGAGCGAACAATGTTCAACTCTATAACTATCTGCAAAATAGCAATAGTGATGTTGAATTTGTTTCAGTGGCTTTCGATGAAAACAGGAATGTTGTGGAAAGAACATTGATTATGGATAGGCTGGAGAATATATCTCAATTCTATGAGATAAGTGGGACCGGTTCAGAGACCCATAAAGATTTCAAACTGGACAGGGAGTTCCGTAACTACTTAATAGATGAGAACGGAGTAATCATCGCGATGAATATCACTCCCGAAGATTTGAAAACAATCCTTTAAGTTTTTATAATGAATTAAAAACGGGCATCGAAATATAATTCGGTACCCGTTTTTTGTACGTCGGGCATGGTATTAAACTGGCAGGGTGTAAGTCCCTGTATGTGCCGAGCCAGCTAGGAAACATTAGCGAATGACAAGGGTGTCAGGGGTGACCCTGAATCTGAAGGAAGTCATCAGCAAATCTGAAGTACTGACGAACAGAAATTCGATATAAGGCTCATCCGAGGGGGCAACCGGGCAATGGATCGGGAACACCCAGGCTCTTCAATAATCTTCATAAGTTCTCTAACTTCTTTCCCTGCAATCCCGGCTTTTGCTTGTCGCTCTTCCTTAGTTATCTTTTCCTCGCTTACGGGCTTACTATTGGAACGGTCACTATCACAAGAAGCAAATAATAAGATGGAAAGAATCGGTATGACAAATAAGATTTTTAATAGGAAAAAATTAGTTTTCATAATAAACTAATTTTAAAATGTTTAATAAATGGTTTGTAAAGTGATGTTATTATATAACAACGCAGATGAAAAAATGTTTGTTAAGTGTTTGATATACAAAGCGTGATTTGTCGTTGGGGTGAGGAGGATTTTATAATTTTTTTCAATCAGTTACCAATATGTTCGGGCGTTTGCCTACCTGCCCGGGCTTTCCGTTGCAATCTTTAAATTACTTACCTTTCGATGTATAGGTTAATCGAAATTTTTATTGCAACAATTAGTATTAATCAATTAAAAAACATTACATTTGCGTATGAAAAAAGAATTTGGTAAATGGTTGATGGATATTGCTAAATATATGACAACGGCAATTTTGTTGTCAACTGTTTTTAGTGAAATCCAAAACATTTGGGTTTATCTATCTGTTATTTTAGCAGTAGTTATTACACTCGTATTAGGTTTATTGCTTGTGCAAGATAAAAAGAAAGGAGAGAAATAATGGCAACAATTTTAATTTCAAGTGCTGTATCTTTGATAGCAATAGTCGGTTTTATTTATTTTACAGTACAGGACAGAAAACAAGATAATCGACCACATAGTGAGCAATCAAATAAAAATTAATTAGAAAAAGGTAGGGAGCAATCCTTACCTTTTTCTGTTTATTAATTAAGTTCTACCATTTATCGAGTGGTAGATTTTTTTGTACGTCGGGCATGGTATTAAACTGGCAGGGTGTAAGTCCCTGTATGTGCCGAGCCAGCTAGGAAACATTAGCGAATGACAAGGGTGTCAGGGGTGACCCTGAATCTGAAGGAAGTCATGCAAATCTGAAGTACTGACGAACAGAAATTCGATATAAGGCTCATCCGAGGGGGCAACCGGGCAATGGATCGGGAAC
>NZ_RDSD01000029.1 GCF_003712195.1 Proteiniphilum sp. X52 | reverse complement strand
TTTTTTTTCGTGGTAAATAGTTTACATTTATACTTTTCTTGCATACCTTTGTTTTGAATTATAATTTGTTACCAATAAATTAGATTCACTTCGTAGATTTTGCTATTGCTTGGCATGACCCCAACAAGTTTGGTCTCTGCTCTTGCTTAAGCGCAAAATTCACGCTCGGGTCGAATAATGCGGCAACATTATTCGACTTTTTTCATTTTTCATCTCTCATAGGCATAAAATATTTTTGAGTTGATATATTCATAAAAGTTAGATCCTTCCTTTGCTTGTGGTATAGGTAAAACTTGTTTTGCCTTTACTTATTCTACTTGATGAAATCATTGATTCTTTGGTTATTTATGGATGAAAATTGCTTTATCACTTTGTTTGTCATAGTGATAATAAGTCATTTTAGAAAAAGCTTCAAGCACATCGTTCAAGTTCTCCGAAAGGAATAGTTTTCCCGAACAACTCTGGTTATGCATATTCAAATCTGAAGCAAATTGAAACTCTATATTGTAGTATCTTCCTATTTTCTTCAATACCTCGTTGAGGGGCGACTTGTTAAATTGCATATAGCCCCTTGTCCAACCTATATAATCCGAGACATCCACCTCTTTTCGCATGATTTGTCCGTTTTCGATCTCTGCCATTTCATTGGGGTTTAATAATAGGGTGCTTTTTTTACTTTTCACCTCCACTGAACCATTGACCAAAACCACGGATTCCCTTCTATCCTCAGAATAGGAAGATACATTAAAGGAGGTGCCATGGACGGTGATTTGAGAATGTGGCGTGTGGATCACAAAGGGAGTGTTGTTTTGTTTTGCCACTTCAATGAAAATTTCTCCTTCCACATTGATTTCTCTTTTTTTGCCGGAAAATGTGGTGGGAAACTCCATTTTCGTACCGGAATTCAAATGTACTTTCGAGCCGTCTGCCAATATCATGGTCGATCTCTTTCCATAGGGAACCAGAAGCGTGTTTGTCCTGTTATCGTTTAAATTAATTTCTTGCTTTGTAAGGGGATTCCGGATCACTGCGCTGTGTTTCTTTTCAGACAGGTTCAGCGTGGAATTGTTATCTATTTCCAACACTTCGTTGCCGGTAAAAAGTTGAATATTGTTGTTACTCATCACTTCTCCGATGGAAGACATCCGGAGATCCGTCTCTTCGGGTTTTTCGCGGAATATAAAAAGGGTGGATATGATCATAAGGAGTAATACCGCAGCGGCAGAAGACGTGAGGATGATATTGGATTTGCGTTTCTTTTCTTTTTTAATCCTATTTTTTAATTTGAGCAGAACGGAAGTATCTTCTATTTGAAATGGATCTTGCTGGCTACGTATCGCGTCGAAAGTTTCAATGGCTTTATTGAACGCTTCCTTATATTCTTCGTTTTCCCTGATAAAACTATCCCAAAAGGAATTCAGTTCCCTTGTGGGGTGAATTCTCCAGTATACAAAAAGGTCGTCACACAAAAAATCCTTATAATCCATATTCAGGCTCTTTTATTATACTAAGGACTAAATAAAAGATAAAACAAGGACAAAATTAACCAATATTAACCATATGGGGGGGTTAAAAGATAGTAATAAACCGTCTCCCTTATCCATAATCCTGGTGGATGCATATTGAGGATAATGAATGAGCGGTCGTTACACAAAAAATTCATTTAGAGATATATCGATCACTTTTTCATTCAAAAATATCGAAAAAGACCAAAATATGGGTAATATTAATAAAAATTAACAGCTCAGGTCTAAATGAGAGGAAGTAGAAAAGTGAATATAGGATTCTTAAGTTGTTGACTTTCTCTCATTTTCTGTAGTGCCCTGTAAGTCGATTTTTTTACCGCTTCGGGAGTCATGTCGAGTAAGGCGGCTATCTCATCGAAAGAGAGGTTGAGCTGATAATGGTAGTAGATTATCTTTCTTTGTTTGGGAGGTAATGTTTTCAGCGATTGTTTGATCTTTCCTTCCAATTGTAATTCGGTTTCTTTTTCTATGATGCTTTCGATCACACTGTTCTCTCTTTCAACTATAATCTCATTATAATTTATATGGTTGATTTTAGTTTCCACATTATGGAGGTCGAATAACCGGTTTTTCAGACAGTGGAGCAGGTAGGATTCTATATTTCTGATATGGGACAATTGAGAACGGGAGGTGTATATCTTATAAAAGACATCCTGTATGGCATCTTTGCATGTCTCTTCGTCGAATCCGATTTTGAGGCCGTATGCCAAGAGTTCATTGAAATAGAAGCAATAGAGTTTCGAAAAAGCATTTTCGTCACCTTGCAAAAATTCTTGCCAACTGTCCACACACATTCTTTTACTACTCTCTTTTTGTATAGGTCAGAAACGAGTAATCATATTTGTGTTTTTCGTCCGCATCATGCGTTTGATTATGAATTAATTCCCATTCATCGGGATTGATTTCAGGGAAAAAAGTGTCGGCATCGTCGAACGTATGATGGATACGGGTAAGATAAAGCCTATCGGCCAGATGAAGGGATGAACGGTAAAGTTTTCCCCCACCGATAATAAAAACAGTCTCTTCACCTTTGCAGCGGGCCAGTGCTTCATCCACAGAACGGACAACAATGCATCCGGGGTAATTTTCCCTTTTATCGGAAGTAATCACTATATTCGTGCGGTTGGGAAGTGCCCCTTTGGGCAACGACTCATAGGTCTTTCTTCCCATGATGATACTGTGTTCGGTGGTAAGTTCCTTAAAATGTTTCAGATCGGCAGGAAGATGGCAAAGCAGTCCGCCATTGCGCCCGATACCATTTTGTTCATCGAGTGCGACGATAATGGCAATCTGTGGTTTGTTGTGGTTCATCATATACTGACAGCGCCTTTAATGTGTGGGTGTGGATCGTAATCTACCAGTTCGAAATCTTCAAATCGGAAACTGAAAATATCCTTGACATCAGGGTTGATCTTCATCTTTGGCAATGGTCGCGGTTCACGCGACAGTTGAAGATTCACCTGCTCAAGGTGGTTCAGATAGATATGGGCATCGCCGAAAGTGTGGATGAAATCTCCTTCCTGCAATCCGGTCACCTGCGCCATCATTTTCAGCAGCAGCGCATAGGACGCTATATTGAAAGGCACTCCCAGAAAGATATCGGCACTGCGCTGATAGAGTTGCAGGCTCAGTTTGCCATCGGCCACATAGAACTGGAAAAAGGCGTGGCAGGGAGGGAGGTTCATATTGGGGATGTCGGCCACATTCCACGAACTGACGATGATACGGCGCGAATCGGGATTGTCTTTAATGGTATTGACCACCTGCGATATCTGATCGATGTGACCGCCATTATAATCGGGCCATGAACGCCACTGATATCCGTAGATATGTCCCAGGTCGCCATTTTCGTCCGCCCATTCGTTCCAGATACGTACACCGTTTTCATTCAGATATTGTACATTGGTATCCCCGTTCAGGAACCAGAGTAGTTCGTGAATGATCGATTTCAGATGCAGTTTTTTTGTGGTGAGTACCGGAAATCCGTCGCTCATCCTATATCGACTCTGATGCCCGAAGATACTGATGGTACCGGTTCCTGTACGGTCTTCTTTTTTGACACCTTCATCAAGGACACGTTGTAATAAATCAAGATATTGTTTCATATTGTTGAACTTAGAACTTAGAACTTAGAACTTAGAACTTGGAACTGAGAACTTAGAACTTGGAACTTAGAACTTAGAACTTAGAACTTAGAACTTAGAACTTAGAACTTAGAACTTAGAACTTAGAACTTTGAACTTAGAACTTAGAACTTTGAACTTAGAACTTAGAACTTGGAACTTAGAACTGAGAACTTGGAACTTGGAACTTAGAACTGAGAACTTGGAACTTGGAACTGAGAACTGAGAACTGAGAACTGAGAACTTAGAACTTGGAACTGAGAACTTAGAACTGAGAACTGAGAACTTAGAACTTGGAACTGATTTTAGCCATTGTTCTTTTTATATTAAAAATTTATCATCCATAATAATGTGGATGGACAAAAATAACGCTTTTTTTTACAGTTGGCAATCCAATGTTGAAAAGTAATTGTAATTACTGCGATTCCAGTGTGTGGTTTTATTCCTCTTTACGCTAATTATAAGAACTCAACCGGGATAGAAATTGTTTAATTAGTATATATTTGGACTCTATTATTAATTACTCACGCAAATGGATCTATCAGAATTATTAAACAGCACGATGGGGCAATCGATCGTGAAAAGTGTTGCCGGTCAATTCGGCATGAATGAAAAAGAGGCGTCGGGAGTCGTCAATATGGCTGTACCGGCGATATTGGCCGGAATTACCAGAAATGCACAATCCAGCGATGGAGCGGAAAGCCTGAACAAAGCGCTCGAATCGAAACACGACGGTTCCCTCCTGAATAACCTTTCCGGCATATTGCAGGGCCGTACACAGGAATTGCAGCAGGATGGCAACGGGATACTGGGGCATGTGTTCGGGAACAACCTTCCCGCTGTAGAACAAGGCCTTTCACAAAAGACGGGTGTCAGTATGAGTAAGATAACTCCTTTGCTGGCTATGTTAGCGCCTATTGTGATGGCTTACCTTGGTAAAGAGAAACGCCAGGCCAATACCGGTGCCGGCGGTTTGGGCAATCTCCTGGGAGGCCTTTTGGGCGGCTCACAGCAGAACAGATCCGGCAGTGGAATTATGGATATGCTGGGCAGCGCGCTCGATAAGGATGGCGACGGCAATCCACTGAACGATATTCTCGGAGGATTTTTAGGAGGAAGATAATTTTGAGTACTAAAATTTTAGGATAAGTGCTTAAGAGTGTTAAAATCAGATGTTTATAGTGCAGGATTGAGCAACTTATTCAGTTTCCAGGTAGATATGTATATAGAGAGGGGAAAAGGAGTTAAACTTTTTTCCCTCTTTTACTGTTTTAAATTAAACGTAAGAGCTTTTTTCAAGTCTTTGCATATAAATAAGCTGTATGGGCTTCAAAATTCCGAATATTATGAAAAGAAAATTATTTTCCTCCCTATTTGCCGGTCTCCTATTTCTAGGCATTGGCTTTTTTGCCTCATCCTGTAGTGATAATAATGATGATATAATTGAAACGAAATGGGATATACAGGATTATGAAGTGAGGGCTTCGGACTGGAGTTGGAATCCTGCTTTCGAAAGATGGGAATCAGTACAACGAATGGATATCGATGAGTTTATCTACGAAAGAGGAGCAGTGATTGGTTATGTTTTTCTGGGTACGCAAAATCAAGATGAGGTGCAGACTCAACTTCCCTATACAAGGCGTGCTTATGTGGATGATGGCACTTTTTTTACTGAAACGCTGGGTTATGAATATAGCTTTTTGACCAACAAGGTAACGTTTTATATTGAACCAGCCGATGGCATTCAAGATCCAGTGGCAAGAGTAGGGTACGTATTCAGGCTTGTACTGATTTGGTGAGATTATATGCGTAATTTAAATAAAACACCTATTTTTGTGCCTAAGCTAGGCAACAGTAATTAAAAAAGTCTACATGAAAAATTTATTTAAAACAGCTATTGCATCATTGCTGTTTGCGGCCTTATTGATCGGAGGGTATTCCTGTTCCGATGATGGTCCTTATTATCCGGATGATTATCTGACTGAGGCACAAGTAAGGAGAATGATTGAAGAGGCATTAAGGCAGAATAACGAACAACTTGAATTTACGAAGTGGAAAATTGTAAATATCACAGTCGGGAATGGTCATTGGAGTTGGGACGATATTGCCAAACGTTATGAAGCGGTATATGAATTACTCGACCTAGAGGAATTTATTTATGAAAACGGTGCCGTGTTAGGATATGTTTTTATTGGGGAGAAGAATATAAATGAAGTACAAAAGTTACTTCCCTATGTGCAATCTTATGATGATGCGGATCCTCCCTATACCGAAACAATCAGTTTTGATGTACAATATAAAAAGGATGATGTAGAGAAGCCATCCGTTGCATTTTATATTCAGTCTTCAGACTTGTTCGGTAGTGAAGAATTGGCGGAATTTCTCCCTGCTTATAATTTTCGGCTCGTATTGATATGGTAATCACGCAAACAGTGGGAGTGCCTCCGCTACAATAAAAGAACTACCGCCGATGAAAATGAGATCGTTTTTATCGGCGTTTTCTTTCTCTCCAGTACAGGACAGCCAGCCTGAAAATGCTGAATAGGGATGAATGATGAGTTTTTTTGATTTTGAGAAATTGAGGATATGAGAACGAGTCAGTATTGTTTAATAAAGTCGGCGGCGGAAAGGATGGGAATACCTCTGAAAGGATGTAACTCCAGTAAATGATTATCGCCGCTAATGATGCATGAAGCATTAGCGGCGATGGCAAGTTCTAGGAATATGTTGTCCTTCGGGTTGCGTCATGCGGTAATTGTTTCTGTTGACGAAAAAATGCTCACTCTTCATCCCTGAGTATTTGTTGGAGAATTTCTTCCGTCAAGCCCCGTTCTTCCATTGTTTTTCCGACTTCGTCCAAAAACTGAAGGAATTCTTCGCGCGTATTCGACAGGTCCCTGGCAAGTTTCAGATTGATTTCCTGAGCTAACTGCGCTTTTCTGTGCTGGGAAGTAATACGCCATTTTTTCGCGGTTTCGCTGTCTACTTCCAATACGATTCGTTCCATATACATCAATGTTATAAGGATTGCACACTACATAATCAACAACAAAGATAATGAAAAGTTATAAACGATGTCGATGAGCTCTCCACTTTATAACCTTCGAATCTTTTCCCCGGACTCAATTCCCATTTTGGTAGAAGAAGGTAATCCTCTATGACTTTAAGAATAGCGGCAACGCGTCCGCCACCATAAAGGAACTACCGCCGATGAAAATGAGATCGTTTTTATCGGCATTTTCTTTTGCGGCTTCTATTGCTTCTTCTACGCTGCTGAAGCTTTCTCCCTTTAATCCACGGGCTTCGGCTTGCCGTGCCACTATTTTTTCATCCAAGGCACGCTCTACCGATGCTTTTGTAAAATAATAAATGGCTTTCTGAGGCAAGAGGGAAAGTACCGCATTGATATCCTTGTCGTTTGCCATACCGAACACAATATGAAGGCGATTGAAATTTTCTGATTGCAACTGTTCCGCCACATATCGTATGCCGTGAGCATTATGCGCGATGTCGCAGATGATCCTTGGTGAGGTTTGCAACTGCTGCCAGCGACCCATTAGTCCGGTAATCGCGGTTACGTTGGCAAATCCTTCGTACACCGCTTCCTTCGGTATATCATACCCTGTTTCGAGGAGAACTTCCACGGCTGTCAAGACCGTCCGGGCATTTTTATCCTGTGCCGGTCCTTTCAGTTCTCCCTTTACCTCCGGATATCCATTGGCATGAAAGAGCCACCCTGCCTCTTTTCTTTCCGCCTTAAAATTGTTCATATAGAGTTCTGCGAAGACAATAGGAGCATTTACCGACTGTGCTTTATCGATAAAAACCTGTGTTACTTCCGTATTGCCCGCTTCTCCAATCACCACAGGGGTATATGATTTTATAATCCCTGCTTTTTCAGCAGCGATCTTCGGCAACGTATTGCCTAATTGTTTCATATGATCGAAGCCGATATTGGTGATGACGCTAAGGTCGGGAGAGATGATATTGGTGCTGTCGAGCCGTCCGCCCAGACCGACCTCGATCACAGCTACATCCACCTCCCGTTGAGCAAAATAGAGGAAAGCCATCTCCATAGTCAACTCGAAGAACGAGGGCATTAACGGCTCAAACTGTTCCCTGTACTGCTCTACAAAATCCATCACGAACTCACGACTGATCATCTCTCCATTGACACGGATTCTTTCGCGGAAATCGATCAGATGGGGAGAAGTATATAATCCCACTTTGTAACCGGACTCCTGTAAGATAGCAGCCAACAGGTGTGAAACGGAGCCTTTTCCGTTGGTACCTCCCACATGGATGGTTTTATAACGTTGGTGGGGATGATCGAATATCTCATCTAATGCAAGGCTGTTGTCAAGCCCGGGCTTATAAGCCTTGTCGCCGATCCGCTGGTAGTCGGGCATCTGGCGGTAGAGGTAATCGAGTGTTTCGTCGTAAGTCATTGTTGGATGTTGGGCGTTGGATGTTGGGCGTTGGATGTTGGGCGTTGGATGTTGGATGTTGGATGTTGGATGTTGGATGTTGGGTGTTGGGTGTGGGAAAGTTGGCAAGGTGAGGAGTGAAATGAGGGTGGAACCAGATAAGTGATGCACCCTCATCGTATTGATCATTTCCTGCAGGATCAGTTTTTTAACGGTAATGCCGAATATTGTCTGGAGTAACGCAACTGCTGGTTCACATAGTTTTCGTCGTACGAAACGGTTACATTCGTTACCTTACCTTTGTCATCGGTTACGAGTTTATAAACCGGATTCACAAATCCCTTGTATGGAGCAATATTCAGCGCTTCATAGCGTACCAGCACCTCTTTGTGCAGATTCGCATTTACTTTCACGCCATATTTTTCCACTAAGTTCTTGCCTGCTTCGTAATCGCCTTCCGACTTGATACGCTGCACTTCGGCCAGTAACTCTCCAAAGAGGCTGCGCAGTTTGTCGTAATCGTTGATCACCACGTATGTTTTGCCGTCACGTTGCTGTAATTCCACTACCTTGTCAGCTTTTCCGTTTTCGATCACCCAGTTGGAGATCAATGCCCGGTTGCGCATATGCGCCTGCTCAATGTCTTTACCCGGTTGGATGCGGGTGAGCTGTGTCATGGCACCATTCATGACGTAGCCATAATACTCCGTTTTGTAAGCCTCGTTGTCCGGTAAAAGTCCCAGTTCTACTAATTTGGGGTCGGCAAGATAATAGAGCGCGAACAGGTCGGCCCTTGTCTCTTCCAGTGGTGAACCGTAGGCTTTGAGCGCGTCACCGTCCACCCCCGGAAGCAGTTTGCCTGATCCATGTCCAAGACATTCGTGCAGGTCGGTATGCAGGTTATCGGTCAGGGTGCCATATTTTTTGGCGCGTTCCCGTTCAGTATCGCTCCACATGAATTCTTCTCTGAATCCGTTCCCTTCGGCTGCTTTATCGTAAGCAAAGGTGATGTTATCGATGGTCACCGATTTGGATCCATGGTCGCGTCGGATCCAGTTGGAGTTAGGGAGGTTGATGCCGATGGGCGTTGCCGGATAACAATCGCCTCCCAGCATGGCGGCTGTGATTACCTTGGCCGATACCCCTTTCACCTCTTCTTTCTTAAAGCGGTTATCGATCGGTGAATTGTCCTCGAACCACTGGGCGTTTTCGCTGATGATCCGGGTACGCTCGGATGCCTCTTCGCTCTTGAAGTTGACCATGGACTCCCAGGTCGCTTTCATGCCGAGGGGGTCGGCATAGGTTTCGATAAAACCGTTGATAAAATCCACACGGGAAGCGGTGTCGGTCACCCATTTCACCGAATAGTCGTCGAAGGTTTTCAGATCCCCTGTTTGGTAATAGGAGATCAGCGAGTTGACCGCCTCTTTCTGCTGATGGTTCTCGGCGACGGCAGCCGCCTTCTCCAGCCATCCGATAATACGCTCGATGGCTTTGTCGTACATGCCGCCCCGTTTCCACACCTGTTCGGTAACAACGCCATCCTTTTTCACTACTTTGCTGTTCAGACCGTAAGAGACAGGCGTGTTGTCGTTAGGATCTTTCATCGCATTGTAGAACTCTTCCACTTCTTTCTGTGTCACCCCCTCGTAGAAGTTTACCGCCGAGGTTGCCACGATATCGGCGCCCGGGGTTTGGTTCATCCGTTTGGGCATGACATTCGGATCGAACATCACCGGGAGAATCTCGTTGAGTGTTTCATCGGCGGCCATCCCGTCACGAAAAGGCATACGCCCCGGATCCACCCCTTTTACGATAGAGACGAAGTAGTCCCGCGGGAATTCCGGTATAATTTTATCTTCAGAATAGTGATGGTGGATGCCGTTAGCCATCCATATCCGTTTCAGGTAGGTCTCGAAATGTTTCCAGTTCTCGGACGATTTGTCGCCCATGTAGTTCTCGTAAACTCCTTCGCAAACCCGTCGGATAGTCAAGTTGTAACGGTTGTGTTGATCCCAGAGGATATCGCGCCCTTCGAGCGCGGCCTGCGATAAATAATAAATCAGTTCTTTTTGTTGCAGCGACAGGCTGTTGAAGCCGGGAACCGGATATCGGAGTATTTCGATATCTGCGAACCGGTCTACCTTGTATTCGAAGGTAGCGTAGTCGATTCCGTCATCAGCCGGTATCTGCTTATCTGCTTTATTGCCGTTGTTACAGGCTGCCAGCAGAGTGAGGGTTGTAAACATAAAGAATATTCGTTTCATCTGTTTTTTAGTAAAGATTTTTAGAACCAAGAGCTTAGATGAATTACTGGTTATCAATTACCAAATACCAATTGCCAATTGCCAATTACCAATTACCAATTACTAATTAATCAATTACTAATTACCCATTATCCATTACATGGAAACTAAGAAACTGTTTTGAATTTTACGAGTAATTATTTTACGCTTGTTTTTCCACTCTTTCATATTGTTTTTTGCCCTTTTTCGCGCCTTTGAACTTTCATTTCTTTTAAGTGGCCCGCCACATTTCAATCAATGAAAATCCAAATTCATCAAAAAATGGCTAAAAAACAATGGATGAAAAAATTCAAAACAGCTTCTAAAAGTGAAAAAGTTGAAATTCTCCACTTTTTGGACTTTTTCACTTCCGACTTCTTCTTTAATTAGTCTTATTGGCATATTGACTCATTAGTCACATTATTAATCAGTTGGTTTTGAATTTGTAAGAAACGGAAGCCAATTCCTTGTTCGCCTTGGTGATCTTATTTTTCAGGCTTATTTTGTAGTCCGAGAGTTTTTTCTGTACCGACTCATCGCCTGTAGAGATCATCTGTAATGCCAGGATAGCCGCGTTCAACGCACCATTGATTCCCACGGTCGCTACCGGGATGCCGGGGGGCATTTGTACGATGGCGAGCAGTGCATCCATTCCGTCGAGAGACGATTTGATAGGTACGCCAATTACGGGAAGAGTAGTCATGGAGGCAATCACCCCCGGAAGATGTGCCGCCATACCGGCTGCCGCAATGATCACTTTGACACCTCTGTCCTTGGCGCCCTTGGCAAATTTTTCCACCTCTTCGGGAGTCCGATGTGCGGAAAGGGCGTTCATTTCGAACGGGATTTCCATGTCATTGAGGAACTGGGCTGCTTTTTCCATTATAGGCAGGTCGGAGGTGCTGCCCATAATAATACTTACGAATGGGTTCATTTTTATTTAAGCTATAAGAACCAAGAACCAAGAGCCAAGAATCAAGAAAATCCGGGATGCCGGGTATTCCATTGGCACATTGACACATTGGCACATTGGCACATTGGCCATTAATTTTACTTTCCAATAAATTCCTTGTATTCGGCAGCTGACATCAAATCCGCCAGCTCATCGGCATTATCGACTGCTATCCTGATGATCCATCCTTCACCGAAGGGGTCACTGTTCACTAACTCCGGAGCGTCTTCCAGTTTGGTATTCACTTCCAGGACTTCACCTCCGACGGGCATCATCAGGTCGGATACGGTCTTCACGGCTTCAATACTTCCGAAAACTTCTCCCGAACCCAAAGTTTCTCCTTCTGTGGTCACATCGACATAGACAATTTCACCCAATTCACCTTGCGCGAAATCGGTAATTCCAACGAACGCCTCGTTGCCTTCTACTCTTACCCATTCATGATCGGAAGAGTACTTTACATTTTCAGGGAAATTCATAATCATTATCATTTAAAAAAATATTTATGCGGTAAATATACTATTTAATTTTTTCATGTCAAAAAACAACCATTCTATTCAGGATTGAGCTCCTATCCATACAAAAACGAAGGAGAACAAAAAGCCCAATAAAAATCCCGCGATCACCTGTGCAAGGGTATGACGTTTGAGGATAAGCCTTGAGGTACCCACCAGTCCCGCGATAATGAACAAACCCATAAACATGAAATAGGGATTGGAATGCTCTACAAAATAGCTTACCGACATGGCGCCCCCAATAAGTCCGCCGATGCCGAACATATGCGCGCTGATCTTCCATTTCAGCGTGATGAGGATAGCCGCAATCATGATTGCCACTGAGGAGACCATGATCATCAAGAACCATAAAGGCATGCGCATCCTGTAATAGAAAAAGATCATCACAGAATAGGAGAGCAAGGTGACCATATAGGGGTAAATACGCTCGCGGCGTACTTTCAGCGAAAGGTCCGAAATAACTCTTATCTTGTAGAGCATGAAAATAAGAATGGCCGGGATCACAAATGAAAATAGGATCACCGGGGTAATGATCAACCAGAATTGCTGAAGATAAGTTACTCCAAAGTAGGTGTACACAAACAGGAGCATTACTCCATAGATGGGCATCAGCAGGGGTTGAAAGATTGTGGAAATGAGGCGTGCGATTGACTTCATCCTGTAACCAATTTTGAATCGGCAAAGTTATATCTTTTTTCTCAATCGTGCCACAGGAATATTCAATTGTTCACGATATTTGGCCACAGTCCGGCGCGCAATCACATATCCTTTTTCATTGAGTATTTTCGTGAGTTGATCGTCTGTGAGCGGTTTGACGGGATTTTCATTGTCGATACTTTCTTTGAGGATCCATTTAACCTCTCTTGAAGAGATATCTTCTCCGCTATTGGTCTGCATCGCCTCGGAGAAGAAAAATTTAAGGGGATAAATACCGGTATTGGTCTGCACATACTTGCTGTTGCTTACGCGGGAGACGGTTGAGATATCGAATCCTGTTCTTTCAGCCACATCTTTCAGGATCATGGGTTTGAGTTGGGTTTCATCTTCGGTAAGAAAAAAATCGTATTGTAGGCTTACGATCGCCTCCATGGTGCGCTGCAGGGTGTTCTGGCGCTGTTTCACCGCATCAATAAACCATTTGGCTGAGTCTACTTTCTGTTTCATAAAAAGGATAGCTTGTTTGTCGTCATGCGACATGCTCTCCTTGTTTTCGTTGTATCCCTTGAGCATTTCCGAGAAAGAGCGGTTCACCTGCAGGCTGGGAACATTACTGTTATTAAGTTGGATAGAGACCTCTCCATTATAAGAGTCCACAATAAAATCGGGAGTGATATTATTCATGGCGGTCTGCATTGTGCCGCCCAGCGCGTTGCCTGGCTTAGGGTTCAGTGAGGTGATTTCCCGGATGGCACCGCGTAGTTCGTCCTGCGTGATATTCATCTGCCGGATGATCTTATCGTAATGCTTTCGTGAAAACTCTTCAAAATAATGGGAGAGTATCTCTTTGGCATGTTCCACTGCCGGGGTGGATTCATGCCGATCCAGTTGAAGCAGAAGGCATTCCCGGAGATTCCTGGCTCCCACGCCCGCCGGTTCCAGATCCTGAATTTCATACAGCACATCTTCCATTTGCAGAGGAGATACCTCCATCTGTTGCTGAAACAACAGGTCGTCTGAGATCGATTGCAGGTCGCGTTGCAGATAACCATTCTCATCGAGATTTCCAATAATATACTCAGCGATCAATTGCCTTTGGTCATCGAGTTGCAATAATCCGATCTGTTCCTGTAGCGAGTCGCCAAGCGATTTGTCGTCGTAATAACTGATCTCGACAATGTTGGTCTCATTCTTCCGGTCGTTTCCGTTCAGTCGATAGTCCGGTATATCATCTTCAGAGGCATAGTCGCCAAGTATAATCTCTTCCTGGGACAAAACATCCTCCGGGGCCTCACTGTTCTCTTCGCCGCCAGGGGCGGAATCCGAGACTTCCAGGGCGGGATTGTCTTCTATCTCCTGTTTGATGCGGTCTTCCACCTCCACCGAGTTTAATTCCACCAGTTTTATCACCTGCATTTGCAGCGGTGAAAGACGTTGTGTTTGTTTTAGTTCCTGTTGTTGTTTCAGAGCCATAAACGCAGTTACATGTTATCATACTATCTCGTTTTCAGTCGCTTTTCCGAATATAGAAATAGTCCAAAGCATTTGAATAATCTAATGAAATTCAAGGCAAAGATAATGATTTCTATTCCATAAAACAATCGTCATAGCCTGCCTGGCAAGTAAGGGGCGCAAGGGCGTATGAGTCGTATTCATCATAAGCGGGGCCCGGTATTCCGTTGATCACGACAATTCTGTCGAGACGCACCCGATCGCCGTTCTCAAACTGGAGAAAATGACCCTCCCGGCCTTCATCATCTACCTTGATGATCTTTCCGCGCGACTCTTCCAATTCGGGCTCACTGGCAAAAGCAAAATAGATCACTCTTGCATCATTTTTTTCCATCTCCTGCTCAAAAAGTTCAAAATAGCCGGGATCGATGGGCATATATTTCGGTTTCATACGATTTTTTTATTTTTTATTTTTTATTTTCGCACCTCACCAAAACTCAAACAAGTTTGCTTTGGTTCCAATGAATTTAGTCGTTTTCTCGCTATGGCAGAGGAGAAGCTTGCTTCTTCCTCTGCTCATTTGGCTTAACGAAAAGGTTCGGTTTGTCGTGAGTTGAACTTCGTCATAACGAACCAATGACTCCATTATATCATACTTATAAAACAATTGCTTTTACATTAGGTTCATCCATGTGCCACATAGTATATTGGGTACGTTACATAATTACCTACAATGAATACATATGAAACCGGCCTGTTTAAAATAATCCTTACACACCCGAGGGGAATGAATATTTCCGTTAAGTTCAATGAGCAAAGGACAAACTTGTTTGGACTATGCCATAGCGAGGAATTGAAAATCGAGGCGCGAAGGCGACTCAAATATCTAACTTTAGTGAATATTTTGGACATCAAAGGTTCCACATGGCGAAATAAAACAATAAAACAATCCTGTGAAAAAATAAATCTTTTTATTACCTTTGAGATGTCTAATTAAAAACAATAATCAGCAAACGGAGATCACAATGATATTCAAATTTCTAATTCTGTCCGATGAAGTAGATAACTTCAAGAGAGAAATCAAAATCGATGCGGATGCCACGTTCCTGGATTTTTACAATGCAATTATGGGTTGCACGGGATTCAGTAGTAAAGAGATGGCGTCGTTCTTCCTTTGTGACGACAAATGGCGCAAGAAGCAAGAGATCACGCTGGTGGAGATGGACACCTATTCCGATGAGGATTCTTATATTATGGAAGAATGCATCCTGGGTGATTATCTGGAAGATGAAAAACAAAAGCTGATGTTTGTGTTCGATTATTTTAACGAACGCGCATTGTTTATTGAACTCTCGGAACTCATTCCCGGTAAAAATCTAAAATCCCCTGTCTGTACACTCTCAGTGGGTGAAGCTCCCAAGCAAATCGCAGACATAGAGGTGATGAAAGCGGAATCGGTGTCATTAGATATGGGGGAAACTTTTTATGGCGACGAAAGTTTTGAATTGGACGAATTGGATAGGGAGGGCTTTGATGGGTTAGACGACACTCCGGCGGAGCCGGACCCTAACGATTTATATTAATACAGTCGATCACACTATTATTGTTATTGGCTTCACGTTATTGAGTTAGGCTGTTATTCGCACTTCGTGCGTTATTCACTTCGCGTTATGAGTGCTGCGCATGTTGTTTGGCCTCGCCGTTATTCATTTGTCCCGCTTATGTTTAACAACCGAATGACAAACCAACAATTACTGGACAACAATTGAACAACAATCGAAACAATGAATACCCTCCTGGTGCTGCTTGGCCCCACAGGCGTAGGAAAAACTGAATGGAGCCTGCAAATAGCCGAAGCGTTAGGATCTCCTGTCTTATCGGCTGATTCGCGCCAGATCTACCGGGGAATGACCATCGGTACGGCAGCGCCTACAGAAGAGCAATTGCGGCGCATATCACACTACTTTGTAGGCACACTTTCCCCGGAAGATTACTACAGCGCCAGTGAATACGAGCAGGATGCGCTTTTGCTACTCCGGGAATTGCATGAACAATATCCGGTCGTGGTAATGACAGGAGGTTCCATGATGTATATCGATGCCGTATGCAAAGGAATTGACGATATTCCTACCATCGATGAAACCCTGCGCGGGGAGCTGCAGGATATTTACCGGAAAGAAGGGATCGATCCCATACGGCGGCAATTGAAGATCCTTGATCCCGTTTTTTATAATGAGGTGGATTTAAAAAATCCCAAGCGAGTGATCCATGCTTTGGAGGTGTGCCTGATGGCCGGAAAGCCTTACTCATCGCTTCGCACCAATCCTCAGAAAGAACGTCCGTTCCGGATTGTAAAGATCGGTTTTACCCGTGATCGTGAGGAATTGTATGAGCGTATCAACCGGCGGGTGGATTGTATGATTGGAGAAGGGTTGATCGAGGAGGCGAGAGCTTTCTATCCGCAACGTCACCTGAACTCACTCAATACAGTGGGATATAAAGAACTTTTCGACTGTTTCGATGGAAAATGTAGCCTTGAGTTTGCCATAGAAAAAATCAAACAGCACACTCGTAACTATGCCCGAAAACAACTCAGTTGGTTTAAGAAAGACAAGGAAACGATCTGGATTGACCTTTCCGATGGGGATGAAGACGTAATGAAAAGAGTAATGCTATCTGTTTCTTAGTCACCTTTGCTGTTGCATACAGATTAAGATGACAGCCAGTGGTTCTTTTGTCACAAAAGCCTGCACTTAATTTTTTTCCGTGAGTTATTGGTTTATTCGGAAAATTATACTACTTTTGCATCGCTTTTCGGCAGAGAGAATATTCTTCCTTAGCTCAGTTGGTTAGAGCATCTGACTGTTAATCAGAGGGTCCTTGGTTCAAGTCCAAGAGGAAGAGCGGAAAACGGGTCGAAAGGCTCGTTTTTTTTGTTATAATTAATTGATTGACAATTGATAATTTGTAGTTGATAATTTGTAATTGATAATTTGTAATTGATAATTCGTAATTCGTAATTCGTAATTTGTAATTTGTAATTTGTAATTTGTAATTTGTAATTTGTAATTTGTAATTTGTAATTTGTAATTTGTAATTTGTAATTTGTAATTTGTAATTTGTAATTTGTAATTTGTAATTCGTAATTCGTAATTCGTAATTTGTAATTTGTAATTCGTAATCCGTGATTCTTATGAGAAAAGTATTGATTGCATATCGGCTGAAACCTGAAGGGTTGAAGGCCCTGGAAGGAAAATATGATATCACACTTCCTGTGGATAAATCCTATTTTACCAAAGAAGAGGTACTGGAAATGATCCCTGACTATGAGGTGCTTGTCCCCAACTTCAGTTTTTATACTGATAAGCAGATCATGGATAGGGCAAAAAAATTAGAGTTGATCTCCAATTACGGTGTGGGATTCAACAATATCGATGTGGATTACGCTACCAGAAAAGGAATTGCGGTCACCAATATACCCAACAGCACGCGTGAGCCTACGGCTGAGTTCGCTTTTGCGCTTCTGCTGGCAGCCGGCCGTCGTATAGGTTATTATGATCGTAAATTGCGCGCACCCGAAGGAGTAAGCTGGGGTGTTTATGCCGAGAGCGGCATGCGGGTATATGGAAAAACGTTGGGTATTATTGGTATGGGACGTATCGGACAATCATTGGCGCGTCGTGCCGTGGCATCGGGTATGGAAATCATTTATCATAACAGGAATCGATTGGATGAAACCATCGAACAACAATATAACGCCCGGTATGTGGCATTTGAGGAGCTGTTGAAAACGGCCGATTATATCTCGTTGAACGCGCCATATACGCCTCAAACGCACCATATGATAGGTGAAGAACAATTGAAGATGATGAAATCCACCGCCGTATTTATCAATACGGCCCGTGGCAGCATGGTGGATGAGAAAGCCCTGGCAAAAGCGCTGAGAGAAAATACGATCTGGGCAGCCGGATTGGATGTGTACGAGAATGAGCCGCGTATATTACCGGAATTGCTGGAACTCGATAATGTCGTGCTTGCTCCCCACGCCGCCACCAAAACCATAGAGGATCGTATCAATATGTCGATCGAGATGACACAGAACATTGTGGGATTTTATGAAGGTACCTATTCCGTATCACGGGTGAATTGATTTTTTTGTGATGACACATACACACACTTTATCGAATGGTCTACGCCTCATTCACCGTTCTTTTCCATCCGAGATATCCTATTGCGGGATTGCCGTGAACAGTGGAACCCGGGATGAATTTCCTGCTGAGCAGGGTATGGCTCATTTTGTGGAACACATGCTGTTCAAAGGTACGGAGAAGCGCAGGGCACATCATGTTGTCGATCGGATGGAGAATATAGGAGGAGAGCTGAATGCGTACACTTCCAAGGAGGAGACGTTTGTCTATGCCGCATTTCCGGAAGAATATTTATCCCGTACCATGGAACTGTTGAATGATATTGTTTTTCACTCCCGGTTTTCCGACCGGCAGATCGACAGGGAACGGGAAGTGATCATCGATGAAATTCTTTCTTATGAAGACTCTCCTTCGGAGCAGATATATGATGATTTTGAGAATCTGGTGTTTGCCGGCCATGATTTGGGGCACTATATACTCGGTGATCCTGAGACACTGCGATCATTCAACAGCGGGAACATGAAGCGTTTCGTTGAGAGGCAGTATCGTCCGGATAATATGGTCTTTTTTTCTTTCGGGAAAACCTCTTTTTCAAAAGTCGCGCGGCTGGCCGAAAAGTATTTTTCATCTGCATCTAACCCGACGAATGGGGCATTGCCACTTAAGCAGCGTATATCTCCGGCTATTCTGGTTCCCGAAAAGACGGAGATGCAAAAAGAGACATCCCAGTCGCATGTGGTGATGGGATGGCCCACATTCAATATGCATCATCCGGATAAATATGTATTGTATATGATCAATCATATGCTGGGTGGAGGAAGCCTCAACAGCCGGCTCAATGTCTCCCTCAGGGAAAAGCGCGGATTGGTCTATCATGTGGAGTCAAACCTGACATTGTACTCCGATACCGGCCTGTTCACCATCTACTTTGCGTCTGATCCGAAATTCAGGGAAAGATGCCTGAGACTTATCCACAAAGAAATTGAGAAAATCATACAGACTGAGTTGACTCCCACACAATTAATGCGGGCCAAACGGCAGTGGAAGGGGCAGATGGGTATTGCCGCGGAAAATCATGAAAACAATACGTTGGCAATGGGAAAAGCTTTTCTGCATTTTAACTGCTACATCCCGTTGAACGAGGTCTATGCCCGGATTGACGGCATCACACATCAGGAAATCAAAAAAGTAGCCAACGAAATATTCTCCACATCCCCTTTTCAGTTGAGTTATGTGTGACCTGCCGGATAGGTATTTGTGGAATTTTACCCTTTGATACAATAATCCGATAAAACAATATTCGGCTGCCAGGTGTTGTATATGTAGTTTTTAAACTATTTCCGGAAGAAATAGTCAGAACAAAAATGAAGACATGATCTTCAAACAAACTGGATTTTTAACTAAAAGAATGAAATTATGAGAAAAGTGAAATTTTCGCTGATCGCGGCGATGCTTATCATGGTAACGGCAGCAAGTGCCCAGGTAAACCTTGGAATAAAGGGAGGTGTGAACATGTCGAACTTCTATGGTGACGAACTGAACGACAAAAATGCAAAGATCGGGTTCCATATAGGTTTGGCGGCCGACTATGAGTTTATGTACAACAGTGCTATCCAAACGGGGCTGTTCTTCACTACCAAAGGTGCAAAATACCAAGGTTCCCTCGGATCGGTATCCGGTGAAATTTCGGTCAACCCGATGTACCTTCAATTGCCCGTTCATTATGCGTATAAACTGGATGTTTCACCCGGAACGCGCATTGTTTTTCACGCAGGTCCCTATGCAGCCTATGGAGTAGGGGGGAAAACGAAATTCAAAGTGTCTGCGGGAAGTGGTTCTGCCGAACGTGACGGGGAAAACGTGTTCGGAAAAGACAAGTTGCTCAAACCCTTTGATGCCGGCTTAGGCCTTGGTGTGGGCGCCGAATTCGGCCAGATACTATTTGATCTGGGCTGGGATATGGGATTGGTCAATATCTCCAATGTTTCGAACGGGAATATCAAAAACCAAAACGCCTACCTCTCTGTAGGATATAAATTCTGATCATAGGATAAGTCCAATAATGATTATAAAACGGGATGGCTCTCTAAACGGGGTCATCCTTTTTTATGTGTTTCATTGAATTATTTATATATTTGCAGTTGAGGTGTATGAAATGGGGGCTTATGAAGGCCCTATCTGTGGAATAGAAGATGAACCTCCGTGGAAGTAAATGGATATCCGAGAAAGGTAAATTGAAAAATGAAACCGGGGAATCCGGTCATTCCGGTCAAAATCAGTTTAATCCATCTGTCTGAATAATCAATTGAAAATTAGCATATTAAAAAAGAATAATAATATTAACCAATTCGTATTCCGCACTTATGACAAAATATTTCCTTTTGCTCATTCTGATTTTAGGAACAGGGTTTGTGTACTCACAAACCGCATTGCAGCGTTTTATCAACCATCCGGCACTGAAGCACGCTTCGGTAGGAGTGTCTGTCGTGGAACTGGAAAGTGAGAAAAGTATTGTTGGGCATGATGCCGAAAAATCACTTACGCCCGCATCCACATTAAAACTGCTTACTACAGCCACGGCTTTGGAAACGTTGGGGGATAATTATCGTTATAAGACAGAGGTGGCAATCGATGCCAATGATCCGTCGCGTATCCTGGTGTTTGGCTCAGGCGATCCCACACTGGGCAGTGATGTCTTCGGGGAAAACCGGAACGCTTTTTTTATCAATTGTGCCGACGCGCTTGGCAAGTCGCTTCCAAAAGAGAGGAACTATTCTGTTTTCGTGGTGGATAACCTGTTCGGGTATGACGGAGTTGCGCCCGGATGGACATGGATAGATATGGGGAATTATTATGCGGCAGGCGCTTATGGTATCAGTGTTTTTGACAATAGCTATCGTTTGTTTTTTAATACCACCGACAGAAACGGTTGTCCCCGCATCCTGCGTACAGAGCCGGAAATTAAAGGATTGACTTTCCGGAACTCGCTTTCGTTGAACAGTAGCGGACAAGATAACGGATATATCTATGGAGCACCTTTTTCTTACGAGAGGGAGGTGAGAGGGAATATCCCGGCCGGTAGGACGGAATTCAGCATCAAGGGTGATATCCCTGATCCCGGGTTGTTGCTGGGAGAAATGCTGGCTGATTATCTTTCCCGGATCGGTTTTCAGATTGAAAAAGTGGAAACTGCCCGTAATGATTACCTTTCGGCAATTTGTGCCACAGACCGGAAGTCAGCTTCCTATCGTGTCGGGAAAGTGATATTTACACAAGTGTCGCGTCCCATGAAGGATATTATCCGGGAGATAAATGTGGAAAGTAACAATCACTTTTCGGAGCACCTTATCCGTACCATGGGGCGTTATAGTAAAGGGGACATATACATTGATCCGTTAGAGGCCGGAATCGAATATGCGAAAGGGTTCTGGAAAGAGAGAGGGATTTCAACTTCCTCATTGCAGATGTTTGACGGTTGTGGACTGGCTCCGCAAAACGCAGTAAGCGCGCAATTCCTGACCGACCTGTTGGTATACATGTACAAAAGAGGCAGTCATTCCTCAGTATTCTTCAACTCGCTGCCGAAGGCGGGGCAGGAGGGTACGCTCCAATATTTCCTGCGTAGTACAAAACTGAGCGGTAAGGTTGTCGCCAAGAGCGGAAGCATCGGAGGTGTCCAATGTTTTGCCGGTTATCTGATCGACGGCAGTAAGAAATACGCATTTGCCGTGATGGTAAATAAATTCAACGGCACGCGCCCCCAGGTCAGAGGAGCCATCGAGCAGTTTTTATTATCGGTAGATCACAATATTTGAAACCCAATTACCCATTCATCCTGCTTTATTCTACCTGGCTGATGTCATCGCGTCCGGGCCTCCCCGGGGAGTGGGATGTCCCTGCTTGATGCCGCTTCTACCAGAAGCATGTCGCAAACCTCTTTGCTCAATGTGGCCCTGGCCCCCTCATTGTATCGAATGCTGATGCTTTTGTCGAAAGGCTCAATGTTCTCGATGATGAAGGTGGTGTGCAAGGATATTCTTTTTTCGTTGAGATAGTTCAATAAATCTCTATCGTCGCTATGCAATCTCCTGAGAATGACAACGGAGCCATTCCTCGCGTCCGACAATCGCATATATTTTTTAGGGGTGATGATCCCGTTTTGATTCGGAATAGGCGAACCGTGAGGGTCTGAGGAGGGGTTGCCCAGCATTTCATCCATTCGCTCAAAAAATATTTCCGAATTCACATGTTCTATTTGTTCAGCAATATCGTGGACCTCTTCCCAACCAAAATTCATTTTATTCACCAGGAACATTTCAACAATCCGGTGTTTGCGCACGATAAGCGCGGCCTCTCTCTTCCCTTTGTCGGTCAACGTTACAGGCTGGTATTTCTCGTAAATAACCCACCCGCCATGGTGAAGCTTCTTTACCATGCTGTTGACCGTAGGGATACTTACTCGTAAGCGTCGGCCAAGTTCCGACAAAGAAATGATGCCCATTTCCTCATCGATCATATACATGTTTTTTAAGTAATCTTCTTTTGTTTGAAAAGCCATAGCCTGTTTTTCGTGCAAAGATAAAGAATATTCTTTTATTTTTTTGTTAGATTGGTCTAAATATATATCTTTGCATAGTCTAAATCGGGGTTGGGTCGCATAACGAATTATAACAAACATCGTATGGGGAATTTTTTACATGCCCTCGTTTGGGTATCGATTTTTGCTTTGCTTGTAGTTTTCCTGTCTTGGGTGCTTTGGCCCGAGAAAGGGTTGCTGGCAAAATTAAAAAAGATGGGTGCCCATAGGCAACGCGTGTTGCTGGAAGACGCCCTAAAGTATTTATACGATTGCGAATACAAAGGCGCGGCATTCAAACCGGAAAACCTTTTGCACAATTTGGACTTGTCGCAAGAACAATGGAACCGTCTTTCAAGGCGCCTTCAGTCGCTGGAGCTGGTCTCCTCGGAAAACGGCACCTATATGCTGACCGAGGCGGGACGCTCTTACGCCTTGCGCGTCATCCGGAGGCACCGCCTCTGGGAGCGTTACCTCGCCGATGAAACCGGGTTGCCCCATACCGAATGGCATACCCAAGCCGATTATCTGGAGCACACCCTGTCGGGCGAAGATATTGACAAGCTTGCTGCCCGAATCGGTAATCCGGCTTTTGACCCGCACGGTGATCCCATTCCCACCGCCTCGGGGGAGCTCCCCACCCATAAAGGGAAACCGTTGAGCGGGTTGAAGGAGGGTGATGTGGCACGTATCATCCATATAGAGGATGAACCGGTGGAGATTTATCGGCAACTTGCCATGAAGGGGCTCTACCCCGGATTGCAAGTCCATGTGTTGAAATCGGATGAAGAGGGGATAACATTCGCCGCCGACGGCGAAGAGCGGACACTGATCCCCCCATTCGCAAGGCAAGTCACGGTGGAGACGGTGGCGGCTGAAAAGGTCGCTTGTCTCAAACCGGAACGGCTCTCGTCGCTCAAGATTGGGGAAAAAGCCGAAGTTGTGGGAATTTCACCCCATTTGCAAGGGCCACAGCGTCGCCGATTGATGGATTTGGGCATTGTTCCCGGACAGCGGATTTCCGCCATCATCCAAAGCGCGTCGGGCGACCCGGTCGGTTATCGCATCATGGGCACCACCATCGGGATTCGAAGGAACCAGTCGGATCAGATTTTCATCGGCAACAAAGAAAAGGAGTATTATGGACATACAGAATAATTGCGCGGCCTGCCCGCTATACCACAAGGAAAACCTGATGCGTTTGGGGGTGGACCTGGAAAATACCGATTACGTCATTACCCTGGCCGGAAACCCCAATACGGGAAAAAGCACGGTCTTCAACAACCTCACGGGATTGAGGCAGCATACGGGCAACTGGCCGGGCAAGACGGTCACCCGTGCTGAAGGAGCCTATTCCTATGGCGGGAAACGATATAAAGTGGTTGACTTGCCGGGAACCTATTCATTACTTTCCACGAGTGTGGATGAAGAGGTGGCCCGTGACTTCATACTGTTTGGCCGACCCGATGTTACGGTTATCGTCGCTGACGCGACCCGCCTGGAACGCAATTTGAACTTGGCCCTCCAGATCCTTGAAATAACCGATCGGGCCATACTCTGCCTTAACTTGATGGACGAGGCCCGGCGAAATCATGTCGAAATAAATGCGCGCGCGCTCTCCCGCGAGCTGGGTATTCCGGTCATCGCCGCCTCGGCGCGGAGCAAGCAAGGGATGGACGAGTTGCTGGCTGCCATTGAAGAGGTGGCCTCAGGGAAATATGTCTGCCGGCCCCGCCGGACAAAAAAACAGCCGCCCACTTTGAAACAGGCAATCTCGGTGGTTGCCGAAAAGATAAACGGGGTTTTCCCTGATCTTCCCAATGTGGGTTGGGTCGCTTTGCGGCTACTCGAAGGCGACCAGAGCATTATCGACGCCATTCGCTCGGGTGACCTGGGCCTGTTGAAGCAAGACTTGCCTTCTACCCTTCCGGACAACGCGGATAGTCCCCAGGCCAAACTGCCGGCAGAGAAAGAGCGGGAGGAGATATTGTCCGCGGCAAACGCCGAGCGTTGGAATCTGGGGCTCAACTTCCACGATGCCGTCGTCGAAACCATTTACTCGGAAGCATCGGCGGTTGCCCGGAAAACAGTTTCCACCTCGGGGAGCGGCCCTTACAGCCTCGATCTGAAGATCGATAAAATCGTGACGAGCAGGTGGTTGGGCTTTCCCATCATGTTCCTGCTGCTGGCCGGTGTTTTCTGGATAACCGTCTCGGGCGCCAATTACCCTTCGGGTTTGTTGTTTTCCCTGTTGGTCGACAAGTTGCATCCTTTATTGAAGGAATTGTCCGTCTCGGCCCATTTTCCATGGTGGCTGAGCGGCGTCTTAATTGACGGGGCCTATCTGTCGATGGCATGGGTGATATCTGTCATGCTTCCGCCAATGGCTATCTTCTTCCCCCTTTTCACGCTGCTGGAAGATTTCGGATACCTTCCCCGGGTGGCCTTCAACATGGATAATCTCTTCCGCAAAGCGGGAGCGCACGGCAAACAAGCGCTTACCATGAGCATGGGGTTCGGATGCAACGCTGCCGGGGTGGTGGCGGCGCGGGTCATCGACAGCCCCAGGGAGCGTCTCATCGCCATTATCACCAATAATTTTTCGCTGTGCAACGGACGGTGGCCCACCCAAATCCTGGTGGCCACCATCTTTATCGGGGCACTCGTGCCGGCCGGCGTGGCCGGAATTGTTTCCGCCGGCGCGGTTGTCGCTGTCGCCTTGTTGGGTATCTTCCTGAGCCTTGTCGTTTCGTGGGGACTGAGTAAAACCGTGCTGAAAGGGGAAGCTTCCACATTCAGCCTGGAACTGCCCCCGTATCGTCCTCCACGGATATGGCAAACATTGTATACTTCGCTCATCGACCGGACCATTTTCGTGTTGTGGCGGGCCATTATTTTTGCTATTCCCGCCGGGATGATCATCTGGTTGGTGGGCAATGTTGAAATGGAGGGGATGAGTCTGGCCGAATATTTCATCGACTGGTCAAACCCATTCGCGTTGGTTTTCGGTTTAAATGGCGTTATCCTGCTGGCTTATATCATTGCCATCCCGGCCAATGAAATTGTGATTCCCACCATACTGATGCTCACGGTGCTGATGACCGGCATGCCGGATGTGGGAGAGGGCGCCGGAGTGATGTTCGATGCCGCTTCCATCAACCAGACCCGGGATATTTTACATGCCGGGGGCTGGACAACACTGACAGCTGTCAATCTCATGCTGTTCAGTCTACTCCACAATCCCTGCTCCACCACCATTTTCACGATTTATAAGGAGACCAGGAGTTGGAAATGGACGATGTTTTCCACTTTCCTGCCTTTGGTGATGGGGTTCGCGGTTTGCTTCCTGACCACTCTCTGCTGGTCTTTGGCGCGCCAAGTTATTTGAATTTCCCCGCCCTGTCATGGTTGACGGGCTCTCCGAGACCCTGAGCCGCCATTCCCATAAGCATGATGCTTTGCCGAACGCGAAATCTCTTTGCATGGGGTTTTGAAAGTTATATCTCATTGTTCGGAAAGGAGTCCAAGATTATTTCACTGAGTGTGCGCGCCTTTATAATTGCAAGATAGGCATAAGGACATTATCTTTGCGGCAGTATAAAAATACCGGACAGAATTTTCGTCAGTCCATTCAGTGGAATGTATGCCACTGAATATGCAACTGGCAAAAGCTGAATACTGAATAAAAGAAGATGGTGCGCAAAATCCGGCTATTATGCCTGTTCATGATGTTGCTGCCGGCCGTTTTATCTGCCCAACAGATTAAAACAGCCTATGGGCAAACGTATGCCATATTCGAAGACGATACCCACACCCTGCCCGATGCCCACATCTCGGTACTCGATGCAAAAGACTCCACACTGGTAAAGGGGGGCGCCAGCGGTGCAGACGGACGTTTCACTATCCGGTTCACTGCCGCAAAAGATAAGCGGTATCTGTTGAAAGTCTCCTACACCGGTATGGAACCCGCTTTCCGTAAATTAGACAGCGAGGCGGATACCGTCGATATGGGGCGTATCCTGTTGAAAGAAGGGGTGGAACTGGCCGAATTCACTGTTACGGCACCGATGAGTGAGATCGCGCAGGTAGGCGATACCACCATAATCAACGCGGAAGCCTATAAAACCCCTGAAGGGTCCTACTTGGAGGAACTCGTGAAGCGTATTCCGGGACTGGAATACGACGCGACTGACAAATCCCTGCGCTATAACGGAAAACCCATCTCCTCCATCCATGTGAACGGAGAGGAATTCTTCTCCGGCAACAACCGTATGGCGCTGGAAAACCTGCCCGTGGAACTCATCAGTAAAATAAAGGTATATGACAAACGAAGTGAGTTGGAAAAGGTGACGGGCGTCCGCTCAGGAGGGGAAAATTTCGTGTTGGACATACAGACCAAAGGCGAACTCGGCGGTGCTTTGATGGCATCGGCAAAAGCGGGGCGCGGGAACAACGGTAAGAAGGAACTGGAGCTGGTGGGCAACTATTTCAGGCAGAGCGGCGAAAACCTGTCGCTTATCGCCAATTCGGGCAACCGGCACATGACAACCCGCCATAAGGATAACATCCAAAATATAGTGGGGACAAATTTCACCGTGAAGCCGGTTGAGAGAATTTCGGTGAACGGGAATCTCTCTTATATGGGCAATCGAGACGGAAGCCAAGCTACCGGATTTGCCGAAGAATATCTCACATCGGGAAACCGCTATCGGCTATCCGGCGACGAAAGCACCAACCAACAACGCGCCATAAATTCATATGCCGGTTTGATCTGGGAGATAGATGACAAGACCTTCTTCAATCTCTTCGGCAATTTTAACCTGATGCAGGCGGACAATGCGAACAGCAACCGCCAGGTGATGTTCGATGCCGATCCGGGAGCCGACTTGTCAGATCCGTTCGCGCATACCGATAACCTTCCGGAAGAGATGAAAATAAACGATATCCGTATGCGGTCCCTTTCGTCCAACAGGATGAGCAGCTATTCGCTCAGCGCTAACCTGACACGTAAGGTCAACGAAAAAGGAAGCAGCGTCAGCCTCGTCTTTACGCATTCCCGCAACAGGAGTGACAACGAGAGCTTCATGAAATCGTCTACCACCTATTACCGCCTGCGGGACGGCATGGGGAACGACTCCATCCTTCACCGCGTGCAATCCCATCTCAGCCCGTCCGCGGGCCGCGACCAAAGTATCGGGTTGATGTTTACGCACCCTTTCACCGGGAAATTCAACCTGCAGCTCTCTTACAATCTGGCACGCAATACCCAGGGGAGCGACCGTAACACCTACGACCTTTCCGCTTTTATCGACGGCGAAACCGACGATATACGCCCAGGACACTTGCCTGCGGGTTACGAAACGGGTTATATCGACAGCCTGAGCAACCGCAGCGAGGGCCGCACACTGGCACATGAACTGGCCTTGCGTATGCACTACTCCGATGACAGGTGGGACGTCAATGCCGGCCTTTCCGTCCGGCCCGAGCAGCGCGGTATCGACCAGAAGACCGGTCTTTTGCAAGCCGATACCGCCACCCGGATTATCGGTTTTCAGCCTTCCATGATGGCGGTATGGAAAAAAGAGAAGTTCCAGATCCGGTTCAATTATCAGGGCAATACGCAGCAACCCGCATTGACCGATTTGCTATCGCTCACCGACAACAGCGACCCGCTCAACATCACCCGGGGTAATCCCGGCCTGAAACCCGCCTACAACCAATCAATCCATTTAGATCTGAACGACAGCCGCCGTGATATCGGCGCATATCTCAACTGGAATAACACCATCCACAGCTTCACCCGCACCGTGATTTACAACCTCCAAACCGGTGGACGAGAAAGCTATCCTGTCAATATCAACGGCAACTGGGGCGGCAACGTCACGGTAAGATACCAGAAACGTATCCGCAAATTCAGGATCGGTGCCCACACAGGGAGTTCGTACAACCGCAACGTAAACTTGGTCAATGAGGGTCAAAGTGAACAACCCGAGCGCAGTATTACCCGAAGCACGGGATTGAACAGCAATTTAAGACTGTCATTCCTGCCTCAGTGGGGAAGTTTCGATCTGATCGGCCACTGGTGGTTCCAACACTCCCACAATTCTTTGCGGAAGAACGATAACTACACACGCAATTATTCCATCACATTGAATAATTTCGCCAACCTGCCCGGTAACCTGCAACTGAGGAGCGATGCCACCTATCTGTTCCGGAGCGGCACCAATATCAGCAGTGGTGATGACCAGTTTATCTGGAACGCCGGTGTAACGTGGCGGTTCATGAAAAAGAAACAAGGCGAATTGTCCGTTTACTGGTCGGATATCCTCAGCAGAAAGAAGGACTATAACCGCAATGTCACTGCCGACGGTTTCTATGAACGCCGTACCCAACAGATCGGGAGTTACTTCATCGTATCATTCAGGTACAGTTTTAACCGCATGTTGCAGAAATAAAAAGATCCTTTTTGATGATATAATATCAACAAAGACTGGTTATTGCCCTTTTTGAATATTAGTAATACGAATTCCTCTAAAACAATCGTCCATACATCCGTTTGGCACGTATCCGCATGACGATATGAGTCCTTCGTTGTTTGTTTCAAAATATGTCTGTACATCTTTTCGTTTTACAAGCCACTCTTTTTGTGCTTTGGCATATATTTCATCTAATGTTAAAGGTTCGGCAGCCGCAGTGCTTCCATGTGAATTGATCTGATTTTGATATTCGATCCATTCTAAATCCTCTTTTTGCATATTTTCTGGTAAACCCTGGGTGAAAGTATATTTGAATTCCCTTTGTGAGATTACACCTTTTGATACTGTTATTTTTGTTTCCCATGCTATTCCCACCCATGAAACTCCGGTTACTGTATAATTGTATGTATTGCCGGATGATTCTTTGAAATCCAACCATGCCCGATAACTTTTCTTATATTCATCTTCAAAATCGATGTCGTTTTTCTCACAAGAGGAAATTAAATAGCCTGTTAATAAAAGGGTTAAGAGAAAGATTGTAGGTTTCATAATAATAAATTAAAAAAAAAGGTGTTACATTTTAATGACGAAATGGAATGATGGAATGCTGCATTGATAAGGTTAAATAATATTAATAAATATTGTGCGATAGGGGAGTGTTTTTTACAAAAAAAAGAGCGCTACTTTATATAACACTCTTTTTTCAATTCTACAAAAATCTTGGTCTCCGCTTGACGAGTTATCTTACAATACTCACCAATTCAACTTCAAAAACCAGTGTTGTATAGGGTTTTATATCTCCTCCATTTCCGGCAGATCCATAACCTAAATTCCAAGGGATCCATATCTCCCATTTATCTCCTACCTGCATGTGTTGCAGCGCCGTAGAAAATCCATCTATGAGTCCTCCACCTGTAGCCTTGGGATTGATGGCGAATGTGCTGGGATTATCATTCCTGTTTTTGGTAGAGTCGAAGATATATTTGTTAATGACGGTTTGGCCCTGATTGTCGGTATAGGTATCTCTCTCTTCCAACCAGTCATATTTAAACCATCCGGTATAAAGCACTTTTACCTTGTCGGTGAAATAAGGGGTTTCCCCGTCTCCCGACTTGAGTTCCTTATACATGATATAGCCGGCGGTAGATGCGGAGTTGATCCGGGTATATTCCGAATTAGCCGTAATAAGCGCGAACTGTGCTTCATTCGCGTTTTTCCATTGATCGTCGAATGTTTCCGTCTTGTCGCATGCGGCAAAGAGCATACATGCGCAGAAGCTGAAAACCAGTGATAGTTGTTTTTTCATCGGGGTGTTTTTTTATACTTTATACAGCCAGTTGTTTCAACAAATTTTTCATATCCGTTTTTTCGGAGATGGTTTGTTGCAGTGAATCGATAGAAACTCTTTCTTGCTCCATCGTGTCGCGGTAACGGATGGTCACCGTGTTGTCTTCCAGCGTCTGATGGTCGATGGTGGCGCAGAAAGGAGTGCCGATGGCATCCTGACGGCGGTAGCGCTTGCCGATGCTGTCTTTCTCGTCGTATTGGCATGCGAAGCTGAATTTGAGCTCATCCATGATCTCACGCGCTTTTTCGGCCAAACCATCCTTTTTCACCAGCGGAAGTATGGCCAGCTTGACCGGCGCAAGGGTGGGAGGGAGCTTCAACAGCACACGGATCTCACCGCCTTCCAGTGTCTCCTCATGATAAGAACCGGCAAGGATTGAAAGGAACATCCTGTCCACCCCGATGGAGGTCTCCACCACATAGGGGACATATGATTTTCCCTGTTCCGGATCGAAGTATTGGAGTTTCTTTCCGGAATACTTTTCATGCTGGCTCAGGTCGAAATCGGTGCGGGAGTGAATGCCTTCCACCTCCTTAAAGCCGAACGGCATCTCAAACTCCACATCGGTGGCGGCATTGGCATAGTGTGCGAGCTTGTCGTGGTCGTGGAACCTGTACTTCTCTGCACCAAAGCCCAATGCCTGGTGCCATTTCATGCGAAACAGCTTCCAGTGCTCAAACCATTGCAATTCCTCACCCGGAGCGACGAAGAACTGCATCTCCATTTGTTCGAACTCCCGCATACGGAAGATGAACTGACGAGCCACGATCTCGTTGCGGAACGCTTTCCCTATCTGGGCGATACCGAACGGGATCTTCATACGACCTGTCTTCTGCACGTTCAGGAAGTTCACGAAAATACCTTGCGCCGTTTCAGGACGGAGATAGACCTTCATGGCTCCGTCGGCCGTCGATCCCATCTCGGTAGAGAACATCAGGTTGAACTGACGCACTTCCGTCCAGTTACGCGTGCCGCTTATGGGACAGACGATCTCACAATCGAGAATGATCTGTCGAAGCTCATCCAGATTATTGTCGTTGAGCGCTTTGGCAAAACGGGCATGGATTTCGTCGCGTTTCTGCCGGTTTTCCAGCACACGGGGATTGGTCTCGCGGAACATCGCCTCATCAAACTGGTCGCCGAACCGTTTCGCCGCTTTCTGTACCTCTTTCTCAATCTTTTCGTCGTATTTCGCGAGATGGTCTTCAATCAGCACGTCGGCACGATACCGTTTTTTACTGTCCCTGTTATCAATCAGGGGATCATTAAAAGCGTCCACATGTCCCGATGCTTTCCAGATGGTAGGGTGCATAAAGATGGCGGAGTCGATCCCCACTACATTTTCGTGCAACAGCACCATGCTGTCCCACCAGTATTTCTTGAGGTTGTTCTTGAGTTCCACCCCCATTTGTCCGTAATCATACACGGCGCTCAATCCGTCATAAATCTCACTCGACTGGAATACAAATCCGTATTCCTTACAATGCGATACCAGTTTCTTAAAAACGTCCTCCTGTGCCATAAACTTCATCTGCATGCTTTCGGTCCGTATGGTGACAACCGTTGCCTGCCTTACATATTGTTGGTTTAATTTCAACCTGCAAAGTAAGCTTTTTTTTTCTATATTTTAGCCATCATTCTTCATAAAGATAAATAATGATGGGCTACAGAGCAGATGCTTCTGGGAAAAATCGTATATTTGTACCCGCATTATACGATGGATGTGTCAATAAAGAACTACCGTGTAAGTATACGGTATTTTTGTTGATACCTTTTGCTTTTCGTATTCACTATTAGTTTTTCTACAACCAATCTTCAAAATTTTCAGGGAAATATGGCAGGAGGAATGAAATCATTGGCAAAGGAGACTTTCTTCTATGGGATAGGGAGTGTCTTGCCTAAACTCCTTAGCTGGTTATTGTCACTTTATTGGGCGTTCGCTCTGCCGCAGATCTCCGACATCGGGGTGCTGACCAACTTTTATGCCTGGGTGGCACTTTTGCAGGTGATCCTCACTTACGGCATGGAAACCGGATTTTTCCGTTATGCCAATAAAGAGAATGACCCCGTGAAGGTTTTCTCCACCACCTTTATCAGTATCGCCTTCACAACATTGCTCTTTTTCCTGGCTGCACTGTTGCTGTTGGAACCCGCGGCGTTCGCATTGGGAGGCGCGGCCATGAAGCCGCGTTACCTGTTTATGCTGGTGATCATTCTCTGTTTCGACGTGTTGGCTGCTATCCCCTTCGCAAACCTCCGCTTCAAGAAGCGGCCTATCCGGTTTGCGGTGATCAAGCTCATCAATGTGGTGATGACCATCCTTTTCAACCTCTTCTTCTTCCTGGTTTGCCCCTGGCTGCAAACCCTGTTTCCGGATGCCTTTTCATGGTTCGATATCAGTCGCGGGGTCGATTACGTGTTGATCTCCAATCTTGCCGCTTCGCTTATCCAATTCCTGATGGTGTCGCCGGAACTGAAGATCAGGTTCACATTCGACCGGGCATTATTACCCCAGATGCTGCGATACTCATTTCCCATCCTTATCCTGGGCGTGGCCGGGATATTGAATCAGACGGTCGACAAGATCATCTTCCCCTGGGTCTATCCCAACGAGGCAGCCGCGTTTACCGAATTAGGCATTTATGGACAAAACTTTAAGATCGCCGTCATTATGGTGATGTTTACCCAGGCTTTCCGCTATGCTTTCGAACCCTTTATCTTTGCGAGGAACAGGGAGGCTGCCGACGACCGACGGTCATTCAGTGACGCCACCAAATTTTTCATCATCTTCGGATTGCTGATCTTTTTAGTGACCACCGGTTATATCGATATTATCAAGAAGCTGATCCCCGAAAATTATCATGTGGGGCTGAAAGTGGTGCCTATTGTCCTTCTGGGTGAGCTCTTCTTTGGTGTCTATTTCAATCTCTCGTTGTGGTATAAACTCACCGACCAAACCAGGTGGGGAGCATATATGTCAATCTTTGGATTTATCGTCACCATAGTCATCAATATTCTTTTTATTCCCCGATTTGGCTATATGGCTTGTGCATGGGCTTCCTTTATCGCTAACCTTGCCATGATGCTGGTCTCTTATTTCCTGGGACAAAAAAACTATCCTATTCCTTACAACCTCAGATCGGCCGGGTTCTTCTTCCTGTTATCGATGATCCTTTTCGCGGGGATTGCACTGACATACAATAATATATCAGGCCTATGGCTCCGACTGCTGATCAATACACTGTTGATTGCGGTATATATCTTCGGGGTTGTTAAAAAGGAAGTGCCTCTGCGGGAATTGCCGGTGATCGGAAAGTGGTTTAAGGGAAAAACGAAAAATTAAGAGTAAGAAATGAAAATGAAAAGTTAAGAGTGAAAAATGAAAAATTAAGAGTGAAAAATGAAAAAAGAAAAATTGAGTCTGCTCCGAAATCCCAAAAACCGATTTGACCAGTTTCCAACTCATTGAAAATCAATGGTCGTTTAGAGGAGCATTTGGATAAAAAAGACTTTTCGGAGGGTACTCATGATTGAGGAATGGGAAATCAGGAGTGGGAAGTTAGAAGCCAAAAGTGAAGAAGTTGGAATTTGGGATTTTGGAATCTTGAAATAAATAATAATAGGATAATCAGAAGTCTGCTTCAAAAATAAAAGTGAGTGGACACGTGCAAAAGGAAAGTAATTTATGAAGAAGTTAGGTTTGTGGGTCGCGATATTGTTTGCGGCATTGACGGTGAAAGCCGATGAGGGTATGTGGTTGCTCAAGGAGTTGAACAGCGAAAGTGTTGCCCGTATGAAAGAGTTGGGATTTATTTTTCCTGTAAATCAGTTATATGATGAGGATAACCCGTCGTTGAAAGATGCGGTGGTGATCTTCGGCGGAGGATGTACCGGCGTGGCGGTATCCGACCAGGGATTGATATTTACCAATCACCATTGCGGATACGGAGCTATCCAGAAGTTGAGCGCGGTAGAGCATGACTACCTGAAAAACGGCTTTGTGGCACAACAGCGGATCGATGAACTGCCTGCCGATGGACTGACCGTGTCGTTCCTCAGATCGATGACGGATGTGACTGACCGGATCATCTCCCAGGTGCCCTCCGTGCTTAACGAGATACAACGTGAACAGGCTATCGACTCTCTTTCTACTGCCCTGATAGAGGAGTATGAAGAAGATCCTTTCACCCATGCCCGCATCGTTCCTTTCTATTCCCGCAACAAATACTACGTTGTGCTGTATGATCAGTTTCGTGACGTGCGCCTGGTTATGGCACCTCCCTCTTCAGTCGGGAAATTCGGCGGGGATACCGACAACTGGATGTGGCCCCGCCACACCGGCGATTTCTCGGTATTCCGTGTCTATGCGGATAAGAATAACCGTCCGGCCAATTACAGTGGCGAAAATGTACCTTATCAACCTAAATACGTGGTTCCTGTGTCGCTCGACGGTGTGGGCGATGGAGATTACGCGATGACAATAGGCTATCCCGGCAGTACGCAGCGTTACATGTCGTCGTGGGGGATCCGCCAGCGGATGGAGTCGGAGAACAAACCCCGCATCGAAGTGAGAGGAGCCAAACAGGATATCTGGTGGGACGCGATGACCAAAAACGATACCATCCGTATCAAATATGCCAATAAATATGCCGGCAGCTCCAATTATTGGAAGAACTCCATGGGAATGAACGAGGCGCTCACCAATCTGAAAGTGCTGGCCGAAAAGGAGAAGCTGGAAGCAAGATTGGCCGAATGGATCAAAGGCAGTCCTGTCCGCCAGGCCCGATATGGCAGTACGCTTTCACGGCTGGAGAGTGCCTATACCGATTCCGGTGATCTGGCACTTTATACCACCTATTTTCTGGAAACATTCAATAACGGGATTGAACTGATACGTTTCGCCAATACCATCCTGCAATTCGACAGCGACGGTACCGAAGAGGAGAAACAGAATTTCATTCACGACCGCTTTATCGAGTCGTATAAAAATTATGAGCCGGCACTGGATAAGAAGGTACTCCCCACATTGATGAAACTCTATGCCGAACGTGTGCCAGAACAGTATCATCCTGATATCTACCAAAAGGTGAAGGAGGAATTCGGTGGCGATTATGAACAATATGCCGAGTGGCTGTTCGCCCACTCACGGTTCACATCGTTAGAAGAGTTGCTGGAGCTGTTGAAGACGGCAGATACCCAGTCGCTCACCCGGGATCCGGCCATGGAACTGGCCTTGTCGACTGCTGATATGGGTTATGAATTGTCGGGACAAATGATGCCCTATTATGAGAAAATGCTCAGGGGCGAACGGGAATTCATGGCTGCCCTTATGGAAATGGACGCAGATAAGACTTTCTACCCCGATGCCAATTTCACCCAGCGTATGAGTTACGGGACAGTGGGGGGCTACCATCCGCGCGATGCGGTCTGGTATGGTTATTATACTACCTCGCGGGGGATATTGGAAAAACAGAAGCCGGGCGATCCCGAATTCAATGTGCAGGAATATATCCTGGATGCTATTCGTTCGGGCGATTTCGACCATTACGCTGACCCCGAAGGGGTGATGAGAGTGAATGTTCTGTCCAACAACGATATCACCGGAGGAAATTCCGGCAGTCCTGTGCTGAACCGGAATGCGGAGTTGATCGGGCTGGCTTTCGACGGAAACTGGGAGTCGCTAAGTGGTGACATTCTCTTTGAACCGGAAATGCAACGCGTGATCAGTGTGGATATCCGTTACGTATTGTACATCATCGATAAGGTGATGGGAGCATCCCATCTGATTGATGAGTTGAAGATGGCGGGGAAATAAGGGGCTGAATTCATGGATGAGATGATTTGTAATTGATGGAGGGCTACAGAATCGCAAGCTTGCTCTCTTCCCGTTTGACTAGACAGAATAACGAAAATGTTGACTATCTTTGTCCCCCGTTTCAGATTTGTGCTCGGTGGTTAGGATGCACAAGACACGCAAATGAGGATTATAAATCAATCAAAACAAGTCAAATCAGCAAATCAATTAGCAGCCAGTTGTAAGTCATTGGTCATTGGTCATTGGTCATTGGTCATTAGTCATTAGTCATTGGTCATTAGTAATTGGTAATTGGTAATTGGTAATTGATCATTAGTAATTTGTAATTAAAAAAATATGTCCGACGATAAGAAGATTATTTTTTCCATGGTGGGTGTGAGCAAAACGTTTCCGCCCCACAAACAGGTATTGAAAGATATTTACCTCTCCTTTTTTTATGGTGCCAAAATTGGTATTATCGGTCTGAACGGCTCGGGAAAATCGACGCTGTTGAAAATCATTGCCGGGATCGAGAAAGAGTACCAGGGCGAAGTGGTGTCAGATAAGAGTTTCTCGGTGGGATACCTTGAGCAGGATCCGGCGCTGGATCCGGATAAAACGGCGATCGAAGTGGTCCGCGAGGGAGTGCAACCGGTGATGGACTTGTTGAGTGAATATGAAGAGATCAACCTGAAATTCGGCTTGCCTGAGTATTATGAAAATGAAGATAAGATGAACTCCCTTTTCGCTCGTCAGGCCGAATTGCAGGATAAACTGGATGCTGTTGACGCATGGAATATAGATAACCGGTTGGAAAGGGCGATGGACGCCTTGCGCTGCCCCCCGGAAGAACAACCGGTCCGTGAACTCTCGGGAGGGGAACGCCGCCGGGTGGCACTCTGCCGCCTGTTGCTGCAGGAACCCGACGTGCTGCTGCTCGACGAGCCGACCAACCACCTCGATGCCGAGTCGATCGATTGGCTGGAACAACACCTTCAACAGTACAAGGGTACGGTGATCTGCATCACGCACGACCGTTATTTCCTCGACCATGTGGCCGGCTGGATCCTCGAACTCGACCGCGGCGAAGGGATACCCTGGAAAGGAAATTACACCTCATGGCTCGAACAGAAGACCAAGCGGATGGAGCAGGAAGAGAAGCAGGTGAGCAAGCGGCGCAAGACGCTGGAACGGGAGCTGGAATGGATCAACCTGGCGCCCAAGGCGCGCCAGGCGAAAGGAAAAGCGCGCCTGAATTCTTACGAGAGGCTGTTGAATGAGGATCAGAAAGAGCGTGAGGAGAAACTGGAGATTTTTATTCCCAACGGCCCCCGGCTGGGAAACAAGGTGATTGAAGCGGTGAACGTGAAGAAAGCCTTTGGCGACAAGCTGCTGTTCGACAACCTCAACTTCATGCTTCCGCCCAACGGTATTGTGGGGGTAATTGGCCCCAACGGTGCCGGAAAGACGACTCTCTTCAGGCTGATTCAGGGAATAGAGACGCCCGACGCGGGAAAATTCGAAGTGGGTGAGACCGTGGTAACGGCTTATGTGGATCAGGCGCACGAAGCCATCGACCCGGAAAAAACGGTTTACCAGGTAGTGTCCGGCGGTTCGGAATTCGTGCGTGTAGGCGGAAAAGAGATCAATGCCCGTGCCTATCTTTCCCGTTTTAACTTCTCCGGCGCCGACCAGGAGAAACTGTGCGGCGTGCTGTCGGGCGGTGAGCGGAACCGTCTCCATCTGGCGCTGACGCTCAAAGCCGGTGCCAACGTATTGTTGCTCGACGAGCCGACCAACGATATCGACGTGAACACCCTCCGCGCGCTGGAAGAGGGGCTGGAAAACTTTGCAGGATGTGCCGTGGTGATCTCGCACGACCGGTGGTTCCTGGATCGTATCTGTACCCATATCCTCGCCTTCGAAGGCAATTCTGAGGTGTTTTATTTCGAGGGTTCCTATAGTGAGTATGAGGAAAACAAGAAGATGCGACTCGGGAACGTGGAGCCGAAACGGGTGCGTTACAGGAAACTGTGATAGAAAGTGGAAAAGTGGAAAGGTGGAAAGGTGCCAGAATGGAAAGGTGTACTGATGTAGGTTCTTGATTTTCAAACCGGAGAAGATGAGAAAAACTTCAATACTGTTTTTACTGTTTTTGGTGAGTGCCGGTGTTCCGGTGTTTGCGCAAAACACGCTACTCAAAGGAGTGGTGATGGATGCAAAGTATCACACTCCGGTACCTTACGCGGCACTCTTTATCCGGGGAACCGCTATCGGAACCGTAGCCGATAACACAGGGGAATTTTCGCTTTCCGTTCCCGATTCAATTCCCGACAAGGCACTGATGGTCGCGAGAGAGGGCTTCCAACTGATGTCCTTTTCTTTGGATGAACATGAGACGGAGAGACTGGTCGTGGCGCTGGAACCGGACGATCCTGTGGACAGAGTTCTTGCATTACAAGAAAGTATAGCCGTGAATTCGGGAGCCTTCGGCGCGTTTCTGGCCGAAGCGGTAAAGCTCGTGACCAACGACTGGATTCCGCTCGGGGATCCGCTAACCAACCGGTTCGACTTTGGACGGATCCAGACTATCCCCACTTATAACCCTGTTGAAGGAATCCGGCTCAGGGCGGGCATTGCCTCTAATTCGAGGTTGAGCCCCCATTTTTTTGTGAGGGGATACGCCGCCTACGGATTTAAAGACCAGCGATTCAAATACCGCGGTGAGGCCATCTACTCATTCAACAAAAAAGCCTATCATGAGGATGAGTTCCCGAAAAATACACTGAGATGGGTCTATGAAAACGATCTCTATTCTCCGGGCGAAATGCATCCCTATGCCCTGAACGACCTGCTGCTGGTCACTTACCGGCGTTCGAAGAACGAAGCGACCTATCGGAATTTTGCGGAGCTCACTTATGAGAAAGAGTATAAAAACGGACTGGCACACACCTTGCGGGTGAGACGGTCACGGTTGGTTCCCCAGGGAGAGTTGCAGTTCGAGCCGGATCTTGAGGAGGGGATAGCCGTCACGAAAGGTGAATTACATACTACCGATGTGGGTGTGCTGTTACGTTACTCGGTGAGAGAGGCCTATCATCAGCGGAAACGGAAAAGAATACCGTTGGAGATGACTTCTCCGGTCTTTTTTCTTTCCCATACGATGGGAGTGAATGGCTTCATAGGCGGTGAAGTAGCCTATCACAGGTCTGAGTTTTCAGTCCAGAAGCGTTTTTTGTTGGGGAGTGCCGGCCGTTTGGATGTGGTAGGCGAGGTAATGAAGGTGTGGGATAAAGTGCCTTTTCCATTACTGGTGTATCCCAATCAACGCTACCGCCATCAGATTGAGAATAACTCCTTTTTCCTGAATCGGGCATTGGAGTTTGTGGCCGACGAGCAATACACCCTGCGGATGACTTTCGTGGGAGATGACCTCCTGTTGGCAAAAATGCCTGTCGCGGACATGTTGCAATTAAGGGAGCTGGCCTCATTGAGGGTCGCCCATGGCCGGCTCAGTGATAAGAACAATCCGGCGGTTTCTTCGGATGGACTGTATCACTTTCCACCCCTTTTACATCGATACGACAATGTTCCTTATGTGGAGGGAACCATCGGTATCACCCATATTCTCGGGCTTTTGCGTGTGGAGTATGTGCATCGTTTCACCTATCGGGATCATCCCGACGCCCTTCTCGGTGCTTTTAGGGTAGACGTGACGTTCTGATTGGATGATTGGATGATTGGATGATTGGATGATTGGATGATGTTTGGTGTACCAATTAATTGGCAATTGGCAATTGGTAATTGGTAATTGGTAATTGGTAATTTCCTGCACAGATATGTCAAAAGATAAAGAGATGAGTAATGGAGTAGAATCGATAAAAGATAGGATAGCCGACCTCTGGATCAATGTGTTCTGGAAAAGCCCCGATCATTTGTGGGCGTTGAAGGTGACCGTATCCATTGCCTTCCTGCTGATCCCCGCCGAGTTGATATTCCATCACTCCTTTTTCGGGACGACCCTTGCGCTGGGAGTGGTGGCGATGGCGTTGGGGGAGACCGACGTGCATCCGAAAGGAAGGGTCAAATCTTCCGCCATGGCGCTTATACTTTACGTAATCACCAGTAGCTTGGTGGCTATCTTTCTCCCTTCACCGGCCTGGTTTGCCATTGTGCTGCTGCTCCTCTCCTTTTCCCTCCTTTTGATGGGAGGTGTCGACTCACGGATGCAGGGCGTCACTTTCGGGACAATGCTTATTTTGGTCTATTCCATGCTGGCGGCTGAAAACAGTGAAAAATGGTATTATCTTCCCCTGTTCTTCACCCTTGGAGCCTTCTGTTATGCCGTGATCTCTATCCTGCTACTTTACTTCAGGCCTTATCGGCTATTGCAACAACAGCTTGCCCGCGGGTTTCACTTCCTGGCAGAATATATCGACCTGAAGGCGAATTTATTCCCTAGCGATCCCCACGTCCAAAAAGGGATCAGGATCCAGCTGGCACAAAAAAACACAAATCTGGCGCAACAGATCGAAGCATGCAAGAACGACCTTTACAGCTACTCGGAAGAATGCACTCCTGAAGCACTTCCGGTGGTGGATCATTACTATCGCCAATGGTTTTTGTTGCAGGCCATGCAGGAAAGGGCCATATCGAGCCATGAGCAGTACGATTTGTTGTCGCGGCAGGTGAAGAGCGGCGATTTGCTGGAAGGGTTCGGAAAGCTGATGAGGGAGATTGCGGCGGCAGTTCGCCTCTATGCCGACTCGCTGCTGACCGAACGACCTTACAGGCATCCATTCTCGTTGAAATGGACGATAACGGCGCTACGGGCAATGCTCGATGCGGAGAAAGACCAACCCTATTATCATACTTTGTCGTTACTGCTGAGAAACCTGACGGGATTGGAAGAAAATCTCCGGGAGAATGAAAAAACTATCGACCAGATAGATGTGACGGTCTTTCATTCCCGGAAGCCGGAGAGAACCGGTTTGAAGTCACTGTTGCATGCCGCTCATCCCCGTTTTCGCTTTGCAGTGAGGCTTACCTTGTGTTGGATGCTGGGATATGGGATCATGCTTTATTTGAATTTCGGGAAGGGTTCGTGGATACTGATGACATCGCTGATTGTCGTCCAGCAAACCTATAGCGCCACGCGTATCCGGCTCTTTCACCGCGTCTTCGGCACCTTGCTGGGGGTCGTTGGAGGGGTCGCCCTGGCACAACTGCTGCCCACCACGCCCGGACAGACACTCTTGCTGCTCACCTCCATTTACTTCTTCTTTTACTGGCTGAAGAAAAACTATACGATCGCTGTCGTCTTTATCACTATCTTCGTGCTGGCAGCTTTCAATTTGCTTTCCAACCAGGGAGTAGCCGTAATGATCCCCCGCGTCATCGATACGTTGGTGGGCGGCGCGCTCGCCTATCTGGCTGTGCGCTTTATCTGGCCCGATTGGCAGTACAAGCAGCTCCCGGGGTTGATGCTGAATGCGGTGGCAAAAAACAGGCGTTATTTCGAGAGCATCTATGACGGTGCCGTCTCCGAGGAGGATTATCTTCACAACCGTCGTACCGCTTACAATGCCGACAACGCCTTGACTTCGGCCTGGAAATGGATGAGGCTGGAACCCAAGAGCAGGCGCCGGTACCAGGATAAGGCTTTTAACCTCACTAACCTGAACCACGCCCTGTTGTCTTATATCTCCGCTTTCGGTGTCCATAAGTCGGCCGGCGACCTGTCGGAAACAGAACTTGCCCTTTGCCGTGACGTGAGCGATGTGCTCCGGCTGGTTTCGGAGATGTTAACCAACAACGCCGATGAAAAGCAGATTGAGGACAGTTTCCGGAAAGCAAACTGTTGGGATGAACAGATCGACAAGATGATGGGCGATGCCGGAAACCGCAGGGCAAGGCTTATCAACAATATCGCACATGTTGCGCGCGAGTTGCTGACAGAGGCCAAAGGGATTGTGGGTCTGTATCAGGGGCGGTAGAATTATCCTTTCTTTATTTCCTTTTGCAGAAAAATATATATATTTGTCCTGTTGAAACCAACAGGACTGAGATGTTGTAGATGCGTGAGATATTTTATACCATAGCAATCACACTCGGAGCGTTCATCTTCGCGGCGTGCAGGCCCCAGCCCGAAGCACCCGGGTTGCTGGTGGAGGCCCAACGCCTTGTGGAAAGCAACCCCGACAGCGCCATGCGGCTGATCGATTCCATTTTTTATCCGGAAAAAAGCCTCCGCCATGAACATTATATGCATTTTCTGGTAACGCAGGTGCAGGCGAAATACAAAACCCGGCGTTCCATACACGAAGATACGCTGATCTTTCTGGCGCGCGATCATTTCTCAGCCCGGAATAAGGATTCCCATACAACTACCTTGGCCTGGTTCTACAGCGGCTGTGTGCACCGTGAACGGCAGGAATACGAAAAAGCGACGGAACATTATCTGGCTGCCGGGGATTATGCCGCGGAAGCAGGCGACTACGCCTTGCAAGGGTTGGTACAATATAATCTCGGGGATTTATTTGCGGTGCAGGATTTGTATACCAAGGCGCTGGAGAGATATAAAGCGGCCGCCCGATTCTACAATGCATATCCCGAGAAAGAAGCCTATAGTTTAAGCGCTGTGGGGCGGATGTTCCTGCTGGACAAAAATCCCGACAGCGCATTTTTTTATTTTCAAAAGGGACTGAATTCCGCAAAGTCGACTAATGATGGAATATTGCAAAGTTTATTGGCACAAAATATTGGCGTGGCTTATCAGCAAACAGGACAATTTACCGAGGCGGAAGGATATTTCCTTCAATCCTACCAATATAACCCGGATAAGAAGGATCAGACCCGGTACTATTTGAATTTCGCAACATTATATTCGCAAATGGAACGGCCCGATTCGGCCGCCTTCTATACCGGAAAATTAAAGGACAGCATTGACTCAACGGATAACAATTACCTCAAGGCAAGCGCTTACAGGTTTTTGGCTGAGTGGGAAAAAGCAAGGGGGCATGACAATGACGCGTTCGCTTATCAAGATAAACGGATAAACAGCCTTAACCGGATCATGGACGACCGGAAAAATCAGTCGGTTTACGAAATAGAGCAAAAATACAATTATGAGCAACAGCAGAACCACTATAATCAACGGTTTATCCGTTTTCAGCAATTGCTGATGATGTTGATGGGTGTTTTGCTGGTCGTGGCAATCGCCTTTTTGTTTCTCTTCTGGCGGATGTTGGGGGAAAAAGCGGCTAATCTGAGAATACAGGAAAATGTAAATACGTTGCGAAAAACCACGAGAGACCTCTTGTCCTCGGGGAAAGAGAGTGAAACGGCATTGGAAGAAGCGTTGCATTGGAAGTTGGATGTGTTGAAGAAAACAGTACGACTGAAATACAGGATGAGCGAAAAGGAGCAGAAAACCCATCAACCTTTGATTGACAGGCTGGATAAAATCCTATTCGCCAAAAGCATAAAAACACCCGGACTGGATATACGGCAAACCGTGGAACACCTTAATCCGGGAATACGGCTTTTTATCAGACAGCATTGCCCCACGCTTTCGGAAACCGAATATAACGTGTGCCTCCTCTCGTATGCTGGATTGAGCGTACAGGAAGTCGCTTTTGCACTCAACCAGAGCGAACATACCGTTTACAAGGCCCGCACCAACCTCAATAAGAAGATAGGGGTTGATTTCTGCTCCGTGTTGCGGAAAGCCTGCTTGACCTTCAACCTCACTCGTTAAAATTTTGTGCCGTCTTGTATTCTTATGGTAAGTGTCTTTGGTTATCAGGGGGGTATGTCGATGGCTGTAGTTAAATTTTTGTATCTCTCAATATCCTGTTTCGCAAGAGAAATATATTATTTAGATTTGAGGCAGAAATTTCATAATAGGTGCCATCATGAAAATGAAGAAAATCGTATTGTCGTCGGGAATATACACTATCACGTTCACCAACGGGTGCGGCGCCATGTATGGCGATTTTGAGATTTGACCGGAATACGTCTGACCGTTATGATAACTGTCGGAACAGGATTGCGTAATTTGTCCCAGCGGCCTCAGAAACCGTAAGTACGGACATTAAAAAGCCTTCCCTTGCCAGGAAAGCGAAACAACCAAATTGAGACGAATCAACCCTGATGTTTAACTAAACTTACAAGAAAAGGCACTGCAAAGATAACACAACACACGGTAATTTCAAACACCCACGGGTTTGGGGATGACTGATTTTGCCGGAAGCCGCCCAAACAGTGAAAAGTAGTAGCTAACAGGCAAAAATTATGATGTTTGTGGTATGCACGATAGATGTGTTTCATATAGAGATATAGCTATCTGATGAAATTTTAGTAAATCATAATCGTAAATCTTCCAAATAGCCAAACATGTAGAAGAGCCAATAAAAAAGACAAACAAATGAAAACTTTAGATTTTATAGTAGAAAACCAAGACATTCTATCTGAACAAATGGATAAAATCATTGGAGGGCAATATGATCAGGTGTCTGACGAATGTAAGAATGATGGAATTATTTATAGATGCACTGATGGTACTACAGAACCTACATTGAACGCAGGAGTAGCCTTTAGTATCTTCTAAAAGTCAAGTTTGAAGCCGATCACAACAGATCGGCTTCATATTCAAAATCCTAAAATTTATATTAAATATGAAGTGGTCAAGATACAATTATTTATATGAATCAAAAAGACATAATTGTTTTTTACTCTATAATTCTATAACCAATGTGCTAATATCTTTATCAATAGATGTTTATAGGAAATTGTGCCTGATAAAAAATGGAAAAGATAGTGAACCCATTTTTCGGGTTTTGGAAGAGGAAACTCTAGACAAGTTAATAAAAGCCAAGATTTTTGTAGAAGATTATGATGATGAAAATTTTATTCTTCAAAAAAAGTTTCTTAAATATAAAAAAAGTTTTCAAGAAAAAATTCTTAGTTTGGTTTTATTACCCACTTATGCATGTAACTTTAATTGCCCATACTGTTATGAGGCAGGTTTACCCTACATTTTTATGAAAGAAAATGTAGAGGACATGATTATTGATTTTATCAATTCATTTGAGGTTTCTTCAAAGCTCCAGCTTTGTTGGCATGGAGGGGAGCCATTAATTGCATTCAATAATATAAAAAGGATATTAACTAAGATTGAAAAGAATGAAAAAAAAGAATTAAAAAGCCATGCGCTGGTAACAAATGGCTATTTATTAGATAAGGATAAGTGTTTATTTTTTAATGATCATAATCTAAATTTAATCCAAATCACAATAGATGGATTAAAGGAAAATCACAATAAAAGCCGTATCCATAAATCAGGATATCTAACCTATGATGTTATTCTAAATAATATTGAAAATGTTTTTAAATATATCCCACAATGCTCCATTACAATTAGGATGAATGTGCATGCTGAAAATGAAGAAGATTTTCCTTTATTATATGAAGAACTTAAAAATCGGTGGGAAGGTCAGAAATATCATTTAGTTATGAAATATGCCAACAAACACAACGATAGTTGTAGAGTGGAATGTTTTAATGAAAAAGATAAAATATTTTATGCGAAAAAATTATTTGAGAATTATAATTTTACTAACTTCAATCTTTATCCAAAATTTCAATTGGGAGGATGTACCGCAACTTATTCAAATTCATTTGTGATTGATCCTGAAGGGGATATCTACAAATGTTGGGTCGATGTAGGTAAAAAAGAACGCAGAATTGGAAACATATTTACCCGAAAATATAATAGTTTTTTATTAACAGAATATATACTGGGAACTGATATGTATTCAGATCCTAAATGTTTGAAATGCCTTCTATTTCCTGTTTGCGATGGTGGTTGTAATCTAAGGCGGTTAAATTTCAAATTGAATAAGGCTCCTTATGATCTTTGCCCTATCGATATTGAAAATTTAGATATTCTTTTCGATATGTTTTATGAGCAGCAATTAAATACGAAAGTGTCCAAAACCAGAGAAGTGAAAATTGATTGAGATATTGGGATGGAAATTCATCTCTACAATTGCCCCCCTCTTTTTTGATAAGGGTAGTTCTGGAACAAAAGAATTAAACAATGAGAAATTTTTCTTTAATATCAATTGCGATAATAACATTTATGTTCTTATTCTCTTCCATTGAAGCCCAAACCGTTCTAAATGGACTGATTATGGATAATAAAAATGAACCCGTTGAATTTGCCAATATCGTATTTTTCAGTATGCCTGATACCGTTTTTGTGACTGGCACAACAAGTTTGAAAGACGGCTCATTCGGCCTGACCATTCATACTCCGGGGAGTTATTTGTTGCAAATTTCTTTTATAGGGTATAAAAAACATCATCAAGAAATAACGATCAGGGAAGGAAATATCACGTTGCCTGCCATTATTTTAGAAGAAGAAAGTCAGGCATTGAACGAGATCACAATAACTGCGAGTCGGCCTGTCTTCAATATCAAAAACGGCATATTGACGACGGAAGTGGAGAATACGTTGTTAAGCAGGGAACATTCAATGGATGATGTCCTGGCCCAAATACCCGGCATTATCAATAATCGTGGCACATTGGAGGTGTTCGGGAGCGGTCAACCGGTTGTTTACATCAATAACCGGAAAGTACAAAACATGAATGAAGTCTCGCAACTTGATGTGAAAAACATCCGGAATATTGAATTGATTACTAATCCCGGTGCCCGATATGATGCCGGCGTCAATGCTGTTATCCGGATTTACACATTAGAAAAGGAGGAAGGAATTGCCGTTAAAGTAAATTCCGCATTAAGACAAAGCGAAAAAGCATCTCATTATGAAAATATACAAATTGACTATAAAAAACAGAAATTGAACACATCGGTTTACTATAACCTTTTTGGATACAAAAATAAATCCTTCCAATACCTGATAAAGGATATCCAGACGGACACATTATGGCAATACGTGACCGATAGGACAAGTTACCCATTTCAGAAGTTCCATACGTTTCGCATGAACGTCGATTATGAGTTTTCTCCCAACCATATAGTGGGGATGCAACTCAATGAAGAATACAGCAATGTAGATGATAATTCGAGGGAGGTAAATACCGTAAATGCAAATCAAAAAAGATATCTGGATTTTTTTGTGACAAGTGATTATGGAGGTACCATTCACAATTCGCAACTGAATGCTTTCCATAATGCCAGATGGAATGAACATCTGACGTCGGAATTGAATGCCGATTATGTCTTTTATAAGAATACCCTCAAACAGGATGTGAAAGAGGAAACTGAAAACAATGAGCTGCTTACCCAAATGAATAGTTTGTCGCGTTATACAATATATGCTGCCAGATATGCGGCAAATTATCATCCATCCGAGAAGCATGCTATTATTGCAGGAGCGGATGTCAGCAGAATAAACGGAGAAGGGGATATGACGACTGAACCCGCTCTGGTTGGATATTTGAATTATAAAAGCAAGGAGACAAAGTGGGCCGTATTTACCGAATATAATTGGACAAATACCAAATTGTCGCTGAATACCGGACTCCGGTATGAGGTGTTATCTTCCATGTATGACGATCTGACAAGTGTTGAAGATAATGTGAAAAAGAAATACCATAATATCTTTCCATCCTTTAAAATCTCATATTCCGACAAGGGA
>NZ_RDSD01000028.1 GCF_003712195.1 Proteiniphilum sp. X52 | reverse complement strand
AAATCTCCGTGTCAGATCTACCCAAAGGCATGTACTTTGTGCGGGTGATAAAAGACGGGAAAACCCAGACGAAGAAGTTGTTGAAGAGATGACCGGAAGGAATGTTAAAAACCGCTTGCAGTCCTTGTTTGCAAGCGAAAAAAAGAATATATAACCGAATTTTTAACTACAAAAATGATGAACTATGAAACCAAAAACAATTTTATTTAGCATAATCGCCCTATTCATGATGATGGTAGGAATGGACTGCGAGAAAGAATTATCGGAAACCGAGCTTATGAAACAGCAAATAATCGGTACATGGGAATGCAAAAAAAGATGAGTGCTGTCTTTTGTTTTGTCAAAACGAAGAGATATAATTTTTAAAATAAATTAAATCATTAATTAATAGATATTTATATATCAAACAATTTATATATGAAAGAGTGGAAAAATAAGCGTAAAACAATTACTCGTAAAATTCACAACAGTTTCTTAAAAAAAGAGGAACAGAATCAGGTAGAGGAAAACGGCAGGGACAGCCCCTAAAAGACTGTCGATCCGGTCGAGTATACCGCCATGCCCGGGAATGAGGTCGCCGGCATCTTTTACGTTGCATGTCCGCTTGATAAGCGACTCAAACAGATCGCCCAACGTTCCGAACAGGCAGACCACTATGGCCAATCCCATCCAGAAAGGGACGGAAAAGCCGGGATAAAGCCGGGCGAAGATCAGCGAGGCAAGCATGGTGAACAGGATACCCGCGATAAAACCCTCTATCGATTTTTTGGGGGAGATATGTTTTATCAACTTGTGTTTGCCAATCAGCGATCCGATGAAATAAGCGGCCGTGTCGTTCACCCACAGGAAGACAAAGAGCGCCAGTACCGGAAGCCAATCGTACTCGTTGCCCCCGACATTGGGAGAATAGGAAATGAACATGAGCAGGCTCAACGGCATGGTAATATAAACCTGTCCGAAAACCGAATAGATGATACCGTGAAGGACATCATGCCTGCGCAGGAAAATGGCTGAGGCAATCAGTATAAGCAGGTAGCCAAGGATGAAGACGGGCAAGAGATAGGTGTGGATACCTTCGAGATAGAGAAAGACCGAGATAAAAATGATAACCCCTGACAAAATATTGAATACCTTGCTGATGGCGTGTGAGGTGTCTTTCTCAACCATGCGATAAAACTCAAACAGTCCGGAACCCAGTATGGCCCCGAAAACGGCAAGGAACGAAAACCGGCCTCCCAGCAGACCCAAAAGTATGACCAGGATATAAATGATGCCGGCTCCCGCGCGGGTAGAGATATCTTTTATGTTCAATTTTCCTTATGATTTTAAGACCTGCCAAAGATACGCTTTTCTTTCCTTAGGGAAACAAGAACCTTCGCTGCAAAGTCCAGAATAGGAGAATTATTTTTCTCCTTCTTTTGTTTGAGATTCATCAGAAGCGCTTTCTACCGTTTTTTCCGCTTCTTCCAGGTCGATATTGTGCTCTGTCAAAATATTATACCAGGAAATTATTTTTTTCACATCACCCGCATAGACGCTGTCCCGGCTGTAATCGGGGAGTACCTCGCCCAGATATGTGAACAACTCTTTGCCGGACGCTTTCGATCCCAGGAATACCTGTTTGCCTCCCTCTTTTTCTTTTATTTTTTTCAATACCTCCCGCAACGGAGTATCCCCACTTTGGGTATATATGGATACGTCACTCAGGGCCACCGCCTTTTCCTGTGCATATACAGGAACACGTTTTCCATCGGCAAGCGATTCAACGATATTCATATTTTTATTGGTGGAGATGAGTTTATATAAGCCTGGGCGGCCGGTGATGGATAATATTTCGGACAACATAATTAATTTCTGTTTAGCAATCGGGTTTGATTTTTTGACGGTGCAAAAATACGGAGTCCGCGCCACATTCGCAAACTTTTTCCAAAAAAGAGAAATTGTTTCGGAAAAATAAGTTACTTTCGTGAAATGCGCTTCGCGCATAGTGTGTTTTGCACGATAGCGCCTTCGTTGACAACGCGCCTTCGTTGACAATGCGCCTTGCGCGATAATATATGCTGTGACCGATAAATGTAAGAAAGATGATCAAGAAAGTAATGGTGGCCGGTATGGCGGCGGCTTTGTTTATTTCATGTACAGGAAGCCGTTCCGGAAAGGCAGGCGATGGTAACGCGTCGGAGGAGACGCTTGCCGCGACAGAGACTATGAGTGGAGACCTCTTTTTATTGGCAGGAACCTACACTTCAGAAGAGGGTGGTAAAGGGATATATTTGTACCGTTTCAATACCGATACCGGGAATTCCGACTCAGTCAGCATGGTGGAAGTCGATAACCCATCATACCTGACCTTGAGTCCGAACGAGCGGTTTATTTACGCGGTAAGTGAAAATAACGAGTCAGGTAGTGCCGTACATGCTTTTTCGCTCGATAAACGGATCGGGAAGATGGAATTGCTGAACTCCCGCCCTGTGAAGAGTAGCGCCCCTTGTTATATCACTATCGACAGTAAAGGCCGGAATGTGCATACTGCAAATTATGGAGGAGGAACCATTACCTCGTTTCAGGTAAAAGAGGACGGCACACTCACTTCAGCCGTCTCGATGATCGCTTTCAATGGATCCGGCCCGGACTCTGTCCGCCAGGAGCGCGCCCACCCGCACTGCGTGAGGTATTCTTCCGACGGGCAATATCTGTTTGCCGCCGATCTTGGGAGTGATAAACTTTATCGTTTCGATGTGAACGATACCCCGTTTGAGGGACAGCCCGCGTTGATGGAGAATAGCTTGAAAGAATTTATTTTACCTGCGGGCACCGGGCCGCGCCACTTCGATTTCCACCCCCACGGAGGCAGATATTTTTACCTGTTGGGTGAGTTATCGGGGGAAGTGATTGTTTTTGATTATGCTTTCGGTGAGTTGACCCAAAAACAGATCATCGCGGCTGATTCGACGGGTGCCAGGGGTAGCGCCGATATCCATGTCTCACCCGACGGGCGTTTTCTGTATGCCTCGAACCGGTTGCAGGCCGACGGGATCGCTATCTTTTCCATTGACCCGGCCGAGGGAACACTCACCAAAACGGGTTATCAATGGACCGCAAAGCATCCGCGTAATTTTGTGATCACACCGAATGGGAAGTTCCTTCTGGTAGCCGGCAGGGATGATGATAAGATCCAGGTGTTCCGCGTTGATCCCGGGACAGGGTTGTTGACCGACACCCATCAGGATATCTCCGTCAGTAAACCGGTCTGCCTGAAGTTTGCAGGGACAGCCGGGAACGACTGAGTTTTACGCCTTCATAATTTTTTCAATTCACATTGAGGTTCAAGATCGTTTCAGTATTGGTTTTTCACATTTCAAGCCTCTGATTTTTCGGTTGGATACTTTTTTTGTATCTGGCATGATATCGTGTGCTACTTTTGTGTCGTCAAGCTTGAAGAGAAGAACAGTCAAAATTTGTCCAAATTTAAATATTGAAACAATGAAGAAAAAAACAATTTTACTAAGTTTAATTGCCCTTATAACCATAGGGACAACAGGTGTAAATGCACGAACACCTATCTATTGGGGTGTGAAAGGTGAAATGAATTTGTCGAACTTTTTATTGAGCGACTTCGATCATCTATCGAGTAAAATGAAGCTGGGCCCTAATTTAGGCGGGTTCATGAGAGTTGAATTACACGATAATTTTGCGCTTCAACCGGAGCTGTCGTTTTTCTATAGAAATGCTAAAATGGAAGCTCTCTCGGAAGATGACACATTCAAGCAGTGGGGAATGCAGCTCCCGATATATGCTTTGGGTCAATACAGAACCAATCACGGATTGTTCTATGGAGGTGTGGGGCCGTTCGTAGGATTGGGTTTTGATGCAAGACTTGATGATCTTGACATAGACCTGTATAAGGAAGTAGCGGGTAAAACGCCTTTGAACCGTTGGGATTTTGGTCTTGGGCTCCTGCTGGGATATGAGTTCAACAGTGGTTTTCAAGTGAACGCAGGCTACCAGTTCGGATTGGTAAATCAGGCGGACGAGTTGACCGGTTTGAAAAATGTGATCAGCGGTTCGGACGATGCTAAGATGCGGACCCAAACTGTGAATATCGGTATAGGATATCGTTTCTGACAGAAGCGGAACGCTGAACCCAAAGAGATTGTCTCAAGGTCCGGTCATGGAGGCCGGAAATGAACCCTGGGTCGATTTTTCCGATCCCGATGGACATCCGCCAGATAACCGATGTTCATCGGGTTTTTTTTCTCTCTCTTTTTCCGTACATTTGTAAGTCAGTCATAATGGAAACGGTAATTGAAAAAATGAAACTACGAAAAGAACGTTCTTTTATCCTCAGTTACGATAAAAAAACGGCGCTCACAGCTGCGGTTATCATCAGTTTTATCCTGGCTTTCGTCATGCTGTCGTCGTCGATGTACTACACCATATCGTTAAATAAGAAAAGCGAGATAGGGCTGGTTGATATCATCACACCGGAGTCTGTTGTCACGCTGCTGGTCAATACGCTGGTTTTCTATTTCCTTTTCCGACTGCAATTTTGGGCGGTAACGCACTTCCTGAGCCGCCCATATAAAATGTGGCTGCTCTTGCTGAGTCTCTTTGTGGTGATTATCTTCCTGAGCCCCTTTTTTTCACAGATGCAGTGGTGGTGGTTTCGCGGTGAAGTATCGCCCGGAGCCTATTTCACATTGCACTATGTGAAAGACTTTATTATCCTTATCATCTCTTTTCTCTTTACGATGTTGATCTATTTTATCAATCAGAATCAAAAGAGGGTGACCGAAAATCAACACCTGGTTTTAGAGAATCTGCAAAACAGATACAATGCGCTTAAGAACCAGACCGATCCGCATTTCCTGTTCAATTCGCTGAATACGTTGAACGGGCTGATCGGGTATGATGATCAACGAGCCAGGGATTATGTCGAACAACTTTCCCATGTGTTCCGCTATACGATGCAGAACAGGGTGGTATCCAGATTGTCCGATGAGTTGGAGTTTGCAGAGTCGTATATCTACCTGATGAAGATCCGTTATAGCGACGGATTGGATGTGCAAATACGTGTCGACGATGAGAAAAAGGGGTATTATATGATTCCGTCAGGACTGCAGGTACTGATTGAGAACGCCATTAAGCATAATGTCATAAGCCGGAGGAAGCCGCTTCGTATCGTGATTGAAACCCTCCCGGATGACAGGATTCGTGTGGAGAATAATCTGCAGATAAAAACCGGCGAGAAGGGAAGTAACGGCCTGGGACTGTCGAATCTGAACGAACAATACAGATTGTTATTCGGAAAGGAGATTGTTGTCAGTTCTGCCCACGGGGTATTCTCTGTTGAGATCCCGCTCATAAAAGATAGGGATAGCTATAAATATACGTAAAGCCATATTCGATGAAAGTAGTAATTGTGGAAGATGAGATTGTCGCCGCGCAAAACTTGGAACGGATGATACAGGCGGTGGATGGAAGTATGGAAATTCTGGCCGTGCTGCAAAGTGTGGAGGAGTCTGTGGAATGGTTTTCGTTGAACGCTTCTCCTGATGTTGTTTTCATGGATATTCATTTGGCCGATGGTGATGTTTTCTCGGTTTTCGAGCAAGTTGAAATCCTTAGCCCCATTATCTTTACCACCGCGTACGATGAATATGCACTCAAGGCGTTCGAGGTAAACAGTATCGATTACCTGCTGAAGCCGATCAACCGGCAGAATCTTGAGAAGGCGCTGAACAAGCTCACTTCACTGACCTCTCGACAAAATAACAGGGAGCTTGTCTCGCAAATTATGCAATCGATGCATGAATCGAAGATACCCTATAAGAGGCATTTCCTCATTCCCAATAAGGATAAGCTTATCCCGCTGCCGGTGGATGACATTGCCTATATCTATACCGAATATAAAATAGCGAAAATTGTTTGCTTCAATCAAAAGACATTCTCTCTGGATAGCTCCCTCGATGAGTTAATGGGACAGTTGAATCCGGCACAATTTTTCCGTGCTAACCGGCAATATATTGTATCCCACCGCGCCATAAAGGATATGTCGGTTTGGTTCGGAGGCAAGCTGGCGGTAAATCTTTCAGTGGAGACGCCCGAGCGAATCATGGTAAGCCGGGCGCGCAATCGTGACTTTAAAGACTGGTACATGGATAATATCCTGTAGGCTTTTCCTTACCTCCTCCTTCTTGTGATAAATACCGCTCGACTCCTCTTGCCGGAAGAGCCTGCTGTTGCCTTTGACCGTTCCCGGCCAGAAATATTGATTGTTGCCTCCCTCTCCCTGTCACGTTTTCCTGTAATCGCTTTAAGATACGTTATTGTCGCTTAAAGATTCAATTTTTCCAGCTCAGCATTTTTTTCAACACAGGGTCAGCTGTTGTTTCATAATTTTGCAGCCGTAAATGTAGAATGAAAATAGATGAAAATGAGAATTATGAACCCAGACAGACAGCAATTTACCTGTTTATTGACACTGTTCACACTCTTTTTATTCCCTCTCTCCGCGCAGCAAAAACTCTCGCTCGACGAGTGCCGTAGCATGGCGCTTGAGCAGAACAGGGAAATCCGTATCGCGCGAAACGAGATGCGGACAGCCACACATGCCAGAAAATCCGCGCAAACACAATATCTTCCCAAAGTAAGTTTCGGAGGGGCATGGTTACGTACAGGCAAGGCTCTTCAACCGCTGGAGAATGACCTGTTCCTTCCGATAGTGCCGTTCAATACTATTGATCCCGCAACGGGAAGATTTAACCCGGAAGCATTGACGGATCCTGAAACGGCTATGAACACGCTTGTCATTAATCCTCAAACCGGGGCGCCCATGGTCGATCAGGAGGGGAATCCCATCTTCAGGAATTATGCGATGCTGCCGGCCGATAAACTTGTTTTTGACCATAAGAACAGTTATTACGCCCGTTTTACCGTTACCCAGCCAATCTTTACGGGTTTTAAAATTACGGAAGCCAACCACATTGCCAGGCGAGCCGAAAATATCGCCAAAGAGAAGGAGGTACTGACCCGGGCGGAGGTTGTGGCCAAGACCGACGAAGCTTTTTGGCGTGTGGTGTCTCTACAGGAGAAATTGAAGCTGGCAAACGCTTATGAAGCGTTGCTCGACAGGCTGGTCACCGACCTGGAGAATATGTATGCCGAAGGTATCATTACGCGGAATGATGTGTTGAAAGCCCAGGTAAAACAAAACGAAGCAAAACTGAAAACGTTGCAGGCCGAAAACGGATGTGCGCTCTCAAAAATGGCGCTGGCACAGATTATCGGCATGGAAGAGAGCGAGATAGAGGTCGATCCGGATAATATGGAAAAGCTTCCGCTTTCCATGCCGGCTTCTTTCTCCCAGGAAATCTCTCCCGATAAGCGGGCAGAGATAGCCATGCTGAAGGAGAAGGCCGCCATCATGGAGTCGAAAAGAAATATCGAACGTTCCAAATTTATGCCCGATGTGATGCTTACCGGCGGGTATGGATGGATGAATCCTAATCCCTACAATGGATTGAGAAGTGAGTTCGGGGGAAATTGGAGCGTGGGAGTAATGGTCTCGATACCTATTTTCACCTGGGGTGAACGCCGACATGATCTGCATGCCGCAAAGCTGAAGATGGAGAATGTGCAGCTTGAACTCAATGAAGCCCGCGAAATGATTGACCTGCAAATTCGCCAGAATCGCTATCGATACAGTGAGGCATTGAAAAAGGCGGAGATGACCGGCCTTTCCAGGAAGCAGGCTGAAGAGAATATGCGCATGGCAAAAGAGAACCTGATGGAAGGCCGGAGCCGCCTGACGGAATTGCTTGAAGCCCAACTGCAATGGGAGAATGCCTCCTCGGAACATATCGACGCACTTGTGGAGATGAGGACAACATTGCTCGAACTGGATAAATCGACAGGCGAGATTTACAATCACCTTTATTGAGACTTGCATTTTAAACAAAAAATATACATTACAATACAATGATGCGACTGACAAATAAATTAGCTTACACAACCTGTTTGCTCGCCGTTTTTGCGGGCGGATGCAGTACAAAAACGACAGAGAACGGCCCTCATTCCGCAACAAGTCCGGCAGCTGCGACAAAAGTCACGGTGCATGTTGCCAAAGAGATGGAGTATATTCCCGTGCTGAATTTTGCAGGTACGGCCCAAGCAAACAGGGAAGCTGCTCTCGGAGCTTCCATCCCGGGACGGGTGGAAAAGATTCATTTCTCCAAGGGCAGTTATGTCCCGGAAGGAGCCGTGATAGCCGAGATGTCGGACGAAATGCTGATTCAGGCACAAATTGAATTGGAAGCGATTCGCAAGGATTTTGAGCGGATCAGCCGCCTGAAAGAAAAAGAGAGCGTGAGCGTGATGGACTACGACCATATCAAGGCCAAGTTCGACGCATCGCAAACCAAGGTGGACATGCTGAAGAAGAATACCTCCATTACCGCTCCTTTCGGGGGGGTGTTAACCGATATAACGGTGCAGGAGGGAGAGAATTATACTTTTGTTCCTTCGGTAAGCTCCGACCTGAAAATGCAGAGCGGCATACTTACCATACGCCAGCTCAATCCGCTCAAGATAATTATAGAAGTGAACGAAAAACAGATTAACTCCATCAGCCGGGGACAACATGCGGAGGTGGTGTTTGATGCTTATCCGGATGAACCCGTTTCAGGGAAAGTGAGCTATATTTCACCTGTCCTGTCGTCGGTGACCCGTACCGCCACGGTAGAGGTTACCATTCCCAACAGGGAAATGAAATTCAAACCGGGTATGTTCGGCAGGGTTTCGATCTCCATGCCGCGGACAACCGGCGTGTTTGTCCCCGTGAATGCCCTGTACAGGCAACAGGGAACGGGCGATGACTATCTCTTTATGGTCGTCGACCAGAACCGGGTCACCCGCCGGAAAGTCACTCGCGGCGAATCAAAAGGGAACCTTATCCGGATCCCCGAAATCAATGCCGATGAATATGTGGTTGTCGATGGGAAAAATAAATTGGACGACGGTTCGCCTATTGAAATAGTGAATAAATAACAGGGTGTTTATCCTACTTTTGATCATCTTATAAACAACATACAAATGAAATTACCCGAAATAGGTGTGAGAAGACCTGTGGCAACCGCCATGTTGTTCATGGCAATTATCCTGCTGGGTATCGTCTCGCTCAAAATGTTGCCGCTTGACCTGATGCCGGAAATGGAGTTCCCTTCCGTGACGGTGATCACCGTATATCCCGGAGCCTCGGCCAACGAGGTGGAAGAACAGGTCACCAAGCCATTGGAAACCGTGCTCTCTGCCGCGGAGCGTTTGAAGGAAATCAAATCGACATCGAAGGAGAACGTCTCATTCATTCAACTCAGTTATGAATGGGGTGGTGATGTGACCTCCGCGGCAAACAACGCGCGCGACCTGATCGAGTTGGGAAAGAGCCGACTGCCGGCAGCAGCACAACAACCCATCATCTACAAGATCAACTCCTCGATGATGCCGGTCCTGGCCTATGCCATCAATGCCGATGCCCATTACGACGGCATAGAGCATATCGTGGAGGAAGATATCGCCTCTGTCCTGCGCAAAGTGGAAGGGGTGGGGACAGTGCTTTATCTGGGGCAACCCGAACGTGAGATAAAAGTGAATATCAATCCGCAACAGATGAAGGCGTACGGACTGTCAACATCGCAGATATCCACAATGCTTAAAGCCAATAACATCAATATCCCCGCGGGAAATATCAATCTGGGTGTGTACGATTTCTCCGTGCGTGTGCCCGGGAAATTCGAATCGGTGGATGAAATAGGCAATACGGTGTTGAAAGCCTTCAACGGTCAGGTTGTGCGGTTGAGAGATGTGGCCGACATCGAGGACACGTTCAAGGAAAAAGAATCGTTTGCCCGTAATCACATCGGCGAAGGGGTGGCTTTGATGGTACAGAAACAGTCGGGAGCCAATACCGTGGAGGTGGTGGATGCCGTCCGCGCCAAGATGGCAGAGCTTGAGCGACAACTGCCTGCGGACATCCGTGTGAACGAGGTGCTCAGCTCCGAAGAGATCATTACTGGTTCCATCCGGAACCTCACCTCTTCCATATGGTACGCCCTGGTCTTTGTGACGTTGGTAGTCCTTATGTTCCTGCGTGAGTGGAAATCGAGCTTCATTGTTTTCATCACCATGCCGGTATCTCTTATTTCCGCATTCATAGCGATGTATATCATGGACTACACCATCAACATATTTTCGTTGATGTCGCTCGTGATTGCCATAGGAATGGTGGTGGATAACGCGATCGTGGTACTCGAGAATATCACGCAGCATATCGAAAAGGGAGCCGATCCCAAACAGGCGGCTATCTTTGGCACTTCGGAGATGGGCATGGCTATTGCAGCCTCAACGGCGACCACGCTGGTGGTATTTCTCCCGTTACTTTTTATGGGGGGGATTGTAGGGATCATGTTCAAGCAACTTGCCATTCTTACGGTCGTCTGCATGATCATGTCGCTTTTCACGGCCCTTACGCTTACTCCCATGCTTTCATCGAAACTGTTGAAAAGGGTTTCCCGCGATAGGCGGGCACAGCGCCGTTCCAAACTGTATGTGGCCAGTGAGAAATTATTCAACAGAATTGAAAACGGTTACAAAAGAATATTGGGCTGGGCGGTTTTTCACAAAGGGATGACATTGGCCATCGCATTGTTGGTCTTTGTGATAACGATTCTTATAGGCAGGGGAATCGGTACCGACTATATTCCCGATTTTGACGCGGGAACGGTGTCCGTGGTGTTCGAAACCGAAGTGGGAACGGCGGCAAGTCAAACAGACAGCGTCGGGCAGCAGATATTAAAAATCATGCTCGAGGAGATCCCTGAAATAGCCGACGGCGCTATCGCGTCTATCTCAGGTCAGACGCGTGACGGGGCGCTTACAACCGTAGGTTTCAAAGAGGGAAAAAACGTGGGCACGGTGCTTTGTCACCTTGTGCCGGTTGAGCAACGGAGCCGCTCTGCCGCCGAAGTGGCCGAATCTATCCGTCAGCGGGTGGAAGCGATCCCGCAAATAGAGGAAGTGAGTATACAGGGAGGGAGCGCTTTGGCTACTGCCGTGACGGGAAATAAAAAACCCATCGAAATTATTGTTTCCGGAAATGATCTGGATAAAATCAAAGCGGTGGCTCTTGATTTTGAGAAGAAAATGATTGCCGAGAAATCGTTCACCGATGTCTCCACCACTGTCGATCCCGGCAAGTTAGAGGTACAAGTGCGGGTGGATAAGGAGAAAGCCTCACAGATGGCATTAAATGTTGCCATGGTGGGGATGCAGGTGCGACAGAACCTGTACGGTACCGAGTCGGGTGAGTTTACCGAAGAGGGAAACGATTACGGTGTGGTGATACAATATGCGCCGGAGTATCGCGATGAAGTGTCGAAACTCCATGGAATGCAAATCACCAACCTGCTGGGGCAACAAATACCCCTCTCGTCGGTGGCCGACATTGTGGAAGAGAGCGGTCCCATTGAGATACAGCGCCTGTCACAACAGAGATATGTGAAAACTGTCGCCAATTTGAACGATATCTCCCTGGGTGAAGCTACCCGTCTGGCCCGGCAGTTGATCGATGAAACCACCGTCCCGGAGGGCATAACCGTTGAGATCGGTGGACAGGTAAATGACCAGTCCTCATCATTTCAATCGCTTTATCTGATTTTCTTTTTGGGTATAACGCTGGTGTATATGGTGATGGCGGCGCAATTCGAATCGTTTAAAGACCCCTTTATCATTCTTTTTGCTATTCCCTTTACCCTTGTGGGGGTTATCTTGGCGTTCTTTGTCACCAATATCACGTTAAGCGTTGTCACCTTCATCGGATTGATCATGCTTGTCGGGATCGTGGTGAATAACGGAATCGTGCTGGTCGACTATACCAATATGTTGCGTAAACGAAACTATTCTCTTCGCGATGCCGTGATGGAGGCCGGCCGCTCGCGTCTGCGCCCCGTACTGATGACCTCGCTTACCACCATTCTCGGTATGTTGCCCATGGCCCTCAGTACAGGAATGGGAAAAGAGATGTACGCCCCGCTGGGTGTCACGATTATTGGCGGACTGTTCGTGTCGGTGCTCACAACCCTGATACTGGTTCCCACCATGTATACGGCGCTCTATCACCGTACATTGATAAAGGATCGTATCTCGGTTCGGTTGGCCAAGGGAACGGGTAAAACAGAAGAGAACAGGACAAATTAATCACTCATTGCTTTTAACAATTTTTCGCGGCGGGCGACAATGAAAGATTGCGCCCCCGCTGTAAACATTCATCATAGTTTTACAATGAAATTTATCTATATTACATGTAACGTAAGTATGCTGGAAAGCCTGACACTTTTGCTCGATGAAATGGAGTATGCCGATTATCAGGTAATAGAGCAGGTGACAGCCATGAGCCGATGGGGAGAACCCCGGCAAAATACCGCCGTATGGCCGGGTTACAACTCTGCCATTATTGTGCAGGAGGTTGATCCGGAGAAAGCGAAGGGGTTGATCGGAGAAATCAATAAGATGAACGCGGCAGCGTTCAACAACAGTGAACTTGTCGCCGCCTACATGTGGGGAATAGAGGAGTGCACCGTGGTAAAACCGGTTGAATGACGCGGGCCCTCTCACTGCTTTTTCCCGGCTAGGAATGCTTTACAACTCCCCCAACTGGGCAACCTCTTCGATGTGGAATGGAGTGGCCTGATACACAAAGTAATTCAGCCAGTTTATGTATAACAGATAGGCGTGAGATCTCCATCGCACTAACGGCGGTTGTTCAGGATCATTGTTCCTGTAATAGTTTTCAGGCAGTGCGACAGAGTCCATCCCTTTCTCCTTGTCACGTATATATTCCTTATGCAGGGTGGAAGGAGAGTATTCGGAGTGGCCGGTTACGTAAAACTCCCTTCCGCCGCGCGAAGTGACAATATATACGCCGGCTTCATCCGATTCGGAGAGAATGGTCAGAGCGGGATGCCGGTTGATCTCGTCGGCCAGGATAGTGGTATGCCTGCTGTGAGGCGCATGGAATTCGTCGTCGAAGCCGCGGAACAAGGGGAATGAAGGATCGTTTATCCTATGCTTGAAGACGCCGAAGAGTTTTTTCTCCAACGGATATTTATTGATACCGTAAAAATGATGCAACGCAGCCTGGGCCCCCCAGCAGATATAGAAAGTGGAGGTGACATGCGTACGTGCCCAATCTAAAATCTGGGTGAACTCTTTCCAATACTTCACCTCATCAAAAGGCAGCATTTCCACCGGAGCCCCGGTGATAATCATCCCGTCGTAATAGGCATTTTTTATTTTGGAGAAAGTGGTGTAAAACGACATGAGGTGCTCGATAGGCGTATTCTTGGGAGTATGCGTGGAGAGTCCCAGAAATTCAATCTCAAGCTGAAGCGGAGAATTGGACAGAAGGCGTATAAGATCGGTCTCTGTCGTGATTTTGATGGGCATCAGGTTGAGGATCAGGATTTTCAGCGGACGTATATCCTGTGTGGACGCGCGCAAATCGTCCATCACAAAAATATGCTCTTTTTTTAATATCTCAATCGCGGGTAATTTATCGGGTATATTGACGGGCATGATTCGTTCAATTTCAATTAAAGAAGCACCACTTCTTCTTTTTTTATTTTTACTTCGCAGTAGTGGCACTGAAGTTCCACTTTCTCTTTGTCTGTCACATGGAACCGGGTTTTCATCGGTTCATTGTTGGTGATACATTTGGGATTGTTGCACTTCACGATCTCCACAATCTCATCGGGAAGCACCACTTTCTTTTTCTCTATCACCTCGAAATTACGGATAATATTCAAATTCACATTGGGTGCAACCAGGGCAATACGGTTGAGTTCATCCTCGCGGAAGAATTTGTCCGATACCTTGATGATCCCCTTGGATCCCATCTTGTTGCTTTTCAGGTTATTGCCGATAGTTATCCGGTTGTTCAGCTTCTGTAGTTGAAGCAGTGAGACCACTTTGAAAACGGCATCACTGGGTATGTGATCGATGGCTGTGCCATTCTCGAGCGCTGCAACCTGTAGTTCTTTTCCCATAATTTTTTTTAAAATTACCAATTACGAAATACCAATTACCAATTACCAATTACGAAATACCAATTAAGTAGGAAACGCTAAGAAACTGTTTTGAATTTTTTCATCCATTGTTTTTTAGCCATTTTTTGATGGATCTGGATTTAAATTTCAATCCCGCACTTATCGATTATCCATTGTCTACGATTCCCATTAAATCACAAATGATTGCTTGGCGTGTATACATGCCGTTTTTTGCCTGCTCAAAATAGTAAGCTTTCGGGTTTTCATCCACATCCTGGTCGATCTCTTTCACGCGCGGAAGTGGGTGCAGCACCTTCAGATTCTCTTTGGACTCATCCAGCATGCGGTTATGCAGGATATATACATTCTTCACTTTTTCATATTCCATCAGGTCGGTAAAACGTTCTTTCTGCACGCGGGTCATATAAAGGATGTCGGCGCTGTTGATCGCTTCGGGGGAGAATTCCGTAAATTCCCTGTAAGGGATCTGTTTGTTGTCGCAGAACGTTTTGTACTTGTCGGGGATATGTAACTCTTCCGGTGCCACGAAATTGAATAGGGGGTTGAAGTGGGATAGTCCCTGGATAAGCGAGTGTACCGCGCGCCCGTATTTCAGGTCGCCCACGATGGTGACGGTGAGGTTTTCCAATGTCCCCTGCGTCTCGTAGATGGTGAACAGGTCGAGCATTGTTTGCGTGGGATGCTGGTTTGAGCCGTCCCCGGCATTGATGAGGGGTACGGGTGATATCTCCGAGGCGTAGCGGGCCGACCCTTCCAAATGGTGACGCATGACGATCAGGTCGGCATAGTTGCTTACCATCATGATGGTATCCTTGAGCGACTCTCCTTTGGTGGAACTGCTGGTGGCCGAGTCGGAGAAGCCGATGATGCGTCCGCGCAGGCGGTTGACTGCCGTCTCGAAACTGAGCCGTGTACGGGTAGAGGGTTCGAAGAAAAGCGTGGCGCACACTTTTCCCTGCAACAAATCACGGTCAGGATTTTGCTTGAACCTGGACGTGCTTTTGATGATACGATAGATATCATCCCTGTCGTAATCATCGATATTTACTAAACTTTTGATCCCCATTTGTCGCTGTTTTGAGATTATTGACAAAATTAGAAAAAAACCTTGCAACTGGTGATGCAAGGTTTAAAATAATTTCTTTTACACTTCCAGGTCTATGTCGAACTGTTCGTGCCAGGGCAATCCCTGTTTGTTGAGTTGATCCATGAAGGGATCGGGATCGAACTCTTCTACGTTGAACACCCCCGGCTTCTTCCAGATACCCTGTAAGAACATCATCGCCCCGATGGTTGCCGGTACGCCGGTAGTATAGCTTACACCTTGGGCGCCTGTCTCTTGGTAGGCCTCTTGGTGGCTGCAGTTATTATAGATATAGTAGGTACGTTCCTTACCGTCTTTCATGCCCCGTATACGGCATCCAATGGATGTCTCTCCCGTGTAATTCTCTCCCAGTTCGCCGGGATCGGGAAGCACCGCTTTCAGGAACTGGATGGGGACGATCTTTTGTCCGTTGTATTCCACTTCATCGATCCGGGCCATACCGATGTTCTGGATCACACGCAGGTGGGTGAGGTACTCCTGTCCGAAGGTCATCCAGAAGCGTGCCCGCTTGAGGGTGGGAAAGTTTTTCACGAGCGATTCCAATTCCTCGTGATAGATCACGTAGGACTCTTTGGGGCCGATCTCGGGGTAGGTGAGCGGCTTGTGGATTTCGTGCGGCTCCGTTTCAACCCATTGCCCGTTTTCCCAGTATTTTCCCTTTTGGGTTACTTCGCGGATATTGATCTCGGGATTGAAATTGGTGGCAAAGGCTTTGCCATGATCTCCGGCGTTGCAATCCACAATGTCGAGATAGTGGATCTCATCGAAATGATGTTTGGCGGCGTATGCCGTAAAGACACTTGTCACTCCGGGATCGAAGCCGCAGCCGAGGATGGCTGTCAGTCCCGCTTTTTCGAACTTTTCTTTATAGGCCCACTGCCATTTGTATTCGAACTTGGCTTCATCTTTCGGCTCGTAATTGGCCGTGTCGAGATAGTTCACACCGCATTCCAGGCAGGCATCCATGATGGTCAGATCCTGATAGGGCAACGCCACATTCACCACCAATTCCGGTTTTTGTTCGTTGAACAGCTTTACCAATTCCGGCACATTGTCGGCATCCACCTGTGCCGTCTGAATGGTTACGCCGGTACGGCGTTTCACATCTTCGGCAATGGCGTCGCATTTGCTTTTGGTACGGCTTGCCAGCATAATATCGGTGAAGATATCGCTGTTTTGTGCCACTTTATTGGCTACCACTGTTCCCACGCCACCGGCGCCGATAATCAGTACTTTTCCCATATTCTTGTCAAGTTGTTTAGATGAATAGTTTGGTGAATTTTTATTTAATAACCACATAATCAGTCAAATGACTGCCTTGATAAATCGCATTCCACAAAGATAGTGAAAGATGAGCGCGGAAAATCAAACTTGTTTTGAAGATTCTGCCGAACCGCATCCTATGTTCCACAAATATACAATGAATCGGTGAAATGGGACGTGTTTAACCTAAAAAATTATACCTTTGTCGCTTCATCACCTTGTCTGATGATGTATTCATTAGTTAATCAAACAACCCAGGTTTTGATTCCTGACCCTGATAATCTTTGCGCTTCATCTTTGCGCTGTCAGGCTTCTTTAAAAGACAAATGATTTTATGAACGAAGAGAACATCCAACAAATTTCACGTTCGACCAATGCTGTCAGCGATTGGTCGCTCCAATTACTCCAAAGCCTCGGCATTACCGATACCTGGGCTAAGTATATCAACTTGGTCATCCTGTTGATAGTATTGACAGCACTGGTATTTATAGTGCAATATCTTACCCGCACTATCCTGCAGAAGATACTCAACCGTTTTGGCAAGATTTCACGCGCCGAATTCCCTAAAAATCTTTCTAACAGAAGATTTCCTCATTACCTGGCCATGGTGATACCCTATAGTCTGGTAAAGGGTTCCGTCCCTATTATTTTTGACCAATTCCCGAAAACAATGGTGTTGATCAATAAATTAATCGACATTTTCCTGATATTCTATGTGATATGGCTTCTGATGTCTGTTTTTAATGCATTCTTCGACTCGCTGGCCAAGAAACCGAGGATGAGGGATAAGCCGCTGGAGAGTTATGCCCAGGTGGTGAAGATTGTGCTCTATTGTGTCGGTTTTATCGTCTTTTTCTCTATCCTCACCGGACAAAATCCTGCTCATATCCTGACCGGCCTGGGAGCCCTTTCCGCCGTATTGATGCTGGTATTCAAAGACCCTATCCTTGGATTTATGGCCAGTATCCAGGTGTCGGCCAATGATATGGTGCGCATTGGTGACTGGATCACCATGCCCAAGTATGACGCGGACGGGGATGTGTTCGAAATTTCACTCACTACCGTGAAGATAAGGAATTTCGATAAGACCATCACCACTATCCCTCCTTACTCGCTGGTGTCGGAGTCGTTCCAGAACTGGCGCGGTATGGTGGATACTGGCGGGAGAAGATTAAAACGTTCTGTTTTCGTGAAACAGTCCACCATAAGGTTTGTAAAGGATGAGGAGTTGAAAGAATTGGAGAAAATAGGACTTATTTCGGATTATATCCGTTCAAGGAGTGCCGAGATCGATGAGTACAACAAGGCCAGGGGTGTGGACAAGTCACTTTCCATCAATGGAAGAAATCTGACCAATATGGGGCTTTACAGACAGTATGTCAAAAACTATCTGAAAAATCACCCCTATGTCCATAAAGAGTTGCTGCTGATTGTGCGTCAACTGCAACCCACTTCAAAGGGGCTTCCCCTGGAACTCTATTTCTTTACTGACACTACCGTTTGGGTGCAATATGAAGACATTGTATCGGATGTTTTTGACCACGTGACAGCGGCAGCTAAATATTTCGATCTGGAACTTTACGAGGATGTCTCTAATCCGGTCGTCACCCAAATACCCGAAGCGGGAATAACCCATTCATACAATTAGTTTTCCGTCGATTAAAACGGTTATTTTTAACTGTGTGTGGTTTATTTGGAAAAAATCATGTACTTTTGTATTCCCTTACAGGGAATAGAGAGGTAAAAAAGGTACACGGTTATCAAGTCAAATAAGAAAGATTTACAATGAGTAAGTTTTATAGTGTTTTTACCGGAACAGGGAGTTATGTTCCTGCCAAACAGATAAAGAACGAGTTTTTTCATGATTATGAGTTTTATGACTCTACGGGAGAAAAATTGCCCACACCCAATGAAGAAATCACTCGGAAATTTGAAGAGATCACCACTATTGCCGAGCGGCGCTATGCCAGCGATGACGAGTCGACTTCCGATCTGGCCCTTGTGGCATCACGGAGAGCTTTGGAGGCGGCCGGCGTGGATAAGGAGGAACTCGATTATATTATTTTCGCCCATAACTTCGGAGAGACAACCCAAGATAATATGCGGATAGATATATTGCCGACGATGGCTGCCCGTTTGAAGCATAAGCTGGGCATTGCCAATCCCTCTGCCGTGGCTTATGATATCTTATATGGTTGTCCGGGGTGGGTGCAGGCGGTTATTCAGGCCGACTACTATATCCGTTCCGGAGATGCGAAGAAGATATTGGTGGTAGGGGCGGATGTGTTGTCACGTATTTCCGACCCGCACGACCGTGACAGCATGATCTATGCCGACGGCGCGGGCGCGGCCGTCATGGAGGCCAGAGAAAGCGATACTCCAGTGGGTGTCATCGGTCATAATTCGCGCAGCGATGCATTGGAATATGTCAATATGCTTTATTTAGGTTATTCTTATAAACCGGAATTGGCAGAGAAAAAAGAGTATTATCTGAAGATGAATGGCCGGCGTCTTTATCAGTACGCCCTTGAGAACGTGCCGAAAGCCATTAAATCCGGACTTGATAAATTGAAGTTACATGTCAGTGAGATCGGTAAGGTGTTGATTCATCAGGCAAACGGGAAGATGGACGATGCTATCCTGAAGCGGTTATTTAAATTGTATGACCTCAAGGAGGTGCCTGCACATATTATGCCGATGACTATTTCATGGTTGGGTAACTCATCGGTGGCTACCGTCCCCACGTTGCTCGATATCATCACACGGGGTGAGATGAAGGGGCATACCCTCGCCAGCGGCGACAATATTGTGTTGGCTTCGGTAGGTGCCGGTATGAATATCAACAGTATTGTTTACCGGATCCCGTAGTACGCCCGGCTAAAACGGGAAATTTGGATTTTCTGGCATACCTCTCCGCATCTAATGTCAGTAACTTAACGTGGCGCCGTCATTTTGGGCTATATGTATGGGTGCTGGCAAATTTGCATATCGTTGTGAAGACGGAGTATGGGACTTTCTTCAATTCCGAGTCCTCCGTCTTGGAGAGCTGTTTGCAAAGAGCGTTCGCGTCGGGCGGCAAATGCCAGGCAAGCAAGAATATCTTCCTTTGTCAACTCAGGAAAATCAGCGATAATTTCATCGTAGGTCATTCCTACCGAAAGCCAGCCCAACACATCGTAAACCGTAATACGGGTATCCCTTACGCAAGGTTTACCAAAACGTTTTTTCGGATTGATCCGGATAATGTGATTAAAATCTACCATAATAAATTCATTTTTTTTAAAGGATTTACAAATATACGGAAAGTCGAGAGACAAGACAAGCTTGCTTGAGCTTGCCCAAGACTCATCTTGTATTATACAAATATACGAAAAAAAAAGATGAACAAAATTATGTTTTTTATGACGTTCCATTTTGAGTTCATACTACTCCAAGACATTGTTCAGTTTTGAGAGAAATTCGAAAGCTCCTTCTAAAGCAATGATATACTCTTTACCAGAGTCTTCTCTTATTTTCAGTTGATAATTATCGTCAAGCTCATGTCCGGCTATTGAATGTAAAGGTAAGCAGATCAACTTTTTATTTCGGTCAAAAAACTCTGTCCCGATAAACAGGATATGTTTATCTGTAAGATACAAAATACCTTCCAAACGAATTACACCTTTTTTCAGGCTAGCATTGGTTTTTGATATTAGTAGGCATTTTTTTTGAGAAAAGATGCATCGTCACTAGAGGAACAAGGTTTGAATTTTGCATGAAAATTCAAAACGGCTTCTTAAGACGGTTTTAACTTAAATGATATCCCTGGCTGCGCAGTTCCGATGCCCGGAAGAGGTTATAGGTCTCCTTATCTAACGGATAATCCCAGCAGCCGAGACTATGGTATATTTCACCTCCGAATCCCGATTTGAATTTGTATAAGCCGTAGAGCGGATGTTCGGGATCGGGGGAAGGGGAAATGCCGAACATGTCATACTGGGTGCAACCCGCCTGTTGCGATCTCATGATCGCTTCCCACTGCAATGCGTAGGTTGCCATAAGGTTGCGGTGTGACGATGAGGATGCACCGTAAAGGTAAGATCCTCTGTTACCTGTAATGACCAGGAACATAGCGGCTAACGGCTTTTCGTCGTGTTCCGCAATAAGAAGGCTCACATCGGCCGGGGAACTGGTATTGTCCGCGCGGGCGTCAAGCACTGCCCGGAAATACTTGATATCGTTCAGGAAAAGGCGATTCCGGGTCGCTGTCTCTTTATAGAGTTCATGCCAGATATCCATTCCTTCCATACCCATCGATCTTACCGTCACCCCTTTGCGTTGTGCTAATTTGATGTTGTAACGTGTTTTCGGTTTCATCCTCTGGAGAAGGGTTTCTTTATCCTGTGCCAGATCGAGATAGATGGTATTGGCCGGTAAAATATTGGAGTGGGCTTTCTTGAAATTCCAGTTATGCGTACTGAAATTGAACCGTAGTTCCTGTGAGAGACTTTCCGGTTCGCCTTTCCATATCCCGTTCTCGTGGAAATGATCTTTCTCCCCGGCCCAGTATGATTCCCAGCAAAGGTCGTAACGAATATGTATGCAATCGGGAGGCAGCACTGAGCGGAGAGATTCGGAGAGTTCTTCTAAAAATATACCCTGGAATTCGTCGGCCGGTTCAATTTCCGGGCCGTAAGGCACATACGCTACGGAATGATTCCGATTGATCTGTTGCAAGATAACCAGCAGATCCGATTGAATGTGCGACCGATCGCCTAATTTCGGAAAGAGATCGGGCCTTTGTGACGTGAAATTGACGGCAAGGGTGTCGGCTCCCAGGGATGTTTTCACCTCCGACCAGAAGGCCGTTTGCTGTAAAATGGGTGTGGCATACAACTCTTCGGTCTCCTTGAGGCAGACGTTCGTTAGCATATCTTCTTTATTTAAACCCGCAAAGGTAGGCAAAATAAAGCTGTTTCTTCAGGGAAATCGTTTTTTGTCCCTGTTTAAGCGTGTTATCTCATTTAACATCAAAGGAAATGCGGGATATGCCATGTCATGCCCATAACCTTGCAGTTCGAGCAAGCGGGTATCCTGATGTCCTGCTATTTGCATCATGCGGGCAAGATAGGCGTTCTCTTCATAGCGACCCAGCATTTCCAGCTCGCGGTCTCCCGTGATAAGCAGCATGGGAGGGGCATCGGAGCGGACATGGAACAGCGGGGCATATTTATCTATAACCGGTTGTTTGTCGTCGATACCGTTCTCCTTTCGTATGGTGAAGTGGGTGATGGCCTGCCCGCTGAAAGGGATCAGACCGGCAATACTGTCGGCGTCGATGCCGTGAACTGCGAGATAGTGTTTATCCAGTCCAATCATCATGGACAGATATCCTCCGGCAGAATGCCCCGATACAAATATCCGCGAACTGTCACCTCCATATCTCCCGATATTTTTAAAGACCCAAGCCACCGCTGCTGCCGCATCTTCAATATAAGCGGGTGCTTTTACCCCCGGGGCAAGCCTATAGTTGACGCCGACAATGCACAGACCTTTATTTTTCAGTGCCTCGGGAAGTTCTTTATTGCCTCCTGTCAGACCACCACCGTGAAACCAGACGACCGTGGTAAAATCTTTTTTATTTACCGGATAGTAAATATCGAGCAGGCATCGCTCTCCCATATAGCTGTCTTGTCGAAGCATTTCTTCCGCATAATAGGGAATGTCGGAAATAGTTTTGTATCCTATCTCCTGTGCTACCAGGGATGGGGATAATGCAATGAAAAGGAAGAGGGTTATATTTTTGGTCATAATTATTTGGATAAGAACTTGGAAATGAGAACTTAGAACTTGGAACTTAGAACTTGGAACTTAGAACTTGGAACTTAGAACTTGGAACTTAGAACTGGGAACTAGGAACTAGGAAAATAGGGAATATACCATTCAGAACCGGTCGGGTTCTGTGCGAGTGGCGGTAGCTGTGACATTGCGGAAATCCCGGTCGAAACGGGAGAGCAACAACTCAACCAGTTTGGTGTGAAAAGCTGTATAGAGTTTTGTCGAGATATGTTTTCTGTCCTTTCGCTTTATCAATCCGAAACGGAGTTGTTTGTCATCCACCCAGATCTCAGGCTTAAAAAAAGCTTCATTTTTCCAAAGAAGTGATCCGTAGGTGAGATAACCGTCGGCAGTCGCCACCCATTTATCCGCCTTTCCGTTTTCTATTGCCTCATATATCTTGTCCAGTAAGAGATCGGGGTGATCGGTGTAAATGATGATGGCCATATAGCTTAATCTTATTTAGTATAGTGTTATTGCTTTTTAGAGTGATAACTGTTGATGGCATTTTTGACTGATCCATGGAGTAATAGCAGGTTTTTAGCCTGTTCGTACGACAGCCCCAGTTCATCGACGATCATACGTGTGCCTCTGTCCACCAGTTTTTGATTGGTGAGTTGCATATTTACCATACGGTTGCCTTTTACCCTCCCAAGCTGGATCATGGTACTTGTTGTGATCATATTGAGCACCATCTTCTGGGCTGTCCCGGCCTTCATCCGGGTACTGCCCGTCACATATTCCGGCCCGACAATGGGTTCTATCCTGATCTCCGCTTCAGCTGCCACGGGAGAGTCGGGATTACAGCAGATGGCTGCCGTAAGGATACCCTTTTCACGGGCCCGGCGTAACGCCCCTATCACATAAGGAGTAGTGCCAGAAGCTGCAATACCGACCAACACATCGTTTTGGTCGATCTTATGTGCCATAAGCTCTTCCCAGGCTTTCTCAAGGTTGTCTTCGGCTGCTTCCACCGGATTACGTAACGCGACGTCTCCTCCGGCAATCAACCCGATCACATAAGTGTCGGGCATGCCGAAGGTTGGTGGGATCTCGGAGGCGTCAAGCACTCCAAGCCTCCCGCTTGTACCCGCGCCGATATAGAAAAGACGTCCGCCTCGCTGCATTCTTGCCACGATGCCGGTCACCAATTTCTCTATTTCGGGAATGGTTTTCTGTACGGCAAGCGCCACTTTCTGATCTTCTTGATTGATCTCTGTAAGAATTTCGAGAACGGATTTTTGTTCTAAGTTGTCATAGAGCGATGATTGCTCTGTTATTTTAGTAAAAGACATGACTGTTGATGTGATGATTAATATAATGTGACAAACAACGTTCAACGGAGCGAAGCGTAGTTAAATGTGCACGTCCCGACGCGTTGCGACAGGTAGTGCAAATCTGGATAACTGGTTGGCATAGTTAAATTCGTAATTTGTCGTTACTGTTTGTAATTTGTCGTTAGTGATTATGGAATTCAATCAGCCCCGGCATAGGTGATTGGGATATTGTTCCCAACTCAATCCCTTTCTCTGCCGCGACCTCCTTCAACGGTTCGGAAAAATACCAAGCTATAGAGCCCACAAAATTAACTTTATTATTATGATAATCGTATTGCATCACGTTTCTTTCAAAAAAAGCGGAAAAACTGCGGGTAACGACTCTGCGGATAGTCGGGTCTTCGATATGTTTGTGCAGAAACGGGCAGAGGCTTGCCAGAAAACGATTAGGGAAAGGTTGACGGTATACTTTGTCAATAATTAGCGCGGGTGTAAGATCATACTCGTCGAGTAATGTTTCTTTCAGCCCTTCCGTAAGTTGATTTTTCAAAGCATCTCCTATCAGGTTTTTTCCCAATGCGGCACCACTTCCTTCGTCACCCAAAATAAAACCGAGGGGAGATATCTGGTTCACGATACTTGTACCATCCCATTCACAGGAATTACTTCCGGTTCCCAGGATACAGGCAATTCCGGATCCGCGTCCACAAAGGCTGTGAGTGGCCGCTATCAGGTCACTGTAGACTTGGACAGTGTCAACGGGAAATGATTGACGAATGGCATCGCGTACCAGACCCGTTTTCTCAGGGATACACCCTGCTCCATAGAAATAAATCGCTTCTATATCGGCCTCTTTTAAGAGAGGATACACATTTAGCCGTATCTCTTCAGCGATCTCTTCTTGTGTCTGATATACAGGGCTAATACCTTTCCCGGAAAAACGGTGTGTTATCTCTCCGTTTCTTGTAAGACACCAGTCTGATTTTGTAGCGCCGCTGTCGGCTATTAATAGTTCTTGCATATGGCAAAATCCATGGATAATTGGTAAATTCCTTTTAATTGTCGCCCATAACGCGTGATCGCAATGAAATTGGCTATCATAATTTGATGTAGATATTCCGTTTGTAGAGGATATATCCGAACAGCCAACAAGCAGCGACAAACAGGAGCGCGTAAAGCAACGATCCGAAATAATCACCCGCCCAGGGACGCAGTAACATTTCATAGACAAACCCTTTGATGGAAACAGCTTCCCCCTGTACTGTAAACCTGATGTTGGAAAGCAGGGTGGCAAATACTCCCGCGAACACATACACGATAAGCGGATTCACACCGAATGCATGGAAAAACCGGCTCCATCGCTCTTTTTTATTGATATCGATGATCCAGATCAGCAATCCCAACAGTTGGGCGGCGAAACCTGTGGTTGCAAGGACGAAAGTAGGACTCCATATTTTCTTGTTGATAGGGCAGCCATATTGTAACAGTAATCCGGCAAATGCAAGTACGGTTCCCCAGATCAGCAGTTTTTCCACGCGGGTATGATTCTCCTTGTTGTCAACGATAAGCTTGCCGAAGAGGAAGCCGATCAGTACATGGGCAATGGAAGGAAGTGTGCTGAGCAGACCTTCCGGATCGAACGCAATCCGTTCTCCTGACGGCGCGGTATCTTTGTACATATGATCAGTACCCCATAAGGCGCGGTCGACTACGGCGATGATATTCTGTTCCGACATCTCAAAACCTTTCCCGAATTGTAGGATGAGGAAATATCCCAATAACAGCAAGGCAATCACCCAGGGCAGATACTTGCTTTTTACAAATATGGCGATCAGTGCTGCAAAGCCATAAGCCAGCCCCAATCGTTGCAGTACGCCTAATATGCGGAGGGTATTGAAATGGGTGGCAGCTTGTGTGAAGGACTCTCCCGAAGCCAGTCCCCTGCACAGTTGTCCGAACCAGCCCAGCGCCAATCCGATCACGAAAATAAGGACGGCGCGCCGTACAATTTTCCAGATAGCCGCCTTAGAGGGTTCGAAGTGGAATTTTCTCAAAGACATGAAAGTGGATACGCCCATGATAAACATAAAGAACGGGAATACCAGGTCGGTGGGGGTGAGCCCATGCCAATGCGCGTGGCGGAGAGGAGTATAGACAGCGCTCCATGAACCGGCATTGTTAACCATAATCATACCGGCGATGGTGATTCCGCGAAGAATATCGAGTGAGAGCAACCGGCCGCTCTGCTGGGGTGTGGTGATTGTATTCATATCATTTTCAAATTCAAAATCCATTATCTTTTATCTATCGCGCGAAGCGCATTGTCGCCGAAGTCATTATCCTGCGAGCTATATTATCTGTAAAGATAATACTTCTTCGACAATTTCCTGAATGCTTCTTCATCTTTTGTCCAGTAGGATTGAATTTCAGCGAAACGGTGGTTTTTGGAAAATTCCAGTCGGATAAAATCACTTCCGCTCACTTTGTCGAACATGTCGAAACGGTTTTCGGAAGCATGATCAAACACCTTCTTGTCGGGGTAAAGTTGCGCGGCTACCTCCATTACATGGAACTGGATATCCGACAGGCGTGCTTGTCGGAAACCGGTCAGATATATCTGTACTCCCTGGAAGTTACTTCCTTGCCCAACCGAATAATAGGGCTTCAGGTGGATAGGACGGAACGTTACTCCCGGCAGTCGCTTCGCATTCAATGCCCGGGCAAACTCCTCGGCATTGATCCATTCGGCCGCGAACATCTCAAAGGGAAGCGTATAACCCACGCCGATAGACATATATCCCAGTTCACCCATGATGCCCGAAACAGGATAAAAATAGGCTGAATGGGCGAACGGTATATGGGGTGAGGTGGGAACCCAGGGCAACCCTGTGTCTTCGAAATTCATTTTCCGGCGCCATTTTTTCATCTTTACCACCGTCAGCTTACAAGGATGAGGGATCATCTTTTCCCCGATGATCATTTCTGCCAATTCTCCGCAGGTAAGGCCGTAGAGATAAGGGATCCGCAGTTGGCTTACGAAAGAGAAGAAACCTTCTTCCACCAGGTTGCCTTCCACTTTCAGGCCGCCCAACGGGTTGGGGCGGTCGAGCACCACGAATTCGATGTTGTTTTCCGCGGCGGCCTGCATAGCCAGATACATGGTGGATATATAGGTATAAGACCGGCATCCTATATCCTGGATATCATACACCAGCACATCCACGCCTTCCAGCATCTCTTGGGTGGGCTTTCGGGTAGCTCCGTAGAGGGAATGGACAGGTGCCCCGGTATTGGGGTCAGTGAATGATTCTATCTTATCGCCGGCATGCACATCACCGCGTACGCCGTGTTCCGGGCCATAAAGTGCCACCAGTTGCACATTGGGCGCTTCATACAGGATATCGATGGTCGATTTCAGGTTGTTATCGACTCCCGTCGGATTAGTGATCAGGCCCACTCGTTTCCCCTGCAATATTTTAAAGTTGGTTTCTTTCAGCACTTCGATCCCGCTCTTCACGTTTATTTTCTGGGCGGAAGAGGAGAAGGAAATGAGTAGACCACAGATGGTAAATGCTGTTATTAACCTCAAATTATTCATGTCTTTTTTAAATTACGAATTACGAATTACGAATTACGAAATATCGCCACGGGATTATCATCCGCGGTATATGTCACCCAAGACACTGTCACGCGTGACCTACTATCTGATTACTCAGCTTCTTCTTCTGCTGATTCTTCTTCTGCTGCTGGTGTTTCTTTCTTTGCTTTCCCAAAATCCTTGTCGACTTTCATAAAGGGGATCAACAGGAAGGTGGGAATAGTCGCGATCAGGATAAAGATAAAGAAATTCACATATCCCAGTTGTTCCTGAATCCAGCCGGCCGCCATACCGGGGAGCATCATTCCCAGTGCCATGAATCCCGTACAGATGGAGTAGTGCGCAGTCTTGTGTTCGCCCTGAGAGAAATAGATCAGATAGAGCATATAGGCGGTAAAGCCAAACCCGTAACCGAGTTGTTCGATGGCCACTGCCACATTTATCCAAATGAAACTTTGGGGTTGGTATATCGCCAACAGGAGATAAGCGGCATTGGGAAGTGTGATGGCCAGTGCCATAGGCCAAAGCCAGTATTTTAATCCTTTACGCGACGCGACGATGCCGCCTATGATGCCGCCAAGGGTCAGGGATATCACGCCGACCGTACCGTAGGCGAGACCTACCTCCTGAGTATTTAACCCCGCTCCGCCCACTTCGCGGGCATCGAGCAGGAAAGGTGATGCCAGCTTCACCAACATGGCTTCAGCCAGTCGGTATAAGAGCATGAAGGCGATGGCCAAACCGATCCCTTTCTTCGTGAAAAACGATTTGAATGTGTTCTCGAACTCTGTCATTACCTCCTTCGGGGTGTGCGCGGCTTTTCCCGCATCGGTTGCAGGGTAGGGCAGAATAAAGCGGTGCCAGGCGAAGAAAGCGATGAACAGGCCCGCCAAAATGAAAAAGGTAATGCTCCACGCGTATGGGATATTGCCGGTACTTTTCTCGAGGAATCCGGCCAGGATCACCAGCAGTCCCTGTCCCGCGATGGAGGCGAGGCGATAGAAGGTGCTGCGTATACCGACGAAGAAAGATTGTTGAGAGTCGTCCAGCGCCAGCATGTAAAAGCCGTCGGCGGCGATGTCGTGTGTGGCGGAACTGAAGGCCATCAGCCAGAAGAATGCGAGTGATGCCTGCAGGTAGAATGGGGTGGGAAGGGTAAAGGCGATACCCGCGAATCCGGCGCCGATGAGCAGCTGCATGGATACGATCCACCATCGTTTGGTTTTCAGGATATCCACAAACGGGCTCCAGAAGGGTTTGATGACCCATGGAAGGTAGAGCCAGCTGGTGTACAGGGCTATTTCGGTATTAGATAATCCGAAGCGTTTGTACATAACCACCGAAACGACCATTACCGCTACGTAGGGTAAACCTTCGGCAAAATACAAGGTGGGGATCCATGCCCAAGGATTGCGTGTTGATTTCATACTATGAAAATTACCAATTAAAAATTACTAATTACCAATTAGATATTGCTTTTTGTGGTTTTTTGAATTGCCGTGATAATACGGATAATTTCCTCCAGATCTTCTAACAAGCTTTCACATTGTTCTGTAGAGATATAATTGGTATCTCTCAATAATTTTAACCAGAAACGAGTTTCACGGGCTTCCCGGTATGATACGCCCAATTTGGCCAGAAAATCCTTTCGGGAATGCCCTCCGACAGACTCTTCGACATTTGCACCGATAGATGTTCCACTTCGTAGAATTTGTCGAGATAACTCAAATTCCTTTTTCTCTTTACATAAATACTGATATAACTTCACAATTCTTATCGCATAGTTATATGTCTTATCTAATATAATATTCTCTTTCTCACGATGAACCATAATCAACCCTTGTAATTAGTCATAAGTCTAATATCCCTTTCCTGATATAAACCAACCAATCATTAGTAATTGGTAATTAGTAATTGGTAATTGGTAATTGGTAATTAGTAATTAGTAATTGTTTCAGATGCAGGGAAATAATGCGCCAGTATCTCATTATAGCTGTATCCTTTTTCCGCCATGATGGCGGCGCCAATCTGACATAACCCCACACCATGACCCCATCCGGCACCGGTGAGTATGAATGTCTGCGGGATTCCGTTCTCGTCTTCGTCCTGAGTATCGGTTACGAATGCGGAACTATAAAGATGCGACTTGGATAAAGTGCGCCGTATTTCCAATTCTTTCCCTATCGTCATCACCCGTTCGGTGCCGATGATCTTCAGGCGGATGATACGGCCGGAAGCACCTCTTTCGAGCGGTTGCAGGGCAATGATATCACCAAAATCGATCCCGGAACGTTCTTTGATAAGCGTCGATAACTCTTTCTGGGAATAGGTCATCTTCCAGCGGTAAAAATCGGCTGTTTCCCGGTCATAATCGTTCAGCACTTGTTTTAATACATTTGCGTCCTGAGTGTTACAAAAAGCGGGAGGGGAAGCGCGGATCCATTCCTCCGCATTCTCTTCGATGGTCAGGTCGGGTAGGGGGGAACCTTCGGTATAGTCGGGTTTTTCCTGCAGATAGGGATGTATTACGGGTTCCCATACGTTCTCGAATGTTTCCATCACGCCGCCGCAACACTTTGAGAAGCGGGCATCGCAAATGGTACCGTCATAGAAAAGGACTTCCCCCCATGTTTCCTGAATCACCTTTTTTACCAATTCGGTGGATTGACGGGTGATTCCCTGGTAGCGCTGGCAGTGGTCGTCGGCACAGACGTCGAACCGATGGTGATTTTCCCGGTCGTACCAACGGACTATTTCTGCGGGTGTCTCAAACCAAGTCCGGTAAACGGTTTCTGAATTTCCAAGAGATTGTCTCTTTTGTATCTGCGCCAGCAGCCAGCTTCGGGAGATGACAGCATGTGCTTTCAGCAACTCTTCGGAACTTGTAGCGCTCATTTCGGATGAGATCACACTGGTGAGGTAATCTTCTAATGAAACGATGTTAATTGCCGTGAGACTGCCGTTTTCCACGATAAATTTCAGGCTGCCCAAAAAATATTGATCTTCTTTTCGTTCCCAGTGAAATTGCACGCCGATGATCACATTTTTCAATCCGAAAGCATTATGATGCGGATCATCGGCTTCGAAAACGAGTTCATCGGATATCTCCCCGTTGAAAAGGATCTTTTCCCCCGAGATTTCAACCGAATAATCTCCCGGCGCTATTTCCCGGCCCTTCGACTTATAGCCGTCAGGCAGCGAAAAATCAATTTTTTGCTGTTGCAATAATATGCCTACATGAATCAGCGGTGCGTCCATATTTTAAATACCAATTATTAACTGCCAATTGATTGTGGGTTGTTGACTGTCATTCTTCACTCTTCACTTTTCACTCTTCACTCTTCACTTTTCACTTTTCACTCTTCATTCTTCATTCTTCACTCTTAATTTCTTCCTTGCCTGTAATTCCCATGTCCTGATCCTGTCTTTATAGGTGTTATGTGCGTTCATTTTCACTATATCGAGCGACGCGTCACTATTATCCTCCCAACGGCGGCAGAGGTAAAGCACATCATAAATGCGGCCTATCTGGTAGCGCCGTGAGATATTCAATCCCAGGGCATAATCCTCACCATAGCTGGTGTTGGGCACTTTGATATCGCGCAGTACCGGCGTATAGAACGCGCGGGGGGCTCCCAGCCCGTTGATGCGCAAAGCGTTATTCCGGCCGTTATCGGGTGTCCATTCGCGATGGTCGATAATGCCCGGTGGAATCTCCTCCATATGGAAGTTGGTCATCCGGTAGGTGCCTACCACCATGGCGCACTGCTGTTCGTAGAAGGCGTCGACAATTTTTTGCAGAGTATCTTCACCGCTGTAGACATCGTCACTGTCGAGTTGTACGGCAAATTTCCCGCATTGGGGGTGGTGTGCTCCCAGATTCCAGCATCCGCCTATGCCCAGGTCGTCCCTCTCCGGGATAATATGTATCAGTCGCTCATCATCTTTAAATCCGTCGATAGCCTCTGTGGTGCCGTCCGTAGAGTAGTTATCCACCACAATGAGATTGAACGGGAAGCCGGTCTTCTGTTTCAATACGGATGCGATGGCGTCTTTAATGGTTTTTACACGGTTGCGCACCGGAATGATTACCGAAGCTTCATATTCGAAATGATCCTTGTTGAATTCGATTTCTTCGAATTGTGGTGCCAGGTAGGCGCCCACTTCTTTCAGGTGTTGGGTACAGGCCTGTTCCATCTCGATCTGCACCTGCCGGTTTTTGGGATCCACGTAATCGAATATTTTTTCTCCCGACGCGCGTTTGTCCTCTTCTATCTCCGTGTAAAGGTATTCATTGATATGTATGAGCGGATGGTGTTGTGAGACTTTGAGCCGCAAGTCATATAGTCCGGCGAATCGGTAATCCTCATTCATCCTTGCTGCCGCCTCTTTGAGCGCGTCTGCGTTATAGAGCAGCAACGACCCGAAATTGAAATCATCGCGCAGGCTTCCTTCCTGATAATCTATCACAGGGTGATTCTTTTTTTCGCCGTCGATCACCGCGTAATAGTCGGCGTATGCCATTCCCGCCTGCATATCTCCGGCAATGCGAGTCATCCGTTCGAGGGCAAAATAACCCGGTTTCAGCACGGACGGTTTCTGATAGATCAATGTGTAGGCGGTAGTAGATTTGCCGGCGATTTTTTTGATGGTTTCGGTGCTTTGCAGTCTATCGATGATAATCTTTTCACAACCTTCCAAAGTTGTGAGAGTCTCATCCGGAGTAAGCAGATAAATATTTTGTATCAGTTCCGACTGTTTAAGTTCTTCTACTGTTTTTCTTGCCTGTTCAGGTTGTGTGAAAAGAATAAATGCGTTTATTTTTTGCATAGGATTTTTTTTAAAGTCGCTAATATGGCAATCCCGATATGTCGGGATGACTGCTCCCGATCTTTCGGGTAGTAGTGACTAATGTTCTAAATTCTAAATTCCCAGTTCTCAATTTCCCAGTTCTAATTTCTAATTTCTCAGTTCTCAATTTCCCAGTACACAGTTCAAAGTAGCAATTTGCGAGTACACAGTTCCATTATCCAATTTATAACTGATCAGATCACATTTAGATCTCGAAGTTCTAATTTCTAATTTCTAATTTCTAATTTCTCAGTTCTCAATTTCCCAATCATCCAATCAACTAATCAGTGAGGGCATCCACCAGTCCTTTCACCAATTTATTCCGGTTCTCCGCCCCTTTTATGGCTTCTATCGGAAAACCCAGTATGGCGGTGCCATATTGTTCCCCTTTATATATGATGCCGGCGCTTAGGTTATTCTCTGAATAGCGAAAGACGGTAAAGGCGTTCTGGTCTGCCGGTTCAACGGCATCGGGATATTCCACCACATAGCTTTCACTGTTCAGGGTATTATAATAGGACCAATTACCGTGAAGAGAGGGAAAGGGAGAAGCCACCGCTTTGACCTCTCCGGTTACTGCCCCATGATTGTTGCGCCATTTGTATCTGAGGGTGTTTTGCGCCCACTCCCTGTCTCGCGCCGAAGCATGGGGATTGTCCCACAGATCGGTTCCCACAAAAGCGCCGCTAACGATGATGTTGCCGCCATGGTTACAATAATCGGTAATGGCTTCCTGGGTGGATTGGGAGAATGTTTTGAAGCGAGGAGGTTTAGCTCCCCGGGCCACCGACCATTCCCGTTGTTTACCCAGTATCCAGTCCACAATACCATAGGAGTTTAAAGATAAGCTTTTATTTTCAATAGCAGCGACAGATGAGGATACAAATGAATAGCCTGCTTTGGCGAAGGCCTGCCCGTGAATAAAGGGGTAATCGAAAGTATTACCCGCGATGGCGGTAGTTTCGTAATTCGCGCCGCTGTCACCGAATCCCGACGCGTCGTCATCCATCCATGGTATCACGCGGCGGAATTCATGCATATGGCCTATAAAATGATGGTCGGCAATATAGGGTACGCCATTGTCCACATTTCCCGCGAAACCGGCGATGCTGTCTTGGGAGGTAGTGAAACTGAACGGAGCGGACACCCTGGTAAATCCGTTTACGATTAAGGCTTCCCCTCTCTGGGCCGTTTTACGGCATACGGATAGTATTTCCGAGGGAAAGCTGATGCCACCGTCGTTCACAGCCACTACCTTAAAACTGTAAACAGTGTCTTTTTGTATGGATGCCACATAACGGTTATTTTTCACCATCACACCGTTATCGAATCCTCCGCCGTTGAGGCGGGTATAGACTATATACCGGGCGGGCGTGGCTGACGGTTCCGCGGGATCGGGCGATGGCTGCCATTTCAATTCCACTTCCGTATCGCCGCAGAAGCGGGTGCTGAACTCTTTTACAGGAAGGGGTTGTACTACGTAGGGACGGTTGTACTGGTTCGCCAGGAAGCGGAGCATCCCTTTGTAGATGGAGCGGCTCACGGTAAAGCGGAAAGAGGGATCCAGCCCGTAGCGCATGTCTGCGAAGTTTTGATGGGACAACAACTCCAGCAGCATGGTCGGCACGTTAGGCATACGCGCCTCGGCATAAGAACGGTTCCAGAGATGGCGGCGTGTCCATTCCGGTTCGAACTCGCGTCGTATATCGCTGACGATCTCTTCCATCACCAGTTCGGAGAGATCGCGCGAGGCCCATCTCGATCTTCCGTTTTCGAATACCCCGTCGTTAAAATGCGTCATATAAATACCGAGTGTTCCCACGATGGTGTCTCCCCAGAAAGTCCCCGCATCGGTATGGAAAGCAAAAGCCAAGTCCACAGGGATATTGAGACCCTCTTCTTTGGGCAGTGCCGGCGAGCCGCCTGCCAGCCAGTTCACCCATGCGCCGCGTGACGCATAGTCGTCGGTGTAATCATTCTTCCCTTCAGTACGGTTGTACACGCTGTCGGGTACGCCCGCCCACTGCATCCAGTAACGCGCTCCCTCGGTATAGCGCGGGTAGCCGCTTGTCTCGGGTGAATAGTTGATCTTTGGTATAAGTGTTTCCTTGGCGACCTGTTTTTCGGAACTTTTTGTATTTTCTTTTTCAAATCCGTCGGGATGGGGCATTCTTGCGATATTTCCCATTCCCCCGCCTATTTTTACCGCATCGGCAATGACAATCCTCCCTGCGCGGCTGCTCCTGTTGGTGAGTGTTATTTTATGACTATTCCCTTCGTCGAAATGAAAATATCCCAGAAATATCCAGGTGCCGCCCCCCATTTGCTGGTTGACCCGGAAATCGGTCCTTCCGCCGGCATGATACACGCTGTAGAGCGCGTCGTCTGTACTGTTCCTGACTGTCTGATAGGAGACATAGACACCATATTTTCCCTTTTCGGGAATATCGGGACACCATTCGGCGAGACTCTCTTCACCGCGGGTGATCGTCTTGATTTGTCTGGCTGTTCCCATCCTGAACGGATTTTCACCATCGCGATAGATCTCTTTTGGATTGGCAAAACCTGCGGAATCGGTATTTCGCCATCTTTCTTTTCCATCGATTTCCCCATAATGCGAATCGCCATATCGGCCTGAATGGCCGGAACGGTTTCCTCCGGCAACATCATCATTGTCTATGATCAGTTCCGTTTTGTTATAATCCCGTTCGCGCGGCATCAGCACGTTCGCTCCCGCGTTCTCGAGCATCGGTGCCAGGAACGGAAGCACATAACTCTGTGTGTAGAGGTCTTCTACCGTTTGGAAGATACGTGCCCGCTGCCATTCCCACCGTCCCAGCTTCTGCTCGTAATACCAACCATGACTTTGCCACAGTGCAATATGGTTGTTTTGCAATCCTTTGTCGAAATCGCCCACAGGAGAAGAGATATTGGTGACGAGCGGTTTTTCCACCCGGTGCGCGATCATCCGGTTTTTGTCTTTCTGCTTGGTCCGGAAGAAATTGGGGATCAGGTGGCTGATCTCCTGTCCGTCGGAAAAAACGCTTATGTGATATTTTTTCTGTGGCTGGGGGAGGTGGTAACGCACGCTGTCGTAGATATGCAGTACGGTATTCTCCCGCATGGGTAGGTATGATAGTGACAGGTTGGTGTGCAACTCCATACTCTTTTCCCGTTCATTCATCGCGATGCTGTCCACCGTAACCCTTCCGGGGCGCAGCATGACCTCCTTATAGATATTGGTGAGGGAACTGTTCAACTTTTGTTTCAGAGAATCATTGGCAAGATTCCGGGAAAAAGCAGAATAAGATATGAGTAGTATCAACAGGATAAAAATGGATTTTCTCATGCGGCTATTTTATCTTTTTTATCTTTTTCTTTTGGACAATGAGATCAAGTACAACAGCATCATTTTTGACACAGTAATCTTCCTCTCACAGACAAAGATATCAAATATAAAGATATTAGTTATTCATTTCCACTATTTCTGATGGTTCACTCTCACTATTGTCCGCATTGATGGTTGTCACACAGTAGGATCCCCGGGAAGTCACCGGAAGACTATTTTTGTCTGTGATTGCCAGTACCACACCCTCTTTTTTGACATCGGCGAAATAATAGACTACGGATCTGAGGTTTCCCTGTTTAGTCCAGGTCAATTGCCCGTTTTCAATTTTCACGTTTGTCGGTTTTGTTGGAGCAGGAGCCACTTCACGTCCCAAAAACGGAATAACGGCCGGATTTTTGTAAATATCAGCCAGTTTATCGGTGATGTTGATGTTGTTGAAAAGTACAAATCTGGCGCTATACATGGCATTTCCCTTCACTTTCTGGTTTTTGCGGGTCAAGTCGAACTGTCGTTGTAGTTCGGCAGTCGATTGAAAGGGTGAGGGACTTGTACCATCGCCGAATTTATAAAGGGCATGCCCTATCATCGGCGCGGCGGTATAGCTGTATTGTGTCCACCAGCCCAATCTTTCCTGAAAATCGTTGTAGGGGTTGCCCACCTCCTGGTATAATTGCGGCATTACCACATCCAGCCAGCCTTCCTGGCACCATTTGCGCACATTGGCAAACAGGGTGTTTAAATTATAATCGGGACTGGCTGCGGGGGAAATGGTAAAAATAACCTCCGGTTTGGTGGCCACAATTGCATCGTGTACTCCCTTGATAGCCATATCCACATTCGCTCTTCTGAAGTCTTCAATAGAGTTGTAGCCCGCACCATATTTCTGATAGTCGGGTGCATCGGAAACCATTGTGCCTGCGGAAGAAGGATCAGGATAGAAATAGTCGTCAAAATGAATTCCGTCTACATTGTATTTCGTTATAAGGTCTTTCACTATATCAGCCAGACGCTGCCTTACTTCGGGTAAAGCAGGATTGTATATCTGTATTTTCTCGTGGCTGACTACCCACTCGGGGTTGACCGATGGATGCAAAGCAGGATAGGGAGTCGCGTTACTGGCACGGGTGGCGATGCGATAAGGATTCATCCATGCATGGAATTCGATGTTTCTTTTGTGTGCCTCGTCGATGAGGAACTTTAGCACATCATACCCCGGATCCTTCCCCCTTTCACCGGTAATGGACACACTCCATGGTTCGTAAGGAGAGTTATAGAAGGCATCTCCCATCGGTTTAACCTGGAAGATAACCGTGTTGATATTCAGTTCTTCGAATCGGTCGAGATATTGGATATATTGGTCTTTCTGGGCTTGGATTCCATATTTACCCATAGGCCAGTCGAGTCCCCAGGCGGTAGTGATCCATACCGAACGCATCTCTTTTTTGGGGAAGATCAATTCAGCGGTCGGTTTCGGATCCGGATTATCGGGAGTATCGGTATCGGGGATGTCATCCTTACAGGAGATAACAAAAGCCGTGAACAGAAATAGAATATAATAATAGATTTTTTTTCTCATTTTCAGAAAGTTTATGCAGTAATGTTACCGCGGATAAAACAAATGATCAGAAAAATAACTTTGCCGGAAAGAGACCGGCAAAGCCATTTCTCATTAAGGAGAGTTTATTTCATCCTTAATTTCATCCTTAATCATCCAGTGATTTTTTAGGAAATTCAACCATAACAAACCCTGCATCGTTGGAAGCGCCGTAGAGCACCAATTTATCATCGTTGCCTTCCTCATCTTTGGTGACATTCCAGCCTGTCTGGGTAGAAGGAGACGCGTTTACCGGTCCAAGGAGAGAATATTGGAAAACGGGGGATTTGCTTCCGGCCTCAAATATTTCCAAAGCCTCTGTGATGGATCCACCCCTGGTAATATCATATACATACATTACCACCGGATCGCTTCCACCTCTTGCCGCAGTAACTGTCAACAGGTAACGTTCACCGTTAAAATAGACCACTCTGGGATCGGAAGCCCTGATGGGGATGGAGGTATTGTCCATTTTATATACCACCTCGGCATCAGCGTTAGTGACCATAATGGGTGCTTCGTGGCCGGTAAGCAGGTATTGATCGCTGTCCCCGATACGGTTTATATTCATGAATCCTCCCAGGCCTTTCTGGGTTCCTAAGATTGTTGGTTCGGATATCTCTGTAAAGTTGGTTACCTTAAGCCGTAGTATCTGTGTTACGGCATTGTCTCCGAAGTAGATGTGGCCGTTTCCGTTCTCATCCACGTTTACCGAGAGGTTGTCGCCATGACGTGCCCCCGCACCGGCTATCGTTGCCTTATTGATATTGGCGATTACCTGCGGTTCCTGTGAAGGATCTGTCCAGTGATAAATCTTTAGCGGCGAGACAAGTCCAGCCGACAGATTGGCGATATAGGTATGCCCGTGTACCTGGGCTCCTAAGTTCACCGAGAAGGTGCCCCCCGTTACGCCAGTGAGATTTAACGGGATGGGGTTGATCTCGCCATTTCTCAGATCCTTTACGTCTAATAAATGTGACCCCATGGCATTGCGGGTGACAATTAATACGTGTTGACCATCGAATCCGGAACCTCGGGTTGTTGAACCGGTGAAAACGGGGTAAATGGGATTTCCCAATTCATTGTTGGTATGATCGATGATCTGAGGTTTATTAAAATCAGCGCCAAAGAGTGGAATGTTGAGCCTGAGTTCAACAAAATATTCACGAAACCTGGGTTCGTTGATCACTTTTACCACAATTGTATTGGCATCCACTCCCTCGGCAAAGTTGAAACTGTAGGTTTCACGGTCCAGTTTGGCACCATCTGACAGTTCAACCTCAAAACGGATAGCGGATACATCCGTTTCGGGATCTATTCTGGGAAATGATACTTTTTTTGATACCTCGTCCACCGTTCCCTCCACAACGGTATTTCCCTCTACACCGGCATTGAGTATCTTGATAGATTTCAATACGGTATATTTGTCTGATTCCATATTTTTCGGAAAATCTTCCTCACAAGACAGGAAGAACATTATGAGCAATGAAGCGAAAATTATTCCGCATTTTGGTGTGATATTGATTATTCTCATAGTAGGATCATTTTTTTAATGTGATTAATTCTGTGGCCATCCTTCGGTTTGTTGCAAAACATATCCTCTACTGGCATAATCATCTATTTGCGTTTTTCCGACAGGAGAGAGGTAAGGATTTACGTTCACCTGGTTCAGGAACGGTTGTCGCCCGTTAGTCACGATGTCTTTATAGAAACCCACCATTTGGGCACCATTCGTTCCATTATAGACGATTACTGATCCATCGGCTTTTGTTACCGAGAAAGCTTCGGGTTTTGCACTGGCAAGGTAATCGTTTGCCTCTGCCGGGAAGTTCACCCAGGCGCCTGTCAGTAATTCCGGATCACTGTCGGTATCCATATATTCGAGTTTGTACCAGCGCTTCAAATCGATAAGCCTTCCATCTTCAAATATAAATTCCATACGGCGCTCACGTCTGATTTCCCATAACAGGGGCGAAACGTTGGGGTCTTTGCCGGGATCGTCCGGGAGCGCATCGAGCATCAGGGGAGCTGTTTTTTGTACGCCTTTCTCAATAGCTTCGGGTGCTAACGGCCTGTTACGTATCAGGTTGATAGTCCTGTCCAGGTCGGCTTGCGTGACAGCATCACCGCCTATGGATGCCAATTCGGCCTTGGCTTCGATCCAGTTAAGTAGAATCTCCGCGTAGCGAAGGACGGGTGCGTCGGTGATATTTTTACTACCTTTTAATTCATCAGGAGTAGTTCCTTCCTCTTCCGCCTTTTTTACTCCATACCTGGGGTAGAACTTGATGGGGAACAGGAAGGATCCTTTTGCGTTGATATTGGGTTTGTCGTAAAATGTCCCTTCAAAGCGGGAGTCTCTTGTCTTTACCAGGCTTGCAATCCTGAAGTCATTAGCTCCCTCAATATCGGAGTTTTGCCATACCTTTCCATCGACACAAATAAAGGATTTGAGCAAGGCGGTAGTTCCTCCGTAATTGATGGAGTTAAGCGGATTATTATAATGTGCCACACTGTGCGTGACGCTAACGGCATTGTCATATTTCCGGTAAAGGATACATTCCCTGTTGTTTTTCAGATCGTTTGAGGTGAACAGGCTCCGGAAGTCGGTGTCGATTGCATATTTTCCGCTGTTCATCAGGAATTCCGCGGTTTCCATGGCCAAGGCGAGGAATTTTTCTGCCCTCGCGTTATTTTTATAATAGTATTTTTGCCAGGTTCCTTCGTACAGGGCGATCCGGGAAATAAATCCCGCGACAATGTACCGGTTCAGGGATTGGTCGCCATCGTTGAGGCGCACATTGGCAAAAGCGAACTCCAGGTCATTGTAAACGGCGTCCATCACCTCATTGCGCGGAGTGCGGGGTTTATAGAGGTCATCCTTGTCGATATCACTCACCACATGATCGTAATAGGGAACGTCACCGTAGGCAAAAACCAGCTCGGAATACCTTAATCCCCTGAAAAACCGGCCGACTCCCATCCAGTGGTTATATGCCTCTTCCGAGAGGACACCCTCCATGCGGCTTCCAACCCTGTCGATCATGATATTGATGGATCGCAATGAAGTCATACTCCAAATAGCGCTGTTAGGAACAGCCCGGGTGAAATTTCCCTGATTCCCTCGTTGCACTACATCATCGGTAAATAAAGACACATCATTACTGTATCCGACAAAGAAGGTGGGATAGAATTTATTGGCATAGAGTCTTACTTTTTGTTCGGAAGTCCATGCGGTTTCATCGGTATCCTGGGTCAATTGCGGACGGTTGAGAAAATCTTCACATCCGGTAATCATCAGCATGATCACAGATAAAACGATAATTATGCTTATATTCTTCATACGATTAAATTTTTTCAATTTATAGACCAATTTGTACACCTATCGAGGCCGATTTAAAGGTGGGGTTACCGGTTCCGGTACGGTTGTTGTTGTAACCGCTATCACGAAGCATGGAGTGTCCGGAAATGGTTTCGGGATCAATGGGAAGTCCACGCAGTTTGTCGAAGGTGAAGAAGTTCTCCATTGAAACATATACGCGCGCGTTCGACAGATGGATGTTTTGCGTGATATTTTTTGGCAAACTGTAGCCGAAGGTGATGTTTTTAATTTTCAAATAGGCCATGTTCAGCAAATAACGGGTCTGCTTCCTCATGACAAATCCCTCATCAGCACCATTCAAGTTCCATGCCCGTGGATAGAAAGCATCGGTACGGTCTTCCCTCCAGTAGTTTTCGGCGATGGCTTTGGGCATGGCTCCCTCTTTCGAGAAATATCCGGGGATAGCCAATTGTCCTGATCCCCATATTTTTCTTTTTCCCACACCTTGGAAGAAGATGGAAGCATCGAAATCCTTATAATCGATCCCCAGCCTCAACCCATACTCATAGCGGGGCGTGAAGTTGCCGATAACCACTTGGTCTCCGGGATCGCCAAAGGTGTTTTTTCCTGCGGTGATATATCCGTCGCCATTCACATCCACAAACTTAACATCACCGGGGCTGACCAACAGCACCTGGTTCCCATCCTCGAAGAAGGTTTGGTAAACAGGATTGTTCCCCGCTAACTGATTGGTACGTTTGGCCGTTCCTTCCCAGATGATCACAGTTTGTTGGATATTGCCATTCTCATCATACAGAAAATCATCTTTTTGATAAAGCCTGTCGGTCACAAATCCATATATGTCGCCATACCGTTTACCGGTTGTGTAAGTGTCGTGAATATTTCTGTTTTCCCAAGGAGTGTTCCAATCGGCTCCCTTGGTAATATCGGTAATAGCATCGGAGATATTGGCATTTACCCGGACGTTGATACCATTGCTGAAGCGGTGTTGGAAATCGGCCGCAATTTCCCATCCTTTGGTACGCAAATTGCCATAGTTGCCTTGGGGTGCCGTTGCTCCGTAGGTGGCCGGCAAGGCTTCACCGGCGATGATCATGTTTTTTGTGTCGCGTTGAAACCACTCGAAGACAAGTCCCAATTTGTCTTTGAAAAAGCGTAGGTCAAGTCCTAAGTTCAGCGATTCGATATCCTGCCAGGTAATTCCCTCCGAAATGGGGACAGGTGTTCCCAATTGGAAGAATTGCTTTCCATCACTGCTCAACCAATTGTTTTTACCTAAACTCATAGTGGGCTGGTAGAGACTGTTTGAGACAGACTGGTCGCCGATGGATCCCCATGAAGCGCGGAGCTTGGCAAAGCTCAATACCGGTTGCAAAGGGTTCATAAATTGTTCGTTTGAGAGGATCCATCCCCCCGAGAATGAGGGATACCATTTCCAGCGGATATGCGCGGGGAATTTGGATGTGGCGTCGTAGCGCAGGTTCGCCTCCAACAGGTATTTATCCATCAATGAGTAGTTGATACGTCCGAAGAAACCCACTTGTGAATCCCAGTTTGCTCCTCCGCCTACTGTTTCTTCACCCACCGTGAAAGCGAATTGAGGATTATTGCTGTCTAACAGGTCTGTCCTGTTTGACCAATGATTATTCCACTTATAAGCCACAACGTTGGAACCTACCATGAATTTGAATTTGTGGGTATCCTGCAAATTTAAATTGTAGGTGGAATAGGCATTAAAGGTGCTTTTATCGGAAAGATAAGAGTTCTGATAGAAATAACTTTGGTTTTCGGTTATATAGTTCGATGTGTAGAACCGGTAGGCAGGCATACCCCCATCGTTTGTAATTTGTCCGGTCTCGTCGACATATACCCGATCTCCGTTATCATCTACCCAAGCAACAGGTGCGTACCAGTGTTCAAGGGCGGTGGATACCGGCAGTGACATGGTAAGGGGTTTCATTTCGGAAGTGTAGGCATAATCCGCCTCCACGTTCCAGTTGCTTGTAATGTCGATAGTGGTTCCCACGTTCAGGTTTATATACCTGTCCCTTTTGATCACATCGTTGGTATTCTTTGTATCCCAATAGGGGTCATGAATTTCTTGTCCGTGTTCGGTAGTGGCAATAGGGAAAAGCCTGCTCCACCTGTACAGGTAAAGCCATGGGTCGGCTGCAAATGCCCATGCGCTCGTCGAATTGGGATACCGTTTGGTGGCGTCGGAATAGCGGGCACCTCCCCTTATTGTGAGGAAATCGGTTACTTTTGTAGAGATGTTCAGATTTCCGGTAAGTCTTTTGTAATCGTCATGATTGGCGGGTTTCATCATTCCCTCTTGTCCGAGGTAACCGATACTTAGATTATAACTTGTATCGCCCCGTCTCCCGTTGAGTGACAGATTATGATTCTGTGAAAACGCGGAATTTTTGACCATCGCTTCCACCGGATCGTAGATTCTGTAACCGAACTTATCAGTACCGTCATAAAACCAATCCCGACCGTATAATACCGGATCGGAATTCTTGACAGTTGAGCCATACAGCCTTTGCCATTCCCTGATTTTTTCAAGGCTTTCTTCATTTACACGCCAAAACCCTCCGGCCGGTCCACTGGATTTCATGTTGCGGTGTGCATCCAAGGTATATTCCAATCCTTCCACTCCTGCCAGTTCTATTTCCTTAAAAGGTTGTTGCCAAGATAAATTGGTGGTATAAGTGATATTGGTGGTCTCCGTTTGAACCCCTTTTTTCGTTGTGATGAGGATTACGCCAAATGCCGCTTTGGCTCCGTATATAGAGCTGGCTGCCGCGTCTTTTAATACCGTAATGGTTTCGATATCATTGGGATTGATATATTGAATACTTGGGATTTCAACATTATCTACCAATATAAGAGGATCGCTAGAGCCGGCAATAGAGGCTACCTGGCCACGAATTTTCATGACCGGGTCGGAACCCACTTCGCCACTGGGCACAAGGATGGAAAGTCCCGGAACGGCGCCTTGTAGCCCGCGTCCCAGATCGGGAATAGGTCGGCTTCCCATTGCCTCTTCCACATTGACTGTGGATACGGCTCCGGTGAGATTTACTTTCTTCTGGATTCCATAGCCTACAACCACCACCTCTTCCAATGCTTGGGCATCTTCCTGCAGTATGATATTGAAACTTGTCCTTCCTGCTGTGTTAAGGGTTTGGGGCAGAAAACCGATATAAGTGACACGGATGGAGGCATTATCGGCCACCCTCAGGCTGAATTTTCCGTCAATGTCTGTAATGGTGCCGTTGGAGGTCCCCACTTCAATAATGTTGGCCCCGATGATGGCTTCACCATTCACATCCGTTACCGTTCCGGTAATTGTCTTGCGGGTTTGTTGCACTTCCCGGGTATTGATTTTGTTTTCCGCCTCTTTGTTAGTCTTCACACCACCGGGTTTCCTTGAGATGGTAATCTGCCGGTTGACAATGGAGTAGGTGAGGTCCGTATTGCTCAGCAACATATCCAGAATTTCCTCCATGGATTTATTGCTCAGGGAAGCGTTGACATTTCTCGACAGGCTGTTCTCCGTATTATCCATAAAGAGGAAGAGGTAATCGCTGTTTTTCTCCAATTCACGAAATGCATCTTTGAGCGTCACATTTTTCAATTCGGCACTCACCGTTTTAGACTGTGAGTAGATATTTTCAGCCGTGACTGAAAAGATGCAAAAGAAAGTGATTAAAAAATAGATTTTCATGATTTTTAAAAACTTGTCATTTTTTTTCGTGGTAAATAGTTTACATTTATACTTTTCTTGCATACCTTTGTTTTGAATTATAATTTGTTACCAATACATTCGATTCACTTGATCTATTGCTTCCATCCGGGGTTCTGCCCTAATTGAGGATTCAAAGAAATCTGATCTGAGGGTATGGGATACCAATAGTGTTTCTTATCGAACAGACGTGTCATTTCCTTGCTACCGTCAATATAGGTTCCCACCTTGTCTATGACACGGTTATAGGGGTCGTTCGCAATATTGGCGCCCAGCAGGATATCGGGATATACCGACGAGTCGAGCTTATCGAGTTGATGCCATCTGATCAGATCCCAGTAGCGTGTCCAGTTGTCAAACATCAGTTCGGTACGGCGTTCACGACGGATTTCCCAGATTAGATCACTTACTCCCATATTATTGGCAGGATCGGAAAAACCCACATCCACAGTTAATGGAGGAAGTCCAGCCCTGCTCTTCAATTTATTAACCGATTTATCAAGATCCTCCTGGCTCATATCGCCCAACTCCGCACAAGCTTCCGCGTACTGCAGGTAGACGGTCGCCAACCAGAAAATAGGAGCATGCGTGAAATTAGCCGAAGTCTGGTTCCTGTATATGTTCTCCAGATTCTTGTTGTCGTATTTGGATACTCCATAGCCGGTAGACGAAGTCATGGAAATACCGGTTCCAAAACGAGTGAACCCTCTTCCCACATAACAGAGCGCCGTATCAATCGTCTCACTGAGCCGTTTATCACGTATTTCCAACATTTTCCTAATGGACAATACCGTATCGGGGACCACTTCTCCGGCAACTGTTTTAGTTCCTACCAGGAATTCTGCTTCATCGCTTGTGTCGAGTGATGTCGATGCCAATGGTCTACCATCGGTAAACAGATAAGATTCAAAAGCGTTTTTCGACATTCCACTGATCTGTGTCGATGAACTGATATAAGCGATCAGGGAGTGGTGTAAAACACTTTGCTTGTATGCTTTATAAAAAATCATCTCGGGATTACCCGACAAATCAGTTGAGTTGTAATTTCCCTGATATGAGCTGTTTAGGGAAAATCCTTTCCCCATCAAATAGGCCGCTGCACTCTTGGTTTCATTCAGAAACCTGTTGGCTCCCGTCATATCCGGTGCCGATTGGTTATCTTCTGCTTTCCTATATTTACGGTAAGTTCCTTCAAAGAGGCATATCTCCGCTTTCATCGCGTAAGCCACATTCCGGTTCAGCTTATTTTTTGCTGAGTTATCATACATATTCTGACAAGCATAATTCAGGTCTTCGAGTACTTTATCCATTATCCCGTCACGATTTTCACGCGTACCGTAGAGGTATCCATCATCCGTAATATCCAGAGACTGATCGACCCAGGGTAGATCGCCGTAGGCACGCACAAGCTGATAGTAATGCCATGCGCGCATTAAACGGCCCACGCCTCTCCAATGGTTTTTTGCCTCGTCACTCATATCCACATTGTCCACGTTCTCAAGCAAAATGTTTGCTCGGCGTATTTCCACCCATCCGTCCCGCCAGTTGGTGCTACTTGCCGGCACATTCTGAAAGGTCCAGTTCGCAAAACTGTTGCCTGCCTGATCATCCGACAGAGTACGGTAATAAAAGAGTCCGCTTCCACCGGCATTGCCATACCCCAGGAATGTTTGATAGAAGGTGTTGGCGTAGCCGGTCACATTATTTTCATTGGTCCAAAAATTATCGTTAGTGAACGTATCCAGCGGTCCTTTGTCCAGAAAATCGCTACACGAGGCCAGCACTAAAGCGATAGTAGATATGCATATTATATTTATATTCTTCATATTACTTTCTTTTTTCAATAATAAAACAATTTAGAAGGTAAGCTGAACTCCAAATGATACTGTCCTGTACATCGGGTCTATACGCCCCCATGTGGCGTTACCCAGGCTTGCACCTTCTTCTTTATCATTTACCTCGGGATCGACAGGAGCATTGCTTTTGTTGATCAGCTCCATCAGGTTATTCCCGCTAAAGTATATCCTGGCTCTTTGCATGTAGATCTTCGATGCAATCTCTGAAGGCAAAGTATATCCGACCGTTAAATTCTTTAACCGCAAATAGGCCATATTGACAAGATATTTGGATTGGGGATAGAAATTATGATTTCCTAACTCTAACACAGAGATAGTTCCTCTTCCCGCATTACCGGGGAATAAACGGGGGAAATCAGCATTGGGATCGGGATTTTCTTCTGTCCAATAGCTGGTCTGGTTTGCATAAATAGCATCGGCGCCGCGCATCATCGGCATAACAAAAGCACTTTGGGTCCAAACTGCCCGTTTGCCCACGCCCTGGAGAAACATGTCAATGTCAAAACCCTTCCATTCCGCACCTAATCTGAAACTATATTGATAACGAGGGGTCGTATTACCTATCACTTTCAGGTCGCCGTGATCATCGGCAGTGCCTTTTCCACCATCGATCACGCCGTCTCCGTTTAGATCCTTGAACTTGACATCACCGGGACCAAATACGAAACTTCCCTGTTCCAGTCCCTTTTGAGAAGCAACCCCAGTCTTATAAGTCCCATCGGCATTAAAATCATCCTGTGTGAAATAACGCTCAGTCTCAAATCCCCAGATATCACCATATCTTTTTCCGGAGTAATTTTGATTCAGTAACTTCGCCTCATTTTCCCATTTGGTAATATCGGTGACGAAATCTCCTATATTTGCATTGGCATAAACAAGCAGTTGATTGAAACGGTGACGCCAGTCCACTGTGAGTTCCCAACCACGTGTGCGGAGTGTGCCGGCATTCACATATGGAGCATCGGCACCCAATACCTGAGGCATGGTTTGACCGGGAGCCAACATATCTTTTGTGGTACGTTGGTACCAGTCGAACGTGAAGTTCAGTTCATTGTTCAACAGCCCTAAATCCAATCCCGCGTCAAGCGTTTGAATCCGTTCCCACATCAATGTGGACGAAACCAACTTGGGTAAATCATATGCCACCACTTTGGTGCCATCATCGGCCAGCCAATAGGTATCGGTATCGGAGCGCTTTGCCAACGTGGACAGGAACATGTTGTCCCCTACCGCCTGATTACCAATTTCACCATAAGAGGCCCTGAATTTCAGGTTGCTAATGGATTCTTTCAGAGGAATAAAAAATGATTCTTCGCTGATCCTGTAACCTGCCGAGGCGGAAGGGAAGAACGCCCATCTATCGGACGCGGGAAAACGTGATGAACCGTCGTAACGGCCGTTCATCTCCAGTAACCAGACACCCTTGTAATCGTAATTAATACGGCCGAAGTAACCTGCTGTCGCCCAATGGTTATGCTGTCCGGTCACGTACTGAGGGCCGGTTGCCAGATTGAACTCCGGGAGCTTGTAATCCAAAAGGTTGTCTCGTCTGGAAGAATGTCTGAAATGGGTGCCGCTCTCAGCATTGGCTCCCAACATAAAATTAAAATTATGTTGATTGGCAAGCGAGAATTCATAATTGGAAAAAATATTGAACGCGAATGACTTATCCTTTCGTGATTCCTGGATCAGGTATGAGGTGGTTTCAAAAGTTCCAATATTTTCAATGGCTCCACCCCAAGAGTTCCAAGCCTGTACGGGAATATAGGCACCCTTGTAAGTATAGTTATTTACATCGTAGGTGTAATCGGCATTTAACGTCAGCCCTTTTGCGAGGGTAGCTTTTGCAAACGTACCCATGCGGATAAAACCATTATTGTCGGTCCAATCTCCTGCCTGCTTCCGGTATGCTATATCATTCCTGAAATCAGTACCTTGATAGGTGCCGTAAGGGCCGAAGAAACTTCCCCATCGCCACATATACTGATAAGTCGTTCTACGGGTGGCAGGCCCGATGAAGTCTTTATTGCTGTAATTGAATCGGGCTCCCACCTGCAACCAGTCCTTTACATCGGTGGTTACATTCATCATGGCCGTCCATTTATCCAGTTTTTCGGGGAAGAAGGTCATGACACCTTCATCATGGTTGTATCCTACCGACATGTAGTAAGATGTTTTTCCACTTGTTCCCTGTACGGACAAGTTATGGCTTTGCGACGGCTTCCAGTTCCTGAACATGATATCTACCACATCCCAATCGGCAAAATACATACCCACTCCGTTGTTGTCGAGAATGAAATCTCCGAGTGGCTTGGAACTATCCGTAAGGGCATCTCTGTGACCCGGGATCATTTCCCTATAACCTGATTTTTTACCGTTATGCTCATCTCTCCATTTTTCGGCATATGGAAGCATTTGATCCAAATACATGCCGAACAACTCATTTGCCGCACCGCTCCGACCGTTTGCCGCGATTAACGCTTTCAACTGAGTGGGCACGTCGGGGTAGTCGGGTAGTATGGTAGGTGTATCCCAAGCGACATTTCCATTATAGTTCACCGATACCCGGTCGACCTGGCGGGCTGATTTGGTGGTGATGAGTATTACCCCAAAAGCGGCTCTGGTGCCGTAAATAGAAGTTGAGGCCGCATCTTTTAACACTGAAACACTTTGGATATCCTGTGTATTCAATAAGGAAAGGTCGTCCATCGGTACCCCATCCACAACTATCAGAGGATTACTTTTCGCATCATTGCTCAATGTTCCCAACCCCCTGATCGTAACTGTGGGCTGTGCCCCTAACTTGCCGCTGCTGCTTATGACGGATAATCCCGGGACCGCTCCTTGTAAGGCTTTGGAAATATCCGAATAGGGGCGAGCCTCCAGTGTCTTGCTTACATCCACGGTAGACACGGCTCCAGTTAAATTGGCTTTTTTCTGTATACCGTATCCCACGACCACCACCTCTTCCAATGCCTGAGAGTCTTCTATGAGCGTGATGTTGAAATTTGTGTTTCCCTCTGTATTGATTGTCTGGTTCAAATATCCGATATAGGAGACCTGTATGGTTGCATCGTTTGCCACTTGCAACGTGAAATTTCCGTTTACATCGGTGATGGTGCCGTTGGAGGTGCCCACTTCAATAATGTTGGCCCCGATGATGGACTCACCATTCACATCCGTCACCGTTCCGCTAATTGTCTTGCGGGTTTGCCGCACTTCCCGGGTATTGATTTTGTTTTCAGCCTCTTTGTTAGTCTCCACACCACCGGGTTTCCTTGAGATGGTAATCTGCCGGTTGACAATGGAGTAGGTGAGGTCCGTATTGCTCAGCAACATATCCAGAATTTCCTCCATGGATTTATTGCTCAGGGAAGCGTTGACATTTCTCGACAGGCTGTTCTCCGTATTATCCATAAAGAGGAAGAGGTAATCGCTGTTTTTCTCCAATTCACGAAATGCTTCTTTCAGCGTCACATTTTTCAATTCGGCACTCACCGTTTTAGACTGTGAGTAAATATTTTCAGCCGTGACTGAAAAGATGCAAAAGAAAGTGATTAAAAAATAGATTTTCATGATTTTTAAAAACTTGTCATTTTTTTTCGTGGTAAATAGTTTACATTTATACTTTTCTTGCATACCTTTGTTTTGAATTATAATTTGTTACCAATA
>NZ_RDSD01000027.1 GCF_003712195.1 Proteiniphilum sp. X52 | reverse complement strand
ATTGTACGAGCCCTCTTCACGGGGAGAATAGTAGAAGCTGCCGCGGGGAACATCCAAGACCTCACATTGGCGGGAAAAGCTCAATGGGTGAGACTTGTAGATCTGTGACATCCCCTTTTTTTATCTATTTCCCCAATACTTTTTTTAAGAAATCAACCTTCGGCTGGAGTTGGCCCACTTTCTTGAAAAGTGCGTCCTTTTCCCTGTCATCCTCAGGTTTACTTGCTCCCCTTGCGAAAATCGAATCCGCATTGGATGGAAATTGACTCTTCCATGTTGAGATCTGACTTGGGTGGAGTTCGTATTTGCGGGCGATCTCCTGCACTGTTTCCCTTTCTTTTAGGACTTCTAAAACGACTTTCGTTTTGAAGCCTGAACTGTAACTTTTTCTCTTGACCATGACAACAAAATTAATACTTTTTTTTAATGATACTTGTTGTCTAAGATTTGGGGGTAATTATTGCATTTCCTCCTTGATGAACGATTGGCAATGTGATGGTGTTTTATTCTACATGAGTTTTTTTATCGCTGCATTGACAGTCTCAATTCCAGTTGTTGTCAAACTGACTGATTTATTGAATAATTACTTTTATGCCAGAAAACCAAGTTTATTTGATGTTTATCTCAAAAAAATCTTTTCAGGATGGATGAGACGGAAGAGTAATACCCGCTGCCGAAGAGGTTGAGGTGTACCAGCAGGTAATAGAGTTGGTACAGATCGATTTGGATGTCGTAATGAACGGGTTGGGGGATGATTTGGTGATAGGCATCGTAAAACTCCGATCCGAAACCGCCGAAGAGCCGGCTCATGGCAATGTCAACCATTGAGTGGCCATAATATACGGCGGGATCAATCAGGTAAGGGGTGCCGTCCGTTGCGATCAGGTAGTTGCCGCCCCAGAGGTCGCCATGCAGCAACGCAGGCTTTATATCGCCGGAAATTTCTCGGAACAGGGTGATGGCTCTCTCTTCTTCCGGTATCATGTTTCGTTGTATTAATCCGTCTCTGAGTGCCAATTGGAGCTGCGGGAGAATACGCTCGAACCAATAGAATTCTGCCCAGTCGGCGTGGGGGTTATTTTGTTGGGGCAGGCTGCCGATAAAATTATCTGAGGAAAATCCAAAGTCTGCTTGTGAGCATTGGTGTAATCGGGCCAATTGACTACCCAAGCGTTGATGATCGGAGGAAGCCGGGCGTTTGCTCTCCACTAAATCCATCAGGAGGAAGGCTTTTCCCTCTATGGAATCTACCAGGTGGACATGCGGTACGGCGATGGTTTTGGTTGCTCCGATAGCTTGTAATCCCTCCCGTTCGGAGTAGAACATTTCCAGGGCGAAAGAGGCGCTGTTTACTTTCAGGAAATATTGTCGCGTTTCAGTGTCAACGCGGTATGCCGAAGAAATATCCCCGCCGGAAACCGGTCTGGCGTTCACCACTTTTTCTCCCAGACAGGAAGTGATATATGGCAGAATACATGTTAAGGGTTCACTCATTATTCAGCCGTGTTATCGTTAAATGGGGGAGACCGGGCAGCGCCGGTCTCCCGGATATAGAAACTGTAAACTTCTGTTTATTTCTCCAATACCGCGATATTCTCCTTCAGCAGGGCGATTTTACTTTCGGCGTCAGCCTGTTTCTTGCGCTCCCCTTCCACGATTTCAGGTTTTGCATTCTGTACAAACCGTTCGTTAGCCAGTTTTTTTAATACCGACTGTAAAAAACCTTCGGTATAGGAGAGTTCCACCTTCAACTTCTGGAGCTCAGCTTCCACATCCATTTTATCCGCCAGGGGAATACTGTATTCGACAGTCCCTACCAGAAAACCCGATGCTCCGGGTTGCTTTTCAGAAACAGAAATGACCGAGGAAAGACGGCATATCTTGGCAATCACACTATCATATTGATGGTTGTGTTGACCGGTCACCTGCAATTCCAATTGTTCCTTGTTGGGGATATTCTTTTCCAGACGGATGGTACGTACACCGGCCACTACCTCTTTCAGTGTTTCGAAATCGTTCAGTAGTTCCTTGTCTGCCGGAGTCTGTTTCGGTTGAAGACTGGTCATGATGCTCTCACCTGCCTTCCTGTCGCACAAAGCCTGCCACAACTCTTCGGTAATAAACGGCATGAAGGGGTGCAGCAGCCGCATCAGCGCGTCAAAATAAGAGAGTGTGATCTTATATGTTTCCGTGTCGATAGGCTGTTGATAGGCCGGTTTTATCATTTCGAGGTACCAGGCGGAGAACTCGTCCCAAAAGAGTTTGTAAAGCAGCATCAACGCTTCCGAAAGGCGATATTTGGAGAAGAGGTCATCCAATTCGGCGATAGTTTCGGAGAGTTTGCTCCGGAACCATTCAGCCGCGATCTTAGCCGTTTCCGGCTGAGGGATGGTCTCATCCCTCTGCCATCCTTTGATAAGGCGGAAGGCATTCCATATCTTGTTGTTGAAATTACGTCCCTGTTCGCAGACCGATTCATCGAAAGGAAGGTCGTTCCCGGCCGGGGAAGTGAGCAGCATGCCCATGCGTACGCCGTCAGCCCCGTACTTCTCCATCAGTTCGATAGGATCCGGTGAGTTGCCGAGCGATTTGGACATCTTGCGACCCAGTTTGTCGCGTACGATCCCCGTGAAGTACACATTCCGGAAGCAGGGTTCCTTGCGGTATTCATATCCTGCCATAATCATGCGCGCCACCCAGAAGAAAATGATTTCGGGAGCGGTCACCAGGTCACTTGTGGGATAATAGTAGGCGATCTCCTTGTTATCGGGGTGGTTGATGCCGTCGAATACCGAAATAGGCCACAGCCATGAAGAGAACCAGGTGTCGAGCGCGTCCTCGTCCTGTTTCAAGTCGTCGATCGATAGCGGATAATCCACTCTTTCCAACGCTTTTTCGAATGCCTCCTCCCGGCTCATGGCCACCACGTATCCTCCCTGGGGGAGGAAGTAAGCCGGTATGCGGTGTCCCCACCATAACTGGCGACTGATACACCAGTCCTTGATGTTTTCCATCCAGTGGCGGTAAGTGTTCTTATATTTTTCAGGATAGAAGCGGATGGTCCCATCTTCCACCGCTTCCAGGGCGGGGCGTGCCAGGTCGCCCATTTTCAGGAACCATTGCATCGAGAGCTTCGGTTCGATGATCGCGTCGGTGCGCTCCGAAAAGCCTACTTTGTTGGTGTAAGGTTCCATTTTTTCCAATAGTCCGGCTTCTTCCAGGTCTTTTTCGATCTGCCTGCGTACCTCGAAACGATCCATTCCCACATAACGGCCGCCATTTTCATTCAGTGTGCCGTCCTGATTGAATATGTCGATGGACGGGAGGTTGTACTTTTCCCCCAGCATATAGTCGTTCACATCGTGTGCCGGGGTCACTTTCAGGCATCCGGTACCGAATTCGATATCCACATAGTCATCTTCAATTACGGGAATAGCGCGGCCGACTAAGGGGATAATGACTTTTTTCCCTTTCAGGTGGCTGTTTTTGGGATCATCGGGATGGATGCACATGGCCGTATCACCCATGATAGTTTCGGGGCGGGTAGTGGCGACCACCGCATAAGCCCCGTGGGGATCACCCTCAATCTTATATCGCAGATAATAGAGTTTGCCGGTCACTTCCTTATGGATCACCTCCTCGTCAGAAAGTGCTGTAAGGGCTTTTGGATCCCAGTTGACCATCCTTACCCCGCGGTAAATGAGTCCTTTGTCATGTAGATCACAAAATACTTTTAGCACGCTCTCAGAACGGGTCTCATCCATGGTGAAAGCAGTCCTGTCCCAATCGCAGGAAGCCCCCAGCTTCTTCAACTGTTCCAGGATGATCCCTCCATGCTCGCGAGTCCAGTCCCACGCGTGTTTCAGAAATTCTTCCCGGCTGAGTTCATTCTTTTGGATACCCCGCGCGGCCAGCCTGTCCACCACTTTTGCTTCGGTAGCGATGGAAGCATGATCGGTGCCGGGCACCCAGCAGGCGTTTTTTCCCTGCATCCGCGCCCTGCGTACCAGCACGTCCTGGATAGTGTTATTGAGCATATGCCCCATGTGCAATACGCCGGTGACATTGGGTGGCGGAATAACGATGGTATAGGGTTCCCGGCTATCCGGTTCGGAGTGGAACAATTTGTTGTCCATCCAATATTGATACCACTTCTTTTCTACCTCTGCGGGGTTGTATTTGCTTGCAATCTCCATACGAACATACTTGAGTTTAATCCTACGAAATCCGCACGCAACGACGATCATCTTGTCTCGTCTTGTGCGGTCTTATCCTGTTTTATGATGATGCTTCACCTCCGTTTTTTTGCCTGGCGGACGTGACGTCAAAAAGAGGGAAGCAAAATGCAAAAGTACAAAAAATAACTCAAAACGTTCTTGGAGTTTTGTTTGTCGTGAACTTCCGGCAGAGGGGATGTGGCTTTTTCACTGCGCGTCTTTTTACGGGGTATCTGCGGAACAGATTGTCGGCCAGGTGAAAAAATGCCTGTCAGGAGCATTGAGTTGTTTCTATAATAAGGGGGGACGAAAATGGGATTTATGAAAAAACAAATAACATTAGCGCTGAAAAACAAAGTAATACTAAACCCCATACCCTATAATTAGCGTGCCACTTAACTTTCTTCAACTCTAGGGTTTCCTCTTTAAATTGGGCTACGGTGAAAATATTTCCTTCCAGTTTGTTATTGTCCGGAGCCGGGGAGAACAGACTGCATATATACATCACAAATAAGCTAATTACAAATAATAGAGGGACAATAAACAGGAAATGCATATCTCCAAAAATATCGTTTTTGAAAATAAGTAATAGCACGGCAACCACTAAGCCGCTGATTAAGCCGATAAATACTCCTTGGGCGTTCACTCGTTTCGAGAAGACACCTACAATGAACGAAGCCACGATAGGAGGTGACAAATAAGCCAACATTTCCTGATAGTATTTTAAGATTGACCCAAAACGTCCTATCTGAGGAGCCCACAATGCAGCTATGATAATTACGACCAATGCTACAATCTTTCCGACTCTAACCAATTGTTTGTCACTTGCTTTTTTATTCAATTTGCTGTAAAAATCCATCGTAAATAAGGTTGATGTAGAATTCATTATGGCACTGAGGGAAGATGTGAGCGCTGCAAAAAGGACAGCAATCATAACCCCGAGCAGACCCACAGGCATCAGGTTTATTATCATTGCCGGGTACACCATATCGGGACTCTCTAATCCCGGAAATATTTTTTGGGACATGACTCCCGGAATGGCGAAAAGAAACAGGGTGGTCAGAGTGATACCTCCGTTAAGCATTACTCCGTTGCGGCCAGCATTCAGGCTTTTGGCACTCAGTACTCTTTGCACCAGAGTTTGATTATTTGCCCAAAAGTACAAACCTGTTATAGGCATTCCTACCAGCAGCGCTAACCAAGGAGTGGATGCGTCGTCTATAGGGCGGATCAGCCTGGTCATATAATCACCGGAAGTAAGGAGTTCTTTGAAATATTCAAAACCACCACTCATGGTTACGAATACGGCAAGAAGGATGGATCCCGCGATTAAAATTACAGCCTGAATGATCTCCGCGTTGATGGCGGACGACAGTCCACCGGGAATTGTATACGAGGCGGCTAACAGGGCAAAGACAATGACAATTGTTTGTATTTCGACCGATGGCACAAGCAACTTGACAATCAAAGCACTCGCATACAAGGCTGTGGCTGCGTCCAAAAATACATTCCCTAATATACAAATAGCCGAAAAATAATATCGGGAGCGGGCATCGAATCTGCGCTCCAAAAATTCGGGAATAGTGAAAATACCGCTTTTAATATAGATTGGGAGTAGGAAAGTGGCAAAGAACACCATCACTACGACTCCCATCAGATTGTAGTTGAAAACAGCTATGCCTGTAGAATAGGCGTCACCTGTTTGTCCTATAAGGGTTGTGCTGGATATACTCGCGGCAAAGAGGGACAATCCTACTACTACCCAGGACATGCTACGCCCGGCAAGAAAGTAAGATTTAGAATCTCTGCTTTTTCCGTTTTTTAAAGCCCACCAAACAATTACCGCCATAGATAATGCTATCACGGCAATATCTATCATTGAAATAGAGGTTGTCATACACTCTTAATTTATTGGGATGTTGGTCAGAAGTTTGAAGCTTCTCGCAGGAATTGTAACAGTAAATCCTTTTTTGACCTTTTCGGTGGTTACTTTATCAACGGGTACAGGAAAAGAATTTTCATCGGTTTGGTAACCCGACTCTACGTAGTCATAAATATCCAGATCGCTTTTGCCGTTTATATTCATCTTCAAGTCAAATGTATGATCGACCTCATCAGCATTTACAATTGCTATGGTGGATCCTGTACCGGAACTTCCGGCAACGACCCTCAATCTGTGGAATGATTCTTCCTGTGTAGGATTGTATATCTTCATCCCGGGTGTAAAATAGCGTGACATGAGCGACCATGTGAAAAACCAGGGACGTATTTCCTCGTGCTTAGGATCACCGATCAGCTCTGTGCCGAGTGAATTCCAAAATCCCCATACTTTCAACTGATCTTTATCTCCCAGGTCTCCTATTGTATGCATTGCGTCGTCCAGCATCCAAGCACTGGCTCCATGCCAACCGGCTTTCATTGTTTGAATGAGCATATCAGCCATATCCACACCATACAGATAATCATACACGAATAGTTGTGAGTCTTCGCTGGCAAATTCGGTCGATTGCATCCGTTTCTTGTATTCTCCGCCTAATTCCAGGGTGTGGTACCAGCCCCCAATCTCACCGAAAATCATTGGTTTTCCTGTGGGGCGGATAGTTTCTCCCACAGCGGCATAATGTTCCATGAATGCCCCGCTTCGGATAAATTGGTAGTCGGCATAACAATGCACGTTATAAACTCCTGTTAAGTGATCCAGTTGTTTCACCGATTGTTCAACCCATTGCCACCCGGTATATTCCGATTTATGATTATTGCTTAGTTCTACCACATCCGGTGCCGCCATGGTAATATCAAGTTTTTCATTGGCAAAAGCCTCTGCCATCATTTCCACTCCTTTTTTCCACTGATCCCACTCGCCTCTGGTACAGGCCCAATCACCGTTGGGTTCATTCGTTATGATATAATATTTGATACAACTAAAGCCTTTTTCTTTCACCAGAAAAGAGACATATTGGGTAGTCATCTCAATAAAACGGGGATCGTCCACCCGGTCTATATTTCCCGGATAACCCCAAAAGCCAGGCACCCCATAGTCACCCAGTAAAACAACTATTCCATTGCGTTGACAATAGTCTAAAATCTTACATACCATCTGAACTTCAGGACAATCGAAATCAAGTATCGGTTCTCCTTTTGCGTTTACCCCTTTGAAATACCTCCATCCTGCTACATCCATCACACGCACAATACGTGGTTTCATGTAGTCGAGACGTTTGTATACCATTTCCAGTTTCTCGTCGGTCATAAGATAGCCCCACTCGGCATCCGGAGAATCACCGTGTGGATAGGCCGACCACTCGACGCCATGACCAATAAAATTCTCCGACACGGGTTGAGTGTCTATTTCAATAGTTTCAGGGGGAGTACATCCTATAGTTGTTAGTATTATGCTGATTAACAGAATTATAATATTCTTTTTCATATCTTCAAGGACTTATAATTTGTGAAATTTTCTCATTTCATACTTTGATATACCGATATATGGAATGCTTCGTGCATACTGACATTGTCATTGTATGCCTGGTTTATGTTGGTATAGAACAACAGTATCATATTGTTTTTTCTGTCAATGATATAGTCGGTGCCAAAGGCTCCCCCCCATTTCAAGGAATTGGGGGGTACCATACATTTGTTATATCTGTGTTTGTCGGTTAGTTCAAAAGCCATACTGAAATCATGATAGGTTTCTACTCCTTCCATCTGACTGCTCGTCATCAGCTCGACAGTTTGCCTACCCAAAACTCTTTGATTATTGAATTCTCCTCCGTTCAGTATCATCTGGCAGAACTTGGCATAGTCTTCTATTGTGCCCGAAAGCCCGGCCCCACCACAAAGTGCTGTTTTGTATGTGATTTTTGGAGCATCTTGCGCAAATTGATCATCCGTAAGTTTATAACTATTGGTCTCGGTGTCTTGCGTATATAATTTCACCAATCTATCATAATTCCTTTGAGGTTGTACAAAGTATGTATCCTTCATACCCAAAGGGTCGAGTATCCGTTCTCTCATCAGTACATCCAATGTTTTTCCACTTATTACCTCTGCCAAATAACCGGCGATATCGGTGCTGAATCCATACGTGAATCTCTCCCCCGGATCATGTTGTAAAGGTATTTTGGCCATTCTTTCCAAAACTTCTTGTGATGTGATCGGATATCTGTAAAAAAAACCATCCACATTTTGCCCATGAGGGTTGTAATCATATCCGGCAGTATGAGTAAGTAAGTGACGGATCGTGATACTTCTTTGTGCGGGTCTTGTTTTCAGGGTTCCCTCCTTTGCATCTCCCGATTCATACACTTGAGGATTAGCAAACATCGGGAGGTATTTTTCTATGGGATCATCCAGTTTGAACTTGCCTTCCTCGAATAGTGAGAGTAAAACGGCAGAAGTGATTGCTTTGGTTTGCGATGCATTTCTGAAAATATCATCTGACTTTACCATTATTTTATTTTCCACATCTTTGTATCCATAAGCTCGGTGATAAACTATTTGGCCGTCTTTGATCACCAGGGCTATTGCATTAGGTAGTTTTTTGTTTTTTATATATTGTGATAACAGCGAATCAATCCTGCTTATACGATTGCCGGCGAATCCAATGTTTTCCACATTCTCACAGGGAAAAAAGCTTTGAACCGTTTGCCCAAAGCTATATCCTATGAAAAATAAATAACCTGTCAGTATAATTAATTTCCTCATATCTATATTCGTTTTTCTCTATTCGTGATAAAAGTCTGTGAACATGAAAGAGTTTATTTATTATTATTTTTTATAAAATCCACCAATTCCTGTACGGGGCATGTTGCAAGGCATACATATTTGTCCGCAGCTCCATAATATACGTATAGCGTATCATCCACTATTATATTTCCCGTGGGGAATACACAGCCATTGTAATAGCCCTTCATCTCCCAGTCAGTCTCAGGCTCCAGAATAAAATCTCTTGTCCGCCCTATAATTTTCAGGGGATCTTCAAGGTCCAGCAGGAGCGCTCCTACACGATAATAGCCGCTCCCTCCATTATCAACCCCATGATATAATGTCAGCCAACCATCTTTGGTCCTTAGCGGAGGAGTGGCGCCTCCGATTTTCTCTTCCCAGGTCCCGTCGATTCCCGTGATCAGCAAGTGACTCTCTTTGCCTTGCCAATCCAGCAGGTCATCCGAAAATTTTAGCCAGATGGAGGGATGTTTCACGCCATAGTTTTCTCCCACATATTGTTTGGGTCGGTGCATCAGCACATATTTTCCATTTATTTTTTCAGGGAAAAGTATCACATCCCTGTCGTCGAGGTGCGAATCGGTAATCCGCCCCAAACGCTCAAATGTACGAAAATCTTTTGTACGCATCAAACCCGAATTTCCCATATTTTCCTTCATAAAGACAGGAGCATGCTCTCCCTGAGGGGGGCGGTTTACCACGTCATGTGCGAAATTCCAGTACTGTCCCGGAGGAAATGGACGAAAAGCATAGGTGATATAAAAATCATCATCAAATTTTACGATGCGGGGGTCTTCCACACAACCTCCATCAGGGTATCCCGGGACAGGTGAAAATACGGGTTCGGATGAGACTCTCTCAAAGTTGACTCCGTCGTTACTAATTGCCAGCCCTAATCTGATAACATGTTCTGTATCTGCTCCGGCAGCCCTGTAAAGCATGTGGAATTTTCCTTCCTCGTACCACACTCCCGGGTTGCACGTTACCAGGCTTTCCCATTCGTTTTTCGGGTTAGGGGAGAGTATTGGGTTTGCACTATGTCTTGTAAGCTTCATAATCTGATTTTGTTGTCTTCTATTACTTGTCTACTTGATGAACTCCTATGGAAGGGGCTTCATTTACAGGAAGTTTATTACCCCAGAAATCCTTTCCTCCGTTATGATCTATGACAACTCCTGCTTTCCGGGCCGGAGATTTTTTGTGAAGTTTGTAGCCTTCAAGTGATTCAAGTCCTTTTTTTCCTGTTCCGGGAGCCATCAACATCGGATCTCTCGTTATTTTATTTATCTCATCAGGTTCGGTTGGGTGATGATTCTCCCAATAAAGGTTGTTGAGGAATATACCACCTGTACCCGGAATAGAATATCCTCCCGTGCCGTGATTTATTATAATGTTATTTTTAAATATCCATGGAGCGTTTACATCACCCCCTTCGTCCCACAAGTGGTCTATTATTTTGGTGTCTAACCCATCGCCAATATAAAACACATTATTGTAAATCTGAGTGTGGGGAGTCATTCCTCCTGCAATCATTATCACACGTTCCTTGTCATTTTGCGATATATTGTATCTCACGATGTTATTGGTGGAATTTGACGCATCTATGACCAACACAAATCCGCCTTCGTTATCGTGACTGTAGTTATATTGGATCACACAGTCAAAACAGTCCAAGTCGTGATCAAATCCCATTCCATCGGCATTTCCTTCAAGCTTATAGGTATGGCATGCCTCATTGTACTGAATAATGCAGTTACGCCCACGGGTAGACCAGATGGCTGCCGCCCCGTTGAAGCCATCATCCTCCCGGTAAGCACCACAACCCTCGGCATAATTAGATTCTATGAGTGCTCCGTCACAACCAAAGGTTAAAATGCCATCCGAATCTATCTCACGCACTGTATTTCCCCGGATCACAACCCCTGTTGTAGATTGACCAGGTTCAGCCCAAGTGTAGTCCCAGACAACAATACCTGTACGACCTGAATACTCGACAGTATTATTCTCAATCAAAACATCCCGGTATTTATCAGTCCCTTTTGATGTATGGCTTACGCTAACCGAGATACCTCCATATTGATGTGGATCGACACCATTTAAATAACGGAATGAACATGACACATGATGTACGTGATTATCCCGGATGACAATGCCGTACAATTCGCCCGCGCCATCGTTCTCGAAAAGTATGCCATTGCGATATGTATTGCCCCTCCCGGGGGCTGTGTTCGTGATTTCCAAACCCTGGACAATCCAGTATGAGGCATTACGGATATATATTGTGGCATTTACCTGGCCATTACCGTTGATTCTTGGACGCCCGCCTTCGCCCCAAACTCCTATTGTGATGGGGTTTTCTTTTGTTCCGGAGCCTTTGGGCGCTAATGAGTCTTCCCATACTCCATTTTTTCGTAATAGTATTTTATCTCCCGGATTAAATAATTTATCGTTGACATTGGCAAATGTTTTCCATGCTGCATCTTCCGATGTCCCGGCATTATTATCATTCCCCTTTTGGGAGTCGATGTAATAGTCTGTGGCATTTGCAATAATGCAAAAGCAAATAAAGAGAGTTGTTAAAAGATGTCGTTTCATTTCTGATTGTTATTGTGTAAACATTGCCCATACAATACCGATTATCGTACAGGCAATGTCTAATTCACTGAGATTATTATTCAAATTCTATTTTTACGCTTCCAAGTTGTACTAACCAGCCATTGCCTTCGGGAACTTCAAGCTTTTTCAGCCTGATAGCAAAGTACCTGTAACCCGGGGCTAGTGGGTTTGCCGGAATGTATCTGTAACCCAGCCATTCTGTTCCTCCCATATCCTGTCGTGTGAATGGGATTGAGGTCATTTGTGCGGGATCACTTGTGGTTCCGCAGAGGATCTCCACGTACTCATCCACCGGAGCCCACATGCTTACAAATGAGGTAACTGCAAAGCCGGTAATATCTTCCGGGAGGTTATATACGACATATCCTTCGGCAATATTCGTCCTTGTGGCGCGGGTAGCATCTCCATTGAATGCCTCAGCAGGAGATTCGTAAATAATTGTCATATTCGCGGAAGCGCCTGCAATTTTTGATGCATCTTCAAAATCATCGAACAGGAAATTCTCAACCGGAATAATTATTGGCTCTTCACTGTCGATTTCAACCGATCCTACCTGAAGTCCCCATACGTCGTCTCCTTTTTCCTTTACTTCTATTTTCAGATATCTGGCTCCGGCTGATACCACCGAATTGATCTTGGCTTCATAGGTTTGCCAACCATCTATTTCTTTGCCAACTTTTGAATATTGAACCGATAAAGGACTCCATGGGCCTTCTGCCCATTCGGCCTCGAATAGTTGTAAATCGCTTACGTCGGTGATGCCGAGTGAAGTATATTTACCTATTGAGAATGTCACTGTTGCCGACTTAAAGCCTTCATATTTATACACTATATTGGCATCATGGTTTGCTGATCTGACGATACGCGAATCATCACCGTTGAAATATTGCGGGTTCGAGGAATCGAATGCAAAATGAGAGGAATGTGAGTCTGCAACACTCCAATCTTCAAGCGGATCAAACAACACAGTGTCAGGATCGTCATTCCCGTTTGGTTCGTGAGCACCTATGGTTAACGCACCTTTGCTTGATACAGGATTACCCCAAAAGTCTTTACCCCCGTTTTTACGAATTTCCACGCCATCGTTTATTGCAGGAGAGTCTTCTTGCAGTTTGTATCCCTCAAGGCTTGCAATTCCTAATGTCCCGTTGCCGGGAGATACGAACATGGGATCATATGTCCGTTTATTTTCCTCCCCGGGTTCGCTTGCCGGATGGTTGCCATAATAAATATTACCGGCAAAACCTCCTCCTGTACCGGGAATATTGTATCCGCCACTTCCATAATTGACAATGATATTATTCTGGAAACTCCATCTGGCATTGATGTTTCCGCCCGTTTCCCAACTATGGTCAAAAATTTTGGTATCCAATCCTTCTTTGATGTAGATTGTATTGCCATAGATTTGGGTTGAAGCAGGAACCCCTCCTCCAAACAAAAAAATTCGTTCTTTATCGTTTTGGGAGATATTGTAGCGGACGATGTTATTTTTCGAGCCTTCACCTCCTGCCTCTTTATGTCCGTCCACAAATAGCATAAAACCTCCATCGTTGTCGTGGCTGTAATTGTACTGCACAATACAATCGTATGATTCCATATCGATATCGAAACCTGTGCCGTCTGTATTGCCTTCCAGGGCACGGGTGTTAAATGCTTCGTTGTGTTGAATGATACAACCCCGCCCGCGGGTACACCATATACCTGCCGAACCATTGAATTGATTATCTTCCCTGTATGAGCCTGCCGCCTCACAGACATTATACTCTATCAGTGCTCCATTACAACCATAGGTGAGGATGCCATCCGAGTCACTCTGTTTCACCGAGTTGTGACGAATCACTACATTCGTGGAAGATTCTGCATTACTACCCCATATGTAGTCCCATACAACAATTCCGCTTCGACCCACTTTTTCGACTTCGTTGTTTTCGATCAATACTTTGTCGAATTTATCGGTAGCAGCTACGCTGTAGGTTGACACGGCAATGCCACCGAATGAATGGGGGTGGTAAATACCGGCATAACCAAACGAGCCGAAAACATCGTGAATTTTGTTATTCTTGATTGTAATATTGCTGACCACTCCTCCGTTTTCGTTAAGGACAAGAATTCCACTGTGGTAAGCATCGCGTTGTGCAGCCGTGTTGGTAATTTCCAGTCCATCGATTACCCAGTTGGATTGGTTGACAAGTTTTACACCCGCATCCGCTCCATTGGCATTGATTATGGGTTTTGCTCCTTCACCGTACGAAGTGATGATGATAGGCTTTGAGGCCGTTCCGGATCCACCGGGAGCTATCATGCCTTCAAAACTGCTTCCGGCCTTAAGGGCAATTGTATTGCCCTCTACAAAAGTCTGTTGATTGATTTTTTCAAGAGTTTTCCAGGGGGCTTCGGGGGAAGTTCCCTTATTCGTGTCGTCTCCCGATTCTGAGTCAATGTAATAGGTGGCTCCACTCTCGGCCAAGGTTGGATAATTCCTAAGCAGATCTTCCACGTTACTACATGAAAAAATGATACAGCATATGGATGCAATAGTTGCTAAATGTAATATATTTTTTATCATGATAATATTGTTTTACTAATTCTGACTGTATTTGATAATCCACTCCAGCATAGCGATATTCAGGCGATGAGAAAACTCCTGTGAGGCACCCTCGCCACCATGTCCGCCACCGGGAATGATAATCAGCGTGTCCGCAACGTTCTCATCTTTGAGTTTTTGCTGCATCATCCGTGATTGCCCTACCGGTACGATATCATCCGCTTCTCCGTGGATCAACATGGTAGGTTTGTAATTTGGACTATAATAGGGGCTTGCATCCTTGTATTCTCTGGCAAGTTTTGAAGGGTCGTAACTCCAGGGCTTACCTGTGACCAGGGGTAATAATCTTTCTACGTCCTGGGGTTTTGCTCCTTCCATTGAAAAGAACGTATCTAATACGGTAGGTGCGCCAAGAGTAATGACAGAGGAAATAACATCTTGCTTGTCATACCTGTAAGCATAGAGTAGCGCTAAATGTGCGCCGGCACTACCTCCCCAGAAGATGAACCGGGAATCCCTGATATTCCATTTTTTCGCGTTGGCTCTTATAAAGCTTAATGCTTCATCAATATCTGCCATCATCTCTTTATAATGAATGTTATTCCCGGGGGAAGCTAACCTATAATTGATATTGATTACGTTGATACCTGCCGCCAGCAGACCGTCACGCATAAAATAGGCATCTTTTTTATCGCCTGCCATCCATCCTCCTCCATGAATAAGTATCACAAGAGGGGTCTGCGGTGTTCTGCCAGCAATAAGATCCACATCCATCTTGTGGAGAGCGTCTTTCCCATAAGCAATGTCATGCGACCTCAACTCCTTCTTTTTTGAATCTGCAAAACAACCTATTGTGGCTGATAACAGGAACAGGCTTATGGCTATAAGTTCAAATCTTCTGCGTTTCATCATTAATAACCTTCATTGTTCGGTCCCAATTTAGGATTCTTTGCCAGTTCATTGAAGTTTATTGGCATCAAATAATGTTTCGGGAGGAATACCTGTACAGGAGAAGTGGTAATCTCAAAAACCTCATAGTTTTTCACATTATCATTCTCTGTAATTTTTATTCCATGAAAACGTTTCCCGTGCAAAAGTTCTTCGGCAATACGCCAACGGCGTATATCCCAGAAACGATGTCCTTCAAAAGCGAGCTCTACTTTACGTTCGTGGCGTATTCTTTCACGCATTCCTGTCTGGTCGAGTCCTGCAGGCAGTGTGCCCCCCAATCCGGCGCGCCGGCGAACGACTTCCATGGCGTTGTAAACCGATTCGTCTGCTCCGACAGCTTCATTTTGGGCTTCCGCATAGTTGAGCAATACTTCGGCATAGCGGATTTCCTTCCAGCTTGTTGAACTTCCCAAATAGTTAATAGCCAGTTTCTCGAAAGGTATTGTCTCATCTAAAAATTTGCGCAGGATATAGCCTGTATTTGTTCCCTCATTCATTCCTAATCCATCGGATGTAGTCCTGTATGCAGTGCGGATAACTGTATTTTTAAATGTAGCGCCATCTACAATAATACTCCACTGTAATCTCTTATCCCTATTTTCATATGGATTGGCCGCATGTTGCGGGTTGCTCCAGTCGAAAGGGGAACCATCCAGCATCTCGTAAGAATCGACCAGTTCTTGCGTCGGACAGGTCTGGTTTCCCCAACCATTGTCCAGGCTGAAAGGCATATATAAAAAGTCAGCCGAATGCCCTTTATTCACGCCATCGTAAAGGACTTCAAACAAAACCTCGCTTGTTTCCCCTCCTTTAGATTGAAATAAGGCATTGTAATTATCGACAAGAGAGAAAATCCCTCTATCAATGACCTGTTTTGAGAACCATGCCGATTTTTCGTAACGCTCTGCATATAACATTGCACGTCCGCCAAGCGCCAATGCTGCTTCCCGTGTAACGCGACCAAGTTGTGACGGAGGTAGATTCTCTGCGGAAGGCAAGCCTCCATGCTCAGCACCTATGGCTTCTAATTCCCTTTCAATAAAGTCATATATATCAGATACCGGATCACGGGGAACCTGCATCTCTTCCAGATTGTTGACATCCTGTAATTCTACAATCAGCGGTACGTCTCCATATCGTCGAACCAGGTCTGAATACATATAGGCCCGCAGGAACCGGACTTCAGCCGCAATCCTGTTTTTAAAATCATCAGTAAAACCGGATGCAGCCAGATTGACCAGCATGTGGTTGCATTTGCGGATAGCAGAATAACGTTGTCCCCATACGTCATGCGGATTCCACTGGGCAGACATTCCTCCGGGTATGATCACGCTGTTACTTTCATTCCAGCCGGCTCTGGAGCGAAGAAGGTCCGTACTTCCATCGAGCAGGTCCGTGATCCCCATTCCTGTGTTTATCGCATTGTGAGGAGCCGTTCCAAAAGCCATGGCTCCATAACCACATGGCATGGAAGAATAGATATGATAAAGATATTGAAGCACCAACTCCTGGTCTTGGAATATCGATGAACTTACAATCCTGTCCTTGGGTGCCTCATCGAGATCAGCACAACTAAATGCCAGAAGGGCAAGAAATGCCGCGTATATATATATTGTGAATGATTTCATTGTCGTCAAATTGTTAGAATTGAATATTTACCCCCAAATTGTATGTCCTCATTTGAGGATAAAAATAGCTCCTGTGCCCTGGTTCGATCTGTGGTGATTCAGGGTCAAAATCTTTCATCGCAGAGAAGGTCAGGAGGTTGTTCCCGGAGACAAAAAGGCGTAACCCGTTTATATTTGCCCTTTTCAGCCATTCCTGATTGCAATCGAACGAATATGCCAGTTCAAGATTGCGCAGGCGTACATAGGTCCCATCATATAGCCAGAGTGAAGAATTTACGCGATTGTTCGGCCTCATGCCGGCGTATAGTTTTGGATATTTCGCATCCGGATTGTCGGTGCTCCACGAATCCATGAAGATAGCCAATGCATTCGCATCCAGGTTGAAGGGATCCCAACGCAACATCTGGTCAAACATGGCCGCACCCTGCCAATTCGTAGTAAGACTGAAACGCTTATAACTAAGATTTAAATTCAAACCATACACAAGCTCAGGTACCTGGCTTCGTCCAATGGCGGTAATGTCGTTGCCGTCAATTACATTTTTACCATCACGATCATCAATATTGGCATATTTAATATCACCGATTCCATAAGCGCCAAATCCTGATTGATCGGCCCATGTATCAACCTCTTCCTGCGTTTTAAAAATGCCGACAGCCTTATAACCAAAGAACTGGTCGAAGGGACGTCCCGTGCGGCGTTGGAGATCATTTATACCGTCAGCTTCGCCGATATAAACGATTTTGCTGCGCGCAAAAGTTGTATTGCCCTCAACCGTTACTCCAAAATCGCCCCACTTGTCGGTATAGCGCAGCAGTGCCTCAAAACCATAATTATCTACTTCGCCATGATTTTCCTGTGGCAACAAGCCTGAAACTCCGGCCGATTCAGGAACCACAGCATCACGAACCATGAGTATATCGCGGGTGTTTTTCCTGAAGTAAGTGAATTCTCCCGATAATTTGCCTCTCAGGATACTCCAGTCAAGGCCTATATCTGTATTGCGGGCGGTTTCCCAGGTCACCTTCGGATTCGGCAGCACGCTCTCCTGGAGTCCTGGTATGTATGAGCCTCCTATCACAGAACTTGGCCCCACGACGAATGCGGATAGGTACTGAAATTGTTCTATACGGTCGTTTCCAAACTCTCCGTATGAAACACGGAACTTAAGATTGTCGAATATATTGAGGTCTTTAATAAAATTTTCTTCACTGACTCTCCAACCTGCAGATATGGCAGGAAAGAAGCCCCAACGATTATCCGGGTGAAAATTGTATGAGCCATCGACACGGAAATTGGCCTGGAGTAGATATTTACCCATGTAACCATAGTTTACACGTCCTGCATAGCCTCTGCGCGCGTTGTTCCATCTATATCCACCCATTTTCTGATCTTTTTCGGGGCCGGCAAATATTTCGGGAATAGAAGAGGAATAGTAGCTATAGCGGCTTGCCGACAGGTTCGTTCCTGTGTATGTCGATTCTTCATAGACAAGTACTGCAGATATATTGTGTTTTTCCGCTAATGTAGTTTGGTAGTTTAATGAAGTCTGTAACGTTGTACGGGTCTCATCTCCGGCTATTTCATGTAGATTTTTACCTCCTCCGGATGTTTTTTTCTCATAGGTGTCTGTCAGCCGATCGTGTATATAATAATCATACACATCCGTAAATGTCTTATTCCTGGCATAAGCCCGGTCATAGGAATAGGAGAAATTTGCCTCCAGTCCATCAATCCAGGGGACATCGTATGTTGCTTTAAAGCTACTGTTGAAAGACGAAATCTTACGCTTAGCATATCCCGAGTGGTCGGCAACTCCTATGGGCGAAACATTTTGCCCGTTTGCCTGTAAACCCCTCTCGGCAATATGAGCCGGGACATAAGGCGCTTCTGTGGGGGCCGAGTTGAGTACAGTACTGAAAACGCCATCACCTGAAGCCGCATCGCTGATATCTTCTAATCGGCCTGACAAATCAAACCCTAAGGAGAAGTAACTGCCAATCTTTGTATCAATATTAGAACGAACATTATAACGTTGAAATGAGGCCAAATCATATAAACCCTTCTGATCAAGAAATCCTCCGGAAATGAAGTACTTGGTCTTGTCGACACCTCCATCTATGGTGACACTATGTTGATGCATCGGGGCATATTTGTGCAATGATGCATCCCACCAATCTGTATTCGGCAATGTGCCATTTTGGTATCCGTCTATTTGATCCTGGGTAAACAATAACTGGCTACCAATATTATACCTGGCAAGATTCAGATATTTGGCATATTGATAGGAATTCATCATTTTCGGGATTATTGTCGGAGTCTGTACTCCGAACGACGCCGAATAATTTAAGCGGGTTTCTTTTCCCGAACCCCGTTTTGTTGTGATCAGAATTACACCATTGGCAGCACGCGCCCCATAAATTGCGGCTGATGCTGCGTCTTTGAGTATGCTTATACTCTCAATGTCATTGGGATCGACCTGGTTTATAGGTCGCTCAACCCCGTCGACAATGGTGAGTGTGGCATTATCTCCCCAAGTGCTTTTTCCCCGGATATAGAATAGAGGGGCGTCATCTCCCGGTTTTCCCGACTGTTGAGAGGTGATAACTCCGGTCATTTTACCTGTAAGAGTATTCGTGAGATTTGGTGTTGGAGCGGTTAACAAAGCATCTCCGCTAAGGGAGGAGACTGAACCTGTCATGTCAATTTTACGTTGTGTTCCATAACCCACGACAACGATCTCTTCCGTTAAAACATAATCTTCTTCGAGAATTATCTCCATAAAAGACAAACTCGCTTGTCGTTCAATGGTTTTAAAACCCAGAAACGAGAATAGAATAATGTCGTTTCGGGACGCGTTAAGCGAGAACCCCCCATCTATATCTGTAACGGTTCCCACATTTCCACCTTTTATCAAGACGGTTGTACCGGCCAAAGGCATACCATCAGAAGAGGTGACCCGTCCTTTGATCTCTATTTCCTGAGCGATTAGAATCACAGGAAGGACGAGTAAAATTAGAGTGAAAAATCTTTTTAAATTCATGACATATCAAATAATTCAACTTTCGCACGCTCCATCAGCCTGCCTGCGATAGGCTTTCAAAATTTAAGTATTGCAGATCAGTGTCGTCAATAATCAAACTTGGTTTAGATACATTCAATGTCTTATGCTGGGAAAATGAAAATACGTGAATAAATCCATTCTTTTCAGGCTGCAAACTTAAGACAGTATTTATACTAATTGTAATACAATATCACTAAGATGTGATATTATTTTGAACTTCATGAAGGGTAAAATAACTATATGGCTCAGAATCAATATTATTTGTGTATGTATTATTTTCACAAATTGTTGTGTTTTTTTGAATGTTTTGTGTATGTTTGCGAAACGTTTATGACTTCTGTTAGAGGACCATGAAAATAAATAAACAAAGTTTTCATCCTCTATCACCCATATTTGTAAAAATCATGGAATATATACAAAGAGAAATCACCCCGATAAATAATGAGGATCTGTTTATTGTGCTGGATCATCCTCAGGCTCGATTCGATTATGCCGCGCATTTCCATTCCGATTATGAAATAAACCTCGTTCTAAACAGCAAAGGGAAACGCATTGTGGGTGATTGCGTGGATGCATACAATGACCTTGACTTGGTCATGATAGGCCCCAATATAGCCCATCGTTGGATATCCGACAACGATAACGGCGATGCCCATGTGGTGACGATACAATTTCACAAAGAAGCGCTTGAATATCCTATTTTCAACAAGAAAATCTTTCATCCTGTCCGGGAGCTTTTCAAGAATTCGGCCTATGGGATCGAATTCTCAGGGGAGACAAAGAGGAATGTAAAAGATTTGTTGCTTAATCTTTCCCATAAACAAGGCGTGGAATCAGCGCTTGAGTTTTTCAGGATACTCTATCTTCTCTCGATTTCACCCGACCAGAAATTTCTCCTGGAAGGTGATAACAGGCTGGATTCTGTCATCAGAGAGTCAAAAAGCAGAAGAATAAATAAAGTAATAACCTATATACAGGAGCACTTTCAGGAAAACATCACATTATCATCTGTCTCCAAAAGTGTGGGCATGTCCGAATCGGCGTTCAGCCATTTCTTCAAGAAAAGGACAAACAGAAATTTCATAGACTACCTGAATGACATACGTATAGGACACGCGTCCAAAATTCTTTATGAGACGTCGCACACGATTGCCGAAGTATGCTACGCCTCTGGCTTCAATAATATATCCAATTTTAACCGGCTATTCAAGAAGAAAAAAGGACAAACACCCTCAGAGTATAGGATAAATATTCAAAAAATAATGACGAAATTTTAATATCCGGGGATATCATTTTTCCACTTACTCCGGATAGAGAAGATAAGGTTTTCGTTGCCGTTTAAATGCCTCCACGTCGGCGGACCATTTTTTCCTGATCTCTCCGGCCGGTTTTCCCGCGATAATATCTTTGCGGATATAATCTACTCCGACCAGTTTTTCGAAGAAGGAGGTGAAGAATTTCTCCCCCATATTCAGGTTATTATAGGCGTCGATGATATGGGACAGGTCGAATCCGTTTTCCCATATTAGTTGATTGGGAACCTGCCGCAGATCCACTCCGTAGCATTTTGTATTGAGCAGTGGCGGATTCTTGGCGCCGGGCACACTTCGTGGAGTGAATGAAAAGTCAGATCCTTTATACTGCGGATGTCCGTATACTTCAAAAGGGAATGATGTGCCGCGCCCCAGGCTCATCACCGTCCCTTCGAAAAGACAGGTGGAAGGATACAGGTAGATCGAGTGGATATTGGGGAGGTTGGGGGACGGGGCGATGGGCAGCTCATAACGGGTTTGATGGGTGTAGTTTTCGCAGGGAACGACCGTCACATCACACACCTTGCCTTCCGGAAGCCATTTCTCACCGTTGACCATCCGCGCCAGCTCACCGAGTGTCATGCCGTGCACCACCGGAATAGGCAGCCATCCTACACCCGACTTATGTTTCATATCGAGGATCGGGCCGTCCACATAGAATCCGTTGGGGTTGGGACGATCCAACACCACCATCTTTTTTTCGTGGTCCGCGCAGGCGTCCATCAGGCGGGCCATGCTGGCGTAATAGGTATAGAAGCGGAGCCCCACATCCTGCAGGTCGAACAGCAGCACATCGAACTGTTTCATCTTGTCCGGTGACGGTTTGCCGCTTCCACTGCCGTAAAGCGACCAGATAGGAACACCCGTTTTCTCGTCGATTGAACTGGCTACGTGTTCCCCCGCATCGGCCGTGCCGCGAAAGCCATGTTCAGGAGAAAAGATACCCACCACATTAAACCGGTGTCTGACCAGCATATCCACCAAGTGCTCCTCTCCGGCGATCCCTGTCTGGTTGGTCATTACTGCAACCCGTTTCCCTTCCAGCAGCGGAAAATAGACATTGGTACGTTCGGCACCCACCTTTACGGGCGCTTCATGCTGAGCGGATATAAAAACAGAGAAAAATAAGATCGGCAGGAATATATATTTTTGCATAATTATTTATTTAGAAATAAGACTTTTTAAATTAAGAATTAAGAATTAAGAATGAAAAATTAAGAATTAAGAATGAAAAATTAAGAATTAAGAGAACTATCGCCGAAGGGATTATCGTACGAAGTACATTGTCCCATTAGTCCCATTAGTCACATTAGCACATTATTCACATTAGCACATTATTCACATTAGCACATTATTCACATTATCCCATTAGTCATATTATTCCCATTATTCACATTGGCACATTATTCTCATTATTCCCATTGATTATTCCGTTTTTGTTCTGGCGTATTTCTGCTGTTCATGGAGCCGGTCGAATTCCGTCTCCAGCGATAGCAGTTCTTTTTTGATTTCTGTAAGCCTGGAAAGAATTTCCACCCGTTTCTCCTCCTCATCTTTTTTGGATTTCAGTGTCTGGCGGGCGCCTTCCAACGTCATCCCTTTCTCTTTTACCAGATGGTACACGATCTCCAACTGTTGTATGTCTTCCCGGGTGTACTGGCGAGTACCTCCGGCCGTTTTTTTGGGATTGATATTCTCGAACTCCTTTTCCCAGAAACGTAAAAGAGACACGTTGACCGCAAAATGGTCAGCCACCTCCTGAATGGAATAGAAGAGGCGCTTGTCGTCGAAATGGATCGGTTTCTTTCTTTTTCCCATGATCATCTCTGTGTGAGTGGTGTCGGTTGGAATAATTGACCGTGTAAATGTTATTCATTTCAAAAATAATACTTTCCGTCAGGAGGAGCAAGTTTTTCGCTATTATTCGCCTGATTTTTGTTTATCTCCCGTTTTTTTTGGCAATATAAATGATGGAACTTGCTCGCTCCGGATCAGATAAGGAGCGTATAAAGCCCATTGTGCCCACTCCGAATGCCCGGGCGTATCCTGTTAATCGGTTGCTCCCCCTGTATTTTTCACTTAGCAGGGAGATATAAAAGGCATCCAAAGGCATGCGTATTCTCTTAATTATTTTCAGATGGTGTTTGGCAAGTAGTTTGTCGACGGTGCCGGGTGAGAAATGCCAGAGGTGCCGTGGAATATCGTAGGCAGCCCACAGCTCTTTGTAAAATCCGGCATCGTGAGAGTGGCAATTAGGGAGTGCAAGTAGGATAATTCCTTCCGGGGTGGTGATCTCCGTTATTTTGTGGATAGTTTCATTTAGCTTTTCCAGATGTTCCAGTACGTGCCACAGCGTTACGACATTGAATGAGGAGCTCCCTATCTCCCAAAAAAAATTCTCGTCGTTTACCGACAGGCCGGAGCGGAGGGTGGCCCTTTCCCGGGCTTTTTTATCTTTCTCGATACCTGAAACAACCCATCCCCGCTTCTTTGCCGCCTGCAGGAAATAACCCGTGCCGCAGCCGATATCCAGTAACCGGATGGGGGACTGGGTCGCATGAGCTGCTACCAGTCCCACTTTTTTTCTCAGCATCTTTTTCCGGAAGTGGTGATATAACCGGTTGATCAGCCCTTTGTCTGAATCGGAGTGGGAGATATAGTCCGGTGAGTCATAATATCTCCCGATAGCATCTTCCGAAGGAAAATCATTGGTGAAGCGAAACCCACAACGGGCACAATCACAGACGGGAAACACCTCTCCGCTTGAGAAGTGATCGACACCGTCAAAAGTTTTTTTCAAATCGTTACCGCCGCAAACAGGGCAACTGGTAATGGTGATGATTGACATATACCCGGATTAAACTATTTCAATTACAATAAATAAATTCATTTTGCACTCGCTCGCATGACGAAATAGTTCAAAAGTACGATTATTCAAGAGGAATGACAAATTTTTTATCGATACAACATTCATTTTCACTCGTAGCTTACGTTAGTCTATGTCATAGTGAGTGAGATAATTGGATGAAGCTTTTTTAAATAGCCGGGGTAACGGTTGGAATCACACCTTCGCCAAACTCCCTGGTGACACATCCCAGAACAATGTGGATGTGGCGAATATCTTTCTTGGGGATTTTCACGGGTTCATGTATAAGCCGTCCGTCCGGGTATGTTTTCAGGTTCGAACTGTAGCCGATGATATGGTCTTTACCTCCATCCTGCAATCGTTTTGTAATTGCAATTTCTTTTGTCTCCACATAATAGTTTCGTCCCCATACAATAAGCCCTAAATCGATTACGCTTTTGAGTATGAGGATAGAACCGGATGGATATTCGGACATGCTGTCACCATAGTGACGGATGGCTGATGTGGCTTCCGGAAACAATTCTCCGGTATCAATCCATCCATCTTCCCTGTTGTGGGACCACTTTGTGGTAATACCTCTGCTACCCCCGGTAGCATTATCTTGCAGTGGGATTTTTTTTTGAGGCGATATTTCCGTGGTCGGTTCATTTGCTGAAGATCCTTCCGGATTCTGTTTTTCATATGATCGGATATGATCTAATAAATCATTATGATTTATATTGAATGTTTCGCAGAGTTTAAGCGTCAATTTTTCTGAGGCTCCCCTTTCCGAGTTCTTTATCAGGTTTAGATATTGAGGTTTAACTCCTAAAGAATTGGCTATTTCATTGTATGGAATGCCCCTCTCTTTTAGACCTTCTATTTGCCTTATGAACCATTCTTTTCGTATTTTCGCAATATTTAACATAAAAATAAATCAAAAAGATATGTTTTCCTTGTTTAATAAATCGTAATGATTTATCTTTGTAGCTTTCGATTTAGAAAGCGACGATAAAGATACAAAAGTTTTAAGAAAAAGTATATGGGAGAGATACTAATGAAACACGGAGAACGGAGGGATATTGCTAAAATGCTTAATGTTAGCGAGGTAACTGTCCGGAATGCATTGAAAGACCGCACACAGAGTGAATTATCGGAGCGAATAAGAAGGCTTGCTATTCAGAGAGGAGGCATTGAGGTGAATAATACAAAAAATTCAGATATATAGATGATTTTATATAGCATTGTTTAAATACAATCCAATTCCATTTAATTGATTGTTAATCAACCGATTTTTTATATTGATGACTCTCATTGTTTTAAACGTTGATTAACCCTCTAATTTATGTTTTGCCTGTTTGTTTGGGTTCCACTTCGAGGAATATGTTGCTAAAAAATATTAACACATCTAAGTGTGTTATTTTCAAATATTTAATAATCTAATTGTAACCAGAAATGCTAAAAGAAATCAAAAAAAATTCTCAGCGGGGATTTATTGCAATTTTACTTGCGATAGCCCTTGCCGCTACAAGTTGTAGTCTGGATGGAGGGTATCAGGGTGCCAAGCCTGTTATACCTACTGATCCTTCGAAGCCGGTAACTTTTACCGATTTTTCCCCAAAAGAGGGTCCTGTGCGTACTTTAGTATTCATTGAAGGATCAAATTTCGGAACAGATGTTTCGAAAATAGAAGTAATCATTGGAGGCGTATCAGCTCCTGTTATTGGTTCTTCGGGTACGAAAATATGTGCGATGGCTCCAAGGCGTTCCAACAGGGGGGATGTTATTGTGCGGATTATGGATGAAGGTGGTAAAGTTGTAAAAGAACACCAGTTTGAAGAACTCTTTACCCTTCAATCAGCTTTGCAGGTAAATACATTGACCGGTAAGGTGGATCCGCAAACCAACGCTTCCAGTATTATCAACGGATCATTTGAGGAAGCTGAGTTTCAAAATCCCTGGTGGCTGGAATTCGATATAGACGAAGAAGGGAATAAGATTATTTATTGTATTGATGCCGAAAATCTGGCGGCACTACGGAAGATCAACCTGACTGCAAGAGAAGTTTCTACCGTGTTTATGAAAGGACAGGCAGGTGTCCATCAGGTGAAATCGATGTTGTTCGACACGCCTACGAGGGATACCCTTTTCCTTGTGGATGACAACGGGCGAGGGAACTGGAACGACAGGCATCAGATGCCGAATATGTTTTATGCCCTTCGTAACGAAAGTTTCAGAAAGGTATATCCTTACCTCTATGCCCAATGCTCTTATTCTGCAGTATCGATGCATGACGGTACGATTTTTTACAATACATGGACATCCTCGGAGGTCTATAAGGCCAAGCAGGTGTGGGATGAAACCGCCCAGATGTGGGATGGAAAAGCGCTGTTTAGCGTGAAAGCCAATTCCAGTGACCATGTGTTTATGTTCAGGCATCCGGAAGATCTGTATGTATATATGACCGGATTCAACGGCGTGTACAGGTGTGCTTACGATAAAACAACGAAAGAACTGGTTTCATCTGTACTCCATGTAGGAGATATAGGCGGAGGATCGGGATATGCTGATGCACCGGGAACCTCTGCCCGTTTCAATCGTCCGCGTCAGGGGGTATTTGTGAAGAATAAAGAGTATGTGGCGCAAGGCAAGGCGGATCTATATGACTTCTATGTGTGTGACCACAATAATAACTGTATACGCAAAGTAACCCCGGAGGGAGAAGTCAGCACATTTGCCGGACGGGGTAGTGTGGGCATTGACGGTCAGGTATGGGGCTGGATAGACGGGGAAGCCCGTGAAACGGCCCGTTTCAGGGAGCCTACCGGCATCTGTTATGACGAGGAGGAAGAAGTCTTCTATGTGGCAGACCGTGAAAACAAACGTATACGTACCATTTCCGTGGAATAAATCAAAGGAATAAAAAACACAACAAGATGAAGAAATATATCCTATCCGTTTTATGCTTGATGATATATGCAATGGGCGTATTTGCCCAACCAAAGACTGTCGAGGTTTCCGGCACCATTGTTGACTCGGAAGGTCTTCCGCTGATTGGCGCGACCGTTACCGTAAAGGATAAGCCAGGATTGGGTGTGGCTTCCGATATTGACGGAAAATACAAAATAAGGCTTGAATCCTTTCAATATTTAGTGTTCTCTTACCTTGGCTACGAAAGCCAGGAACATTTGGTAAAGGACGAAGATCTCATACTGGATGTCACGATGCGGGAATCAAAATCTACTATACTTGATGAAGTAACCATTACGGGCATGGGGCCGCAGAAGAAGGTGACCGTAACAGGAGCAATCACCACCGTGGAGGTGGGGACTTTGAGGACTCCGGTTTCCAGCATTACCAATGCTTTAGCCGGGAATGTGGCCGGGGTTCTGGCCATGCAGCGCTCAGGGCAGCCGGGAGACAATACTTCCGAATTCTGGATACGTGGAATTTCCACATTCGGAGGCAGTTCCAGCGCTTTGATCCTGGTGGACGGTTTTGAACGGAGTATGGATGAACTCAATATAGAAGATATCGAATCTTTCTCGGTACTGAAGGATGCCTCAGCCACAGCAATCTACGGTTCACGTGGTGCGAACGGGGTTATACTGATCAACACAAAAAGAGGGAGTGAAGGAAAAGTGGAAGTGAATGCCAAATCGGAATATACCTGGACCACCCGTACCCGGACACCTAAATTCGTGGATGGTTTAAGGTATGCTTCCATGGCGAACGAGGCGCGTACTACCCGCAATCAAAGGCCTGTTTATTCCGATCAGGAGTTAATGATGATCGAGGAACAGTTGGATCCTGATATTTATCCGAATGTGGACTGGATGGATCTTTTATTAAAGGACGGCGCTCCTACGTACCGCACTTCCGTGAGTGTGAAAGGGGGAGGATCGAAAGCCCGGTATTATCTATCCGGAAGCTTCCTTGATGAAGGAGGAATGTATCATGTGGACAAAACGATGAAAGAATATGATACCAATGCCAATTACCAGCGTTATAACTATCGTCTGAATATGGACATGAATATAACGGAGTCGACCCTGGTCCAGGTAGGTATCGGCGGAGCGTTGGAAAAAGCGAATCGTTCCGGTGCGATCAACACTGACGATATATGGTATTCGGTATTCGGCTATAATCCTGTTACGATGCCGGTGATGTATTCGAACGGGTATGTGCCTGTCATGGTGAGAGAAGGTACGATAACATCATCGTGGGAAGCTATATATAATCCATGGACATCCGCTACGCAAACGGGATATTCCGAGATATGGGAAAATACCATCAATTCCAATATCACCTTAGAGCAAAAACTGGATTTCATAACCGAGGGGTTGAAATTTACAGGGCGTTTCGGCTACGATACGTATAATTACAATTATATACAACGACGAAAAAACCCGGAGATGTGGAGAGCCGAACGTCAACGTGATTCGGACGGGAAAATTGTATTTAACCGGTTGGTGCCGGAGCGTTTAATGTCCCAGGGCTCATCAGCGTCAGGCGATAGAAAGGAATTTCTTGAAGCAGAACTTTCCTACGGGAGAGCTTTCGGGAATCACAACATTGGCAGTGTCCTCAAATATACACAAGATAATTATGTAAATACTTCCAGCATCGGTAGTGATATCATGCAAGGCATCGCCCGCCGCCATCAGGGATTGGCAGGTAATTTCTCTTACGGTTATATGAATCGTTATTTACTCAATTTCAATTTTGGTTACAACGGCTCGGAAAACTTTGCCAAAGGACACCAATTTGGCTTCTTCCCCGCTTATTCAGCCGCCTGGAACATAGCAGAAGAGAGTTTTGTAAAGGATAATCTTGACTGGTTGGGCATGTTTAAGATCCGTTATTCATACGGGGAAGTAGGGACAGACAACTCTTCTTCACGTTTTCCTTATCTGGCCGATTTCGGCAATTACGAGCGCAATACAGGCGCAGGAAATCAGCCGGTATATTATAACTGGGGCGACCTGAACAGCGCATTCGGATATGACGGGCTGACCTATACGCGTGTCTCTTCCAATAATGTAACCTGGGAAATTGCCAAGAAACATGATTTGGGGTTAGACCTGTATCTATGGGGCGATAAATTTGGTCTGACAGTGGACTATTTTGATGAAAAGCGCGAAGGAATCTATATGAGGAGAGATTTCTTGCCGGATATGGTCGGTATACAGGGTCAGAACCCTTCGGCAAATGTGGGAAGTGTCAAAACAAAGGGGTTTGACGGTAACTTTAAATTGGATCAAAGGGTAGGAGATGTGGCTTTACAGTTACGTGGAAACTTTACCTACAGTAAAAATGAAATTACCGAGGCAGATGAAATGGTAAACCGTTATCCATACCTGCGCCGTACCGGTTTCCGTGTCGATCAGGCAAAAGGTCTGGTAGCATTGGGTCTTTTCAAGGATTATGAAGACATACGGAACAGTCCCCGTCAGGATTTCGGTGATCAAAGGGACGTAATGCCGGGTGATATCAAATACAAAGATATAAATGGAGATGGAATCATTAATAATGATGATATTGTGCCGATTGGAGCTACAACACGTCCGAATCTTATCTATGGCCTGGGTTTGTCAGCTACCTGGAAAGGATTTGATTTTAACCTCCATTTCCAGGGTGCAGGAAAATCCCATTTCTTTATCGATGGATTTACTGTATACCCATTCGTCAACGGGGAATGGGGAAATATACTAGAAGAGATGGCAAATGCCAACCGCTGGATTTTGGGCGTCAATGAAGACCCGAATGCCGAATACCCGCGATTGAGCTATGGCGGGAACGCCAACAATTACCGCCCATCCACTTATTGGTTACGCGATGGTTCCTACCTCCGTCTGAAAACGCTGGAAATGGGTTATTCATTGCCAAAGGCGCTTACCACCAGGTTGCGTCTGGAAAAATTACGGTTGCATATTATAGGTCAGAATTTATTGACATTCTCCAAATTCAAATTATGGGATCCGGAAATGGGCAGTTCCAACGGGATGAAATATCCGTTGGGGAAAACTGTGACGTTTGGATTGACTGTCAATATTTAAAATCAGAAAACAAATAAATTTAATGAGATGAAGAAAAAATATATTTTATTGAGCATTATAATCAGCCTGGGAACATTTTTCCAGTCCTGTTCCGACTATCTGAATGTAGAACGATATTTTAATGACAGGCAGGATCTGGAGCGCATATTCAACAGCAGGGATTATGCCGAGCAGTGGCTGGCCAATGCCTACTATCAGTTACTTTCCTTTAATCTTGAAATAGGGCATGTACGGTTTACGCTTACGAATTACTCGGATGACATGATTTTTACCGAAGGAGGTGCCGGTATATCATACTCGAACTACAAATTCGGTCAGTACGGCCCGCAGTATGGTGGTAATGCCGGCGCACTTGTTTCCCGCCCCTGGGATCAATCCTATGAAGGTATCCGTCAGGCTTCTATCTTTCTGCAACATGTCCATCCCGGACCTGAAATTACCGAGGAGATGTACAGGGATCTCAAGGGACAAGCCTATTTCATCCGGGGTTACCTCTATTGGTTGTTGTTGAGGAAATATGGTCCTGTGCCCATCCTGCCCGATGAGGGGATTGATTATGAGGCGCCATACTCTGACTTGGCTTATCCAAGGAATACATACGATGAATGCGTTGAATATATCTCCGAACAGATGCTTTTGGCTGCAGAACTGTTAGAGAGTAACCGGAGTACTCGCGATGCTTCACGTCCGACAAAAGGAGCTGCATTGGCAGTGCGTGCAAAGGCATATCTCTATGGAGCAAGCCCGTTAATGAACGGGAATCCGGAAATGGCCTCTTTTTTGGACGATCAGGGAAGACAACTTATTTCCCGGGACTATGATGAGGAGAAATGGGCCAAAGCAGCAGCGGCAGCGCTGGATGTGATAAAGTTAGGCAAATACGAGATTTATGTGGCTCCTAAACGCAGCACCGGAGGACTTTGGGGAGCTTATCCCAAGACTATAGACCCGCCTTATCACCCGGTATATTCGGAGAAGACATGGAAAGAAGGAGGATGGAAGGATATTGATCCGTTGGATTCTTATCGTGCCTTGTTTAATGGGGATCTTTACGTTTCAGAAAATCCGGAATTGATTTTTTCCCGTGGAGATAACCAGTTGAATGATGAATATGGAATCACCTCCATGTCGCGCCATCAGATGCCTGTTGACAAAGCGGGGGGATGGAACTGTCACGGGATCACCGGTAAACAAGCTGATGCTTATGCAATGAATGACGGAAAGCTGTTCGACAGAAGTACCAGTATGAAGGGATTTACTCAATATGACGGGGAGTATCCTTATCTGAGAAAAGATGTATGGTTGGAATATGCCAACCGGGAGCCCCGTTTCTATGCTTCGGTGGCTTTCAGCGGCGCCCATTGGGCATGTACCAGTGCCAGGGATGCTAACAATCGTGATTTCCAGACGTTCTATTATTATGGTGAAAATGACGGAAGGAAAATTGTAAGTACCGATGACCGCTGGATTCCTACAGGAATTGGCATGATGAAGTATGTTAACCCGAAAGAGAGTTACAAGGACGGGACCGTATATCCTAAAGTGGATCCTGCCATCCGTTATGCCGATATTCTGTTGATGTATGCCGAAGCATTGAACGAGTTGACAACTACTTATCAGATTGCGTCATGGGATGGAAGTGAAACCCATGCTATCTCGCGTGATGTGGCGGCTATGAAGGCAGCCGTTCTTCCCGTACGTTTACGGGCTGGATTACCCAATTTCGATGAAATAGGTATTGGTGATCCTTATCATAATCCTGATGCGTTGAGAAGAGAGATCAAACGTGAACGCCAGATTGAATTTTTGGGAGAAAACCAACGCTATTACGACCTTCGCCGCTGGAAAGATGCGCCGGAGGAAGAGAGCCAGATGATTTACGGCTGTAACACCACCGTTCCGAAAGAATATCGGGAATTTTTCTATGAACAAGTAGTGGTACCCAGTGTACAAACATCATGGTCAATGAAAAAATATTTCTGGCCGGTTGCTTACGAAGAATTGAAAAGGAATGCCCGCCTGACCCAGGCACCCGGATGGCCTTCATTTGATTAATTCAGCAATAAAAAATTATAGTATGAAACATTTATATTTTTATTTGACTGTACTGATTGGTACACTTTTTATTCTTTCCGGTTGTAATGATGAGTGGGAAAGTGAACTATATACCCGGATGATATCATTGAAGGCGCCCATCAACAGAGACGATGTGTCGGTTATCTATTTGAGATATAAACCCGATGACGAAAAGGTCACTTTTAAACTTCCGGTGATTGTAAGCGGATCACGCACCAATGACCGCGATTATATTGTCCGTATTGATGTGGATAACGATACATTGAATTTTTTGAATATTGATAAATATACGGAACGGACCGATTTGTATTATAAGCAGTTACCTGCGAACTTCTATGAATTTCCGTCACAGACCTGCCATATTCCGGCCGGCACCGATGTGGCTCACTTCGACATTGACTTTAAATTTTCAGGACTGGATCTTGTGGATAAATGGGTTTTACCGTTGACCGTCTTGCCCGATCCTTCCTACACGCTGAATACTTATAAAGGGAGGCAGAAAGCGTTACTCTGGGTGATGCCCTTTAACGATTACTCCGGAACTTATAATGCTGCGAGTATGTATGTGTACTTTGGGGACAATACCACCAAGTATATGACAGCCAGCAGCCGTGAGGCGAGGGTGGTGGATGAGAATACCATTTTCTTTTATGCCGGTATTACCGAAGAGTTGGCTGAAAACAGGGGCGATTTTAAAGTGAAGTGTGAATTTCTGGAGCCTGATGAAGTGTCTGAAATGGAGGATACGCGCCCAGAGGACGGGACCCCTCTTTATCTGAAAAGGGGAAAGCTGGTATTAAGTGCCGAGAATCCTGCCTTGGAATTTGAGGTTATAGGCGAGCCTACTTACGAGATCAAGGAAGAATTAGATATCGACCGTCCACATATCATTAAACGCTTCTTCACATTGACGATGGAGTATAGGTATAAAGACACTGCCTCCAGTGAGAATATTGATTTTCCTTATAGATGTAAGGGTACCATGCTTATGCAGCGTAACGTAAGTACATTGATCCCGGATGAAGACCAGGCTGTATTCTGGTAAGCAATAGGGATTTCTTCAAATATTAAGAAGTGTCTCCAAAGTGTTATTCCGGATGGATCCGAGGGATAACATTCTGGAGACATTGATTTTGTTTGTTTCTTTTAACCAAATTTAATATAGCGGTTGTCGAAAAGATCCCTTTTTCTTGTTTAGTAATTCATAATAATTTACCTTTATCGCTCTCGATGTGAGAGGCGACGATAAAAATACGCAGATACCAGAAGGAGGCATGACAGGCAATAGTTGCCTATATCCAGGACAGAGGTTAATAAAGCTCCCCGACTTAAAACAGAATCCCAGTAATTACTCATTCACATAAAAAATAAACATTATGCACTATTCAAGAAGAGAATTTATTAAAAAGGCAGGAGTTGCCACCGCCGGTTCCATCGTTATTCCCCATTTGACATGGGCGGCAAATAGGCCATGGACATCCAACAGTAATACGTTGAAGGTCGGATTGATAGGTTGTGGTGGCCGGGGAACTGCCGCGGCTCAGGAAGCGCTAAACGCCGATAAGAATGTGGTGCTCTCCGCAATGGCCGACGCGTTTGCCGATAACCTGGAGGCCTCTTTAAAAACATTAATAGAAAAGGAGCCTCGCAAGGTACAGGTAACGGAGAAGAATAAATTTGTAGGTCTCGATGCCTATCAACGACTTGTCGAGTCCGATGTCGATGTGGTCTTGCTGGCCGCTCCCACCGCTTTTCGCCCTGATCATCTCGAAGCTGCGGTAAATGCCGGGAAACATGTTTTCTGCGAGAAACCTTTTGCCGTGGATGCTCCCGGACTGCGAAGGGTAATGGCTGCCGCTCAAAAAGCAAAAGAAAAGCAGTTGTCGCTGGTTTCCGGATTTTGCTGGCGTTACCATCTACCCAAGAGAGAAACCTTCGGTAAAGTGCTGAACGGGCAAATCGGAGGAATACTCACTGCGGAAGCTACTTACAATACGGGTGAACTATGGTATAAGGAGCGCCGGAAGGGATGGTCGGACATGGAGTATAAGCTGCGTAACTGGCTTTATTATAATTGGCTTTCCGGAGACCATATTGTTGAACAGGCCATCCATAGTGTGGACATGCTTCAATGGGCAATGGGAGATGTGACTCCTTTGCGCGTGACAGGTAGCGGTGGACGCCAAAAGCGAATAGACCCCAAATACGGGAACGTGTTCGATCATTTTGCCTTGACGTACGAGTATGAAGGAGGAGTAAAAGCCTATTTCTTTTGCCGTCAGCAAAACAACACCGCCCCCTCTTATGCTGTCGAACTGGCCGGGGATGAAGGCCGGTGTCTGGTGGATTGCCGTACCGGAAAACATGAAATAACCGGTAAGAAACCCTGGAAATATGATGATGAAACGAAGTTTACAGATGAGAATGCCTATAAAAAATCGCAAACCAGGAGCATGTATCAGCAGGAGCATGATGAGCTTTTCGCATCTATCCGTGATAACAAGCCGATAAACGACGGAGAATGGATGACACGTTCCAATCTGGTCGCTTTGGCGGGACGGATGGCGGGTTATACAGGCCAGACCATTTCGCTGGAACAGGCACTCTCTTCAGAAGAAGTCCTGTTTCCGGCAGACTTGTCGTGGGAAACTCGGTATGATGTGGAGATAGCGATACCCGGTATCACAGAATTCAAATAATAATGCATATGAACAAACGGGAATTTATCAAATCCGCTGCCGTTATTGCAGGAGCCACGGCAGTTGCCCCCCTCTCTTCGGCTCTTACCCCTTCTTCGGCCTCGGCTTCAGTCGGGCAAGACAAATCCGTGGGGCAAGAAAGGGATGTGACTTTAAAAAAGAGTTTAGGGTTCGGCATGATCAATGAAGATTTGTCGTTGACCGACAAATTCAAACTAGCCAAGGATCTGGGCTTTCATGGAGTGGAACTCAACAGCCCGGTAGATTTTCCCATAGCGGAAATCCTTGAGGCCAAAGAAAAGTCGGGAATCGAGCTCCCCTCGGTGGTCAATAAGGACCACTGGAGTTCACCGCTTTCTGATCCCGATCCGGCGGTGAGAAAGAAGTGCATTGAGTCGGTAGCCGCTTCGCTGCGCGAAGTAAAGGAGCTGGGTGGTGATACCGTGCTGGTGGTACCGGGGGTAGTGAACGAAAAGGTGTCGTATGAACAGGCATATGTCAACTCCCAAAACGCTGTCCGTGAACTGATACCTTATGCTGAGGAGACCGGGATGCAGATTGCCCTGGAGAATGTGTGGAATAATTTTCTTCTCAGTCCGGTGGAAGCCAAACGTTATGTGGATGAGATCAATCATCCCCTGGTGGGTTGGTATTTCGATATCGGCAATGTATTGCGATACGGTTGGCCAGAGCATTGGATCCAGACATTGAACCGACGCATCATGAAGCTCCATGTCAAGGAATTCAGCCGTGAACTGATGAATTCGAAAGGATTGTGGGAAGGGTTCAAAGTCGATCTGCTGAAGGGAGATAACAACTGGCCGGTGGTGATGCAGGCTGTGCGCAGGATCGGTCACACAGGTGGATGGCTTACGGCAGAGGTGCCCGGCGGAAACAGGGATCATTTAAAAAAGATCTCATTACAGATGGATGAAATTATTGGTTATCTGTGATATATCATACTGAAGAGGAAAGACAATTTTGTAATTAAAGTTGTCTTTCCTGTAAAATCATGCGCGCTTTTAATAGTTCCATGATATACTTCTTTCCTGATGATGACCCCATAGATGGAAAATTTTATTTTTCACCCTGATTGCGGTACACTAATGTGCCGCCATTTTTCCTGACGACATATCCGATCACCAAATAAATACGCTGTACGGACCTCCATGGAAATGGAACAGGACTTGGCACTGCAAAATTAACCGTTTATCAGCCAGACAATGGAGGTGAACCTGTCGTATTCTATGGAGTAACTTGCTCTAATTGTTCTGCTCCCGATGGAAGTGCTTATCAATTTAATGGCATATGTGTCGGTGATAATCCATCAAGCAATTTTGATATAGGTAGGATGATTCATGAATATGGACATTTTCTGCAACAGGAAGAAATGGGGACAATTAGATATGGTTTATATGCTGGGGGTGGAAGTTTGTACGGACGTTTAAATCCTGATGTGGATTATTATGAGATACCTTCTGAAAAAAATGCAAGTGAGCGCGGTCAGGAATATATAGATCAGTACTATCCTAATAGTGGGTATAAATCTGAAGGTTTATAAAAGCAATTCGTATAAGGCAAATTAATAGCCTTATACGAATTAAAATCTCTGTAACTATGAACAAAAATATTAGAAGAAAACTCGTTTTTCTTTTTTTTGTAGTATGCGTTTCATCATGCCATTCTTCTAACAAGAAATTATTATCAATTGAAAGATTCATATACCACACAGAAGATTCAATTCCAATTCAGAGTATATTATATCTACCAGAAAGCGAGTTGAAAAGGCTAGTCATTGAAATAGTTAGCTTTGATCAAGAATTCAAAAAGCCAAATTTTACTTCAATAAATGATTCAATTCGTCATAGGTATATACTAGAGTTGGTATTTTCTGGAACTGGTGTGTGTTTATTGTCTCCAAGAATTAAACAATCTTCAGAGAATATAGAAAAGATGAAAAGTCAAACATCTGAAACACTTGCCACAGATGTTGATAATGCTCATCGCCATTTAAAAAAAGAACGACGATTTAGTCGTATCCCAATTGGAGTAATGGGTTATAGTGCGACGGGGATTGCAGCAGCAAAGGTTGCAGCAAGAAATACTTCTATTGACTTTGCATTGCTTGTTGTGACACCAAGTACTCCAAGTATTAATGAGGCGGATTATAAATGGATAAATCATCCGGAAACATCAGCTGTTCCTTTTTACAAATCACTAATTGCTGAATTTAGAACCTTTTTCCCGAATAACACTTTTACTTACAAAGGTAAAATCATTATGGATTCACAAGAAAATCCCATTGAGACGCAATTTGAGAAGTGTGCATGGGAGAGTATTCGAACAATTAACCATGAAGTAATACAGAAAGTAAACAACAACGATTCTATTCAGTGTTATGCAAAAAAGATAATAAAGGAAAATTTTGAAACAGAGAAGATAGAAAAGCGAAAAACCTTAAATTTAACGGGTGTGCAAAAGGAATACACCGTAGATGAGTATATTGACGAGTTAATTCATTTTTGGTATACACCTCAAGACATAGACTATTTAAAATGGAACCCTGAAGATTATTATCCTAAAATTAATTGTCCTACTTTGATGTTGTTTGCAGAGAAAGACATAAATATTGATACAAAAGGAAGTATCGAAAACTCTAAACGAATTATTGAAAGATATAAAAAAAATAATTTCTCGATAGTGGTTATTCCAAATGTAGATCATGGATTTTATGACTTGGGATCAAAAATCTCTTTTGAAGAAAATGGCAGGACATACACTTTAAATAAACGTTCTGAGTTGTATTTTGAATCAATGTTGAATTGGCTAGAAAGTATTCATTAAAAACTCAATTCAACAGCTTTAACTAATTAATAATAAATGGTGTCATACTAAACAGATATGTAATTAAGTGTTATTCACAATAGTTCTTTATAAAACTTATCACTACTGACTGATAAAAGTTTAAAAATAAAAATAAGGAGCTCCACCGAAGTATTCCCCCAAAAGTTACAAATTTATATTGAAACGCATTAAAAAGGAAAAAGACGTTTTTATTCACACACTTGGGGATACGGAGTTTTTCATGTAATTTTGCATCTTGTTTGGTATCGGGGATAAGAGTGACTGAGAATTTGATAACACTCTTTTCCCCGATGACGGATATTTAATGAATGCATAAAAGGAATTATATGATCACTTCCAAAGAGATTAGGCAGTCGTTTAAAGATTTCTTTCAGTCAAAAGAACATCGTATCGTACCTTCGGCTCCGATGGTGATAAAGGATGACCCCACATTGATGTTTACGAATGCCGGTATGAACCAGTTCAAGGATATCATTCTGGGAAATGCCGCGGTGAAGTATCCTCGTGTGGCCGATTCCCAGAAATGCCTGCGGGTGAGCGGCAAGCATAACGACCTCGAGGAGGTGGGACACGATACTTACCATCACACCATGTTCGAGATGCTGGGCAACTGGTCGTTCGGCGACTACTTCAAGAAAGAGGCCATTGCCTGGGCATGGGAATACCTGACGGAAGTGTTGGAACTACCCAAAGACCGGTTGTACGTTACCGTATTTGAAGGAGCAGCCGAGGAGAATCTGGATCGGGACAATGAAGCCGCCGCCTATTGGGAACAATATTTATCCAAAGAACGGATTATTAACGGTAACAAGCACGATAATTTCTGGGAGATGGGTGACACAGGCCCCTGTGGCCCTTGCTCCGAGATCCATATCGATATTCGTCCCGAAGAGGATCGGGTCAGAATAGATGGATTGTCGCTCGTGAATCAGGGCCATCCTCAGGTAATTGAGATATGGAACCTGGTGTTTATGCAGTATAACCGTAAGGCAGATGGTTCACTGGAGCCGCTGCCCGCTAAAGTGATCGATACCGGAATGGGATTTGAACGGCTCTGTATGGCTGTACAGGGTAAACTGTCGAATTATGATACCGACCTTTTTCAACCTATAATCCGGAAAATAGGAGAGATAAGTGACTCGCTTTATGGCGAAGATACTGCGAGAGATGTGGCAATGCGCGTCGTTGCCGACCATCTGCGTACCATCGCTTTCTCCATTACCGACGGACAACTTCCCTCGAATGCCAAGGCGGGTTATGTGATCCGTCGTATCCTGCGTCGGGCAGTACGTTATGGTTACACTTTCCTGGGAATGCATGAGTCATTTATCCACAGGCTGGTCCCCACGCTTATTGATGTGATGGGTGATGCTTATCCCGAGCTGGCGGCGCAACAGATACTTATTGAGAAGGTAATAAAGGAGGAGGAAGAGTCGTTCCTGCGGACGCTGGAGACCGGTATCCGTCTCCTGGAGAAAAACCTGCCCGAACAGGAGGGTGGGGTGTTAAGCGGCGAAGTGGCTTTCCAGCTCTATGACACTTTTGGTTTCCCGCTGGATTTGACAGAACTGATCCTGCGCGAACACGGAATGAGGGTCGACGTGGGCGGTTTCAATACCGAAATGGAGAAACAGAAACAACGTGCCCGCGATGCCGCTGCGGTAGAGACCGGCGATTGGACCAAAGTACGTGAGGGTGAACCGGAGTTTACAGGATATGACGAAACCGAAACCGAAACCCGTATACTGCGTTATCGTGCTGTAAAACAAAAGCACAGGGAATTCTTTCAGATTGTACTTTCCCGCTCACCCTTTTATGCCGAAATGGGTGGACAGGTGGGAGATACCGGCTGGCTGATTCCCGAGGAAGGCGACAAGATCGATATTTTCGATACCAAGCGGGAAAATAACCTGGCAGTGCATCTTACCCGGAAATTACCGGCAAACATGGAAGGATCCTTTACTGCCCGGATCGATACGGAAAAGCGGACGGCCACCGAATGTAACCATACTGCCACCCACCTGATGCACGAGGCACTTCGCGAGGTGTTGGGCACGCATGTGGAACAGAAAGGGTCGTATGTGTCTCCGGAACTATTGCGATTCGACTTCTCCCACTTCGGGAAGATGACTCCCGAAGAGATCCGTGAAGTGGAGAGACGGGTGACGGCAAAGATACGGAGCGATTATCCGATTGAAGAGCATCGCCATGTACCCATTGAAGAGGCAAAAGCCCGGGGAGCCATGGCCTTGTTCGGTGAGAAATACGGTGATGACGTGCGTACCGTCCGTTTCGGTTCGTCCATTGAATTGTGCGGTGGCACCCATATCTCCTCTACCGGACGTATCGGCACGTTCCGTATTATTACCGAAAGCGCTATTTCTGCCGGTGTGCGCCGTATTGAAGCGGTGACGGCAAAGGTGTGCGAAGAGTATCTCTACGCCAAAGAGGACCTCTTGCTCGAAATAAAGAGTATGTTCAATAATGTGCCTGATGTGATGCAGGGAATCCGGCGTTTGCTTGCTGACAATGAGGAGAAGGAGAGGGAGCTGCGGGAGTATGTGAGGGAAAAGACCGAACAGTTGAAACAGCGGATCATTGAGAAGAAACAGGATGTGAATGGTGTCACCCTCTTTAAGGTGATCATGCCGATGGGTTCGGTTGACGTGGTGAAAGATATCGCTTACCAACTGAAAGGCCAATTCCCCGAGAAGATGATGTTTGTAGCTGGAACGACTACAGGTGGAAAGCCCAGCCTTACCGTCATGCTCACAGACGACCTGGTGGCCGGAGGGTTGCACGCCGCAAATATGATACGTGAAGCCGCCGGACATATCCAGGGAGGTGGAGGCGGACAACCCCATTTCGCTACCGCGGGCGGCAAGAACGCCGATGGGTTGATCGCGGCTGTAGACTCAATTATACAGAAATTGAATGATTATTGATTTACTGATTGGTAATTAGTTATCCATTACAATCGAATAAGTTCCAGCACCCGTTTCCAAGTATTCGGGTGCTGTTTTGCGAATTGGCGTACTATACAATCCCGTCGCACTGATTTGAGCCATTTGCGCCAGTAGAGGGCGAAATAGAAAGTCAACGGCATCAGGATAAAGTAGGCGAGTGCCGGGAGCCAGTTCTTTGTGACAGCCCCCACAACAAGAGACTGGATCAGGTCGAATAGAGGTACAAAAAAGAGCCCCGACGCATATCTCGCGGAAGGGATAAACTGCTTGTCCTTGAACAGGCTTGATAACTTTTTATTGATAACGATGGGAAAGATGCCGTTCAGAAATCCGAAAAATGCCACCGGCGCGCTCAGGATAAGAGCGGCAAGACGGGCGAAAAGGCCCCATCCGGAAGAAGGATTCCCCAACCGGTCTTTTGACGTAAGTCCATGTTTTTTCAATAGGGTGCGGGCCTCACGGAACCCTGCCATTTTTCGGTCGAATTCCAGACGGTTGTTTTCATATGTCTCATCCAGCTTGTTCACGATATGGAGGGATGCCTGTAGAAAATCGTCTTTTCTCTCTGAGAATTTTTCCCTTGCGATCAGCTTCCCGTTCCAGTCAATAGCATGGCAGTATTCATCGTAAAATTCATCATTCCATATGTTTACTACCATCGATTTGAGCCGTTTTTCCAGCTCCTGCCTCAACTGATTGATCGCCATGACGGGATTCTCATCATACATATCCTTGTAATCGGCAACTTCAATGGGTGTGCCGAAAGTGATATAGGCATCCGATAAAAAACCGAACAGGTCCCTGTAGTAGATAGATACGGGAACGATCTGGCTCCGGAGTTGAAAGTCGACCGATGCTTCGGCAGGTAATACGATGCGGGGGACAGCCTTTTGTATCGGTAAAAGCGATTGCTTAGGGTTATGTTTTGCTTCGGGAAAGAGCGCGATAGGGTTGTTCTTGCGCAGGATACGGGCGGCGTTGACGAAGATCTCGTTATTTTTGTCGAGATTGTCTTTGCCGTCGCGGATGCGGAAGACCGGCATGATACGCATTCCTCTCAGCAGCCATGCTACAAAGCTCTTTTTGAAAATATCGGCACGCGCCAGAAATACAATCTGTTTACGGTGGTAGCTGGCCAGGACCAGTATCAGCGCGTCGATGAGTGCGTTGCGGTGGTTGGAGGCGAAGATGATCGCTCTTTTTTTGGACACATTTTCCTTCTTCCCGACAAATACCAGTTTCCTGAAGCTTAATCTCAGGGCGGTATTCACCGGTATCTTTGCCAATGCATAACGAAAATCGTAACGGTATATCATATCTGGGACGTGTTGACCGATAATATCAGGGAACAGGAGTGGTTTAAGGTGTTACCGCGGGAGTAATCGAACGTCTTCTCCAGAAAAAAGCCAGCAAGAGCCCGGCAACGATATGCCATATTCCCCACCATGCGGCGATGAAGGCCATCCCTCCCAGGTGTAATTCGGGTGGGAATATCCTTGGATTAAAGATCAGTGCAAGTCCCAGTCCCGAGTTCTGAATACCGGTCTCTATGGAAATGGTTCTGCAGTTGATTTCGCTTACTTTGAATGTTTTCGGTAAGAAATATCCGCTTAAAAATGCCAATCCGTTATGGATAAGTACCAGAAAGAATATCGAATGGATATAGCGTAGGAAGAGATCAAAATTTCCTGCCAGGGCTGCCACGATGAAACCCACAAAAAAGATGATAGAGGCGGCCTGCACACTTCTGTCGATTTTTCTCGCGAATGCCGGGAATTTTATCCCCACGAACATTCCCAAAATCACCGGGATACCCAAGATCAGGAAGACCGTCCGGAACATCTCTACTGGATCAATTGTGATAGGAACCAGCAAGGGTGAATGCTTCGCATAGAGGCCACCCCAGAAGGCGAAATTGAACGGTGTCATGAAGAGGCTTATCACGGTTGTGATGGCCGTGAGACTTACTGAAAGGGTGATATTCGATCGCGATATGGAGGAGATCAGGTTAGATACGTTGCCGCCGGGGCAGGCCGCTACCAATATCATCCCCATGGCCACGGCGGTACTGGGACGCAGCAGGATCACCAGTGCAAAAGTAAGTGCCGGAAGAAGCATATATTGTGAAATGACACCCAGCAATACCGGCTTGGGATGGAATATCAGTGTTTTAAAATGCCGGGGTTTGATGCTTAGTGCCACGCCGAACATGATGAAGGCGATGGCGATATTCATCAGGTGGACACTTTCCTGGTTAAAGTTCAGCCGGATCGTGTCAAGCTGTTCTAGATCCCCGAAAAGGGATAGTAATGGAGTCAATTGCATTGGATGACTGATTGATTTTAAGTTGCAAAGTTAGCATTTCCTGTAAGAAATGCTAACTTTGTAAAACATCTAAACAGAAATTCTATGAGTACACCGCTTGCCGAACGGCTCCGGCCGCAACACCTTGATGAACTGATCGGGCAATCGCACCTGATCGGCAAGGGAGCTGTATTGCGCCGGATGATCGACTCGGGAAGGATACCTTCCATCATTCTCTGGGGCCCTCCCGGCGTGGGCAAAACCACCCTTGCAAATATCATCGCCAAAACGTTGAATGCCCCTTTTTACAAATTGAGCGCTATCAATTCCGGCGTGAAGGATGTGCGTGAAGTGATTGAGAAGGCCAGGAACAACCGTTTTTTCGAAGCCTCGGCACCTATCTTGTTTATCGACGAGATCCACCGTTTTAGCAAGTCACAGCAGGATTCACTGTTGAATGCCGTGGAGACGGGTATTGTCACGCTGATCGGCGCTACCACCGAGAATCCTTCGTTCGAGGTGATCCGCCCGTTGCTTTCCCGTTGCCAGGTGTATGTGTTGAAACCGTTAGAGAAGAAAGAGCTGGAACAATTATTGAATCGCGCGCTTACGGAGGATCTCATTCTCAAGGAGCGGAAAATAGAAATTAAAGAAACCGATGCGTTGTTCCGTTTCTCAGGCGGGGATGCCCGGAAACTACTCAATATCCTGGATCTGACGGTGGCTTCCGGCAGTGAGGAGGCAATCGTGGTTACTGACAAGATGGTCACCGAGCGTTTGCAGGAGAATCCGGCGGCTTACGACAAAGGGGGGGAGATGCATTATGATATCATTTCCGCTTTCATCAAATCGATAAGGGGCAGTGATCCCGATGCGGCGATCTACTGGCTGGCCCGGATGGTGGCGGGTGGGGAAGATCCCAAATTTATCGCCCGGAGGCTGGTTATCTCGGCAGCCGAGGATATCGGTCTGGCGAATCCCAATGCGCTGTTGCTGGCCAATGCTTGCTTCGACACATTACAGAAGATCGGTTGGCCGGAAGGACGTATCGTATTGGCAGAGGCTACCATCTATTTGGCCGCATCTCCCAAAAGCAATTCAGCCTACCTGGCTATTGACAGCGCTATGGCGAAAGTGGAGAACACCGGTAACCTGCCCGTACCGTTACATTTGCGCAATGCTCCCACTTCGCTGATGAAGGAACTCGATTACGGGAAGGAATACAAATACGCGCACGATTACGAGAATAATTTTGTGAGGCAGGAGTATTTACCCAAAGAGTTAAAGAATAGTCGGTTTTGGGATCCTCAGCCCAATCCCGCCGAATCGAAAATGAATGAACTTATGAGAAAGCGCTGGGGTGATAAGAAATAATACGCTTACCGCCGGGAAAGCTCCCTTCGCACCTGATCACCTGATCATCTTTCCACCTTCCCACGTTTCCACCTTCCACCTTCCACCCTCCCTCTTTCCGTCTTTCCCTCCTTTCCACGTTATCAGTACCAACTTACTCCCTGGTCATAGGGAGAGCTGCGTTCGTCCCACTTCAAATCCTGGAGCAGTGAGGAGTTGGCACGGATGGTGAAATTATAGGATTTATAGGGACCGATAGGGATAAAACTGGCGGACATGCTCCAACAATGCAGATTCCGTGTGAGTGTGCAGTTGATATTGGTGAATTTCTTCTGATCGAAATTGTAATCGGTATTGAAAGTGAAATTCCAGTTCTTGGTGGGTTGGATAGAACCGCTCAGCCCGAAATTATGGGTGAGTTTTCCCTCATACTCCATCCGATCGGTATTAAAGTTCCCGTATCCGTACCGCAACGAATAATTAAACGAGAGGTTCCAATTCACAGGATTCTTCAGATAACCGTCGCTGTCGAATTCACCCATAGAGCTGTCGGGTTGATCGAATGCACCTCTTCTTTTTTCGGCTTCTTCATACGGGTTTGCTCCTATTGTACCGTCATCCGGCAAATTCGGATCCGGCTCGTTTTTATTCTTCCCGGAACTATCATTGTCGCGGCCGAACCATTTTTTAAAAGTATCCTGATTCAGAGAGTAGGAGAAAGAGGTGCCGGTATTCATCAGTTTGCCGAATCCTTTGCCGTTCAATACCCTGAGTTTGTCTACCCTGCGGGGGCTGTTGTTATGATCCAGTTCATACAGATAGGGATCCCAGGTGGCATTCAGGCTGAGGGTGTATGATTTTGACAACTTCAGGCGGATATTTGTATTGATGTTGCTCCACTTCATCGAATCGGCCATCATGTTGTAACTGAAGTTGATCCCCAGGTCGTCGATCAAACTTATCTTTCGAACTCCGGTAGAATCTTTATCGTTCAGTACTTTCATTTCGACGTTGTTCTTGAAATCGAAGCCGATACTTCCGCTCTCACCTCGGGGAGCGGTTCCGAACATCATGTTGGAATAGGGCGAATAGGTGTATTCCACATCTTCGCCATACTCGTTCCTGTAGGTGTATGTTTCATAAAAATTGTATCTGGGATCACCGAAGTCCGGTTGGTAACTCAGGCTGATGCTGGGAGAAAATACATGCCGGATTGCCTGCACCTTGTCCCCGAAAACTTTCCAGGGAGTGTACATCCCATACACTTTAGTCTGTGCGCTGATCGAAGTGCTGTAATTATATACACGCTTCAATCCGTGTATGGTATCCACCGGAACATGCCTCTTGGCGACAGGATCCCAGGCTTGCTTGTGTGCGCCGGTATACCAGCGCTCTGTGTAATTGAACGATGGGGATACCTGAATGAAATCGAACAGGGTAAAGGTCGCGCTCACGGGAATGTTATGACGCATGCCGTTTGTCCAGTCGTGTATCAGATTCGATTTCAGAAACCGGTCTTCTTTTGTCGTGATGGAGTTGCGGAACTCTCCGGAGTAACTCATCGATATTTTTTCGTACCACCGTTCACTGCCTATTGCATTTTTCCTCTTAAAAGGGTTTATCCGACTCATGTTGAGGGTGAGGTTGGGCAATGTGGCGGCAATGGTAGAGTCGCGTGACACCTGGTTGATGGTCATGGTGGCCGAGAGGCTCCATGGTGAATCAGGGAAACGTTGCGTGATGTTTACGCTCGAACTTTTGGTGTTTTGGGAGGCTTCCCGCTGGTAGAGGCGGCTGAGGTCCCTGTGGTTATTCCTGCTGGTGGAAAAGTTCACACTGGCCGACAGGGTGCGATACATGTTGGCTTTCGGATCCTGCGAGTGAGTCCAGTTGATGCGGAGGTCTTGCGCCACGGAATAGGCCTCGGGTACCACATCTTTGAGTTCTTTCTCCCCGGTGACGGTGTTGAGGTAGTATACATTGAAATTCCCGGAGAATTTATATCGTTTACGATAGTTGGAGCGCGCGCCAATACCCCATGAGCCTTTTGTGTAGATCTCTCCCGTGACAGCCAGATCAATATAATCGCTCAATGCAAAATAATATCCGCCGTTGTGAAGGTAGAACCCCCGTGTCATCTCATCGCCGTAACTGGGCATGATAATACCCGAGGAATAGGTTTTAGTAAAGGGGAAGAAAGCAAAAGGCAGCACGATGGGAAATAGCGGCACATCGGCCACTACCAACCATGCCGGTCCGGTAACGACATCCTTCTCGGGACGCACTTTTGCTTTCGAGAGGTTGAGGTAGAAGTGGGGATGGTCGTGCCGGTCACATGTGGTATATTTCGCATTCCGCATATAGAAAGAGTTGTCGGGGTTCATCTTCGCCTCATTGGCCACGATATGCCCCTCTCCCTGCTGTGTGACAACATTAGTGATGAATGCTTTGCGGGTATCGAAATTGTAGCGTACTTTCTTCATCTCATACTCCATGCCCCCTTCCGAGAAAACAGGGTAGCCAAACTCTTTTCCTGCCGAATCGAGTCCGAAAGTAGATGAGATAATACTACTGTCCAGATCCACGGTGATATACTCACCTTTGATGGCCAAATTCCCATATTTGACATCTGCATCCCCGTAAAGGTAGCCCATATTGGTGCCGGTAAATACCGTGGAATCTTTTGCGTTATAAAATACCGCAGTTTCCAATACCTGTTTGGTGGAGACAGTGTCGCGATGTGCCGGGAGGGAATCCGGTGGTTGGATGAGGGCTGCGGAATCCTGCCGTTGGGTGAGGGCTGCGGGGTCGGCGGAGGCGGCCTTCCATACTGTCGGATCTGTTGCTGCAGTTGCTTTGCGGACAAAGAAACCTTGCAAAGGGATGGCCAGCATAAAATATAAAAATATATATCGTAATAGTTGCCTCATGCGGAATCAGCAGTTAGCGTATGGTTTTGAACGCAAAACTACACATTAATGGATTAATTCGCAGCAAAAATAATAAAAAGAAACTTAAGACTGGCCGATGAGCTTCTTTTTAAACAGATTGAAGTCATTGGGTAAAGGAAGTGATTGTTTTGTGTGCTGCATAAACAAGGCCAGGGCATCCGGTATTTGTACGGGGATTCCGGTGCATGCCTCGACCGTCTCACCGAATTTGGCCGGGTGTGCGGTGGCGAGGAATATCCCCGTTTCGTCCTCTTTTTTCCCTTCTTTCAGTGCCATATAAGCGCATGCTCCGTGCGGATCAAGAAGGTATCCTGACTGACGATTGACTTTATTGATGGTTGCCCTGATCTCTTCGTCATTATATCGGTATGCTGAAATATCGCCAGTGATGGCCGCGTGCGAATGCCCGTAGAGGTCGAGGATCCTGTCGAAATTACTGGGGGCTCCCACATCCATGGCATTGGCAATGGTCTGCAGCGATGCTTTTGGGTTATAGTGCCCGGTTTGGATATATTCCCTGAAAACATCATTCCGGTTGTTGGCGGCGATAAACCGGTCGACCGGCAATCCCATCCGTTTGGCGAAAAGCCCCGCGGTGAGATTCCCCAGATTTCCGCTCGGAACGGATATCACTGTCTTTGTGAACTGTGCCTGCCGTGCCAATTGCGCATAGGCCCAGAAGTAATAAAATGATTGCGGCAGGAAACGGGCCACATTGATTGAATTGGCAGAGGTCAGGTTGAACAGCCTGTTCAACCCCTCATCCATAAATGCCGACTTCACCAGAGCCTGGCAGTCGTCGAATGTGCCTTCTACCTCCAGCGCGACAATATTTTCTCCCAGTGTGGTGAACTGGGCCTCCTGCATCTTGCTTACCTTTCCGGAGGGATACAATACAAAGACGTTGATCCCTTTCACACCCAGAAAACCATTGGCAACGGCGCTGCCGGTATCTCCGGAAGTAGCCACGAGTACGTTCACCTCTTCCTGCCGTTCCTGCACGAAATGGGAAAGCATCCGCGCCATAAAGCGGGCTCCCACATCTTTGAAAGCGAAAGTGGGGCCATGAAACAGTTCTAGCGCATAAATCCCCTCTTCCACTTTTTTGAGTGGTATCTCAAAATTCAATGTGCCCTCCACAATGGCGTCCAGCTTATCTTTTGGAATATCCTCCCCGAAAAACGCCTCCGCGACAATTTTGGAGATTTCCTGCAACCCGGAATTTCCCATCTCGGCGAAAAAGGTCTCAGAAAGCCGCGCAATCCTCTCGGGCATATAAAGCCCCCTATCCGGAGCCAACCCTTTTACCACCGCTTCCCGCAGGGAAACTGCCGGTGCCTTTTTATTTGTGCTGTAATATTTCATAATTTACTAATGTGTCAATGTGTCAATGTGCCAATGTGCCAATGTGCCAATGTGCTAATGTGCTAATGTACTAATGTACTAATGTACTAATGTGCTAATGTGCTAATGTGCCAATGTGCTAATGTGTCAATGTGCTAATGTGCCAATGAGAATGATCATCGAGTCGTCACATTGTTACAATGAAAATCTGGGTATGTCGTTATTGGGCCCTCTTTCCCACCGTGGCGCTTATCTTGCAAAGAGGGCTTTCATGAACTGATCGCCGTGGAGCAATCCGTAACTTCCCTCTTTTGCGGCGAACTCATCATATATCTGCACGCTGTCGGGTTCAATGTCCCGGTGATAGATCAGGAAAGGAATAGGCTCGCGTGTATGTGTGCGTATGGCGCAGGGGGTGGGATGATCGGGCAGGATGGCGATAGTGACTGGTTCGTCCCATTGTAAAGTCTCCTCATAAATGGTCTTTACTATGCGTGCATCCAAATACTCGATGGTTTTCACTTTCAAGGATGCGTCGCCTTCATGCCCTGCCTCGTCGCTGGCTTCAATGTGTAGATATACAAAATCTTTTTCTTTCAAGGCTTTCAGTGCTGCCTCTGCTTTGCCTTCGTAATTGGTGTCGTAAAGGCCCGTGGCTCCTTCCACCATGATCACTTCCAGGCCGGCATATACGCCGATCCCCCGGATCAGGTCTACCGCCGAGATCACGGCGCCACTTCGGATCGGGAACATCTCATTGAGCGGCCTCATCTTAGGACGAAATCCGGGCGACCAGGGCCAGATACTGTTGGCAGGGGCTTTTCCTTCCGCTATTCTCTTTTTGTTGATGGGATGATCTGCCAGTATCTGCTGGGAAGTAAAGATCAACCGGTTCAAAGCTTCGGCGGTCGGCCTTGCCTCATCGTCATCGGGTTGCACCAGGTGCGGCCGGAACGGTTGTTCCGGAATATCGTGGGGAGGAGTGCAGCGGAGTCTCTTGTCGCCACCTTTCATTTTCAGCAGATGACGATAGGAAACGCCAGGGTAGAAACTAAATACGCCGTTTCCCAATCTCTCGTCGAGGAACCGGATCAGTTCGGCTGATTCGGTAGTGGAGATATGTCCCGCCGAATGATTTTTCAACAGGTCGCCGTCGAGACAGACCAGGTTGCAGCGCATCCCCATCTCTCCCGACATGATATCCACGCCCATGCTGGCTGCTTCCAGTACGCCGCGGCCCTCGTATACCGAAGCGACATCGTATCCCATGACCGAGAGGTTGGCGATCTCGCTGCCTGGGGCAAACCCTTCGGGAACAGTGTGTAACAGTCCGTTTCTGCCTTTTCGTGCCAATAGATCCATGTAGGGTGTGGCGGCAGCCTGTATAGTTGTCTTATTTCCCAATGAGGCAATGGGTTCGTCGGCCATGCCGTCGCCAAGAATTATTATATATTTCATATGACTAAAATATTTATTTTCAATGGTGTCATATGGAACTCGCTTTAGTCATGATCTTGTGTAATATTGATTATCACGCTCGTTTCATATGATTATTTTATTGTTTTATTTCGGTATATGGAACCTTTGATGTTCAAAATATTCACTAAAGTTAGATATTTCCTCGCTATGGCATAGTCCAAACAAGTTTGTCCTTTGCTCATTTAGCTTAACGGAAATATTCATTCCCTTCGGGTGGGTAATGATTATTGTAAACATGTCGGTTTCATTTGCTTGAGATTTGATAATTGAAAATGCCTTCAGTGAGAATTCCTCACTTATAATTCATAATTAAGATCCGAGTTCTATTTACGAACGCAGCGGACGCTACCTGATATTTGCAATTGAGATGATGTCTGCAAATACGCCCGCGGCCGTTACGCCGGCTCCGGCGCCATACCCTTTGATCACCATGGGATATTCATTATACCGCTCGGTAGTGATCATGATGATGTTGTTGCTGCCTTCCAGGTCATAGAAAGGATGTCCCTGTTCCACCTCCCGCAGGCCTACTTCACAATTGCCGTTATCATACGATGCCACGAACCGGAGTCGTTTTCCCTCTTTCGCCAGTTCCTGCCGGCGTGCCTCGAACGATGTATCCATCTCAGGAATACTCTTCCAGAACTCTTCCAGTGAACCGTCAAAATATTTCTGGGGCACAAAGAGGTTTTTCCTTACATCGGTTTGATTTACGCGGGCACCTGCCTCGCGGGAGAGAATTACCAGCTTCCGCGTTACATCCAGGCCACTCAGGTCTATACGCGGGTCAGGTTCGGCGAACTGCGCCTCCACTGCCATCCGTATTGCTTTACTGAACGGGATATCTTCACTCAATGTGTTGAAGATAAAATTCAACGTGCCGGAGAGTACTGCTTCCAGTTTCACGATCTTATCACCCGAGTTGGTCAGGGAGTTCATTGTGTTGATGATAGGAAGTCCCGCTCCTACATTTGTTTCGAACAGGAATTTCACACCCGCTTTGCGGGCAGTTTCTTTCAGATGACGATAACTCTCATAGTCGGACGAGGCTGCGATCTTGTTGGCGGTGACCACCGAAATGTTTTTCGCCATCAGCTCGCCATAGAGCTTTGCTATCTCCGGACTTGCCGTGCAATCGACAAACACGGAGTTAAATATATTCATTTTGATGATCTCATCACGGATCCGTTCCGGTGAACTTGGTACGCCGTTTTTCATCAGGTTATCAAAGTATCCGTCCAATGGAATACCCTCCCTGGTGAACAATGCCCTGCGGCCGTTGGCGATACCTACTATATTGATCCGTAATTTGTTGTGCTCCTTGAGTGTGTGTTGCTGCTGTTTGATTTGTTCCAGCAGGTTGCCACCCACGGTGCCGGTACCCACGATGAACAGGTTCAACTCCTGGTACGGCGACAGGAAGAAGGAGTCGTGAATCACGTTGAGCGACTTCTTCAGGTCTGATTTGGCAATTACACAGGAGATATTGGTCTCACCTCCTCCCTGTGCCAGCGCCACAATACTGATGCCATTCCGTCCCAAAGCACCGAAAAATTTCCCTGCAATACCGGGCACATGTTTCATGTTTTGCCCGACAATGGCAATGGTCGCCAGATCATATTCCACTATGATATCGTTGATGCTTCCCATTCCTATCTCATGGGCAAATTCTTTTCTAAGCACTTGTTGTGAAAGGAGGGCATCCTGCGATCGCACTCCAATGGAGGAACTGTTCTCCGACGATGCCTGTGAAACGATAAAGACGCTGATGCCGTTATCGGCCAGTGCGGAAAAGATGCGTTTGTTTACTCCAATCACACCTACCATACCTAATCCCTGAATGGTGATCAGGGCGGTATCGTTGATCGACGAGATACCTTTGATGATTTTTCCGTTCCGTGTGGGTTGAATATTTCGGATTAGTGTGCCTTCCGTTTCCGGATGAAACGTGTTTTTGACTCGTATGGGGATATTCTTATGGTAAACAGGGAAAATGGTGGGGGGATAGATGACCTTTGCTCCGAAATTGGACAACTCTATCGCTTCGGTAAACGACAACTCCTCGATGACATAGGCTGAATTGATGATTTTTGGATCGGCTGTCATAAACCCGTCCACATCCGTCCATATCTCCAGCACCGAAGCATCCATCGCTGCCGCGATGATAGCGGCCGTATAGTCCGACCCACCCCGTCCCAGGTTCGTGATATCATTATTGTCGTTGCTCGAAGAGATAAATCCGGGGACGATTGCCACACGAGGGGGCGGCATTTCGGAAAAAGTTTTCCGGATCAATTCATTTGAACGTGCCAGATCGGGGATATGATTACGGAATTGTTTATCGGTTTTAATGAAATTTGTGGCATCGTATAGCTGGGCCATGTCGATTATCTTGCTGATAATAAGCGAGGAAAGGCGCTCTCCGTAGCTGACGATTTTGTCGGAGGTCTTCTGTGACAGATCGCCAATAAGGAATACTCCTTGTAAAATATTGCGTAACTCTTCGAATAACTGCCCCGTCTTTTGTTTTAATTCTTTTTTATCGTCAGCAGAAGAGATCATCTTTTCGATCAATTCCTCATGGCGCAGAATTATTTCGTCGATCAGGGGCTTATAACCGGGGTTGCCGTTCAAGGCGAAATCGGCAGACAGTAACAGGCGGTCTGTTACACCGCCCAGTGCGGAAACTATCACAATGACAGGCTCCCTCTCTCTTTCTATGATCTTCTTGACTCGTTGTAAACTATCGGGATCACCTACGGATGTTCCCCCGAATTTCATCACCTTCATATTGATTATATTTTTAACCTTGAGGTTATATGAAACATTTTTGGAATTGGAATTGAAAGACTCATTGGTTGATCGCGACAACGTGTCCCGATCCTTCGGGAACTTGTCCCGATTTTCAGGGAAGACGGGACAAGGAGTGATAATTTAATCAGCAAATCAACACATTCATGAATGAACTCATCAAATAATAACGGTCGAGGCCGGGTGCGAAGAATTTACATAACCCCCTAAGGGGTCATGGTCATAGTAGTGGTCGTGTGGAGGTATGTTGAATACAATCTCTGCATTGCTAACATTTGAATTTATTGCAAAGATAGCGGAATAATTGACAAAATGCAATAAAAATACAGAATATGGCGGTTGTATTTAATTTTTTGCTACGGAAATAATGATTATTTTTGCCTGCTGTAATTGCGGGTGTCGGGAGGATTCTCTTTTAATGATCCTGTTATTTAGGTGATATGAATGACCCTTCCGTCAATCAGGGTGGAAGATTCCTATCATGCGACAGCGACATCTTCCGAATGGGCTCCCTTTTATCCGGAATTTCCATCTGAGTCACGGATATCAGACGGGCGACGCTTCCTCACGTTTTCCTACGGTGGCGATGGGGAATCTTGGACTTGCAATAACAGAATATATCTATTATCTTATTTCCTATGAGTATTTCATCCACTATTTTACGATTATCCCTATCCATGTTGATAGGGTTACAGGTTTTGACCTTTTTCTCATGCGAAAGCAAGCGTCCGAAAAAGGAGTGTGACACTTTTGAAGAGATGCGGGATCCGGCAAACGATACATTATCCGACTGGTCGAGCGTGCCCGCGGGGTTACAGGCATCCTTTATTTCGATTGACGACAAACTGCCGAAATCGGCGGCGCCCCAGGTGCCTCTCAATAAGAGCGTGACGGTTACAGGCTGGAAAGGGGAAAAAGTATCAGCCCAACTGCTTTTATGGTCGCTTTCGAATGCCGATCAGGTAGAATTTGAATTCACCGACTTTCAGGCACCGGGAGCTAAACTGCCTGCATCTGTCGCGCAGGCAAGGTTTGTCCGCTACGTGATGACCGATGAGTTCGGCCCCGGTTGCGGATACCGCAAACCTGAAGATTTTCCGTCATCACTGGCAGCGGACATGTTGGATAACCTGGAGTGCTTCAATATAGAAGCCAAGAGCGTCAGGCCGGTGTGGCTGACTTTTGCCATTCCCTCCGATGCTGTTGCCGGGGACTATAAGACTACCCTGAAACTGTATGCGGGAGGAAGTAAGGTGGAGGATTTTGAAATAACGTTGAATGTGGTGGACCAGGTGCTGCCCGAACCGTCGGAGTGGCGCTATCATCTCGACCTGTGGCAACATCCTTCGGCCGTGGCAAGGGTGCATAACCTGGAAGTGTGGAGCGATGCCCATTTCGAGAAAATGAAACCACTGATGAAGATGCTGGTCGATGCGGGACAGAAAGTGATCACCGCTACCCTGAATATGGATCCGTGGAATAATCAGTGTTATGATGCGTACGCCGACATGATCGTCTGGACAAAACATGAAGACCAAAGCTGGACTTTCGACTATACCATCTTCGATAAATGGGTGGAGTATATGATGGAGCTGGGTATCGACAAGATGATCAATTGCTACTCTTTGCTCACTTGGAATAACAAGCTGCACTATAATGATATGGGAAAGAGAGAGTTGGTCACCGTGGAGCTGAAAGCCCAGTCGAAAGAATACGTGGAGATGTGGAGCGTCTTCCTGAAAGATTTTACCAGCCACTTACGCGAAAAAGGATGGTTGGAGATAACCAATATAGCCATGGATGAGCGCGCACCGGCAGATATGCAGGCGGCGTTGAAGGTATTGGAGAGCGTGGCTCCCGAGCTGGGTGTTTCTTTGGCCGACAACCATAAGAGTTACAGGGATTACCCGTGGATAAAGGATATTTGTGTCGGGGCCGGTAATGAGGTGACCAAAGAGGAGATCGCCGCGCGAAGGGGCAAAGGGCTGATCACCACCTATTATGTTTGCTGTTCCGATAAGTTTCCCAATATGTTTACCTTCTCCGCACCGGCCGAATCTGTCTATGCCGCATGGTATGCCGTAGCTGCCGATTTTGATGGCTTCCTGCGTTGGGCCTACAACTCATGGGTTGAAAATCCGCTCACCGATTCGCGTTTCAGGACATGGCCGGCCGGAGACACCTATATGGTTTATCCCGACGCCCGTAGCTCTATCCGTTTCGAACGCCTGGTGGAAGGGATTCAGGATGCGGAAAAGATCCGGGTGTTGCGGGGACAATACACCCAGGAGAATACGCCTGAATCACTGGCAAAATTGAATCGACTGGAAGAGGCTATCGAGTATTTCAACACACTGGAACCGTCTTCCGACTGGCAGGAAAAGTTGAACGATGCCAAGAAATTGCTGAATTAAGCCTGATTTTGGGTGCACCTCTTTTGACCCTGCCATCATGTATTTCGACATAAATTTAATTTTTTGTACTACCTCATCAACGAGAAAGTATGCTAATCTTCATAATAGAATGCTTCTTCTATCTTTTTCCAATAATGATTAAAATTTCCACGCGCTCTATCAGTATAAAAACAGAAGAAACTTATGAAGCCTCTTTCTTTTTTCTGAAAAAACAAAACATCAACATATTTATAATCATTTTTATAATAATCTTCCGGCGCAAGGGAAATTGAAAGTTTCATCGCGGAATCAGCATTAAATTTTTTGTGCGCTTCTTCGGTAGAATAAAAATCCACCACTTCTTCCCAATTTGGATAAAACGGTTTGATTTGTGCCAGTGATTTCGGTCTATGTGTGCCACCTTTTTCGGTTCAAACCGTGCCACTTT